>JBCCQY010000015.1:0-90804 GCA_039208735.1 Myxococcota bacterium | reverse complement strand
CGACCTGCTGCGAGAAGACTCGCCCGGCAACCACGACCTTGACCGTATGCACGCGGCGGGTAGTGAACTGCTCACCTTGGTTGAAGGAGTGCTCGAGGTGGCCCGGTCGGAGGCCTCCCGAGCGACCGAAGAGCCCACTGAAGTCGAACTCGTGCAGCTCATCCACAAGGCGCGAACGTCGGTATCGAGGTACGCTCCACGGTTCGAACTCGCGATCAACGCACCCGCTGACCGGGTCCTCGTGCGGACCCATGAACAGCGGTTGGAGCGCGTGCTCACCCAGCTCCTCGTGCACTCGGCGCACAGCCTCGCCGGGGGGCGGGTGGAGGTGACCATCGGAACGCTCGACGATGGCGTCCAAATCGCGTTTCCCGCCCGAAGCGAGACCGGACTAGCCATTGCGGTCGCGCAACGCCTCTCCGAAACCATCGGTGGCATCGTCACGGCCCCCACCTCTCCGCCGGCGACGATCGGCATTCTAACTTTGTTCCTCGATGTCGAGGTGGTGGCGTGAACCTCCACGATCGATTGCTCATGCGGTCCGTCGGTGTTGTCTTGGTGCTTGCGGTGTTGGGCATGCTCTACGGCTTGGTCGGCGACGTTCGCGCAGACCAAGTGTGGCGAGGACTACCCATTGTCGTGACGATGGCTGTGACGCTGGGACTCACCCGAATGGGGTTTGGGACCCTAGCAGCTTGGTTTCTCACCCTAGTCTCGACCGCGACGCTCATCGCGTACATCGCGGTCACCGGGGGTGTACATAGCCACTACACCGTGTATTTGGGCCTTGTCGTGTTTGCGGCTTGGATCTGGAGCGGAGCCCGCGGCGGACTCTTGGCTACGGTGGCGATGACCGTCGCCCTGGCGGTTCTCGGGATGGCCGCTCCGCAGGGGACCGACACGGGCTTTTCCCCGGTGATCGACATCGTGATCGCCAGCCTCATGTCTGCCATCTGGGTCTCCCTCGCGGTTCAAGATCTACGAGAAGCCCTCCGTCAGCGACTTGCCTCGACCGAAGCGCTCGAGCAGGCAGCCCGGGAGGCCCAGTGGGACGCCCAGGCCCGCGACCGTTTCCTCGCCATGGTCAGCCACGAGTTCCGAACCCCACTCAATGTGGTGCTTGGCTACGAAGAGATGATTCGCGAGGAAGAAACCGATCCCGAACGTCAGAAGGACCTCGAACGCATCCATGCGGCGGGCCAGCATCTGCTCGCACTGGTCGACGACCTCATCGACCTTTCCAACGCCGAAGACGCCGACCTCCCCCTGGCGGTGGAGCGGGTACCCATCGCGCCCTTGCTCGAGGAAGTGAGCGTCATCACGCAACCCCTCGTCCAGCTCAGAGGCAATACCTGGGAACTCCAGGCGGATTCGGATCTGCCTGCCATCTCGGTCGATCCCCGGCGGACGTTTCAAATCCTGCTCAATCTCGTGTCGAACGCCGCCAAGTACACGACCAACGGCAAGATCACCCTGCAGGCCACCGCCGTAGGAATGCAAGTCCAGCTGGCGGTCTCGGACACCGGCGTGGGCATCGCGCCCGACAAGCTCGAAGATCTCTTTGAGCCCTTTGCCCAGGTCCAAGATTCAGATCAGCAAAAGCCAGGACTGGGGCTGGGCCTCGCCCTGTCGCGTCGCTGGGCTGAAACGATGGGCGGCCAGATCGACGTGGAATCCGCAGTAGGCCAGGGTACGACCTTCCGATTGCGGTTGCCCGTCGCTTAAGCCTGGGTGTCCTCATCGTCGGACCGCTCGCGTCGCGTAAACACGACCGACATCACAGGCGGTGGGCGTTTGGCTCCTTCTTCAGGCTTGGTCTGACGTTGAAGCCAAATCACAAGCCCCACGATGAACACGAGCCCACTGCCTCCGCAGCCCAACAGCACCGCGAGGACCGCCTGATTCGTTAGCTGTACGAGTTCGTCGTTCATTCAGCTGCTGCGGTCTCGGGCGCGCGCAACGCCACGACGGTCGTGCCGGCGACGATGCGGTCACCGAGGCGAATATCGAGCACCCGGTCGGCAAGTTCGAGATTTGCATTGCCAAAGCGCTGCAAGTAGGTGGCACAGCGGGGGTGCAGCGGCTTGAGCTGGACCTGGTCGTCATTGACCTGAATCGCCGCCTGACGACGCCCCGCAAGGGCACGATCGAGCGTAAAGCCGTTCGAACGGGCCCGTGCCGCACGCTGACCCGGACACCAGCGAATGTTGTCCTGCCCACGGCGATCGGGGTAGGCCAGTCCAGGATGACGAGGTTCACGGCCCAGTTCTGCCGTCGTCCCCGACACTACCCCCAGCCGCATTTCGGTATCCGCGATGAGCAGCCCCACGTAGGTGTGGGTGGAGGTCTCGTAGCGGAACTGGCCAACCGCAGTAGCGATTTGATCCCCATCGTCCAAATCGACGGGAGGACCATTCTCATCGACCGCCCGGCCATTGATGAGGATGCCGGGAGTCATGGCATGCAGGCGGGGCCCCTCAGGAGTGACTTCAACCCGCAGCAGGGCATGGTCGGATTGGTTCACCCAACGACCATCCGAAAGCAGGTCGTAGAAGTAGCTGGACACCACCTCGTGCAGGGGCACCGCGGGTAGCGCAATGCCGCACATCACCAACTCGACATCGGCCTTGACCCCCACGTCCAACACGATGGTGTCGGAGCCGGAGTGCCGAGTGACCACCTTCAGGGCATCCGCGACAGCTTGATCGATAGCCTCTGGCGTGCCGATGACGAGCCCCCGACCTGCCTCTCGCCAGGCCACCCGGTCGTCGGTTGCGATGTTGTAGGCGGCAAGCCACAAACTGGCCGGATTGATGACCGGAAGCTTATCGACGGCCTCCGAAAGGGCAGGTGACCCGGGAGGATAGCCCTCAAGGAGCACCACGGGGTCTGGCGGCAACAGCGGCGCCGGTTCGCCGCGCACAAAGCGCACGAGCCGCCCTTGCTTTACCGAACGGGCAACGGGCTCGGGAAGCTTGCACTGGTGGGGCGGGACGGCACGAAAGATCTCTCGCTCTCCGGGGATGCCCTTGAAGCGGAATCGACCGACGCTCTCCCAAGGGATTTCGGAGGCGTTCATGCAGATCCGCGTTGCTGGACCGAACCAGATCTCTTGCGGGGGGGCCTTAGCGAGGATGCGGGCGGCAAGATTCACCGCGTAGCCAAACGCATCGCCCTCGATGGCCTCGACGTCGCCCGTCTCGAGGGCCACGCGAATCGAGATTTCGGAGTCGCGAACCATCTCTTGGATCTGCAGGGCCGCCCGCAGCGCGTCGGTCGCTGCGTCGAAGATGACCATGAAGGAGTCGCCGAGGTTCTTCACCACCCGGCCTCCGTGACGCTCCGCGATCGGCGCGACCAGGGCCTCGTGATCTGCCAGTAGGCGACGCAATTCCTCACGATTCGCCCGCGACACGGCGGCGGTGTAATTCGCCAGGTCCGTGAATGCGACCGTGCGGGTGACGGTCCCCTTGACCGTTCGTTTCACCGTGTCCAAGCGAGCTCCACGCGCCGAAGCCGGCTGCGCCGCCAGTAGGCTACCGCGCTCTCGGCCTTTCCGTCGACCACGGCGTCCACCATCGGACTGCCGATACCTTATGTCACATGGCAGGCCCTTAGCTCACCTCACGGCCGAACGTGGGGTCGGTCCGCAGGAAGCTCCGTTGCCCGCAGCTCTCTCCATCAACCTCAACAAGGTTGCGTTGCTCCGAAACAGTCGGGGGCGCGACGTGCCTTCACTGCTCGAGTATGTCGACCGCTCGATCGCAGCCGGAGCCCAGGGCATTACCCTGCACCCCCGCCTCGACCAGCGTCACGTTCGCTTCGACGATGTGCCAGGGGTGGCCGCCCATCTCGCTGAGCATCATCCCGGGGTTGAACTGAACATCGAGTGCGAAGATGACGAAGGGCTGCTTGACCTTGTTTGCAAGGTTCAACCTTCCCAGTGCACGCTCGTGCCCGTAACCCCGGGCGAAGTGACGTCGGACCATGGCTGGTCGTTGCCCGTCGACGCAGACCGCCTTCGACGGGCGATCGATCGGCTGAAAGACCAGGGAATCCGTACCAGTGGGTTCGTCGATTGCAACCCCGAACCGATGGCAGCCTTCGCGGAACTCGGCATCGATCGGGTGGAGTTGTACACAGGCCCCTACGCCTGGGCATGGTCCCCCGACCAACCTTCGCCGGAGACCGAACGCGTCTGGGCCACCGCCGCAGCGGCGCGAGCCGTAGGACTGGGGCTCAACGCGGGTCACGATCTCGACCGTCACAATCTTGTGGATCTTCGCGAAATCCCCGAACTCGCTGAGGTGAGCATCGGGCATGCGGTGATTTGTCGCGCCCTCGAATTAGGCCTGGCTGTCGCGGTGGGGGAGTTGCGGCAGGCCCTCGACCCCACTTGGAGCCCGTGACCTATCGCCAAACCCGGTAGATGCGGACCTTCAGGTAGCGGCCCTCGGGAAACCAGGTAGCCGCAGGAAAGTCAGGCCCCTGGGTCGCCACATGGATGAGCTGACCATGGGCGCGCGCCTTCTTGAACCCCTCAAACAATGCGGTTTCAAAGGCCCGTGGCGACGTCTGCCCCTGATTGGAAGCCGCAATCAGCCATCCGCCATCTTCGAGAACCCGTGTGGCGGCGGCCGTGAGCCGAGGCCAATCTCGCTTGGCGGAAAATCCCTCCTTCCCTCGTGAAAACGACGGAGGGTCGACGATCACCCGGTCAAAGAGGTTGCCTTTCCGGCGATGCCGATCGAGCGCCTTGAATGCATCTTCAGCTTCAAAATCGTGGTCTTCGGGATCGAGACCGTTGATGACGAAGTTGTCGCGCGCTCGCGCCAGAATCGGACCGGACAGATCGATCGACGTGGTGCGCGCAGCCCCGAACACCGCCGCCGAAACAGAGAATGCGGCCGTGTACGCGAAGAGGTTGAGCACCCGCATTCCCGTCCAATGCGATTCGAGCCAGCCCCTCACCTCGCGCATATCGGCGTAGAGCCCCACATCGGGTCCTTCCGTGGGGCGAACCCGATAGGCCAACCCGCGCTCCGTGACCAACACATCGCTGTCAGGCACCTCGCCAAACACGACGTGCGGCTCGGGCAGACGTCGGGCGTCCCGAGGATCGGCACGGTAACAGCACACCACGCCCACGGAGGCTCGACGTTCGACCAGCCACGTCACGATGTCGTCGACGAATCGGGTGAGGCTCTCGCTATCCAGGACAATAGTGGCCCATTCCGCCCAAACATCCAAGCGAATACCTGG
This sequence comes from Myxococcota bacterium, assembly GCA_039208735.1. Classification (GTDB taxonomy): domain Bacteria; phylum Myxococcota_A; class UBA796; order UBA796; genus DRPG01. The sequence goes on along the minus strand of JBCCQY010000015.1, from coordinate 85,542 downwards.
CAAACCGTCATTCTGTCCGTGCACGATGCGAAAGCCGGTCGTGGCCTCGTCGACCACTTGCTCGCGGTGCGCCCACGCGCGGTCCAACACCCCAAACAGCCACCCACGATCGAGCGGCCCTTCGTCGTCGCGGAACCGACGCACGGCGACAAACCCGTCGTCGGCAACGCCCGTCCCTAGGACGGCTCCTCGCTCATCCGCCAGGACCACGGTTTGGCCAGGCCGCGCCTTGCCCGACGCAACTTCCTTTGGGTAGACCCAGGCAAATCCCTGCCGAAGCCAGCGTGCGCTGTAGCCATTGACGACCAGTCGACGACTCATCCGTCCAACAACCCGATCGTGCCGGGTACGCTCCGTGCCGTCACCCAGGCGTTCTCACTCCACGACACCACCAAGCCATCTGCTGAGGCCCGCACGATCTCGATCGCGGTGCCCTGGAGGTTTCGGACTTCGCCCAACACATCGCCGCGCCGAAACGACTCTCCTGGGGAACGAGAAGGCACGAACAGACCGGTGGCACTGACCTTGGGCGCCGACGAACGCCGCCACGGCCCCCCCTGCCGACGCGTGGGCGAGGGCGGAGGAGCCTCTTCGATGAGCTTGAGGTGATGGAGGATGCGCAACACGGCGTGGACCATGACCTGGACCGCCATAGGAGCCACCGCTCGCCGCGGACCGACTTCGAGGGTGATGGCCGGCACTCGCGCATGGTTCACCATCGCACCAGCCAGAGACTGATCGAGGCGGAACCTCCGATACAACTCGTCAGGATATTCCCGGAGTACGGTCAAACCGGACGCTTCGGCGAGCCCTTCAAGCGCGCGGTCCATGCGTTGACGAGCGGCTCCGGCCAGCCGAACCGATCGGTCGATGATCGCGTAGGGGATCGCCAAAGCCGAATCGGCATGCAGATCGATCACGGCGTCCGGCGAATGCCGATGCAGGCCCAGCCAGACCCGTCCTGCGGTGCGCGCCGCTCCCACCGCGGTCGCTGTGGGATCCCCAGGAAACACGCGATTGAGATCGACGCCATCGGCCGGCTGAACGCGGGATTGTTGCTCCAACCCTTCCGGGTTGAGGCTTGGAACCAACACCACGCTGCCCTGACGAAGCGAAACAGCGAGCTGTCGGTCCAGTTCATGAACCGCGGCCAACCCCGTCACTTCATCGCCATGCACGTTGGCGGTCACGACCACCGTCGGGCCGTCGGTCGGCGACGCAAGCGTCACGACGGCGATCGATGGTTGGCCGACCCCAAGGTCGATCCGCTCCACGCGACGGCGGGTGCCGGGCCCGGGTGAGCCTGCGGGCATCGAGGTTCCTCCGAACCGGTCAGCTATTGCGCTGACGGTCCCGACGCAGGCGGGGTTGCACGAGGCGTTGCATCCGTACCGCCCGCCTGCTGCATCACGGACTGTGCATGTGCGGTTCGACCAGCTGGGCCCTTCACCGCAAGAACGAATCGCGTTGCGTCACGCGGAATGCTCGATCGATCCGCCCTCACACTCCACCAACCCACCCCAAGGGTCGCGCCCAACGCACAACCAAGTCCACCCACGAGGATGGCCAGGCTGGGCGAGGCCTGCAACCCAAGCGACATCGCAAAGCCGATCCCGACGGGAAGCGAGAGGATGCCCCCAAGCACGAAGCCCCTACCCACCTCGGACTGGTAGCGGATGGGTACCGGAACCGATGAGCCATCGGCTCTGACCGCGAAGAACTCGATGTCTTCGGCGTTGAAACTGCCCGCAACCAGCTCGTTCACCGCCGCCACCGCAGCCTTGCCGTCGGGAAACTCAGCGAGCGTTCGGTCCACCGTCGATCTCCTCGCGTCCATACCCGGCTTGGCGTAACAATCGCTGCTTCTCGGCTCGGGATGGCTTTGCGGTCGGCTTGAGCCGAACCTGGCGGGGACGCTCGGCAATCGGCCGATCAAGGATTTGATGAACCGCAACCCCGGCCATCGTCAACCCAAACATCGCGGGCATCCAAGGCACGGTGCCCTGAACCTGATGTCGCCCTTCGCAAGAGTGCTTGTCCTTGAGCGATTTATCAGGACAAATGCATCGAAACGATGATTCCGCTGCTTGATCCAGATCGTGGGGCGGTTCGTCCGACCACACGCACGTCACGCCTTCGGTGATGCCACGTTCACGAAGCAACTGGCGTACGATCCGGGCGAAGGGATCCTTTCGTGTCTCCGCGATGTCGGTGACGCGGAGGCGCGTCGGATCCATTCGTCCCCCTGCACCCATGGCGGAGATCACAGGCTGATCGCGCTCGATGCAGGTCTGCAGCAGGTGGACCTTCGCCGTCATGTTGTCGATGCAGTCCAACACGATGTCGTAGCCCTCACCAAGGATCGCCTCGGCGGTTTCAGGCTCATAGAACGTGCGCATGCCGACGACATCGGCCTTGGGATTGATTTGTGCTGCGCGCTCGACCATCAGATCGGCCTTGAACTGACGCACCGTCCGCCGGGTGGCGTGGAGTTGTCGATTCACGTTGGTGATGCAGACCTTGTCGAAATCCACGAACACGAGCCGACCGATGCCCGATCGAGCGAGCGCTTCGGCGGCGTAGCTTCCCACGCCACCGAGGCCAATCACACAGGCCGACGAGGCGACGAGACGGTCGTGCCCTTCGCCACCGACCAGCAGTTCGGTTCGATGGAAGGGATGCATGGGTCGGATGCCGGGACCCATCGCTCCTCCAGTCCTGGGGTTTCGGGACTCCGTAATCTCAGCGACGCTGTGCGAGCCATGCCGTGATGAAGGTGATGAGCGCTCGCGCCACGAGTTCCGTAGGCAAGGTGGGGATGGCGGGCAACGGGCCAAGATCGACGGTCTCTACCGTGATGGCGCTGGCATCGGTCGGGTCGGGGTCGGGGAAGCGCATCGAAGCCAACGACAATCCTTCGATGCCGGGCTCTTCGCACGTCCGGTCGAGCCACTGCACCGCAAAGTAGGGTGTGAGCCGAACCACGTCGGTTTCGATCTGTCGCTGGCGAAAGTGGGCTCCGAGCCAATCACGCTGCGCCATCGTGGAAAGGGGTCCCGAATCCACGTCCGACCGGCCACCAATCACGCCCCCTACGCTCAAAATGGCTTGGGTGCGTTCGCGCAGCACGACATTGTCGGGCAGAGCATGCAGCAGCCAGGTCACGCCCGCCTCTTCGCCCACGTGCACCAGGGGAGGTCCATCATCGTCGGCCAGCTCCCCCAGGGCCTCGGCGACCCCCTCTGCACCTGCATCTCCTTTCAGCATCACGGCGCGTTCACCCAAGATCTGAGCAAGCGCATCGAGGACCGGCGCAGGAGAGGGATGGGACGATCGGCCTTTGATAAGCACCCAGCGCACGGGCAGGCTTCGCCAGAGCGCCGCCTTGAGGGCGACCGCGGCTTCGCTGTCGGGGTCTTTCCCCCACGCGGCGACCGCCTCCCAGGAGGCGTCCGGCCCCATCGCCGTGGTCGGATCGTACACCTCACCCAGGTCGTACGGATCCGACAGACGGGCATCGAGACCGGCTTCGTCCTCGTCGTAGAGCCGAGCCCACCGAGCCTCTCGAGTAGGCAGCGCGGCGAGCGTCTCGCAGAGCGCCCGTTCGCCATCGAGGGCCGCTCCAGTGACCGCCAACTCCGGCATCGTGATCTTGCGCTCGGGGAACCGACCGGCTGGATGGTAGGGCACAAACCGGATGACTTCCGTATCGAAGGCATCCGCATCACCGCCTCGGCCCTCCACGTGCCCTTGAAGCAGAGCCACCAGAAGGCTCTTGAACCACCGTTCGCCATCGAGTTCCGGCGTTTGGGGCCACTGCACCCAAATGATCGCGAATCCAAGACTCGCGGCGAGCGCCGTGAGGGCGAGCGAAATCGGGTCAGTCATCGCATCCCAAGTCTATTTTTGGCGGGGCTGACGCCTCGAAGGCACCCGAACGGGGGCGAGTTCAGGCTCCGGCTCCGCATTGGGAAGCAGCAGGCTGCGAAGCGCATCCACTAGGGTCTTGCCTTGCTTCTTCAGCTCTTCCATCCAGCGCATAAGCCGCTCCACTGCCTACTCACAATGTACCGAGGGGGTGACGAGGATGCGGCGTCAGTTGTTGTCTTGTGACATCGATGCGTCGGCCTCGACGATGCGTTCGATCAGGGAACGATCCGCTTGGATGGCGGTTCGTTGGAAGTAAAAGGACAGGCCTCGCAGCCCTCCGAGTTCCTCACCTCCCCCCGCCTTGCCAGGCCCCCCATGCACGAGGTTGGGCAACACGGTGCCTGGCCCCGGGCTCTGATCGTGAACCTTGCGGGAGCCCCAGTGAATCCGCCCATGCCACGGCGCCAGACCCCAAATCACCGGAGCCGCCCACTCGGGGTCATCCGAATAAATGGAGCACACAAGGCCTCCACCCGCGGCAACCACGATGTCCACGACCTCGTCCACCTCGCCTGAGCAGGGCAGCACGGCCGAAACCGGACCGAACACCTCCGTGTCGTGGACATGTGGTGCGGCCACCCCTCCCTCCACTCGGAACAGCGAGGGTTTCACAAAGGCGCCCTGCGGAGGGGCATCGGCCTGGAACACCGGCACGCCCGCGGACGCTAACGAGGCGAGTCCTTCGTTGACGCGGGCTTGCTGTTGGGCGGTGACCAGCGGACCGATGTCTGTGCCCTTTTCACCTGGCTCTCCCACCGTGATGCCTGAAAGGCGGTCCGTCAGCGCACCGATGACGTCATCCACGATGGGATGAGGCACTACGATTCGCCGCACCGCGGTGCACTTCTGCCCTGATTTTTGCAGCAGATCCGTGACCGTCTGGTTGATGAACATCTCCCACGTGTCGGTGCCGGGTTCGACGTCAGGGCCCAACACATAGGCGTTCAGGGAGTCGGCTTCGATGTTGAGTCGAACGTTGTGCCGCTGAACCGCCGGATGCTGCCGAATCTTCTGCGCGGTGGCCGACGAGCCGGTGAACGCGACACAGTCCATCGGCCCTACATGATCAAGCAAATCGCCAGGCTCCCCCATCACCAGCGTGAATGCACCAGGCGGCAGCACGCCCGTCTCGACCCAGAGCTGCGCGATGCGTTGGCTTACTTCACCGGTCGGGATGCCTGGCTTCGCCACGACGGGCATGCCCGCGAGCCAGGCCACTGCAGCCTTCTCGGCCAATCCCCACGCCGGGAAATTGAACGCATTGATGTGAATCGCGACGCCCGGACGAGACACGAGGACGTGTTGACCAACGAAGCGCTTGCTGCGGAGCAGGCCTTCGGCCTCACCATCGACGAGTACCCGCCGATCACCGAGGTCGCGTCCGAGGTAAGCGTAGTACTGCATCGTTGAGGCGGCGCCATCGATGTCGAACTTGCCGTCTCCACGCGTGGTTCCGCCAGTGCGCCGCGACAATTCGAGCAATTCGTCGCGGTGCGCATGGATGGCCTTTGCGAGCTGCTCGATCATCGCGGCCCGTTGAGCGAAGGTCATCGCGCGCAACGCAGGACCTCCGACGGTCCGCGCGTGGTGGAGCGCGGCCCGTCGATCCAGCCCCTTGCTCGAGACATGCGCCGTGATGTCGCCCGACGTCGGGTCACGCAGCTCAGCGAAAGGCTCCGATCCGCTGACCCAGCGGTCTTCGAGGTAGCTATCGAGTGCCTTCACCGGTTCCTCCACGGCCTGCGGGCCATAGCCGCAGGTATCGCATGTCCGGATCGGTGACCTCGTGGACCAGGGTGGGTGTTAGACCGGCCGAGATGATCGCCGTCCGCCAGCTTGTCAAGCGTTTCCACACCGCATCACGAGGCTCGATCGTCGCTGTCGACCACCTCACCTTCGAGGTTGCTCCCGGCGAGATCTACGGCTTGCTCGGCCCCAATGGTGCCGGAAAGTCAACCACCCTTCGCATGATCGCAACCCTCATCGATCCCGATGAAGGATCCATCACGGTGGAAGGCGTGGATCGGGTGGCCCGACCGTTGCGGGCCCGAGAACTCATGGCGTATGTCCCCGCGGAGGCCGGTCTGCCCGAGCGGCTTTCCGGTCGTGAAGTGGTACGCTTGTTCGCCTCAATCCAAGGGGTGAAAGACCCGGTCCGACGCTCCGAAGAACTCCTGGAACGAATGGGAGCCACCTCGTTCGCGGACCAACCTTGCGGCGATCTGTCCACCGGAATGAAGCGGCGGGTCGTGTTGGCACGCGCACTGGTCCACGATCCGCGAGTGCTGTTGCTCGATGAACCCACCGATGGCCTCGACGTGCCGGGACGACGCGACGTGCTGGCCCTCGTCCGCGATCAAGCATCCCAAGGCCGAACGGTGATTCTCTCCTCCCACATCATGGGCGAAGTCGAACGTCTGGTGAACCGAGCCGGCGTGGTCGCTCAAGGCAAGCTCGTGGCCGAGGGCACCTTGTCCGAGATCATGCAGCAGGCCAACGCCGACAACCTCGATGACGCCTTCATCGCCCTCGTCGAGCCAACCGAGTGAATCCACTTCCCGAAACCCCGACCGTCCGTGCGCTCCGCGCGCTTTGGTTGTTGACCGCTTCGATGATCCAGCGGCTGCTTCGCGAAGGCATGGTCCTGCGCTCACTGGTGTGGCCGGGCCTCGTCGCCAGCGTCACCTTGACCATCACCGTCGCGTTCCTTGCGCTGACCCGACCCTCCCGCAACGTGGCCGTGCCCCACGACGTGCCAGACGATTTGGCGGCCGCTCTCGAGGAACGACAGTTCGTACTCGACCGAGTGGACGTCGACGCCGTTCGCGACAGCGTCAAGCGAGGAGCCACGCCGCTTGGCACCGATGGCCAAACCCTATGGGCTCGAGGCTCCTCCATCGCCTCGCTTGAAGTCGAGTACCTGGTTCGCGATCGCTTAGGCGCCACCTGGATGCCAGAGCCTGATCCACTGCCGGATGCCGCTTACGCCGGCCGCGCGGGGCGCAACATTGTCCGGGTGCTCGGCATGCTTTTTGTGATGTACGGCGCGGTCTTCGGCCTGGGCGGCGTGGCCCGGGATCGCGACAACGGCTCGCTCGAAGCCGAACTCGCGCTGCCCATTCCCCGGTGGATTTCCGGTTTTGCCCGATGGATTGCGTCGACGTTCACCTTGGGCTTGTTCTTCACGATGAGCCTGCTCTACATCACGGCGATCGTCGGGGTGACCAATACGCCCGCCCTCATTCGACACGGCATCGCCGCGTGTGGCGCCTCGGTCGCCTTGGGCATCGGGGTGGTGGGAACGGCGGGCCTGAAGCAGGGGTTTGCCGGTCCGTTCGCGGTGGTGGTGGTCTTGCTTACCGGGCTCACCACCCTGGGCGCCCTTGGACTCGACTGGTTGCCCCTGGCGAGCTTGTTTTCACGGGGTTCCGGATGGCCTGCGTTGTTCGTATCGACGGCGATGGGCTTGTTGTCGGCGTTCGTCTACGCATGGCGGGTCGGAAGGGGGTAGCGCGTGCGACTCAACCGCATCTGGGCCATCGCACGACGCGACTGGCGGACCGAACTGAAGGGCCCTCAAGGAGCCTGGCTCCCGATCGTCATGGCCGCGCTGCTCGTGCCGAGTTCCGCAGCCCCATTGCCCCGCCAGATCGTGGCCACCGAAGCGTCCGTGATGACGGTGTCGGGCGACGTGCCTCCCGAGGTGGTAGCCCTCCGCGACACCGTGCGGCCCGTCCGTCGTGGGCAGTTGCACTTTGATCAACGCGGTGACGTCCTCTACACCCGGGGCGAAGACCCCCCCATGAAGGTCCGCGAGATCCTCGACCGCTACGATGGCGTCGAGGTCTCGCTTGAGCGGTTTGACCCGGGCTATGTCTTTCCGGGGCGGAGCATGTTGTTTGCCCTCATCAGCGCCTCGACGCTTACGGGGGCCATCTCGGCGAGCATCGGCGGGGAGCGTTCCAACCACACCTTGGTCAGCCTGATGGCGGCCGCCGTATCTCGGCTCGAGATCGTCCTTGGCAAACTGGTGGCTTGGGGCGGGCTGGGCGCGTTTACCTCACTAGGCGCCGCCATCTTAGCGATCGTGCTGGGAAGCCTCCAGGCCGGGGCCTGGTTGTTGCCCATGCCCTTCGTCCCCATCGCCACGGCCGCACTTGGCTTATGGCTCGTTCGACGAGCCACCGACGTCATCGCCGCAAGCACCACCCTCATTCGCGTGCTGCCCGTACTGCTGGTCACGACGGGCCTATTCGCATGGCTCCTCGGCAACACCCACCCGTTGCTGGGAGCGGTCGTCCCCATCGGCGGTGCGCTCATTGCGTCGGGCGACACTTGGGCGGGAGTCATGGCGCCCTTTGTGGCCACGCTTTCGGCCGTGGCCTTCACGGCCTTCTGCGTCGTCGGAACGGCCCGAGAACTGGAATCTCCGTCCACCGAAACCCCGCTGGTCCAGCAAGGGTTGGGACTCGGCGCCCTGGTGGCTTCAACGTGGTGGCTACCGGTGTTGACCCCACTGTTGTGGGCCGAGGCGGGCAACTTCAAGGTCACCCAGCAAATCCCGGTCGAAGCCGGCATCTTTGCTGGTGCCTTGTCGTTCCTGCTCTTCGTCATGGTGGCCATGGGTCGCAGCGGGCGTCCACTTTACGACGTAGGATTGGCGGGCCCCCTCGTGACGCCACGCCGCATCGCGCTTGGATTGTTGGCCACGCCCTTTGTGGTCTTGGCCACTTGGAATGCCGGCGTCTGGTTGGTCGCTCCCGAAGCTGGGTTCTTGCGAACGGCCGCCGAACGACTGGCCACCAATGCCTTTCCCGTGACCCCCTTCGCGTTGGCTGCACTGTTGATCGTATCGGAAGAACTCCTCTTCCGAGGTTGGCTGGCCCGAAGGCTCACCCCGATCGGCGCAGGCGCGGTCTATGTGTTGGTGAAGGCCCCCTTCGACCCCCTTGGGGGCGTGACGATGGCCACGATCCTCGGCGCGGTGGGGGCATCGACGGGTCCCTTGGGTTCCATGGCGGCGCGACTGGGAGCCTTGGGGCTGCTGTGGTTGCTGTCGGGGTAAGCCTTCACCTCCCGAACAGCCGATCCATTCGCGCCAACGCCAGTCGGGCCTCGCCGGGCAGTGGGGTTTCCCGCTCCAGGGAGGCGGTGATGCGGTCGCGGGCTTGGCCCATCAACGTGGCGGCCCGAGCCGAGTCCCCCGCGAGTTCGAAGCTCTGGGCGCGCACCCACCACAGGGCCAGGCGCAATTGGTCCATCGCAGCCTCGACATCGGGGTCACGCAACGTGGCTTGCTGCGCCTCGGCATCGGCCCATTGCTGTTCGGCCGAGTCGAGGTGACCAAGCTCCGCTTCGAGGGCTGCTCCGAAGGCTCCGAACATCGCACCATCTCGATGAGGCCCATGGTTGCCCAACAGGTCGACGGCCCGCCGGTAGTTCTCGCGGGCACTCTGGGGCTGATGGCTGACGTGATCCAAGATGCCCAACATGCCCGTGACCTGCCCCTCACGCAGCGAGTCGCCGCCTTCTCGGTGAATCGCGAGGGCGGCAAGGAGGCGGGTACGGCAGGTCTCGAGATCGCCTCGGGAAAGTGCAACAAGGCCCGCGGGACCCAACAGCAAGCCTTCGGCCCAACGATCCCCCGCCCGACGGGCCTGCCCCAAGGCCTGAGTCCAGGTCCGATCGGCGTCTTCAAGGCGGCCCACATGGTAGTCGACCCATCCCACTCGCTCGGCAATCCGAGCTTCCGCTCGCGCATCACCGAGTGGTGCGACCGCTTCAGCCCAGTTCATCCCGAGCGCGTAGGCATCGTCCGACCGGCCCGTCCGGCGCAGCGCCCAAACAAGCGCCATGGCCCAATCCACCGCCTGGCGGTCGGCGGTCGGGGGATCCACAAGGCCGGTGAGGGCCCCGATGGCTTCGTCGTCATCGCCACGCTGCAGTGCATCGAGGGCCGCGTGCGCGATGCCTACACGTTGTGACGGCGCATTCTCGGCGACCGATGCCACGCCCCGGGACCGCGCCACGATCGCGGACCACTCGGCAAATGCGCGGTCCAGTTCCGGCACTTCAACGTGCTCAAGCAAGGCGCCCGCACGCTCAAGGTCGGTGTCGGACACCGCGGGAGACCCGGCTTGAAGGTGCAGCTGTGCACTGACCAGCCACAAGGCAGCAACCCGCGCCACATCGACGCCAGTCACCTGCTCTGCGCGCCCCAGAAGGCGGAGCGTGATCGGCAACGTCTCGAAGAGAGGCCCCCACTGGCCAAGTGCCTGATGATCGCTCCAGTACGCCATGGCCCGGTCAAGTTCGGACGCTTCGTCATTGGCCAGCGCTTGATCGATGGTCGCTCGCCAGGCCGCCCAATGCTCGAGTACCCATGCTGCAGTCGAGGCGTCGATGTGCGACGACAACGCTTCGGCCTCCCCGAATACCGCGGGAACGGTTGTCGACTCTCCCACGTCAGCTTCCGGCTGACTGCCGACCACCAACAACCGCGGCGCCGTCTCGGCATCCGAATCGGCAGGGGTCGCCGAGATGCCCGTCCGCTGCTGTTCACGCTCCACCCAATCGCAGATGTCCGGGCCCAGGGAGTAGCGGAGCAGATCCGGCGCCCCGCCTACGATCACGCGGTCGAGAAAACCGAGTCGTTCAAGTTGCCGAAGGCCCCCAACCACCGTCGGCCGACCGGCCACGGCCAGCGTCTCCACATCAAAACTCCCCTCCAGGACCGCGCACGACTGAAGAAGGGTCTGCTCGGACTCGGTGAGTGCCTCCCATGCCGCCTCGATGAGGGCGTCGAAGGATCCCGTCGTGCCCGTAGCCACCACCTCATCTGGGGAACACCGTTCCAACATCCCAGCGAGCAGCCGGATTTGGCGTGGATTGCCTTCCAACCGTTCGATCGCCTCTACGAGGGCCGGATCATCTGGTGCCGCAAGACTCGCCCCAGCGTTTTGGGCCCGGTGCGCGAAGAGCCGGACCGCATCCGCATCTCGGGTAGCTTCCGCATCGCTGGGCAGACCGAGCGGCCCCAGCTGATAGGCAACTTCACCCTTGGCTTTGAGCCGCGCCGGGGTTGCCACGACGAAGCTTGCCTCGGGCGCCATTGTGGTCCAGTGCTCGATGGCCTCGCGGATGGCGTCCGTCGCGACGTCCAGGTCGAGGGCGAGCAGCAACGGGCCCCGGCTGGCCAGCGATCGTCCGACCTGCCGGACCGCCGCCGAAACATCGGCGGTGTACTGAAGCCCAATCCCCAAGATCCGCGCAAGGTTGTCGATCAGAGATTCGAGGTCTTGGACCGCGGGGCCGGCCCAACACACCCCTCCGGACGGACCGGCCTGATTTTGGCGCAAACGCGCATACTGGCGGCACAGGTTGGATTTTCCGATTCCGGGAGGCCCCTCGATGCTCACGATGCGCACGCCCAGGTTGGCCAACTCGTTGAGCGCCGCGACATCCTGCTGGCGTCCCACGAACCCTTGATCCTCGCGGAGGTTTCCGCCGCGTTGGCGCAACGTCCGGGGCGGAGGAAACTCGCGAGCTGCGAGATCTTGAGGCGTTGCGGACGTCACCCGGTGTCGCCCCGCTTCCCCGATCAGCGGCAACGCGCCCAGGTCGGTGAATGCCGCCAGTGCGGGGTCCAGGCCCGCGTAGACCTCCTCGGTGAGCAAGGTCTGTCCGCCGTGGGCGAGGTTGACGACCCGTGCCACTCGATGCACCGCAGGTCCCAACACGTGGTCCCCTGCCATCCAGACGGGCCCTTTCACCAGGGCCACCCGCAAGCGCAGGCCACGGAACAACACCTGGCCTTCGGGCCCCTGGACATCCGATAGTTCGGGCCGTTGCAAAAGGGTCGACGGCCAATTGAGGTCGAGTAGGCCACGTTGCAATCGCATGGCCAACTGCACCGCATCGGTGGGCGACTCAAAGCCAATGAGGGTACCGCGTACGTGAGCCGCCAACGGCGTTGCACCGACGGCGGCGATGCACTGGTCCAGGAAGGCATCGACCAGAGCTTCAGCTTCTTGGAGGGCCGCAGGCACTCGCGCCTGCAGACCGCCCCGATTCTCGAGCTGGACGAGGCCTACACAGGCCACTCGTACCGTGAGGAAGGGATCCAACGTCATGTCCGCGATTCTGCCAAACCCGAACCATTCGGAAGCGTCCCGGATCGTAGTACTCGACGGCGCACAGGGCACAGAACTTGCCCGTCGCGGCGTTCCCACCGAAGGCCTGGCGTGGTCGGCTCGGGCGGTGAGCGAGCACCCCCGTGCGATCGTGGACCTTCACGCAGCGTACGCTGCGGCAGGGGCGACGGTGCATACCGCAGCCACCTTTCGCACCACCCCATGGGCATCCGGGCCCCGCGCGAAATCGCGAACTCTGGAGGCGGTGCAGCTCGCTCGGCAAGCCGTGCCGAAGGGCCACACGGTGGCGGGGAGTCTCGCTCCGGCACGGGACTGCTACACGCTCGCCGATCGACCGAGCGACGCCATCGCAAGGGCAGAGCATACCCAACACGCAGAACATCTCGCGTTGGCCGGCGTCGATCTGATCCTCTGCGAGACGTTTGCCGATCCGGGAGAGACGCGCATCGCGGTCGAGGCCGCCACCTCTACCGGCGTAGAAACGTGGGTCGCACTGACGGCCGGCTATCGCCTCGACCTGTGCACCCCAACCGAGATGCAAGAGCTGGCCGCGCAGGTTGCCGACGTTGGCGTCACCTGCGTGCTCGTGAACTGTGTCCCTGCGCTCAACGCAGCCCCGTTCCTCGATGCGGTCGCCGTGGCCGGGCTGCCCTTCGGAATCTACGCCAACGCGGGCTCAGAGGAGGACGGGGTTGGCTGGGGCGCCGGCTCGGGTCCCACGCGCTACGCCCGACTCGCCAAGGCCTGGGCGGATCGCGGCGCGACGGTCATCGGAGGCTGTTGTGGCACGGGCCCCGCCCACGTGGCGGCCATCCGCAAGGTGCTCGGTTAGCCCACGCCATCATGGATGCCGACTCCAAGACCCCCGCCGACCGCGCGCTGGCCCGGTTGCGCGACCCAAACCACTCTGCGACCGCGACCCTTGCGCGACTGGTGGCTCGTGAGACGCGGGACCGACCCTTGACCGACTTGGTCAACGTCGAAGCCGTGGCCGCCCATTGGGCCACCGGTCTACGCCAGCTCGCCCAAGGAGATCGGCTCGAGCCATGGTTGGAGCGCCAGATCACCGAGGCCCTCGACGCAGCCCCGCCCGAGACGCTTGAGGAGGCACTGCCCTTTGGGCAACTGGGCACGATCCAACTGGCGAAGGCGACGGTGGGCCATCCGTTCACCGTCAGCGAAGACCTGGTGTTTCGAATCATCAACCAGCCCGCATTGCAGGCCCTCCTCGGTCACGTCCTAAGCGAAGCCATCCGAGCGGTGAGCCGGCGCCTCGGCGGCCAGACCGACGGGGAAACGACGCCGCCCTGGCGAGGGCTCTTGCGCAGTGTGCGCGACAACCTCGGAGGGGTGGCCGGCCAAATCGTCGATGCAGTCCGGGAAGAGGTCGACGGCGTGTTGGACGGACGGATGACCGCTGCGATCCAGCATGCATCGGAACGTGCGGTGCGCAGTGTGGCCCGCTACCTCGCCGACCCTGCTCACGCGCAGGCCTTTGCCGAAATGCGCGCCGCGGTGGTGAATGAAGTGCTGTCGACCCCGGTAAGCCAGCTCGCCGACGAAGCTCGGGACCCCTCGCTCACCCCGCTGATCGAAACGTGGGTCGCCACCGCCCGTCGCCTCGCGGCCCAGACGGACCTCGACGCCCGCATTGCCGAGGACCTTCGAAGCGCCCTGACCGCGGCGTCTTCTGCAAGGGGCCATCTCGGGGCGTGGCTGGACGACCTCGAGCTGGGCGAGAGCTACCTCGATGTAGCGGCTGCGTTGGTCGAGCCGACGATTCGGCAGATGGTGACTCGCGACGAGTTCGCGCGATTCTGGACCGATCTTCACGCGTAGCGAGACAGCAGGTCCCGCCACACCGGCCACAGCTGCGACCACCCAAAACGCTCAACGGCAAAGGCCCGAGCGCGCGCGCCCTCCCGCTGCCAATCCAACGTGGGCAACAGTTCGATGAGTCGCCGCCGCAGGGCGCGCGGTTCGGCAGGTACGGGGAACCCCACCGTCCCCAGGACATCGCGGGTGGCCGGATGGTCGGCCCACAAGACGGGTCGGCCCATAGCCATGGCCCGAAGCGCGGCATCCGGAAACCCCGGTGCGGCGGCATCGATGCAAAGCACCGCGTGCGACTCGGCGATGGCTGCGGCGGGTGACGTGTCCGGAAACGAAACCGGTTGCCGGCGCGCCGCAATTCGAAGCTGCGCCGCATAGCGCGCATCCGCCACCGGGCCGACCACCGCAAGATCGACCATCGCCTTGAACTCGGGTGGAAGCCGACTCACCGCATCGATGGACAGGTGCTGACCTTTCGCAAGTCGGATGCTCCCCGGATGCACCAGGCGGACGGGCGTACCTGCCGTCGGCAGCGGCGGAGGTGGGTCATCGGACACCGCCATCGCCACCTTCTCGACCCGCCAGCGCGGGACCCCGAGGTCGAAGATGCGTTGGCGGACCAAGTTACTCGGCACCACCACCCGCTCGGCACGTCGCGCATTCAATCGGGCCGCCAGGCCGACCGGCTGAGGGCGGCCAAAGGCATCGGTCAATTCGCGGACTAGCCGGAGGGTCGGCCAGGGCAAATCAGGGAGCAGCAGTCCGCCCATGATCACAAGGTCCGGGCAAAGCTCCCGTCCGACCTCCTTCGCCGCTCGCCACACCTGGAGCGCCCGTACCCCGCGCATCCGCCAGGTGGAGACGCCCACCGCGCCTTCGGGAAGCGGATGCTCCCCTCGGGTCGCCGTCACAAGTCGAACCGCATCAGCCCACGCCCGAACCCGAGTAAACAGCGCCTCAAACTCGGCCGCTCGGCCGGTAGACGCCTCGGGGGGAAACGAGGTGGTCACGAACAGGACGCGCAGGCCGTCCTCCAGGTCGGCAGCAAGCGCGCAATCTATGCGGATTGGCGAAGCCGACAAGCGCGCGGGTTAAGTGGCGGCGGCCGGTGGGAAGTCGCCGTGGCCCTGTCGGCGTGGAGGTCGCCGTGATCCGCCTCGCACGAATACTCCTCATGGGGCTTGGGCTCATCATCGCGAGCGACGCACTCGCAGGATCCGTTCTTCTTCCTCCGTTTACCTCTGATTCAAGCGTCAACACCAAACAACGGGCGCTCGTGATCGAGACCCTCGCGAGCGAACTCGAACTCGCGTCGGGCATCGACGAGGTTCAGCTCCTTCAGCAACGGCCATCCACGCTGACCACGAGTTGCCTTGGTAAGGTGAGCTGCTTGTCGAGGATCGCGCGTAACCACGCAGCGAAAACGCTCATCGCGGGCACCATGCGACGAAGAGGGCGACTGTTTTGGCTCGATCTCGTCTACTACGATGAACAGCGCATCGTCCGGCGAAAGACGTTCTCCGTGCCCACCGACCCCACGGGACTTGGCAACGCGATGGGCCCGGTGGTCCGAGAGCTTCTCACCGGCCGAACTGGAGCATCCGAGGAGCCTACCCTCGCCGGCGACCTCGACCTCGATGAACTCGACGACTTCGAGACCGACGCTGCAGACGTCGACGTGGCCAACATTCAATTCGGTGAGCCGGATCAGGTTGGGGTCGAAGCCATCGAGTTTGGGAGCGGCAGCGTCGAAACGAAACCGCTCGATGACGAACCCGACGACGAGACCCTCAATCCCCTCGATGATCCGATGTTGACCCCGGAGCCCCAGGCTCCCCGCCGTGCTCAAGAACGAGAGGCGGCCCGAGAGCAACGACAACAGGAGCGCGACGCGGCACGAATGGCTCGCGAAGCCGAACGGCGCCAGGAGGAGCGCGATGCCTCCTTGTCGCGAACCTCGCCGAGTGGCCCTCCTCCGGCCGAAGCCCCGTCGTTGCAGGTCACGGGACGCGTCGGCGGGGCGAAGTACTACCAACTGAACTTCGTTACGGCTGGCGCTGAGGTCGCGCTGCGCACCGTCGACGGCCTGTACTTGATTGGCGGTGTCGAAGCCTACAATGTCAACCGGGTCCTCTCCCTGCAACGGCAGCAGGAAACGGGACGACTTCGTGGTTGGGACCAGATTTATCCCATCCACCTGGGCGTCCTCTACAAGTTCGGCGACCAAGCGGTACGGCCTTATGTCGGCCTCGAAGTGATCTTCGCGCAATACTACCAAGACGAGATCGGTGCCGACTGGGCCGCAGGGCCCCGGGCGCGTGGGGGCGTCGATTGGATGATCGCGAGGAACTTCGGATTGAATGCCAACGTAGCACTCGGCGGATGGCTGGGTCAAAACTGGCCGTTCATCGAGGACGGTTTGCAGACCACCGGTTTGCTACCCCAGCTCTCGGTAGGGCCCATCCTGTCGTTGTGAGGAGCCTGTGACCGCGCTCACCGCGTTGCTTTGCGTGGCGTTGGGCGCGCTCATCCCCGTCACCGTCGGGGCGTGGATGGTCCAGCGGGGATGGCGACAGCTCGCGGTCGCGGAGGCCTATCACGAGGTAGCCCGGACCTTGGGACTTCCCGTCGACACGCGAGGCGCGTCATTGCGTGGGCATTTGGGCGAGCAGCGCATTTGGGTCGGTGAAGTGATGGTCGGCTACGGCGTCGACCGGCACATGCTGTGTTGGGCCGTGCTCGACCACGAACGACCGCTTTCGCTGGGCTGCATGTTGCGTCCCCGAGGACTCTCCGAGCGCTTATGGCGACGGGCCAGGGCTCCCGCCGTGCCGCTTCTCGACCCCGAGTTTGACCAAGCGGTCGAGGTCCAAGGCGACGACCCCGAGATCATTCGGCAGTGGCTGGATGGTCCGGTTCGGATGCGACTCCTCGCCATGCTCGAGCGATGGCGCAACGTCATCGTGACGGACCGTTCGGTCCGAGTGCACATGCCTCGGCCCCTTTCGACGACTCCCGAACTGCAGGAACTCGTGCGCGACTTGCGTGAGCTTTCCACCACACTGGTCGAAGCGCGCCGGGCCCTCCCGCCACCTCGCCGCCTCGAGCCCTTTGTCCCCGTCTGGCGGCAACTCGCCGCACGCTACGGCCTTGACGTCGAGGATGCATTCCCCGCGGCGACGGGAGCGGTCGATGGACGCCGGCTCTTTTTGTGGCCGGTACGCACCTCGCAGGGCTTTGCCGCCGAGCTTCGCGTTGGATTTCGGCCCCATCGCCACCTGGGCCTACAACTGCACCCGCAGTTGCATGCCGCAGATGATGATGATCCGACGGCCCAAGACATCGAGGTCGGTGACGATGCGTTCGATCGGGCCTTCGTCGTCAAAGGCTATGACCCCGACCGCATTCGCGATCTCCTCACGCCAGACGCACGCCGCGAACTGCTCTCCCTTGAGCAGACGACAAAACTCAATGCAGACGACGTGCGACTCCACGTCACCAACCTCACGTTGGACGAAAGTGCCCTGATCGCGACGATCGACCGTGCCATCGCGGCGGCCGCCGCGATGGGGTGGTGACTTCTATTGCGTCGCGTTCCGGCGAAGGCCGCTACGGCTCCGCCGGGACGGAGTGCTCGTTCGGCTCGATGTCCATCGTCGGGTCGACGATTTCGACCGTGGTGTCATCGGCCTCCTGCGCAGAGCGCAGCGCGGTCTTTCCGTCCACCTGGTACGTCACGACAAGCCCATCGTTCATGAGCCGCTGGACCGCTTGCCGGCGGGCTTCTGGTACATCGGGAATCTCGTGGCCCTTCCACCGATGGATGAAGTAATGCGCCCCGACGAAGCCTCCTCCTGCGAGGAAGTGGGCCTCCGCCCGCTTGAGTTCGCGGAGGATTTCGCGGTCCACCTCGTGCGGAGCCGGCGGAACCATCGAGGGCCGAACGCCATTTTGAAGTTCTGGGTAGGCGAACGCATCGATATGTTCGAGCAGATCGATGTGAGACCAGGCTTGCCTCACCAAGCCTCGCGACAATCCATGATCGCCAAACGTTGCGATCCAAGCGGGTTTACCCATGGCCGCAACCGCGGCGAGCCCGGGTGCGATGTCTGCATCACCCGAAAACACCACCGCAACATCAAAGGCATCGCGTTGACCCAACACCACAAGGTCAACGACCAGTGAGGTATCGACCATCTTCTCTTCGGTGTACGAGATGGTCTGTTGGCAATGCGGACAGTCTCGCGTCGTAGACCGGCGATTGAAGCGGCGAACATAAAAACCCGGTCGTCGCTCGAGTTCTTCGAGCAAGTCGGTCAGCGCGTGACGTTCCTGCTGTTCATCCTGCGCTGTGGGCACGCCGGTGTAGTACCAGGCCCCCACAAACTGCGAGCCACCAACGCGTTCGGTGACCCACTCGGCGAGCGCCCCGTGGTCCAACCATCGGTCGGGCACAGAACGCCGCAGATCCTTCATGTGATTCTTGCCGTCGAAGAACAGAGCAACTCGCATCATTCAAACCTTCGTGCACATAAGCCCGAAGGTTCAGTCCAATGCCGCCTGGGAGGCCTTGACGAGCAGATCCTGCAGACGTCTTCCCATTGCAGCGGGCTCCTTGACGGATCCTTCGAGCAACAACGCCTCGTCATATAGCATTCGCGCCAGATCCGCGGCCGCATCCTCCTGTCCGTTGGCCTTTAGGGCCGCAAGATTCTTGATCAGGGGGTGGCGCGCATTCAGCTCCAATACCCGTTGAGCCGTGAGCCCTTGCGTGCCTTGCTGGGTCTGTTCGAGCACGCGCTCCATGTTTCGCGACAGCCCGTCTTCGGCATCGACCAGCACCACCGCGCTATCGGTCAGGCGCGTAGACTCGCGAACTTCGCTCACCGCATCGCCCAGCAGCTCCTTGACCCACGGAGAGAACTCCGTAAGGTCGGTCTTTTCACCCTGCTCTTCCGACGACTCCTCGTCGTCGAGTTCCAGTTCGCCCCGCGTGATCGACTTGATGGGCATCCCGTCGAATTCGGTGAGGGACATCGTGAGCCACTCATCGACCGGGTCGGTGAGCAACAACACGTCGAAGCCCTTCTTGCGGAACACCTCGAGGTGAGGCGACGCGAGCGCTGCCTCCCGAGATTCAGCCGCAAACGTCCAGATCGTCTCCTGCGTGGGCGGCATCGCCTCGCGATACTGCTGCAGCGAAGTCAGTCCATCGGCATCGTCGTGCGACAGCGCATTAAACCGGAGCAACGGTAACAACTGCTCGCCCCAGTTCGTAGCGCCGTGGTAGTACCCCTCCTTGAGGAGCACCCCAAAGTTCCGCCAAAACGCAGGATACGTCGTGTTTTCGGGCGTATCTTCAGCCGGTTCGGCCTCCGCCCACTTGCCCAAGTCCTTGAGCACGCGTTTGGTCAAAGCATCGCCAATCTTGCGGACGATGGGCGTCTTCTGAACCATCTCGCGCGAGACGTTGAGCGCGATGTCCTCCGAATCCACGACCCCCCGCACGAAGCGGAGCCAGTCGGGAAACAGATCGCTTGCGTGTTCTTCGATCATGACGCGGCGTGCGTACAAGCGAGGGCCCTTCGCCGCGGTGGGATCAAACAGGGAGTACGGCCGATACCCAGGGATGAACAGCATCGCGTGGTACTGAATGGGCGAGTCGACCGACACATGGATCCGGCGAACCGGCTCTTGCCAGTCCATCGTGATCGACTTGTAGAACTGGTTGGCGTCTTCGTCTTCGATTTGCGAGGGAGGTTCAACCCAAAGGGCCTTGCCCGAATTGGCTTGCTCTTCGCCCACAAAGATGGGCCAAGGCAGAAAGTCACTGTGGCGCTTCACGATGCCACGAATTCGATCATCCTGACCGAACTCGGTCGCATCTTCCCGAAGGTGCAGGATGATGGTGGTGCCACGATGCTGGCGCTGGCCAGGTTCCACCTCGTAGGTCCCCTCGCCAGCGCTCGACCAGCGAACGGGTTCGGAGCCAGGCTCGGCCGACAGGGTGTCGACGACCACCTTCTCAGCCACCATAAACGCCGAGTAGAAGCCAAGTCCAAACTGGCCGATGAGCTTTGGCCCATCGCCTTCCGACGCCTGCTCCATGAACGCTTTGGTTCCTGAATGGGCGATCGTACCCAGGTTCTGGACCACCTCTTCCTGGGTCATGCCGATACCATCGTCTTCGATGGTGAGGGTCTTGGCTTCGGTATCGGCACTGATCCGAATGGCCGGATCATCGTGGGCTGTCGCGGTGAGGTCGCTGCGCGTCAGACCTGTGAAGCGGGCTTTGTCGAGAGCATCGGCCGCGTTGCTCACCAGCTCGCGGACGAACACCTCGCGGTCTGAGTAGACCGAGTGAATCATGAGGTTGAGAAGCTGTTGGACCTCGGCCTTGAAACCATGTGACGTCGTCGTCATCGGATTCCTCGCGATCGGGGCCAGGGTGTGGACCTAAGGTCCGAATGACCATGGCGAGTTCGCGAACCGATCTGTGCGCGCCGTCCGGATCGGCAAGGGGTGAAATGCACCCGAAGATAAGCAACCCCATCACCCGCTGCGCTCGGAGACCGTGATGGCCGACCCTCTCATTCAGCGATTCCTCGATTACCTCGATGCTTCGCCGACCCCCGACCATGCGGTCCACCAGACGGCGACGATCCTCGAGGAACACGGGTTCACCAAGACATCCCTTGGCGATCGGCCGTCCACCCTCCCCGTGGGCCACAAAGGCTACGTCGCCAAGGGAGGATCCCTTTTTGCGTTTCGCGTAGGAACCGAGCCCGCCGTTGACGCGGGATTCCGGATCATCGCGGCCCACACGGACTCTCCGAATCTGCGTCTAAAACCTCACGCCTGGCACGAGAAGGCTGGGTACGTCCGGCTCGGCGTTGAGGTCTACGGCGGGGTCCAGGTGGCAACCTGGGCCGACCGCGATCTCGGCATCGCAGGGGCCGTGCAAATCCGCGATGCCAGCGCACCCACGGGGCTTCGCAGTCAACTGCTGACCGTCCGCCGCCCCGTGGCCCGGGTACCCACCCTCGCCATCCACCTGAACCGCGAGGTCAACACGAAGGGCCTCAAGTTCAACGCGGAAACCGAGCTGCCCGCCGTGATTGGCCTCAAGGGAGAGCGAGGCGATGACCCGTTCAAGGCTTGGCTATCGAGTGAACTCGATGTCGACCCCGATGGCATTCTGGGCTTCGATCTGTCGCTGTTCGACCTGACGAAGCCAGCCTTGGGAGGACTCGACGAGGAGTTCGTGTTTTCCGCACGTCTCGACAACCTGGGGTCGTCACACGCCGCTCTCGAAGCCCTCCTCGCCTCACTCGACAGCCCAACCCCGGCTCACACATCGGTCATCGCCCTGTTCGATCACGAGGAAGTTGGCTCGGTCAGCGCCCGCGGGGCGAACTCTCGATCCATTGAACAACTACTCGGGCTCGTGCTCCGCGACGCCGAGGTCCAAGGCCCCGGCGACCTGTCACGCGCGCTTGCGCACAGTCGCCTCATTTCGGCTGACATGGCACACGCCGTCCATCCCGGATTCACGGACCGCCATGATGCCCATCACGCGCCCGCCCTCAACGCAGGCCCCGTGATCAAGCAGAACGTCAGCCACCGCTACACCACCGAAGGCGTGAGCACCGCCGAACTCGCGTTGATTTGCGAGCGAGCCGATGTCACGCCGCAGGTGTTCGTCAATCGAGCCGACCTGCGCTGCGGCAGCACGGTTGGTCCCATGCTCGCCGCGCGCCTCGGTGTCACCGCCATCGATGTCGGCAACCCGATGCTCTCGATGCACTCGGCCCGCGAGCAGGCCGGCACCCACGACCACGCCCCCATGGTGCGGTTGATGCAGCACTTCTTCGTGTGACCCAGGCCTACGACTCGCCCATCCACGGACCTGGGAGCTCGTGACCGACTAGCGCGTCGAAGTACAGGAACGCCAGACAAGCCGGTGCGTCCACAGGCCGCGGATTGCTGCGCCGAATGTCGGCAAACCGCACAATCTGTCCGTTGGGCCGCAAGGTCCAGACGTCTTCGCGGATTCGCGGTCCGTGTTCGACAAACAGGTCGACGTTGTTCTGAGTTCGTACCGGTGTGTGCGCGCCGATCGTGAGGTAGTACGCCGGGAAGTCGTAGTCATACCAAAACGGTATGCCCACGGTGTCGCTCACCCGGGTGAACCAATACCGAAGGGCATTGGGAAGCCGGATCTGAAAGCGAGTCTCCCAAAGCGAAAGGTGGCCCTTTGACACCGGCGGAGGACGAGCAAAGGTGTCGGCCCGTTGTTGCGCGGTCCGATTCGCGTCCAACAGCTGCATGACGAGTGCTTGCCACACCTGAGTGCGAGGGTTCGTCCAATCGCAGTGGGCCATGTTCAATGCTTGTCCGGCCCTCCGCAGTTGGGCGTCGTCCAGCGCATCGATCCACGCAAGCCAGCGAACCCCGGGCTCCGCTCCTGTCCAAGCGCGGGTGGCCAGTCGGTTCACCACCTCCTCGAAGGACCCCTCAGGGCGTGCTGCGGTCTTCGCGAGTTGCGTCTCAACTTGCTCCGCAGGAAAGCCGTTCAGGTAGTCCGCGTCGATGACGTGGTAGCCCACGTCCGTGACCCCGAGGGCCGGAAGCAAGACTTCGACCAGCGCGTCATCGGTCGCAGGCAGAGTGGCACGAAGGGCTGGCCCCTCGCTGAGCCCTCGAAGTTGGCACGCTGCATCGTCCGCTCGGTAGCCCCAAACCGGGTTTCCATTGATCGAATGCGGATGGATCGGCGGTACCCAATCGCTTTGCATCGGGTCTCGTGACCGGGCCACGAGGGCTTGAACGGCCCGCCCTACGATGGGGTGGTGGTCGCTCAACCAGTCGACAAGCACATCCGCAGCGTTCGGGGTGGACGTCTGCCAGAGATCTTGCGCTACGGGGTCGTCAATGCGGTCCAACAATTGCCCGATGACCTCGGGAACCCAGCCCACCAACGGTTTGAGGTCGGCGGGGCCTTGCCCGCCCTTGACGAGCGCCCAACCGTGACGTTCGGACGTGGGAATCCAGAGTGAACCAGGTAGATCGTCACGGAGTTGAGGAACTCCGAGGGGCACCGGTTGTGGGCCGGGAGACGATCCGCAGAAGAGTTCCATCGGGACTTCTGTAGTGCACTGTCCACGTCTTCACCCCTCACATCGCACTGACACGGTCCTGACGCTTCGCGGACGAACCCTCCCGCCACGTTGGCAACCAACCGCTCCAACAGGAGGTGGTCATGGTGCGATGGATGGTGCTGATGTGGATGGCCTTTATGGTCACACTACCCGCGATGGCAAAGTCCCCCCAAACCGAGGTTGGACTGCTGGGGGAAGCAGGACCCTTGGTCTTGCTCCACACCGACGTCGACGCGATGGTGCAGTGGGGCATGGCCGTGGTGGATGTTCGGCAGACGTTCCACAATCCCTACGACGTGCCCATGGATGCGACCTATGTCTTTCCGCTGTCCCCCGGGGCTGCGGTGCGCGCGATGACCCTGACCTGCGGGGACCGCGAACTCGTCGCCCACGTCGACGAGAAGGAGGCCGCGCGCAAAGCCTACGAACAAGCTGTTCAGCAGGGGCGGAAGGCCGCACTTCTCGAACAGCAACGACCGGACGTGTTCACCCAGGAAGTCGGACGCCTCTGTCCCGGAGAGGTCGTCGAGGTCTCGCTCCAGTACGTCGAGGCGCTGGAACCAAAGGCCGAAGTTTGGTCATTGGTCTTTCCTACAACGGTGGGAGAACGCTACGATCCGCGTGACTTGGATCTGCCTCCGTTCGGGCCCGACGCTGGACGGCGCATCGACGTTGCGCTGACCCTCGACGAAGGGCTGCCACTGGGGTCGATCTACTCCGACTCTCACACCATCGACATCACCGACACCCCCACGGGCGCCCGCATCACCTTGGCGGACGGCGACGACGTACCCAACAAAGACGTGCATGTGGCGTGGTCCTTGGCGACGAAAACGCCGTCGGTGGCGGCGCTCGTAGCCCGACCCGACCCTGCCGATGACGCAACCATCGCGATTCGCATCGAGCCCCCGCCGCTCGCCACGATCGATGTCCACACCCCGCGCGAGCTGGTGTTCGTGATGGATGCGTCGTGCTCGATGAACGGCGTGCCGTGGGATGCGACGGTGCGGTTGGTGGAGGAAGCCATCGATGATCTGCGTCCTGATGACACCTTCAACCTCGTGAAGTTCTCAAGCGCCTCGAGCGCACTGTTCAGCACGCCCCAGCCTGCGACAGGGGACCATCGGGCCCAAGCCAAAGGGTGGATGCAGGCGTTCGTGGGTGGGGGAACCGAGATGACAGCCGGCATCGTCGAAGCCCTGACGATGCCAGGGAATCCCGATGCCCTGCGGATCGTGCTGCTGCTGACGGACGGCTACATCGGCAATGACCAAGAGGTGTTCCACACCACGCGCGACCATCTCTCCGACAACGACCGCATCTTCGCGCTCGGTGTCGGCTCGAGCCCGAATCGAGGCCTCATCGAGGAGCTTGCGTTTCATGGCCGTGGCGATGCGCTCTACGCCCTGTTGGATACCCCCGTGGAAGAGCCCATCCAGGCGTTTGCCGACCGCATTGCCACACCCGTGCTCACCGACATCGAACTCGACCTCGGATCCCTGGTGATCCGTGATCAAGTGCCAAGCGTGATTCCCGACCTTTTCGCGGGCCAGTCGCTGCGCATCGTGGGTCGAACGGACACCGTGGTCCCGACCAAGATTCAGGTTCATGGACGACGAGGGCTGCAGCGGGTCACCTACGACGTCTGGCTCGACCCTCACACCATCCGAACCCACGAAGCGGTGCCTACCTACTGGGCCCGTGAAGCGATCCGCGAGGCGGAACGCAATCTCGAGACGACATCGGAGCAAAAGAAGGCGACTGTGGTGCCCATTGCCCTCGAGCACCACCTGGTTTCGACCTACACGAGCCTCGTGGCGACCGACATCACGCCGTCGCCGTGCGGCGATTCGCCCTGGTACCGTACCGGTCCGAACCTCCCGGTGAAGGTGGAGACCCTGCTCCCGGCGGGTACCGCAGGCATCGCCGCCACCGGCGTAGGGGGTCTGGGGTTGCGAGGATCCGGCGTGGGCGGAGGCGGAAATTTGGGCGCGATCCGATCCGATCCCATCATTCTCGGTTCACTCGACCGCTCGCCCGTCGACGACGTCATCAAGCGGAACATGAACAAGATCCGCTACTGCTACGAGCGTTCCTTGCAGAGCAACCATACCCTTGCGGGCAAGGTCGTCGTGAAGTTCACGATCGCTGCCGACGGATCGGTCAGCGCCGCCTCGATCAAGTCCTCGACGCTGAACCACGACCAAGTTGAGAGCTGCCTCGTCGGAGTCTTCCGCCGACTCAAGTTCTTGGCCCCCAAGGGTGGGGGCATCGTGATCGTGAGCTACCCGTTCCTGTTCAGTCCCCGCTGAGACTCACAACGTGAACGGACCTGGGGTGCGCGGGTAGGGAATCACGTCGCGGATGTTGCTCATGCCCGTAAGCCACATCAACATGCGCTCAAAACCAAGCCCAAAGCCGCCGTGCGGGGTCGACCCGAAGCGGCGAAGGTCGAGGTACCAATCAAGGTGCGACGGGTCCATCCCACGACGCTCCATCTGGGCCACCAATACGTCGAGGCGCTCCTCACGCTGGGAGCCGCCGATGATTTCTCCCAAACGCGGCATGAGCAGGTCGGTGGCGGCAACCGTGTCGCCGCCGTCGTTGAGCCGCATGTAGAACGCCTTTTGCTCGACCGGGTAGTCCGTCACGAACACCGGCCCCTTGACCACCTCGTCGGCCAGGAAGCGTTCGTGTTCGGTCTGAATGTCGGCGCCCGGACCCACAGGGTACTCGAAGTCCTGCCCGGACTTTGCCAGCACGTCCATCGCCTCACGGTGCGTCATGCGGGCGAACGGCTTGCTGACGGCTTCCTTGACCTGTTCGACGACCCCTTTTTGGATGCGCAGATCGAAGAAGGCAAAGTCATCCGCGCACTGTTCGTGCACCGCGACGGTCACCTCCCGAATGAAGGACTCGGCCAGCGCGATGACATCATCGAGGTTGGCGAACGCCATTTCCGGCTCGATCATCCAGAACTCGGCCACGTGGCGTGGGGTGTTCGAGTTCTCGGCCCGAAAGGTAGGTCCGAACGTGTAGACATCGGTATGCGACTGCGCGAACGACTCCACGTCCAACTGGCCCGAAACCGTGAGAAACGCGGGATGTCCGAAGAATTCCCCCGCGTTGCCGATCGGAAAGACCTCTCCGGCCCCTTCGGCATCGGCCCGCGTGATGATGGGCGTGTGGATCCACAGAAATCCTCGCTCCTGAAAGAAGCGATGGATGTGCCACGCCAATGCGTTGCGCACACGAAACACCGACTGCAGTGTGTTGGTCCGCGGGCGCAAATGCGGCATGCCTCGAAGGAGTTCGAGGCTCACGCCCTTTTGCTTTTTGCCGCTCTTGCGAATGGGGTAAACGGTCGGGTCGCAGTCTCCCACCACCTCGATCGAGTCCGCGAGCACTTCAAGGGCCTGTTCCGCGCCCTGCGACGCGACCCACGTGCCCGTGACCTGCACGGCAGCCCCTACCCCAAGGCGCTTCGTGAGTTCTTCGTCGGCATCGGCCGGAAGCACGATTTGCAGCGTCTTCGGAGTGGAGCCATCGAACAGGTGGACGAAGCTCACATTCTTCGAGAACCGTGAGGTCTTGACCCAACCATTCACCACCACCGGATTGCCTTCAACGCCATTGGCGAGCAATCGAGAGATGGAAATTCGACGGTCGGGGCCAGCCATGGGGTCCTCCAGGGGGCGTTATTCGCCCAGGGTGCGAGGATGGCAGTAAGCGCTCACCGCCCGATGGTCGACATGTCGGCGTACCGATCGCCGGTGACCGCGGCCGCAAGCGGTTCGAGACGGGCCAGATCGTCCTCGGAAAGTACAAGGTCGGCCGCCTTGAGGTTGTCGGTGAGGAACGCCTGGCGCTTCGTCCCCGGGATCGGCACCACATCGCTCCCTTGCGCCAGCACCCACGCAATTGCCACCTGGGCGGCGGAAACCTGATGGGTCTGGGCGATCTCTCGCACGGTCTCAACGATCGACAAGTTTCGCGCGAACGCTTCGTCTTCGAAGCGAGGGTTGGTCGAACGATAGTCCCCCGGCTCGAAGTCGGTGGGAGCACGAAATCGTCCTGTAAGAAAGCCCCGCCCTAAGGGAGAGGCCGCCACCAGGCCAATGCCGAGTTCTCGGCAGGTCGAGACCACCGCGTCCTCGATGTCACGCGACCAGATCGACCATTCACTTTGCAGAGCCGCAATGGGATGAACCGCGGCCGCCCGACGCAGCGTTTCCGATCCCGCTTCCACCAGTCCGAGATGCCGGACCTTGCCCTGGTCGACGAGTAGCGACATGGCCCCGACGGTCTCCTCGATGGGCGTCTGGGGGTCCACCCGATGGAGAAAGTACAGGTCGATGTAGTCGACGCCGAGCCGCTGCAGCGAAGCGTCACAGGCCTCATGGACGTAGGCGGCATCGCCTCTTAGGCCCCGGAAGCTGCCGTCCGGACCCCGTAGGACCGCAAACTTCGTGGCGACCACCACCCGATCGCGTCGATCCGCGATGGCGCGACCGACGAGCTTTTCGTTTTCGAAGGGCCCGTACATGTCAGCCGTGTCGAGGAGGTTGGCGCCTGCGTCTACGGCCTGGTGAATCACCGAGACCGCCTCGACGGGATCCGCCGTGCCGTAGATCTCGCTCATCCCCATGCAGCCAAGCCCGATGGCTCCGACGCGAAGCCCCGCTTCGCCCAACTGCCGCTGCTCCAAGCTGCCCTCCGATGGTAGGAAGCCGCCATGAAGCAACCTACCTACCTGCGCCAGCTTCACGCGGGCCACGACTTCGCCACCGATGATCCGGTGGCGCGTCAGATGGAAAACTTCGTCTACCTGCTTGGGGACGCCGACACCCGCGAGTGCGTGGTGGTCGATCCCGCTTGGGACGTCGACGGCATCGTAGCCAAGATCCAGGCTGACGGTATGACGCTTCGCGGGGCCCTGATCAGTCACTGGCATCCCGATCACGTGGGCGGAAATCTCATGGGCCACGACGTGCAGGGGCTCGCGCGGTTTCGCGAACTCGCCGACGTCCCGATCTATGTCCACGAGGCAGACCAACCCTGGGTCCAAGTCATGACGGGACTTGCGCCGAGCGACCTCACGCCGGTGCAGAATGGGCATCGGGTGACGGTGGGGAACGTCGAAATCGAGTGCCTCCATACGCCCGGGCATACCGAAGGATCGCAGTGTTTCCGCTGTGGCCAGGCATTGGTGTCGGGCGACACGCTGTTCCTGCAAGGTTGCGGCCGCACCGATCTGCCAGGGGGCAACGTGGAAGAGATGTGGCGGACGCTGAACGAACGATTGCTGGCCTTGCCATCGGATCTCGTGCTCTACCCTGGTCATGACTACGGAGCGCAGCCCCACGCCGCGCTGTCCGAGGTGCGCAAAACGAACACGATGCTCCAGGCGCCAGACTACGCCACCTTCCTCGCCATGCGGGGCGGCTAGCGTGGATCCAAGCGGACTACAGGCCGCCTTGGCCGCGGCCGGCATCCTGCTGGGAGGGCTAGTCCTTGAGACGCAGGTGTTTCCTCGCTTCTGGACGCCGCTCTACCATGACATCGGACTGCCCCTGGGCGCCGAACTTCCACCGGTCCCTGGCAAGCCCGAAGACCAAGGCGAAACATCGCTTGTGAGCTGGGCCGTCCGCGGAAACCGCGCGCGATTCTGGGCCCGGCCCGGCGAACGGCGCGTGCCGATCGGCTTGCATGGGGTGGTCCGATTTCGCGAGACCCCTCAAGGCACGACGCTGCGGGTGTTGTGGTCTCCACCCTGGACCCTCGGCCTGGCCCTCGTGTGGGGAGCGTTGCTGGCGACCGAACGTGGCGATGGTGCCGTGATGGTGCCCGTATTCACGATCCTCGGGGCGGTGCTGACGTTGCTCTACGGATGGCAGGCCCGAAGGGTCGCTCTGGAGCTGCGCCTGGCGTTCACTCGTTCGCCCAAGCCGGATGCCGCCCCCGACCGTGAATGAGCGAGGGGTTGCCCTGACCCACGGACCCCCGATGAGCATCCGCAATCCGATCCTGGACGTAGGCAATGGCTTGATCTATGGCATCGACAAGACCCTGGCCCCGGGCCAGCCCCGCCGCAATCGCGGAGGAAGTCGTGCATCCAGTGCCGTGAAACGGACGATTCCCCACCCGAGGGTGGTTCCATTGGCGGGCGATCGCCCCGTTGGCCACCAACACATCGTGGATGGTGTCGCCCACGACATCACCTCCGGTGAGCAACACCGCCACGGACTGCGCCTTCGCCCACGCCACGAGAGCCTCCTGCGTTGAGCGTCCCGCCAAGACCGCTGCTTCATCGAGGTTGGGGGTCACGACGGTGGCGAGGGGCATAAGTTCGCGGACCAGCGCCGCCTCGGCATCCGGCTCGAGCAAACGGTGGCCCGTACTGGCCACCATCACGGGATCGAGCACGATGGGTGGCCGTTCTTCAAGGCTTCGCAGGGCCGCAGCCGTGGCCGAAACATGGGCGGCTGAGCCGAGCATTCCGATCTTAACGGCGTGAACTTCGAAATCGTCCATCACCGCGCGAATCTGCGCCACCAATCCTTCGACGGGAACCGCGTCCACCCGATGCACACCCTGACTGTTTTGCGCGGTCAGAGCCGTGATCGCCGACGTGCCAAACACCCCGAGGTCAGCGAAGGTCTTGAGGTCAGCCTGGACGCCCGCGCCCCCTCCGGAGTCTGAACCCGCGATCGTGAGCGCCAGCGGCGTCATGCATGATCCGAGGCGTCCCGATGAATCACCACGACCTTCCCGACGAGATCGGGCGGCACGGGCCGGGTCGGAGGGCGAATCTCGATGCGGGGTCCAACCCCTTGCACCACTCGAATGCCGTTGTCCGTGTTGACGAAGCCCTTCGTGCGCAATGCACCTTCCGCGAGGACCCGTTCACGCACCGCCGCTTCGTTGACCACCCCGTCGAAGGCGATTTCGGTGGTCACAAAGCGTTCATGGAGATGTTCGTGGGGGGCTTCGTGGGCCAGCGGGTCGCGACGGGCCTGTCGCAGTCCCTCGGGATCCGGTGGAAACAACAACTGCGGATCAACCTTGCTCCGCTCGCTCACGAACACCGGTCGCCCGCCAGTTCGTTCGTCCACGAGGGCTTTAGCCCGTGCGAGGCCCGCATCGTCGACCAAGTCCCGCTTGTTGAGAATCACGAGATCGGCAGCCTCGAGCTGCTCCTCGAACGTTTGATCGTCCGGTGCCGGCACCACCGCGGCGCGCTCAGCATCCACCAACACCACCACCACTTCTTCGCTGATCAACGCATCTAGCGGCGGGCGCCAAAACTGGATGACCACCTCACCTGGAAGGGCCACCCCCGAGCACTCGAGCACCAAGCGATCGGGCTTCGCGGCCTGCACGATCTGCTCGACCGTCTCAGACAGGGCGTCCGACAGTCGGCAACACACGCAGCCGCCATCGAGCTCGACAAAGCCCTCCTCGCCCGCGTCCAGCAGCGCGCGGTCAATACCTGTGTCGCCAAACTCGTTGCTGATGATGGCGAGCCGAACCCCGTTGGCCTGCGCTTCCCGCAGCAGATGATCGACCAGTGTTGTCTTGCCCGAGCCCAGCCAACCCGCCACGATCAAGGCGGGAACCGGGGTCGTGGTTTCCTCAGTCATCCGTTCTCCGCTTCCCAAAGCCCAGCTGCGCCTGTAGCCCTAAAATCCACCCGTTGCCGCGCAGATCCCCATTGCCCACGACTTGCGTTTCCACGTTGGGGATGACCCCCGCATCGATTTGGGTGACCGTGCTGTCGCGGATCTGGAGGTTCTGAAACCCGAGGTAGGCTGCGGCCACGTCAAACCGCAGTGCCTCATCAAGCAAAAAGACGCTCGCCCCACCGCCAATCTGAAACTTTCGAGTATCAAACAGGGCCACCGAAACATTCTGGGGCGTCAACGATCGATCTTCGTAAAAGCCGCCGGCTCGGAGCGAAAGCACCTTCGCCGCCTTCCACTCGGCCCCCAGCCGAAGCGAAAGGGTGTCATCAAAGCCTGCGGGCAACGCGATTTCTTCTGCCACCTGCCGTTGATCCTTCGGCAGCAGGTCCGACGCCACCGTGATGTCGATGTCTTCCACCAGCAGGTCGCCGAGCGACGACCAACCCTGCCAAACCACGGCCCCCTCGATTTCAAGCGACTCGTGGGGCCGCACCGCGACCCCCGCGCGCAGCACCCAGGGCAGCCGGATGCTCAACGACACGTCGTCGTCGGTGTAGCGGGCCGGATCGATGAACCCCAACGTCTCAAACGTATTGCCGGTGAAGTCGAGGGTGCCTTCGCCACGAGCTCGAAAGCTACTGCCGGGCTGCACGGACGCTCCGATCGAGACTTCGGGCATGGGCTCGAGGAGCACCCCGAAGTTGGCGTTCGGCGTAAACGCATCAACCACCCGGGCTTCGACCGCGATGTCGCCACTGGGGTCGTCATTGCCGTTCAGCGTGATGTCGACCGCCTGACCGACCTGAAGGTATTGCCATTGCAGCCCGATCCCTACGGTGAGTTCGGGGATCGGCTGCCAGGCGAGGCTTGGCCCCACCGAGAACTGGTAGATCAGGGTGTCCTTGATCGAGTACCGCTGTGGTCCCTCCTCGTCGTAGAGCGAAGACGGCGCGAAGGGGCTGTAAAACCCAACGGCCAAGGCAAAGTCCTCCCCGATCGGCGTGGCAAAGCCCCCTTGCGGAATCACGAAGGGCGAGGCCTGGTTTTCGACCTCGGGAAAGAAGGCCTCCGGATCGCCGTCCGCACCCAGCCGCCGAAAGCCGACGTTCTGCTGGACAAACGAGGCCCCCACGTTGACCGTAGGTCGCTCGATTCGAATGAGGCCAGCCGGGTTGTAGTGCTGGGCGAATTGCGTGTTCGCTCCGGCCACGAAGGCGCCTCCACGACCCGTCGCGACGATGCCGCTGTCCGAGTAGTAGTAGCCCCCAGCAAAGGCCATCCCTGCGAGCAGCTGCACCAACATGCGTCCCTCCGGCGTCGGTCTCCGGCATCAAACCGGGAGCCAGGCCAAGCCGTCAACTGAAGTATGAAGGTCTTATGGGCAAGGAGCCGAATGCCTACCGTTCTGGGGCCTATGCGGACCACAATCCGGATTGGCACGATGCCGATGCTCCAGCCAAGGCGGATGGGTTGGCGCCTTGGCTTCAGCGCATCCCGTGCGTTCCTTCGCGGGTGCTCGATGTGGGCTGCGGCACCGGGGGCGTCTTATCCGCCCTCAAACCCCGCTTTGATGCCTGTTGGCCCGACACCGAGTGGGAGGGCTGGGACATTGCTCCGGAGGCGATTCGACGCGCGGAAGCCTACCGCGCCCCTCGACTGCGGTTTGTATGCGGGGATGTATTCGAAACCCCGGTGACGGCCGATGTGTGCTTGGCCATCGACGTCGTCGAGCACCTGGTGGACGACGAGGCCTTTCTGGCTGCGCTTGCGCCGCGAGCGCCTTGGCACCTGTTGCGGATTCCATTGGAGCTATCTGTGCTCGACGTGATTCGACCGGCCCGGCTCCTCGCGGCTCGGGAACGCTGGGGTCATCGCCACGCCTACACGCGGGACCTCGCGCTCGCAAAGCTCGTTCGAGCCGGACTGAACATCGTAGGCACGGCCACTCATCGGGTACCCGTCGTTCCCACGTCCTTGCCGGGCCGCCTGTTTAGGCCCTTTCGCCGTAGTTTCGAACGCTGGGCTCCGAAGACGGCCGCTACGATCCTGGGTGGGGTGTCGTTGGTGGTGCTCGCGCGCCGTTGATGGTTTCTTGATCGGGATTCGAGTGGCCCGGCATGGTGGGGTTGCAGCTGCCTCAACCTCAAGCCAAGGTGCCCCGTGCGAACCACCGTCATCCTTGCTGCACTGCTGCCCCCTTGCAATCCGATCCTCTTGGTCGCGGGAACCGAAGTGGATCCCGTTGTGGCCCCCGTGATCGACGAGTCGCGGTGCGAGCCTCACGGGTTTGCGGACCCCGATCTCTCGACGATTCCGAGGTGCACCGAAGGCCAAGTGGCCCGCCTGGGCGACCAGTCGTTCGACAGCATCCAACAGGCGGTCGATGCCTCGACCGATGGCGATGTCATCGTGATCTGCGAGGGTCGGCATACCGAGTCGATCACCATCACTCGGCGCCGCATCGCCCTCGTCGCAGACTCTGACGCGACCATCCTCGACGGGGCAGCCCAAGGACGCCCCCTCGACCTCATTGACAGCACCGTGACCCTGCAAGGGCTCACGTTTGCCGACGGTCGCGCGGAGCAGGG
The DNA here is from genome assembly GCA_039208735.1 of Myxococcota bacterium. Lineage (GTDB taxonomy): Bacteria > Myxococcota_A > UBA796 > UBA796 > DRPG01. The sequence continues at coordinate 52,192 of JBCCQY010000015.1, read as the reverse complement.
CGGAGCGATTCGGTCCCAAGGCTCCCATCTGCTCGTGCAAGCCGCGACGTTCATCAGCAATACCGCAGTCCAGAACGGCGGCGCCATCGCGAGTGGCCACGGAACCTTGTTCCTCGAAAATGTCCAATTCGAAGGCAATGAGGCCCTCCGAGGCAACGGCGGAGCACTTGACGTCTTCGACACGTGCGTCGAGGTCCGAGGCTCGACCTTTGTCGAAAACCGTTCGGACTACGCCGGTGGCGCCATCGGTTGGACCAGCCGCTCCACAAACCGGAGCCTGACCCTCTGGGACTCGACCTTCGCCATCAACACGAGCGGGTACGAAGGCGGTGCGATCAGCTTTGGCAACGTCGGCGAAGACTCGGTGAGCATTCTGGCTACTTGGAACAGCACCTTCGAGGGCAACCGCGCGGGCTACAACGGCGGCGCGATCCAGGCCGGCGGTTGGGGCAGCACGCGTGCCTTCGTGACCGAGTCGACGTTCCGCACCAACATCACGGGCTACGAAGGCGGGGCCATCGCCACGGGCAGCCACGGCATGACCACCTTGGAGGTGGTTGGCGGACGGTTCACGGACAACGTCGCGGAGTACGCCGGCGGTGCCATTGGGCACAACAGCTGGACTTCGGACCACGTCCGCATTTCCGACGCCACGTTCATCGCAAACGTTGCGACCAACCAAGGTGGTTCGGTCAACGTGGACAGCTACGAGGCCGTGACCGTGGCGCTCACCGGCGGTCAATTCGAAGCGAGCGAGGGGGCCACTGAAGTGCCTCTGATCAGCGTTTCGGAGGGTTTCCTGATGGGGGTCGGCGTCGACTTCCCGACCCCTGGCGTCCACCTCGAATCGACCTGTGGGGCCTTGGAACTTGGCCCGAATAGCAGCTTCGGCTGCGAGTTTGGCACCTGGGTCGAAGCCCCATGATCGCCTGGCTCCTCACCTGCTCGGCCTTCGCGGCCGACATCTCAGTGCCTTCGGACCTCGATCCGTTGGGTTGGGCGCAGGCGTGGAGCCACATCACGCAAGCCATGCAAGACCCGTCGTTGGACGAGGTCGACCTGGCGTGGACTCGCTCCGACGGTCGCTGGGTCCTCACTGTGGAGCTGGACACCCGACGCGCCACCGTCGATGGGCTGGTGCCGGCCGAAGATCCCGAAGGCCGAATCGAGCAGCTCTTTGTCGCGTTGGGGCTCGTCTTGCGGACCGGCCCCGCTCCGGCCGACCCCCAATCCGCATTGCGATCGCGACTGGCTCCTCCGCCCGAGCCGACGCCCGAACCCGAGCCCAAGGCGCCCGAGCCTGTGGTGGTTCCCAAACTCTTACCGACTTCCCTTGCTCCACCGCCGGCCGTGCCACCCGAGGTAGTGCGCATTTCGGTCGTCGACCTTCTCCCCACCGAGGTCAAGCACTTCCGGGAGTCGGTGGCTTTGCTCTTCCGCTTCGACAGCGAGCGGTCCTTTGGCGTGGTGGGCCAGTGGCTACATCGAGTCGGACCCCTCTTTGTCGGAGCCCGGGGAGGCGCGCGGCTCGACCGCGATGTGCATGCCGCCAACGGCGAAGACGTGGTTGCCATTCCGATCCGCCGTTTGGTGGGCCGCTCGTTTGACCTGCGCTTTGCCGCCGAAGGATTTCCAGGCCGACTCGGGTTGGGAATCGGCGGGTCGTTAGGCTTCGACGTCCGTCGCTTGTCCCTCGACCGTCAGTTTTTGGGTCGGGGCGTGATGCCCGTGGTGGGCGCCCACATGACCTACGTCCGACCGGGTCGTCTGGGATTCCGTGCGGAACTGGGTTGGACGCGTGATCTACGGGCTTTGGGCATCGTCGCGGGGGGTGGACCTGTGTTTTTGCCCCGAGACCGGATTGAACTGACCGTCGGGGTAAGCCCCGGGAGGCGTTCGTGAATTCACTCGAGGAAGCTCGACGTCTCTGTCGCTCGATAGGCGGCCCTGAGGTCGACGTTTGGACCTTGCCCGCTGAAGCCTTGGAATGGGCCGAACAGCGCGACCGTCCGTTGGCGGAAGCCGCGCGAGACGTGGTCACCGCCTGGTGGATCAAGCGGGCCCAGCAGGGCGAGGAAGAGGCCAAGCATGCATTGCTCGAGCACTGGCTGCCCGAAGTGATGCGGTGGTGCCGCTGGAACGCCGCGAAACGGGTCGACCCCGAAGATGCCGCACACGACGTCATGATTCGAGCCGCCCAGCGATTGAACCGACTCGATCGACCCCACGGGTTTCGCCCTTGGTTGTGGGCCATCACCTGGCGAGTGCTGCGGGAACACGCCCGAGGCCCTTGGTTGCGCCGGTGGACGTTTGGCCTGGTGATGGACCGCCGCCCGAGCGAAGCGCCGAGTGCCTACGCCGGAATCGAGAGAGCCGAGCGCGCCTCCCAGGTTCGCGAAATCTTGCAACAGCTGTCGCTGGAGGAGCGAACCTTGCTGTGGCATGCCTACGTGGACCGCCGGACGCGGCCTGAGATTGCCGAATTGATGGGATTGTCCCAAGGAACCGTGAACCGTCTAATGACGTCGGCCCGGCGATGCTTTCGCGTCGAAGCCGAGCGGCGGGGCCTCGAGCCCTGGTCCGACAGCGAACGGATCGAGCTATGAGCAGCGACTTCGAGTACGTAGAGGACCTGCAGCGGCTGGCCACCGCAAACCAGCCCACGCCGGACGAAGTGGATGCTGCCCGGGCCCGATTGCGTCGGGGACTTCGACGTCCCAAGCGAGGCCGTACCGACCTCGCCGTAGGCGTGGCCGTAGCCCTTGCCGCCACCGCCTTGATCACGGTTGCGGTGTCGCGGTCCGGGCCCAGCACCCACACCGTGTCGTTCGGGGAGGAAGGACCGGTGGCCCTCACTCCCAATGTCAATGCAGTGGCCGAGGGGGAAGGGGAAGCGGTCGTGCGTGGCGAAGTGACCGAAGTGACCTGGTCATCGGGCCGCATTCGGGTGGATGTCGAGCCAGATACCGGCCAGACGGTTCGAGTGACCACGCCGGAGGCCGAAGTCACCGTTCTGGGAACGATCTTCGACGTTGAGCGGGGTCCCTTCGGCACCCGAACGAGTGTGGAGCGGGGTCGCGTTTCCGTCACATGCGTCGACCAATCCGACCCCATGGTGCTGTCGGCAGGGACGGACGGCTGGTGCTATCCCGACGCGGGAGCGGCGTTTGGACGGGTGCTGTGGATGGAACGGCAGGACTATGCGGTTGCTGAACGTTTGGCGGTCATCGAGCAAGCACTGGCCCATCCCCAGGGCCTCGACGCGACGCGCACCCTGCTGCGCCAACGCCAAGTTGCCGCCTACGTCGAACTCAACCGAACCTCCGATGCGGTGGCCGCGGTTAAGCAGCTCCCTCCCCGCACCCGCGCGGCCGAACTCGCAGGACGAGCTGAGTCCGCGATGGCAAGCGGAGGGTGTACCACCGCGGAACCGTGGCTGGACGCCTTGGCCGAGGACGGCGACGTGACCGGCGCCTTGCTGCTGGTGCAGTGCCTCGCGGAGGAGGCGCCCGACGCAGCGCTTCGGGAACTTGAAGCGCTTGAAGCTCGAGAACTCACCGCCGAGGAGGCGGCCGCAGTTCGAGCCTGGCGGCGAGCGCTCGGCGAATAGTCAAGGGACGTACGAGCCGATCGGGAAGGGAGAGGCCGCGGCTGCGTTCGTCGTCGCAGTCCCCCAGATCGCCACACCGCTGTAGCTCCAGGAGTTCGGCTGGAACAGGGCGCCGTCGGGCCCAGTGCCCGGGTTGCGATACGCCCAACCATCCAGGTAATCCCACGGCTCCCCAGAACCATCGACGTTGATGTCCCCGAACACGTCGATCACGATGGAGTTGCAGAACAACTCGATGGCATCGTCTCCGTTGATGGATGCGACGCTGGAGGTGTAGGTCGGAGCCACGCCAAAGAAGGTGGTGAAATCCACGGCTTCGGTAGCCACCGTGACGAACTCTCCCGCCGTCACGGCATCGCTCGGGAACGTGAACTCCTGACCATCGCTCCCACCTCCGTTGTTGGCAGAGCCAAACGCGCAGACACTCAGGTCCGCGATGTCTGAGACAACATAGATCTCGACCGCCTTCGGGCGTCCGTTGGGCAACGGTCCATCCACCACCCCCGTGATGATCAGCGGCCCTGCGCCACTTGGCAAACCCGTGTCCGCGGTGTCGGCGTCGGCGTCGGTGTCCCCGTCGGTATCGGCGTCCGTGTCCGCATCCGTGTCCGCGTCGGCGTCGGCGTCTGTGTCCGCGTCGGTGTCGGCGTCCGTGTCCCCGTCGGTATCGGCGTCCGTGTCCGCATCGGCATCCGTGTCACCGTCCGCATCCGCGTCCGTATCGGCGTCAGCATCTCCACCGGTATCGATGATCTCCCGTGGGAGATCACCAATACACGCCCCTGCTCCCAGCGCTAACCACATCAAACGCATCGTTGACTCCAAGTCATGAAACGGTGGGGTCGAACACGTGGCGGAAGACCTTGAGGTCGACCCGGCCCCGGTCGTCAAACACCACCCCTTCCTCTTCGAGACGTTGTTGTTGGACGGTGACCCGACCCACATCACCTCGGGCACTGATCGTTCCTTTGGCGTTGATGATCCGGTGCCATGGGACATCCGGACGATCGACGACTGCGGCAAGGGCCCACCCCACGTGACGAGCCACGCGGGGAGAGCCCAACACCGTTGCGACATCGCCGTAGGTTGCGACGCGCCCGGCCGGCACGCGCTTGACCACCTCATAGACCTTGTCGTGGAATCCTGGACCCACCACGCGGGGCTCTTCCGTCATCTCGTCCCTCACGATTCGTCCCGGCCCCTGATGACAGGTGAAACTCCCCTCGACGAGGCCGCATGATGGGAGGTGTGGGCACCGCCCCTCGCCCGCTTTACATACCCGCGACGCTGGATGGCTCCCATGATCGCATTGACCCTGCTTACTGCCTGCTCCCCGACGCCCACCGAAACCACCGACACGACGATGGTGGGCCAACTCGTCGATGCCGACGGCACTCCGCTCTCCAACATCGAGGTGAACTCGGTCGAGGGCAAGCATAAGACCGACGCCCAAGGGCGCTTCGCGGTGCCCATTATGCCCCCGAGCAAACTGGTCCATTTCTCACTCGACGACGTCTTCTACCAACGGGTTCAAGGGACGTCGGACCTTGGCCAGGCGATTACCGTAGAGGTCCCCGCTCGCTCGCCGCGTACACTGACGTGCCCTCCGATTGCCTGCGATGTCACTTTGGGGTGGCGCTTCGAGTCTGGCTTCACGGCCAAGGCCGTGCCCCAATGCACCCCCGAGGCCACGGTCGAACTCGCTGCGGTGCCCGCCACCCCGCCGTTCGTAAGCTGCCGTGAGGGTCGTGGCACCAAGGCCACCGATCATGCGGTCGAACTCATCGATGCGGGAACGACGTGGACGATTCGCCGCGCGGGGGCCGAGATCACGGTCGTCGTCCACGATGCGGCAGGCGAAACACCGGCCTCGTGCAAGGTCCAGGTCGGTCAGACGCCAGCCATGGCCCGTGACGATGGCACCTTCGTCGCGCGCGCCATCACCCCATCGTCGATCACGGCAGAATGTGACGGATCCCCGGCTCGTCCCGCCTTCGTGACGCCCAACCCCGACGCTGAAAACCGGGTCACCCTCACCTGGGCGCCTACCGGACCCACCGTGGATGTGGGTGCAGTGGCCGCCTGGGCCCAGCGGGTGACGGTGCGTCACGAGGACGAAGGTTGGGCATGGTCGACCCGTCCCACCAACGGAACCGTGGTGCTGCCGCCACTGTCGGCCGGCGCCTACACCGTCATCTTGCAGGGTACGGAAGGTCCCGTCCCCGAGTCCCCCGCGCCCATCACGGTGGCGGATGTGATCTCGTTCGAGACCACGAAGGACCAAGAGATGGTGGGCCGTCTGCGTCTCAATGCGGCCCTTGGTCAAGGCACGGTTCGCACCCACGTGGCACCGCGGTAGCTACTCCGCGAGAACCCCACCGAAGAATCCAACCAGGTCCGCGGTGACATCGGGCTTCGCATCGAACATGCGGGTCCCGTGGGCTCCCCCGTCGTACTCCTGGAACGACCAGGTGCCTGGGTCCAGGTCACGCTGATCTTCAGACCAGGCACGCTCGGCCGTGGAGAACGTGAAGACGCTTGGCAACTGAGGCACCGTACTCATCTCGGTCTGGCTCTCGGTGTAGTTGCCCCCCGTCATGAAACCAAGCGCGACCGGCACCGTGCGGTCGTTGTCGCCAGCCCACACCGTGTAGTCGATCATCGACGTGGTGCCATTGCTCGCTCCGATGATGGCCACATCGCCATACCCGCGGTCAGCGAGGAACAAGGTGGCTGCTTCCACATCGTACTTGCCCGAAGGTCCCGTGTAGGCCTCCGTCGCATTTCCACCGGAGTTGCCCGCTCCCCGACGGTCCAAGGCCAACACGGCCCAGCCTTCCTCGCTCAGTGCCGAAATGAACGACGCCGGCCAGTTGCCCCGGTCGTTGCCCGGCGGAATCATGTGGAGCAGCACGAACGCTGGCCCGCCCGTGCCGTCGGCCGCATAAAAGTCCGCCTCGAGGGACACATCGTCGCGGGTCGTCAAGGTGACGACCTCAGCATCGCCAGGACCTGGGGTCGGGTCGGGCGACGGCGCGGTGGTCGGCGCAGGGTTTGGAACCGCCGTCTCGAGCGGCGGATTCGACGACGAACAAGCGGCGAGTGCAAACAGAGCGATCATGACACCTCCAAGACCCTGGAATCGGAAGTGTCGCAGAAGCCGCTTCCGTTACTAAGGCGATCCCGCTTCTGACTCTTCGAGTTCCTCGGGTTCCATGGGCACCATGTCATCCGTCATTTCGGTGATCTCGACCTGGATCGGGATGGGCTCCCAGTACTCTACGAAGAAGTCGACGCGACGATTCTCAGCCCACGCCTCGGAGGTGTTTGCCTCGTTGAGCAGCTTGCTTTCGCCATAGCCCTGGCTCTCGAGCCGCTCGGGTTCAACGCCTTGCGCGATGAAATACCGCACGACCGAAGCGGCCCGGCGCTTGGACAGTTCGAGGTTGTAGGTAGCCGAGCCGCGCTGGTCGGTATGGCCCTCGATCCGCAACTTGCGGATCTCCTTGTATTCCTTGATGGTCTCTGCGGTTTCGTTGAGCAGCTCGAAGCTCTCAGCTTTGATGACATCCGAGTTCGTTTCGAACTGGATGGTCTGGTTGATCTCGAGCTTCTTGCGCTTCACCACGATGATTTTCTTGCCGAGCGGCTGCAGTTTGACGACCGCTTCGGTAGGCGGACCGTTCTCAACCACGAAGGTCTCGACCGTCTCGACGTAGCCCTTGGCCCGAGCCGTGATCTCCACCTCACCCGCTTCAAAGTCCTGGGTGAACGGATCTTCTGAGGTGACGGTGCCCGACGCTTTCAGGCGGGGACTAACCACCGTGACCTTGGCCACATCGATGGGCTCTCCAGTCTCAGCATCGATCACGCTCACCGTGACGGGCGTGGGCTCCGGGCACCCATCCTCGTCTTCGAAGCCATCGAAATCTTCGACCTCACCCGGGCAAAGCGGCTCGGGTTCCACCACGACGGGCTCGTCGTCTCTCGGCTCCCACCCCAGGCCGAGAATGAGCCGGTAGTCGGGCGATCCAATTCCGGGGCGCAATCCCGTGCCGCCCCCCGCACGAACCACCCAGTCGCTCCGACGCGGACGCACCGCAGCGCTGGCCAGGAACTCGAGGGGCGACCCATCGGCCGTGGCCAAGGGCGTGGTGTAAGGAAACTGGCCGTTGAATTCGAGCGCCGTGTCGATCACCTCGGACAACCGCAACGCGGCGCCCAATCGAGCGAGCAAAAAGTCGTTGAGTGCCACGTTCTCGAGTTCAGCGGAAGGGCCACCACGCGTTCCGACGTTGGCCGAGAGCAAGAGCGGACCTGCATCTCCACTGACGATGCCCGTCACTTCATAGCCAACGCTGGGGCTCCCCAACGCTTGGTCGACGGTGGAGGTGGGCAAAAAGAAGCGTGAGCCAATCGCCAGGTCGAGCCCTCGGTCGAGGAGCGTAAGCTTGCCGTCGATGCCTAGATCGCCAAGGCCCGTCTCGTTGCCATTCGGCGACCCGTTGGCCAGCAAGTAGATGGGCACGTCGACACCAAGTCGCAGGGGGCCCAAGCGAGCGGCTGCCAGCACATCAAGCTGGAGAATCGACGAGACCAGTTCGACGACTTCATCGTTGGTGTCGACGTAGACCAGGGGATCATCGACATACTGGAGCAGCGCACGCCCCACGACGCCGCTTTCGCCCTTGGCACCGTCGTCAAGCCACAGCAGGCGCCGTCCATCCACCGTCGGGCGGAACGTTTGTGCATTGATTTCGGGGACCGCACCCCCGCTGACTTGCGCTTGCGCGCTTGCCAAGGTGACCCACACCCACACATCGCCCTCCCCATGGCTGCGGCAGGGTACAGGAATGGGCTGCGGATGCAAGGGTACGATCGGGTAACGTGCGTCGGACGGTGGCGATCGTGACCATGCGGTCAGACCCAGGCCATATCATGTTGCATTGTAGAACCGACCAACGGTGAGGACGGCTCCGGCATGGCACGCCAGTACATCTACCAGATGCGAAACCTCGTAAAGGTGCTCGACAACGGCACCGAGGTCCTCAAAGGAATCTCACTGTCGTTCTACCCAGGCGCGAAGATCGGCGTCATCGGTCCGAACGGCGCAGGAAAGTCCACCATCCTCAAGGTGATGGCAGGGATCGATGAAGACATTCAGGGCCATACCTGGATCGACCCGGATGCCCGCGTAGGCTACCTCGCGCAAGAGCCCGAACTCGATCCCAACAAGGATGTTCGCGGCAACATCGAAGAGGGGGTTGCGGAAATCCGCGGCCTGCTCGATCGCTTCGAGGCTGTCAGTGCCCGCTTCGCGGAGGAACTGACGGACGATGAAATGGAGAAGGTGATCGAGGAGCAGTCCGCCCTCCAGGACAAGATCGATGCGACAGACGCGTGGTCCATCGATCAAACCGTCGACATCGCCATGGACGCCTTGCGGGTGCCCCCGGGCGACCATCCGGTCGACAACCTTTCCGGCGGGGAACGACGACGCGTGGCCCTCGCGCGCCTGTTGCTCTCCAAGCCTGACCTGCTGCTGCTCGACGAGCCCACCAACCACCTCGACGCCGAATCGGTGGCCTGGCTCGAACGCTTCCTGTCGGAGTACGCCGGTACGGTCGTGGTCATCACCCACGACCGCTACTTCTTGGACAACGTCACCGGCTGGATCCTCGAGATGGATGCAGGCAAGGGCATTCCGTGGGAGGGCAACTACTCGAGTTGGCTCGAACAAAAGCGGAAGCGGCTCGATGACCAGAAGAAGAGTCTCGACCGCCAGAAGGCGCTGGCTCGCGAACTCGAGTGGGTCAAGCTTGGCCAAGGCAAGCGTTCCGCGCGGAACAAGGCACGCCTCGCGCAATACGAGCAGCTGCTCTCGGGCATTCAGGAAGCGAGGGACGGCAACACCACCACCACCGAAATCCAGATTCCGCCTGGCCCACGGCTGGGCGACATCGTGGTGCGCGCCGACGGTGTCCAAAAGGCCTACGGCGACAAGCTCCTCTTCGAAGACCTGACGTTTGATCTGCCCCGGGGCGGTATCGTCGGCATCATCGGACCCAACGGCGCAGGGAAGACCACGCTGTTCCGCATGATCGTGGGCCAAGAGACCCCCGATGAGGGGACGCTGCAAGTCGGCGAAACGGTGCAACTCGCGTACGTCGACCAAAGCCGCGAAGACCTCGACGGCAGCAAGTCTGTGTGGGAGAACATCTCCGGCGGCCACGACGTGATGCGTTTGGGCAGCCGCGAGATAAACAGCCGCGCCTACTGCTCGCTCTTCGGCTTCCGGGGAACCCGCCAGCAACAGAAGGTGGGCACCCTGTCCGGCGGCGAACGCAACCGGGTGCACCTCGCTAAGCTCCTGCAGTCCGGGGGCAACGTGTTGCTGCTCGACGAGCCGTCCAACGACCTCGACGTCGGAACGTTGCGAGCGCTCGAAGAAGCCCTTGAGACGTTCGGCGGCTGTGCGGTGGTGATCAGCCACGACCGGTGGTTCCTCGACCGCATCGCGACCCACATCTTGGCCTTTGAAGGCAACAGTCAGGTGGTTTGGTTCGAAGGCAACTACGAAGACTACGAGCGGGATCGGAAGCGGCGACTGGGCCAGGATGCGAACCAGCCGACGCGCATCAAGTACCGGCCGCTCAAGCGCTAAGTCGCATCGTCGGCCTTCGGCTCGTCACTCGGTTCTTCAGCTTCCCGAGACAGCGCAATTCGCAGGTCGGCAAACCCCATCGCACGCCAAAACGCGAGCGCCTGGGCGTCTCGGGCGAGCGTGCTCACCTCGACCCGAGGGTAGCCGGCCTCCTCGGCCGTGCGACAGAACCGGTCGACCAAGCTGCGCGCGAGGCCTCGACGCCGAAACCCCGGCTCGATCCAGAGGTCGGTGATCACCACCGTAGGAGGCTGGTCGAGGACCGCGTGCATCTGCAGCGGTTCTCCAGAAACCATGCCGACGATGGTGTCGTCTTTCTCGGCGACCCAGCAGGACGGAAAGGGCATGAACCGCCCAAACCAGGATTCCAGGACGTGGGCCCGCAACAGCGCCCGGCGATGGCCCCGGAGCCGATAGCGAATGTCGACATGATGGCCGTTGTCGGCCAGTTGCAGGAGCAACGGCAACACAGCGTCGAGATCCGCACGGACCGCGGGGCGAAGATTCATGGGCGGGACAGGTAGGTACGACCGGCGTAGACCGCCGAATCCCCGAGCTGCTCCTCAATCCGCAACAGCTGGTTGTACTTGGCATTGCGGTCCGACCGACAGGGCGCGCCCGTCTTGATCTGACCGCACGACGTAGCCACGGCGAGGTCGGCGATGGTGGTGTCTTCGGTCTCACCCGAACGATGCGACATCACTGCACTATACGACCGACGGTGCGCCAATTCGACTGCCTGTAGCGTCTGAGTGAGGGTCCCGACCTGGTTCACCTTGACAAGAATGCTGTTGGCAACTTCATTATCGATGCCCCGCTGCAGCCGGTCGACCTGAGTGACAAACAGATCGTCGCCGACGAGCTGAACCTTTTCGCCGAGCTTCGCGGTGAGGCTCGCCCAGCCGTCCCAATCGTCTTCGGCCAAGCCATCTTCGATGCTCACCAGCGGGTACTTCGCCGCCAACGCCTCGTAGTGAGCGATGAGTTCATCGGCGGTCCACTCCACGCCCTGACCCGCGAGATGGTACTTTCCATCCCGGTAGAACTCGGTCGCAGCAACATCGAGCGCGAACACCATTTGTTCGCCGATGCGGTAGCCCGCCGCCTCGATCGCCTGCGACATGAGGTCGAGAGCGGCTTCGGCCGTGTCGAGGTTCGGGGCGAACCCGCCTTCATCGCCCACCCCGGTGGCCAAGCCACGCTCGTTCAGCACCGCCTTGAGCTTGTGGTAAGTCTCGACGCCCGCCCGCAGCGCATCCGAGAAGCGGTCAAAGCCCACCGGCACCACCATGAACTCTTGGATGTCGATGGTGTTGTTGGCGTGCGCACCACCGTTGAGAATGTTCATCAACGGCGCCGGCAACACGTTGGCGTTCGTGCCTCCCACGTAGCGATAGAGCGGCAGGTTGCTCGCCATCGCGGCCGCCTTGGCCACCGCAAGCGAAGCCCCCAGCACCGCGTTGGCGCCCAAGCGCCCCAGGTTGTCCGTCCCGTCCAGGTCGACGAGCATGGCGTCGATCTCACCTTGGTCGCGACAGTCACGGCCAATCAGGTGCTCCGCGATGGGCCCATTGACGTGAGCCACGGCTTGTGAGACCCCCTTGCCGACCCATTGGCCTGGGTCCTTGTCGCGCAACTCGTGCGCTTCGTGGGCTCCCGTCGATGCACCCGAGGGCACCGCTGCGCGAGCGATCAGATCTTCGTCGGCAATGACCTCCACCTCGACGGTGGGGTTTCCGCGACTATCCAGGATGAAACGACCCTGAACGGCGTGAATGGTCGACATTCGCACCTCCCGGGTTTGTTGTAATGCGACCGAAACGTTCCGGGGCTCAGGTGGTCCTAGCCGAAGAGAACCCCGCGTACGGTCTTGGGAGGAGTCATGACGGGCATTCTGCTTTCCACGTTGGCGATCGCTGGTGCAGCTCCCTTCGACCACGATCACAAAGCACTCACCCACTTTCTCGAGGGTGCGGTGAGTTCGAAGGGTGTCGACTATCGCGTGCTCGCTTCCCGCAAAGCGCAGCTCGAACGGTACCTCGATACCGTCGCAGCCGTCGATGCATCGGGCTTCACGAAGCACCAACGCCTGGCGCTGTATGTCAATGCCTACAACGGCTACACGCTCAAGCTCATGCTCGACGAGGGCCCCCCGAAGAGCATCACGGACCTCGATGGGGGCAAGGTCTGGGACACTCGCCAATACGTGGTCGCAGGGGAGAAGCTCACGCTGAACCAGATGGAGCACGGCAAGGCCCGCAAACTCACCGATGGACGCGTTCATGCGGTGGTGAACTGCGCCTCGAAGGGTTGTCCGCCGCTGCCGCCACAGGCCTTGTCGGCCAACCGGGTTGAAGACCAACTCAACGCCGCGGCCCGCACCTGGGCTCGGACCAATGCGTTTTCGTGGTCCGGCAACACCGTCCGGCTGTCGAGCATCTTCGATTGGTACGGCGAGGACTTTGCTTCGGCCGATCGTGGTGATCTCGCTGGCGTCGATGGCAAGCCTGAAGATGCGTTGTGGTTCCTGTCGCGGTACGTGGACCCTTCCACGAAGGACCGGTTGCTGTCGGGAAGCATCCAGACCGATTGGCAGGTGTACGACTGGTCCCTGAACCAGCGATGAACGCCCCTTGACGCCGAGCTTTTGCAGCCCCTTCGACGAGACCCTGGCCCGTGAGGGCCCTGCCGCCATCTTTTTGCTGGATCGCGAGGGGTTGCTTCGGTTTGACGCGGAATGGACGCGCGATGCGTGGGGCCGTCACCCGGGTCCTCACCTCCGCGGTGAGCATTGGACGTTGGTGCGCGACCGAGCCTCTGGTTTTGTGCAGCAGGTCCTGTGCACGGGCCCTCGTCTGCTCGACGACCACCCGCGCCTCGATGCCCGCTCGTTTCCTGACCGCGAGGCGGCAAATGTCGCGCTTGCGGCGTTTGGCCATCCCCCCATTGCGAGCGAACCATGGTCTTGATCGTCGGTTGGTGGTCTGCTTTTGCCCAGCCTGCGACCGAGGTCTCGGAGCCGGCTCCGGCTGAAGATCCCGCCCCAGAAGCGGATGAGGACGTCGAGGCCGAGCCGGAGCCTTCGGTCGAGGAACTTGTCGTGCTGGAAGGGGCCCCCACCGCCGAAGTGGTCGTGTACGGGGAGCGACTTGTGGATCAGGCCCGCCGAGAAGTCGTCGAGACCATCGAGGAACTGGGGTACGGCTACGAGGTCAAAGATCAGGGGGACCGTGTGGTCTACCGGCACCCCGCGGCCTGGTATGGCGAGGTGGTGCTCCACGACGATGGGTGGATGCAGGTCAAGCGCCAGAAGCTCCGGGTGGAGGGCCGCTCCGTTCCCTGGGCCAAACGTCAAAACTCGGTCGGGGCTTGGCTGGGCTGCTTCGTCTACCCCTGGGCCTGCATTCGTGTGTATGGCGCCACCGTCTCGCGCCGACGGTGGATGGGAACCCAAAGTCGCACCGTGGCCCAGCTCGAACCCAAAGTCCAGACGCTCGGAGACCGCATCGCGGATCTCGAAACCGCGCGGCGAGCCGCTGAACTGCCCGATCGACTCGAGGCCCTCTGGGAGACCGGCACCCCGCTTGCCAAGGGACCGCGCCTGAAGACCTACGCCGCCCGTCGGCAAGCGATCCTCGACCATTGGGACAGTCGCACCGACACCGTCTGGGGGCGACGCGTGCGCCAGGCGATCGTCAACTTCGTGGAAGCCGTGGTGCAGGACGGCCCCGATCCGTTCACAAGAGCGGAACTCGCCGCCTTCAATGACGGCCGCGACACCCCGCTGGTGCTGGAGGGGCTCGCTCCGTGACCGAAACGTTGCGTGCCTGGTGGTTGCTCTCCCGCCCGAAACTCGCGCCCTTCGTCATGCTTCTGCCCTTCTTGGGATGGGCCTACGCACACTGGGATCGCGCGCTGCCCACCCAACACCCCGGCGCGTTCTTGGCGGTGGCCTCGGCGTGGTGGTGGTTGCACGCGGGCACCCTGTGGCTCAATGCGGCCGTCGACCGGGACGAAGGCGAGGTCCTAATGGGCGAGGCGGTACCGCCGCCACCGTTCACCGCCGCGCTTGGCTACGCGGGCCTCGCTACATCAGTGGCCATCGCGGCCTTCGCAAATCCGATTTCCGGCCTGGCCGCAGCTCTCTGCGCCGTTCTCGCCGTGCTCTACTCCCACCCCGCGACGCTTTGGAAGGCCCACCCCATCGGAGGACCCTTCGTCAACTGGTTTGGCTACGGCATCCTCTCGCCGCTCGCCGGTTGGGCGGTGGCGGACGTGGCCCTCAACCCTCGCACCGTTGTGTTGTGGGCCCTGGGTTCGTTCGGCGTGTTGGGGGCCTACTTTGCTGCCCAGGCCTTTCAGGGCGAAGAAGATCGGGCACGGGGCTATCGCACCCTGGTCGTGACCCACGGCCCTCGCACCACGTTGCTTGCCGCTCGAGCCTGCCTTGCCATTGGATTCGTAGGTGGCGTCGCACTGGCCGCGATCGGCTGGATTCCGCGCATCTGCCTCCTGGCGGTGGGCGGTTGGGTGCTCGCGGATCGGTTTTTTCAGCAGTGGCTTGCCCAGCCCGACGGCGGCGATGAGAGCTGGGCTCGTGGCTTTGCCAACCGGTTGTTGCTCGCCCTGGTCCTTGGCGTCACGCTGGCGTTTGGCCAATACGTCGTTGACAGCCTGGCCGGCCGCCCGGTGGCCGGGTTGGGGACCGCGGGGGGGCATCCACCGGATCGTCCGCGATTGCCGCCCGCCCAGATGCGCTTTTGGGATCAGGCTCGCGCCCATCCGCGGTAGGGTTCCTTGGGTGGACCGTCTGAGGTGGTCCAGCCGAAGGTCTGCTCGGGAGGGGGAATGGACGAAGACCCGGTGCCGTTTATGGGCAGGGATCCCAATGCACTTCGATCGGATGGTCTGCGTTTGCTGACGCACGATCTCAACAATCCGCTGACGGCGATCCGCATCCTGGCGGAGATGCTGCGCGACCAAGTCCACGATCCCGAGCAACGGCAAGACATCATCGACATCCTCGAGGCCGCCGATCTCGCGTCGGTCCTCATGGAGGGGATGCGCTCCTTTGTGATGATGGAGGGTCGTGACGCTGACTACACCTGGTTCCCCATTGACTTGGTGAACGTCTTGCGAGAGTCGTGTGACCGGCCGGCGCTCCGACGCCACGTCCGATTCCAGTTGCCCCGTGAGTTGCAGATGAATGGGGATCGGGTGGCGTTGCAGCGTACGTTCACCGACCTCTTCCTGAATGCCCGACGCCTCGTGGACGGCCGGCGTCAGCTGTTGGTGGATGCCGAAGAGTACGATCATTCGCATGTGGTGCGGATCCACCTCCCCGGTGCGACGATCGCACCCCACCAGCGCGCTCGGATCTTCGAGCCCTACGGTGCCGTCGAGCTCCGCCAGCAACGACTCCCCGTCGCAGCTTCGGGTTTGACCTTCGCTCGCAGCGTCATTGAGGTACATGGGGGACAGGTTTTGTTCGAGGACGTGCCCGAGGGCACCGTTCTCGCCGTGAGGTTGCCCCGTTGAACGGCCTGTCCGCCCAACCCTACCGAAGAAAACGGAAGGAGCACCCGAGGCTTCCTGACGACTTCCAGTTCGGCACCTATACGGTGCAGGGGCTGATCGGAAAGGGCGGAATGGGCCAGGTCTACGTGGCGACCGACAGCATCTACGGCAACACGGTCGCCTTAAAGGTCCTGCATCCCGAACTTCACGCGGACGATGGTTGGCGAACCCGCTTCAACGAAGAAGGGCTTGTTGGCACGCGTCTTAAGCATCCCCACGTGCTGTCCGCGCGCGAACTCGTCGAAAATGAAGGTCGCATTGCGCTGGTGCTCGACCTCATCAAAGGCGGCCAAACCGTCGAAAAGATCGTCAATCGCGACTTTCGCAATGGCGTACCGCTGACCATCGCTCTCGACTTGTTCCTCAAGATCCTGCAGGGCATCGACTACCTGCACGAAAAGGGCATTGTCCACGGCGACATCAAGCCTGAAAACGTGATGATCCGTGGCAACGCCCGCGAGCCCGAAACTTGGGTGCCGTTGGTCACCGATTTCGGCACGGTGGCCTTGATCGCGAACCCCGTTGAAATCGAGGGCAAACCCGCAGTCGTGGCAACCCCACGCTACGCTTCACCCGAACACTTGCTCGGCGTCGACCGCATCGAGGTGCGCTCCGATGTCTACTGCCTTGGGCTCATCCTGCACTTCTTGGTCACGGGCAAACACGTCTCGGATGCAAAGAACATTCAGGAGGCCGTGTCGAGGGTGATGAACGACGTGCCCATCGATGCGATGGCCGACCACCCCGCCTCGCTCATCGAGGTGTTCGAACGGGCCACCGCCCGCAGCCCGCTGCGGCGGTACGCGAATGTGCGTGAGCTGGCCCTGGCCATTCGCGACGTCCTCGAAGAACTCGGTGTGCAGCTGGGTCTCGAAGATGTGCAGGCGGAACTCGCCACCGAGGTCGACGACGAGACCGACGGCTCTGGCGATGCCGCGGTGGTCTCCCCCGACCTGTCTGCCCCGACTCCTTCCAGCTCGCTCCGTGGTGCGGTTCGTCCCATCGCGCCTGAGCTTGAGACGGTCGAGCCCGTCAAGCGGGACGCCACCCCCGCTCGCCCCATCTCCGCGGCGGCGCAGGGACAGCCCGAGCGAGAGGCCGTCCCCCTCGCGGTGTGGGTAGCGGGGAGCGTCGCTGCACTCCTCATCGTGGTGATTGCCGTCTACTCCTGGGCGGGCTGAATCACGGCCGCACCCAGACGTCGTCTCCCGACCGGACTTCATCGGGCACGAGGACCATGGCGAAGTCCTCGAAGAAGTAGCCGCCACTTCGACCGAGCTGGGCTTCGGCCCCGATCGGCACATCAGCCGTGGTCATCGGGGACAGTCGACCCGATAGGGTCATCGTCTCTAGGTTCACAAGGCGTTCAGGAACGCGCTCCGTGCGCACAAGCACGCGAATGCCGCGCTCGTCGAGCCCATCAACCGGGAACAACGGAAAAAGGTGCACCGTTTGTTCATCGACAAATGCGTTACCCGGCGTGAATTCCTTCAGGACTACGTCGTAATGGGCTTGACCCTTCAAACGAACACACGCCGGATCGGCCGGAAGCGTTTCGAGGGTCACATCGACGAAGTCTTCGCACCGACGCTCACCGCCGAGGAGAAAGTAGGCTCGAGCGCCAATTCCCGCGAACAAGATTCCGAGGGAGATCGCAACGAGCGGAAGCCAGCGCGACAAGGTGCCTCCTTTGACAAGGCGTCTGGTTACCGAGCGACAAGGAGCATGAATGTCACCCAATCCTTCCCCGCTCACCTGGTTCCAGCAGTTCGGGATCGACGAGGACACCCTCAAGATCGTGCTGGCGGAGGCCACGGCCCAAGGCGCCGATGACGCGGAATTGTACTTCGAGCACTCGTTGTCCACGGCCGTGGGGTTGTCCGACGGAGTGGTCGACCGGGCCCACACCAGCATCGACCTTGGCATGGGGGTGCGTGTCGTGGTCGGAGATCAGGTCGGCTACGCCTACACCGAAGACCTCTCAAAAGATCGGCTGCTGCGCGCCGCTCGTACCGCGCGCGCGATCGCCCACACGGGGCACGGCCATGGCCCCATCGCCATCGAGCTGAACAAGTCTCGCCCCGATTTCTACCCTGTCAACCGATCGTGGTCCGACGTCGAGCTTTCGGTTCGCGTGCCCATGATTCGGGATTGGGAGCAGCGTGCGTTTGCGAAGAGCGACCTCATCGAGAAGGTCCAGGTCTCGATGGGCGACGCGGACAAGTACGTGCTCATCGCCCGTGCTGACGGCACGGTGATCGCCGACTATCGCCCCATGACATTCGCCAACGTGACCGCGACGGCCAAGCGGGGCGAGGTTCGAGAGTCCGGTAGCTACAACGTCGCCGCGCGCCACGACCTGTCGTACTACGACCCCGATCGCCAGGAACGGATGGTCGACCGCGCGGTGAACTACGCCCTGCGCGCACTCGATGCCGAGGCGGCCCCAGCCGGTGAAATGCCCGTGGTGTTGGCGGCGGGGTCGGCCGGGGTGCTCCTCCACGAGGCGATTGGCCACGGCATGGAAGCGGATTTCAACCGGAAGAACATCAGCATTTACGCGAGCAAGATGGGGCAGCCGGTCGCCAACGAGCACGTGACGGTGGTCGACGACGCCACGCTCGCACACGCTCGAGGCAGCATCAACGTCGACGACGAGGGGTCGCCCGTCGAGCGCACGGTTCTCGTCGAGCGAGGGGTCCTGCGGTCCTACCTCCACGACCGCATTTCAGCGCGTCACTACGGGGTCAACCCCACGGGCAGCGGGCGACGCGAGTCATTCCGTCATCCCATCATGCCGCGCATGCGTTCCACCTACATGGAACCCGGACCCCACGACCCCGAAGAGATCGTGAAATCCGTCAAGAAGGGCATCTATTGCGAGGTCTTTGGCAATGGTGCGGTGCAGATCGGCGCGGGAGACTTCTCGTTTTACGTCCGTCATGGTCAGCTCATCGAAGACGGCAAACTCACTACGCCCATCAAGGACGTGAACCTCATTGGCAACGGGCCTGACGTGCTCGAGGCCATCCAAATGGTCGGAAACGACCTCGTGATCGACGAAGGCGGCTGGACCTGCGGCAAGGACGGGCAGGGAGTGCCGGTCAGCCAAGGCATGCCTACCGTGCTGGTCGGCAACCTCTCGGTCGGGGGAAGCAAGTCGTGACGGTGCAGTACGAGGACCTTCAGCCGCTCGCCGAGCGCGTGATGAAGCGGGCGCTTGAGCTCGGCGCAACCGAGGCATCGGTCGCTACTTCCCGAGGCTCCCACGTGACGATTCAGCGTCGGGAGCGGCAAACCGAGCAGGCCACCGAAGCCACCACCCAGGGCCTGGTGCTCGCGATCACCAAGGGCGATCGCTACACGTCGAACTCCACGTCAGACCTTCGCCCCAAGGCGCTCGACAGCTTCATCCAGCGGTGTGTCCAGACCGCGGACTACATCGAGCCCGACGAGTACCGCCGACTTCCCGACCTCGACCAATGTGGCCGCGGCATCAGCGAAGCGGCCCTCGACCAAGATGACCCCGCGTGGGGACGCCGCACCGCCACCGAACGGACGGATCACTGTGCGCAGGTTGAGGAAGCGATTCTGGCCCTCGACCTACCCGAGCGCATCTCAACCACGGCCTACGTCGCGGATGGGCGGTCCGAGGCCGTCCAGGTGCTTTCCAATGGGTTCTCCGACCGTACCGCCGGTGCCTTCTTCACCGTCGGAGGTCAGACCACGGTGGCGGAAAGCGACAAGCGGCCCGAGGCCGGAGCCTACTATGCCGCGCGGCACCTTGGCGATCTGCCCGACCCCGATCTCATCGCGGCCGACGTGGCCGAACGGGTGCGTCGGCGCCTGGGGAGTAGTCCCACCGCCTCGGGACAGTACTCGATGCTCGTCGAGAACCGAATGGCGGGGCGCATCCTCTCCATTCTGTCAGGACCGATGGCGGGCAGCGCGCTGCACCACGGCCGCTCCTGCCTCAACGGGCGACTCGACACCAAGATTGCGAGCGACGTCCTGACGATCACCGACGACCCCACCATTCCTCGCGGCCTCGGATCGCGGCCGTGGGATGGCAGCTGCCTTGTGGCCAAGCCTCGCACGATGATCGAAAACGGCGTTCTTAAGAACTACCACATCGGCTTGTACTACTCTCGCAAGCTCGGCGTTCAGCCCACGGGGGGCGGTCGGTCCAACTGGGTGGTCAAGCCCGGCGACCGCTCCTTTGAGGACATCGCCAAAGAGCTGCCCAAGGCCATCTTGGTGACGGGCTTCCTCGGCGGCAACAGCAACTCGACGACCGGTGACTTCAGCTTCGGCATCCAAGGCTTACTGCTTGAAAATGGTGAAGTTGTGCAGTCGCTCTCTGAAATGAACGTCGCGGGCAACCTGCTCACGATCCTCGACAACCTCGTCGAGGTCGCGAACGACCCATGGACCTGGTCGACGGTACGCTCACCCGCCATGCACTTTGCGAACGTTCAGTTCAGCGGCCGAGAGTCTTGAGCTCGGCCCGGGCCCGGTCTCCGAGCGCGGGATCCACACGCTCAAGCCATGCGACATGTCGGTCGGCGGGAAGGCCATGTTTGGCGGCCACCGCGATAAACCAGCCGTTACGGTCTTCGTACGCCTTAAACGATGGCTTGTAGTCCGAAATCTCCGCCGAGTACATGACAAGTCGTTCGACGAGGGCCGGCGGTGGCGTACGGACGTTCCATTCCGCTATCCCCAGCGCGGCCCACTCCTCGACGAGAGTGTCGAGATGCCCCCGATGCGTGGTGCCGATCTCTCCCACCGTCGCGTCGAGGGCGGGGCAAAGGACCCCGTGGGCGGCGATCCAGACGTGCTTCTCCCACTCCCAATCCGCGAACGCCTCCCGCGGCACCGCCTCAGCGGCAAGCCCTAGGCTCGTGAACCAGTGCTCGACCATCGCCGCATGTCGGCCCGTAAACACACTCTTCTGACCTCCTACGACGGGCCCTCCGCGTTGCGCCACGAGGAAGTAGATGAGCCCACGGTCAGCATCGGGGACGCCGAGTTGCGCAAGACGGTCGCGGATGGCCCCGTTCTGCAGGAACACAAGATCGGCCCGCCGGGCCTCGGGCGTCCGTGCCACCACATCAGCGAGGCCATCGTTGCGCACGGCGACGAGGATGGGTCCTTCACGGGTCGACAGGCGGTCCCAACCCTCGGTCCGGGTGATGAGGGCCACCGGCTGTCCCGCCGCTTCGGCTCGGCTCGCCAATGCGGTTCCGATGCGGCCCGCCCCAATGATGCTCACGATCGCCATGTGGCCTCCCCGAGCGCGATAACCGGACCATCGGGAGGTCGGTCTGACCCTACGATCCGAGTGGTCGGCAGCCTTGAGGGCGGCCGGAGTGACGGTGCGGCTCGATGAGCCGCTCGTCAAAAAGACGTGGTGGCGCGTGGGAGGTCCGGCCGAAGCATTCGCCGAGGTCACGTCGGTCGAGCAGCTCGCCGAAACCCTTCGCGTCACCCGGGCGCATGACGTACCGGTGTTCGTGCTGGGCAATGCGAGCAACTTGCTCATTGGCGATGGCGGCATCCCGGGCTTGGTGGTGCGGCTCGGGGGCGACCTGGCTCGCCTCGAGGCTCCCGAGCCCGGACGACTGGTCTTGGGGGGCGGCCTCAAGCTGGTCTCCCTGCTGCGGCAGGCCCAACGGGATGGCTACACCGGGCTCGAAATGGTCGCAGGGGTTCCCGGCACCGTAGGGGGTGCGATCCGCATGAATGCGGGCACGCGGCTAGGCGAGATTGGCGATCGCGTCCGCCACGTCGATGTCCTGCGTGGCGATGGGTCCAAGGCCCGCTGGACGCCCGAGCAACTTGCGTTTGCCTATCGGCACTGTACACTGCCCCCCGATGCCATCGTGGTGGCCGCCCACATGGAGCTTACGGACCTCGATCCCGAGGAAAGCCGGGCTCAAATTGCGGAGCACCTCGACTATCGTGCCCGCACGCAGCCTACTGACGTGCCCACGTGTGGTTCCACGTTCCGCAATCCCCCTGGAGACAGCGCGGGTCGGCTCATCGACGCCGCGGGCCTCAAGGGGTTCGCTATTGGTGCGGCACGGGTCAGCGAAAAGCATGCAAACTTCGTGGTGAACGCAGGGAACGCCACCGCAGCTGACATTCGGGCCGTCATCGAGACGGTACAAGCCCGCGTCCACGAGACCTTCGGCGTCGAGTTGCAGCGCGAAGTCCACTACGCCGGGCGGTTCCCGGCAAACTGACGCAGGCGCGACACCATCGAGAAAAAGCCATTGCGCCGGTTCGCGGAGAGGTGTTGGCTAAACCCGATTTGCTCGAAGATGTTGTCGATCGGGACGTGTTCGACCTCTTCGGGTCGCTTGCCATCGTAGAGCACGTGCAACAGGGCGATTAGCCCCTTGACGATCATGGCGTCGGAGTCGCCGAGGAACCGCAATCGGCCCTCAGGATCATCCTGCTGAACGAACCACACCTGGCTCATGCAGCCACGCACCTTGTGCGCTTCATCGCGTGCGGCATCCGGAAAGTCCGGTAGCTTTCTGCCGAGTTCGATGAGATAGCGATACCGATCGTCCCATTCATCGAACAGTTCGAAGTTCTCGATGAGCTCGTCGGTGTCCGCCGGAAGGTCCGACATTTCAGCTCCTGGGGGGATGATCCTCGGGCACCGGAACCCACTCGGTCCGCATGGTGACCAGCTCTTCGGCTGCCGTTGGATGGATGCCGATCGTCGTATCGAATTGGGCCTTGGTCGCGCCGCAGCGCATTGCGACAGCGAACCCTTGGGTCATCTCTCCCGCATCGGGCCCCACGATGTGCAAGCCCACCACTTGGTCGGTGGCGTCATCCACCACCAGCTTCATGTGGGTGCGGGCGTTCCGCTTGGTGATCGTGTGCCGCATGGGCCGGAAGCTCGATTTGTAGAGGCGGATCTTTCCAAACTTCTTTCGGGCTTCCGCTTCGGTGTAGCCGCAGGTGCCCACTTCGGGATGCGTAAACACCGCGGTGGGCACGAAGCGGTAGTCGATGGCCTTGGATTCTTCGTTGTGGAAGAGCTGACGGGCGACCACCATGCCCTCGGCTAGGGCCACCGGTGTGAGCTGGAGTCGGTTGATGACATCACCCACCGCGTAGATGTGGGGCACCGACGTTTGAAACGCATCGTTGACCTGAATCGCACCAAACTCGTCGGCCTGCACCCCCACGGCCTCGAGCCCGATGCCCTTGGTGCGGGGCACCCGCCCGGTCGCCATCAGAATCGCATCCACTTCGGGGGTCGTGTCATCGCTCAAGCGCGCTTGGAGGGAGCCGTCCGCCTGTTTGTCGACGCGGGTGAGGTGGCACCCAAAGTGCAGGTGAAGTCCGCGCTTGCGCAACTCGTTGCCCAGCTCATGGCGAATGTCATCGTCAAACCCGCGCAACAGCGTGTCACCTCGGCAGACGAGCCGCACATCGGCCCCAAACCCATGAAGAATCGAGGCCATCTCGCTTGCGATGTAGCCGCCACCCACCACGATCACGCGACGCGGCAGCTCGGGCATCTCGAAGATGTCGTCGCTCACCCAGGTGTGCTCCACCCCAGGCAGGAGATCGGAGCCTGGCCGCCACGGCGTTCCCCCGACCGCGAGCAAGATGTACCGCCCGGTCAGTCGATGATCCCCCACCCGCACGGTGTGGGCACCGTCGAGCACGCCCCAGCCTTCGACGACTTCCACATCCACGTTGTCGAGGATGCTCGCGTACACCCCGTTGAGCCGCGTGATCTCGGCATCCTTACGGGCCTTTAGCGTCGCCCAATCAAACGTCGGGGTGCCTTCGATCGACCAGCCGAACCCCTTCATGTCTTCGAGGTCTTCGGCGTAGTGGCTGCCGTAGGAAAGCAACTTCTTCGGCACGCACCCAACGTTGACGCAGGTGCCGCCCAACCGGCCTCCCTCCACGAGTGCGGTCCGTGCGCCAAAAGATGCGGCCATTCGCGAGGCGCGAACCCCGCCCGATCCCCCTCCCAGGACGATGAAATCGTAGTCGTAGTCGGGCAAACCTTCTCCACCCCTGGCTCGGATACGGAGGGTCGGTAACGTGCAGCTCGCTACGCCGTCCGCTTGCGGGCCCAGTCTCGAACCCGCTGCAGATCGCCACGCGGAACAAGCGCGATGAGCACCATTGCCGGTTCAAGTACCAAGTCCAGCCCTGGCGAATACGCGTGGTGACCGTCGGGATGGCGCACGGCGAGCACAATGATGTCGCAGAGTTCGAGCAGACCAGACTCGCCGAGGGTCCGTCCCGCGAGCGAAGTGCCGGGCCGAATAGGAATACCCTCCATCACGCGTGGATCATCGCCATCGGCCCGCATCGCATCGAAGAACCGCAACACGGACGGCCGTTCCATCTCGGCCGCCAACCGCAACCCACCAATGAAGGCGGGCGCCACGACGGCGTTGGCCCCCACCCGCCGAAGCTTGGTGATGTTCTCGTTTTCGACGGCCTTGGCGACGATGCGAATGGTGTCCGACAAGGCACGGGCCGTCACCGTGACAAAGACGTTGTCGCGGTCTTCATGCAAGGTCGCGATGAGGCCAGCCGCCCGGTCGATACCCGCTTCTTCAAGGGTGGCGTCTTCTGTGGCGTCGCCGATCACATACAGCAGATCGTGGCGGTTCGTCTCGATGCGGACCCGTTCGATGCGTTCGTCGTCAAGGTCGACCATCACGAGCGGACGGCCCGTGGCAATGAGTTCCTCCACGACGTGGAGCCCCGTGCTCCCACAGCCGCAGACGATGACGTGTCCTTCGATAGCCGACAGGGCACGGTTCATGGTTCTCCTCCGAAGGGCACCGCGAAGGTCTCCTTCCACGACGAGCGCCGTGAAGGTCGACGCAAAGTACAGCAGCGTCCCACTTCCCAACAGGATGAGCGTGACCGTCCAAGCCCGGGCGGCGACAGACTGGTCCATGCCCGGCAATGTCTCACCGAAACCGACCGTGGAAAGCGTGATGATCGCCATGTAGAGCGATTCGATGAAGCTCCACTGGCCCTGGCCGATGACCTGGTAGCCAAGGGCCCCGACGAAACACACGGACGCAAACACAATACCGGCCGAGTACAGGCGGCGGATCAGGGTCCGTCCCTGATCGTCGAAGGCCAGATCGGTGAACCCAAACTTCATGGGGCCCCTCTACCACTGGGGCTGACGAGGCGAGCAGCCGAGCTTACAGGGCCTTCGATGGCGAACCTCGATTTCGACGCAGGCGGTCCCCCCTCGCTTGCCGAACAGGCGCTCGAGAACCTGGTCAACCAGTTCGCTCGACCGCTCGACTTTCTTCGTGAGCTTGCTCAAAACTCGATTGACGCGGGCTCTCCTCGCATCGAGGTAGCAGTCGCGTACGAGCCTCCCGAAGGCGAAGGAGACGATGGCGTTCTTCGGATCCATGTCGATGACTACGGCGAAGGCATGGACGAGGACATCATCGACAACCAGCTCACCCGGTTGTTCTCCTCGACCAAGGAGGACGATCTCACGAAAATCGGCAAGTTCGGGATTGGATTCACCTCGATCTTCGCCATTAAGCCCGAAGCCGTGTTGCTGCGCACAGGGCGGCACGGCGAGTACTGGGAGTTGTTGTTTCACGCCGACCGCAGCTTCGACAAGATCCGCATTGACGACCCCATCCAGGGCACCAAGATCACGCTCTTCAAGCGGTTGCCGGGGGAGCGGGTCGCTCCCTTTGTACAAGAGGTTCGATTCGTCCTTGACTATTGGTGCGAGCACAGCGACACACCGCTAACGTTCGAGGATCGAACCCAGGAACGCACGGAAGTGGAGACCACCGGCAGTGACCCCTTCCAAGCCTTCGCCGACGGCGCACACGCAGGTGCGGAACGCATCAACCGTCCGTTGGCCCTCGACGCGGTGTTGCAACACGTGCACCGCGAGGACGGCCTCGAAGTGGCCATCGGCTATGCCGACCCGCCTCGGTTTGGGTTTTACAATGGTGGCCTGACGCTGTTGAACACGCAGAACACCGATGTGCTTGGTGAGCACGCGGATCAGCTTTCCCACCTGTCGTTCCGGGTGAAGCACGACGGTCTCGAACACACGCTGACGCGCGACAACGTGCTCCACGACCACAACTGGGAACGCGCAATGGCGGGCGTCCTGCGGGCTCGAGCCGGCTTACGGCAGAAGCTCGTCGAACGGACGGTGCAGGCGGTGTCCGACGGCGCTCCCATCGGCAACTGGCATGGCCGCCTCGCGGCGGAATGTCGCGCGTCGACGGGCCGTGGGTTCATCGAGGAGATCCAACACGAGCCATTGCTCCGCGATGCCTTTGGCAAGCCCCTGACCCTCGACAAGGTGCGCCGCCAGGAGGGCCGGATCGACGGGGTGCTCGTCGCCGAGGGGCCTTCTCCCCTGCTGGATGCACTTGGCCAAAACAAGGTTTTTGCCGTCGACGATCATCCCCAGACCCGAGCGTTCCTGCTTGCAACCGAAGAACCTCCGCTCTTCGACTTCCTGCGGGGAGGGCGTCGCATTCGGCGGGCGGAAGAGGTTTTCGTACTGCCCTCGCTGATCGATCGTGCAGCCCTCGACCCTCTCGAACAGCGCCTGCTCGATCGGACCGAGGAGCTGCTGCGCGCCGCCGTTGGCATCCGCATTCCCCTGCCCCTGTCGAGCACCGTGCTGAAGTGGGAGCCTACGCGAGAGAGCGTGGTGAATCGACTGTCGGTTCGCGTTGGCGACTTTGGCGGCATGGACCTTGGGGGCGCCGAGGTGCTCGCCCTGAACGGCCCCACCGACGGCAAGGTGTTCTTTCGTCCCGTACCTACGTTTTTCCGGCTTCCTGGCTTCTTGACCTGGCGGACCCTGCTCGTGAATCGACACCATCCGCTCTTTCGCGCCCAACTCCTGGCGAGTGCCGAAGATCTCGACGTCGCGGCGTTTGGCTTGGCCTCAGCGTTGCTGCACTGCGAGGGACTCGAAGGTGAAGGGGCCTACAACCGCATGATCTCTGCCATCAGTGAGTCGTCGGGCATCCTGGAGGGTTCGTGAGCCAGCTCGACGACCTGTTGGCCCGCAGCCGAGCCCCGGGGCGGCTCGTCGAGCGTCGACAGTTCACGTTGTCCCGCGAAAAGGCCATCGAAAAGCAGCGCGAGTTCGCCCTGCGCCATCCTCGCCAGTACGTGCTGGAACTGGTGCAGGCCGCGGTATTTGCAGGGGCCACCTACATCGCCATCGACACGCGGCCCCACAGCCTGTTGGTGGCGTGGGTCGGAGGAGATCCCCTCCTCGGACGCGACCTCGAGGGGTTGTTCGACTACCTCTTCGCTGACCGTGGAGACGCGCGGTACCGTCACCTCATCCAGTTGGCGATTGGCGTAAACGCCATTCTTCAGCGCAAACCCAGAACGTTGCGCATCGAGTCCGGCGATGGCGAAACGGCCATTCGCATGGATCTCGATGCCCGTGGCCGCGGAACCTTGGGCACGCCGACCGAAGCCATTGCCGGTACCTACCTTTACGCCGAATATGGAGGCGGTTGGTTTTCGCGATTCGCGAGCAGCTCGTGGACCGAAGAGCAAGTGCTGGTCGAAGAAAAGTGCCTTTACACTCCGGTACCCATCCTGCTCAATGGCAACGCTCCGTTCGGGTACCGCGGCACCCGGCACATCGAGATCTTCGGGGCTCGACTGCAGGAGCATTTCGACGACGGAAAGCGCCGTGGCGTGGTCGCCATCCACACGTCCCCCCAAGCGCCCACGGGGTTTCGGATGGTCGTGGGCGGCGTCTGGATTTCGACCCTGCCCTTGGGGCCACTCGCCGAACGGCCGCTCGTCGGGGTCGTGTGCGACGACAACCTGCGAAAGACCGCAGACCAGTCCGACATCGTTCAGGATCATCGCTACGTCGAGATGCTCCACGCCGTCCAACCTGTCGCCACCCAGCTCATGCTGAAGGCGGAAGGCAGTCGCTACCGTCCGCCAGCTCTGCCGCCCATTCCTAAAGTCGAACGACCAGGCCGCGACCAAGCCCCACAATCCGTCGAAGCGCAGCCCTTGCCCGAGACGCTGCGCATGCTGTGGCCACGTTGGGACACCACCCTCGCCGCGTTGCGTAACATCGGCGACACGCCGATTTTCTATGTTGAACCTGGTCACACGTCGGCCCTCGAAGGGCCCACCGCCCAACCCGACCGGTTTCCATGGCGCGTGCTGGTGCTCACCGAAGGCCAAGTCCTGACCTTAAGTCAGGAAATTCCAAATCTTTCGCTTCATCGCCTCACCTCGAAGGCCGACGTCGACTTTGTCCGACGGGTGGTGGACCGCCGGGTTCGCATTCGCGAACACACGGTCGCCGGCACGGGGTTCAAGCTCACCCTTCGCCTGCACCTCGAAGGTCCGGTCCCCGACTGGGGCCATGGGCGTCTCGGGGTGCCCTTTGTTGTGGTCGATGACGAAGGCACGCTCGAGCTTGGTGTGGTCGACGGCACCAAGGCTCGCATTTCGGGCGCCCGAGCCGTTTCGTGGGAAACGGAACGCGAGGTTCGGCTCGCCCTGAACCTTCCACGCGTATCGCTGCGGGTCGAGGTGGAGGGCGCCCAACAAAAGCTCTCGGAACGGCACGTGGCCCTGGCCCTGGCCCGCGCGTGGCACCTCGCGATGCCCGAGCGAGGGGAGCCTCATCGCGAACTGTTGTCCGCTTTGTTGGGCTCCCTCGCGGTCCCCCAGTTCGTACGTACCGAAGCTGGCGTGCGGGTGGGCGCCTCGCTGCCCGTGGGATGGCCGGACGGTCTGCGCCACGTGCCGCTCGTCGCCACCGATGATGCCGACCTCACTCTGGAGGGGTTCCTCGATCTGTTGGGGACCCCCGAGGCCCGCACCGTGCCGCAACTCGAGATTCTGGTCTCCCTCGACCGGCTCGAGGCACGCTTCGGGTACGGGCACCTCACCCATCCTGCCCTTGAAGGGTTGCCGCTGTTTGGCGCGGGCCGCATTGCTGGACGCTGGATCTGGCTTGAAGACCGCAGCCAATGGAGCCAAGAGGCGATCACCCAGATCGTCTGGGTGGGCGCCACCTTTTCGCCTCGCCGCCAAGATGCACGATGGCAACTCGAGACCCAACCCGCCCCGGAACTCGTGGGCGCCACCCGGGTCGACGTAGATCCTGTGGATTGGGACGGCGGATGGCAGGTCTTGTTCAAGGAGCTGCAGCGCATCGAAGCCGAAGGGCTATGGGGTCGCTACGCCCGCCGACCCCTTACTGTCGGACGCTGTGAAGGCCTGGGGCGACTCGCATTGCTGCACCTCGCCGAAGCCCTGAACTATGAGGAACAGCCCCTGCTCGTTCCGTCCGACGGAGGCGGACGCCGGAGTCTCCGCGAAATGCGGGAACACCAAGCGTGTCGGGTCGTCGCCCGCCATGGCGTGAAGCTTGCCGAGCCGTGGACCTTCGCCCTGACCCGCGACGAACTGGCCGTGATTGAACAGGAAGGCGACGCGCCGCCGTTGCGGTACGACGACAGCCCCGATGTGTGGCGCTCCCTGTCGGATGCCGAACAGGGCTGGCTCGTCCGCAACGAAGTTCGCCAAACCGATCTGCGGGGCTGGCTGGGCCTTCGCTGCCCCCACGACGGCACGGCAGGCATTCTGCTGCGCACCACGGGCCAGCTCATCGCCCTGTCTGAGGTCGATCGGAGCGTGCCGTGCCACGGCCTCGTATGGCCAGACGATGGCAGCTCCACGATTTCCCAGGAACAACGCCGGGTGGTTCAGCTCGCGGGCCTCCGGCTCTATCAGTCCCTCATTCCCATTCTGCGCGACAAGCCTGATGAGGTGCGGACCATGGCCGCCCAACGCTATGCCACCACCTTCGTGCTGCTCGCTCACCGACGAAGCGGGACCCTGCAAGGCACCGCCCACGAGCTCGCGCGCCTCGTTCCTGTGTTGTCGGCCGATGGACAACCGTGGGGCACGCTGGCCGAGTGGGTACGAACATCGCCCGAGGCACGCCCCGAACTCCCGCCGGAACTCGTTCCCGAAGACGATCCGATCGCTCCTCGACAACTGCCCGATGGGCCCCAGCCAACCACGGCGAGCCGCCTGTTGAGCTCGCGACTCTCCGATGCCCTTGGCAAGCCATCCATCGCACTCACGGTGCGAGAGATCGATGCAGGCCCCCGCGAACCTGCGGTCATGCTCGATTTGGCCCGCAGTCACCGAGGGCGCGCCATCGTCCTCTTGAATCGAGCTCACCCGCTGGCGGCAAAGGGCTATGCCACACCGGGACGTCCTCGTGAGCTGCTGTTGCTCGAGATGGCCCGCCAGGTCTGCGTGTGGGGCGAGCCCATGGGCCTCGATTTGGACCTCACGCGAACGCAAATGGTGCTGTTGGCTCAACGCATCGATGGCGCCCAAGTCGAGGCCGTGGCGGATTGAAGTTGAGACCCGTGGTGGAGCACTGTGGCGGATGCCAGAGACCCGCCGCACCGCGCTGTTCCGTTCCCTGCTTCAGAGGGAACAAATAACGGTTCTACCCCGGCGATGTCGCGGCGGTGTAGAGTGGTCTGGTAAGCTGAAACGTTGTATATGTCAGGGCCGCAATGTCGTGGAGTGATCTATGAATACTCAAAGTTTGCTCGCAATCTCTATTCTCATGGTCGGTTGTACGCAGAACCTCACCCCAGTGGAAACCCCGGTCATCGAGCCGCCAGACAACAATTTCAACCCGACGAACCCCGACCCCAAGAACGACCCGAAGCCCG
Source organism: Myxococcota bacterium (assembly GCA_039208735.1). Taxonomy (GTDB): domain Bacteria; phylum Myxococcota_A; class UBA796; order UBA796; genus DRPG01. The sequence goes on along the minus strand of JBCCQY010000015.1, from coordinate 21,576 downwards.
ACCCCGAGCCCGAACCCAAGTTCACGCTCGAAGAGGGCTGGTACCAGGCCGAGGTCGAACTCGACATCCTGATCACGAACACCGTGGCCTTCGACTTCACGATGGCCACCACGTGTACGGGCATCGCTGCCTTCGAGTATTTGCCCGAGCAGGACCGCATCGAGGGCTTCTGGGAGTGTTGGCTACCCGGTATCGAGACCAACATCCTCGACCTGATCGACCCCACCAGTGCGCTGGACTGGCAAGGCAGCGTCATGCGCGAGATCTTCGGCACCTATGAGCCCGATCAGTGCACCGGCGAACTCGAAGATGGCCTTTGCCACTTCCGGGGTCAGATTTCGGGTGCGCTCAACCCGCAGACGGGTCAGCTCGTGGGCTCGGTGAGCACCGCCGCCGCCGAAGAAGGTGCATTCAACGAACTCGGCGTCAACTGGCCGGGCGTTCTGCAGAGCTTCTTCGATTCCCTGGGTTCGGCGTTGTTCACGATCGACCGCACGGATCCCTTTACGGGCTTCACCAACGACAACCAAGACATCTTCATGGCCATGGAAGCGACCACGGGTCCGACCGAACTCGACTTCCGGCTTGAAGATGCGGTGTTCTTGGGGAATGCGCCGAGCTACGTGCCTTAGGCGAGTGTGAGGAGACGTCCGAGCCGGTCTCGCACCTCGGCCAGGGTCACACCGGCGACCGTGACGTGACCGAGCTTACGTCCCGGTCGCTCAGATTTGCCGTACAGATGGACGCGCGCACTTTCGACGGCGAGCAGCTTCGCTAATGGGGGCTGGGTGCTCAAGAGGTTTGCGCAACCATGGGGGATCGGAATATCGGTAGCCCCCAGCGGAAGTCCCAAACCGGCGCGGACGTGGTTCTCGAACTGCGACGTCAACGCCCCTTCAATGCTGAAGTGGCCTGAGTTGTGGACACGCGGGGCAAACTCGTTGGCCAATAGCGAATCGCCGACTTGAAACAGCTCGATGGCAATGACGCCGACGTAGTCGAGCGCGTCAGTTACGCGACGTGCGTAGTCATCGGCAAGCGCTTGCGTGGCGGGACCGGTTTCGGGTGCCGGGGCCAACGTGTAGTGCAGGATGCCGTCCTTGTGGATGTTCTGAACCAACGGCCACGTGCGCACCTCGCCAGCTCCATTCCGAACCGCCAGGACCGACACTTCGCGTTCAAAGGGAACAACCTTTTCGAGGATGCACGGAACGCCCCCCAACGCCGCGAACGCTCCGGGAACCTCGGCTTCGGTGGACAGCCGGCGCTGGCCTTTGCCGTCGTAGCCGAGCCGTCGCGTCTTGAGGATGGCCGGAAGGCCCAGCTGGGCTACCGCATCGGCGAGCGACGCCTCATCGTCGACCGGCGCAAACGCTGCGGTCTGCAACCCTTGCGCTTGAAAGAATCGCTTTTCGACCAGTCGATCTTGAGCCTTTTCCAGAGCCTGCGGCGGCGGAAAAAGCGGCACTTGCGCCGCCAAGTGACGAGCGGCGTCCACCGGCACATTCTCAAACTCATAGGTGACCGCATCACAACGTGCCGCCAACGCATCGAGCGCCGCCCGGTCGTCATAGTCGGCTCGAATCACCTCTCCTGCGACCGCGGCACTGGGCGATGCCCCAGGCTCGAGGAACACACAGCGTATGCCAAGCGGGATGGCCGCTTGACCCAGCATACGTCCGAGCTGCCCCCCACCAACAATTCCGAGCTTCATGAGCCGTTCCGGGGGTCGGGGTTGGCGGCAACCCGGTCGGTCTGGGCGCGACGAAATCGATCCAGCGCGGAAGCCACGTGGGGATCGTGGAGCGCGATCAACGATGCGGCGAACAACCCCGCGTTGGTGGCTCCAGAGGCGCCGATGGCGAAGGTCGCGACAGGTACGCCACCCGGCATTTGGACGATTGAGAGCAACGAGTCAAGGCCGTTGAGGGCCTTGCTCTTGACGGGAACCCCCAACACCGGAACCCGCGTTTTCGCCGCGAGCATGCCCGGTAGGTGGGCCGCACCTCCCGCTCCGGCAATGATCGCCCGCAACCCACGTTCGAGGGCGGTCTCAGCGTACGAAAAGAGGCGGTCAGGCGTACGATGAGCGCTCACCACCTCGACCTCGAATCCGACGCCGAGTTCGTGCAGCACGTTGGCTGCGGACTCCATGGTGGGCCAGTCCGATTGGCTGCCCATGACGATCCCGACCTTCGTGGCCATCTCGGTCCTCCAAAGCTCGGTCCCTATCCCACGCGATCGCCCATCGCCCCGAGGGCGCTACGTGATGACCTTCCCCCGGCCCCAAGGTACCCCTGTGTCCGACCTCGCCCCTCGCATCGCCATCGACCTCCAACTCTCCGTGCCGGCCGTTCGCGCCGCCGTCGAGCTGTTCGAAGAAGGGGCCACCGTTCCCTTCATCGCCCGCTACCGTAAGGAACGGACGCAGGGGCTCGACGAGGTCCAACTCCGCGCCGTCGCCCACGCCCGTGAAGCCTGGCAGGACCTGCTGGCCCGACGCCAGGTCATCGAAACCGCCCTGCGCGAACAAGGCAAGCTCACTGCAGCTCGCAAAGCCGTGCTCGACCAAATCACCGACCGCGCCGCCCTCGAGGACTTCTACGCGCCTTTCAAGCAAAAGCGGAAGACGCGGGCCGAGATGGCCCGAGAGCGAGGACTGCAACCCCTCGCGGACCTGATCAAGCGCCAGGGCCGCAAGGGGAGCCCCATTATCGAGGCCCAACGGTTCTTGAGGGACGACGTTCAGGATGTCGACGCAGCCCTCGCGGGAGCCCGCGACATCGTGGCCGAGGAGCTGGCCCAAGACCAACGGTTTCGAGAGTTCGTCCACGAGCAGATGGCGACCTACGGCACCATCACCGCGAAGGCCAGCAAAGACGCCGATCCTCGATTTGCCGACTATGCAGACCACGACGAACGCATCGCCCGCATTCCGTCCCACCGATACCTCGCGATCTGCCGCGGAGAATCCGAGGGTGCCCTTCGGGTCAAAGTACGCCCGGACGTGGACCGGACCTTCCACCAATTGAGGCGTCTGGTCGGCCTCGATCGCGCATCGCCGTGGGCAGATGTCTATGAGCAAGCCGTGGAGGACAGCCTCGGACGACTGCTGTTGCCCGCGGCCGAACGACGCGTCCGCGCGGCCCATAAGACGGGGGCGGACGACGAAGCGATCGAGGTCTTTGGCCGCAATCTTGAAGCGCTCCTGCTGGCGTCTCCGTTGGGCCCTGTGCCGGTGCTCGGCATCGACCCTGGCATTCGAACCGGATGCAAGTGCGCCCTGGTCAGCGATACGGGCGAACTCCTCAACCACGAGGTCATCCACCTGGTGGGCCGACGCGAGCCTGAAATTGGAAAGCTCGCGGGTTGGCTTCGCCGTTCGAACCCCGGTGCGGTCGCGGTCGGCAACGGCACGGGAGGACGCGAAGCCCTCGCCGAAACCCGGAAAGCTGTGATGGAGGCGGGGCTCGACATTCCCGTGGTGGCGGTCAGTGAAAGCGGAGCGAGCGTCTACAGTGCCTCGGATGGCGCGCGCGAAGAGATGCCCGACGTGGACCTCACCGTACGCGGCGCGGCCCACCTCGCACGACGCCTCCAAGATCCGCTCGCTGAACTCGTGAAAGTGCCTCCAGGATCGCTTGGAGTGGGACAGTACCAGCACGACGTTGATCAAAAGAAGCTCGAACGAAGGCTCGAAGAGGTGGTCGAGAGCTGCGTGAACCGCGTGGGTGTCGACGTCAACACGGCTAGCGCGCCGCTGCTCCGGCACGTCGCGGGCATTGGGCCCAAGCTTGCAGACCGCATCGTTGAACACCGGTCCTCGCAAGGTCCCTTCCATACCCGCAAGCAACTGTCGGACATCGCCGGGCTTGGCAAGAAGACATTCGAGCAGTGTGCGGGTTTTCTCCGCGTGAACGGCGGGGAGGAGCCGCTCGATGCTTCGGCGGTGCATCCCGAACGGTACCGATTGGTGCAACGCATCGCGAAGGACCATGGCTGCACCGTGGCGACGTTGCTCGAGGAACCCCGGCGCGTCGATGCCCTTCGACTCGAACAATACGTTTCTGACGACATCGGCATGGCCACCCTCACCGACATTGCCGACGAATTGAAGCGCCCGGGCCGCGACCCTCGAACCCAGTTCGAAGCTCCAAAGTTCCGCGAAGACGTCAACGCCATCGAGGACCTTCGTGAAGGCATGGTGCTCGAAGGCGTCGTCACGAACGTGGCCAACTTCGGCGCCTTCGTCGATCTCGGGGTTCACCAGGACGGATTGGTCCACTTCTCTCAACTGGCCGATCGATTTGTGGAGTCGCCGCACGACGTGGTCCAGGCGGGCCAGCGGGTCAAGGTGCGGGTGCTGAACGTCGATCTGGACCGCAAGCGGATTTCGTTGTCGATGCGCGAGGGCACACCGCGACGAGGGCGCTAGTTACACCGTTTGCGCCACGGCGGACAACACATCGAGAAACGCGGCTCGGTTCACCGTAGCGGATCCCTCCTGCACCTCCACGATCACGTCGTCCCCGGAGGGCCAGATCCCAACTTCCTCCAGGACGATGTCTCCGCCGACTTCGAGCTGCATCGCCATCCCGGCGAGTCCGTCGAGATCCACAAATCCAAGCGTGATCGCTTGAACGATCAAGGACCATCCTTCACGAACGCGCGCGACCCGGGGATGCTGTCGCGCGGCTTCGACCCAGCGTTCGGCCATCGGACCCTCCCGCACGGAACTTCGCCGCTTTTCAAAGCGTATCCCAATCTGGCTCGCCGCCTTCAGTCTCCCCGTCGACGCTCGAGCGCATTGCCGGACGGAACGAAGCCTGCATCCACGAACGCCTGGCGAAACGGGGATTCAAGCGCGGGTTCCCCGTTGACCTGTTCCACCTTGACGGTGCGCCAGCGATCGATCTGAGCCTCCAACCACCCTCGAATCGCCCGCTCGATGCCCGAGGGGTCCTCGGTCTCAAAGCAAATCCAACGGCGCTCGCCGCGTTCGACGAAGAGAGCCGGCGCGCCTTCAACCAGGACCACCGTGGCACCCGCCACCCGACGCGGCTTGCCGGGGCTCGCGGGCCACGACAACAGGCTTCCCCACGGATTCGCCGGATCAATCGCATCGATCATCACCACCGGAGATTCATCTTGGCGACTCGCGCGCAGACGGTCGACCACTCCGGGAAACGCAAACTGCGCCCCTTCAAGTCCGTCGACAAACCAGCCACGGCGTGCCCGTCCCGACTCCTCCATCGCGCGAAGCATGGGGTAGACGGCAGAAAAGCCCCCTGAGAACCCTTCGGACCGCGCAGCCTCGGCGCACGCCACCCCGTACCGCTCAAGAAGCAGGTTGGCACGAGCATGTGCGCGCTCAGTATCGCCCACGTCCCCCCCAAACAGGTCCGCAACCGCCGACCAGCGCCCCCCTGCCGCCGACAACGCCGCACTGCGCCCCCGCCGGCGACCGCTTCGCTTAGGGGCAGAAAGCGCCCGCAACGGGGTGAAGGTGTCGTTCGTGACCAAGCCCGCCCAGGCCAAATCCCACAATGCTGCGTTGACGTCAGCGAGGGAGGCGCCTTCTGCCGCACGCTGGAGCCCTACGAGAAAGGAAGCGCCTCGCGTAAGCAGATGGTCGTAAAGCGCCTTGCGCACCGGCGCCCGTTCGTCCTCGGGGTCGTCGAGGAACCCCTCCTCTGGCTCGGGCGGGTCGAACAGGATGGGCACCTGGTCCCGAAACACAAGGGCAATGCGTCCATCCTTGGGTCCCAGCCCCCCACGCCCAATCCAGACCAACTCGCCAAGGGCTCCCAGCTGGTCGAGCATATCTGGTTGAAAGCCCGATACCCGCTGACGTAGGATCGGTCCCGAGAGCCAGACGGACGCCGGCAAGGCCAATCCCTCAAGCTGCTCGAGAACCTCGCGCAACCGGGGCAGTCCCGAACGCTCGGTGCCGATGCCGTGCCACTGAATGAGGAAACGGGCGTACACGGGAGCCTCGACCGGGGCAATCTCCTGCCGGAGCGCCGCCAAGGACCGTCGCTTGAGCCGGGCCAACACATCGGGATGGCACCACTCCCACCGCGTACCGCCAGGCCGAATTTCGCCCGAAAGAACTCGATTCTCCTTGACGAGACTGTCGAGGACGAGCCGCACCACCCCCAACGGCAGGCCCCACCGATTGGCCAGATCTTCTGCGACGAAGGGGCCGTGGGTCTTTGCGTAGCGCAGCACCAGCGCGGGCAAGGCGTCGGGATTGGGCTCGAGAAACACCTGGGGCAGGCCCGGGGGCAACGCGACACCAAGTGCATCGCGGTACCGACCCGCATCTTCAACGGCGATGGTCCGCGGCACACCTGCGATCCGCACCGCGACCGCCCTTCGGGCCGCGATCAGCTCCCGCACCCATGCGGTGGGGTCTTCGGCACTTCGCTCCACGATCTCGTCGTCATCCAACTCCCCAAGACGGCGCAACAGGTCGTGCAGCGCATCGGGATGTCGGACCTTGCGGTCGGGGAGCCGGAATTGCAGCTCGGCTTCGACCTCGGCCACCGCGGACGGCTCAAGTAAATCCCGCAGGTCGGTCTGACCCAGCAGCTCCTGAAGAAGGGACCGATCCAAGGTGAGCGCTGCCGCACGTCGCTCGGCCATTGGCGCATCGCCTGCGTACATGAACGCGGCGACATAGGCAAAGACGAGCGACTGGGCGAACGGCGACGGCGTGCGCGTTTCGACCTCGTGCACTCGAACCCGACGCGCCGAGACATCGCCCAACAGCGTTTTCAGGCCTGGGACATCCAGCACGTTCTGGAGGCACTCGCGGTAGGTCTCGAGCACGATGGGGAACGCCGGGTACTGGCTTGCGACCTGCAGTAAGTTCTGCGCCTTGAGACGCTGTGCCCACAACGGCTGACGGCCTTTGCCCGTCCGGCGAGGCATGAGGAGGGCTCGCGAAGCATTTTCACGGAACCGTGCGGCGAACAGGGCAGAACGACCCAGCTGTTCGACAACCAGGTCTTCCACCTCGTCCGGATCGAGCCAGAGCACATCGGTCGCCGGCCGCTCATCGACATCCGCAAAGCGCAGTGCAATCCCATCATCGGTCCACAGGGCCTGCACGTCGTAGCCCTGCTCAGCCCCAAGGCGCGCCTCCAGGGCCAACCCCCACGGAGCGTGCACCCGACTGCCAAACGGGGAGAGGATGCAGACCCGCCAATCCCCCAGTTCATCGCGAAAGCTCTCGACCACCAAGGTGCGGTCGGTGGGCAGCTCACCCGTGCAGTCGATCTGCTCGCGCACGTAGTTGGTGACGTTCTTCGCGGCGAGCGCATCAAGCGGCGTGGCTTCCATGAGCCAACGTTCGGCGTCGGGTTCGTGCTCCGCCACCTCTCGGAGGAATTGACCGATGGCCCGACCCAGTTCTGAAGGCCGACCTGGACGCTCCCCATGCCAGAACGGGAGCCGGCCTGGTTCACCCGGCGCGGGACTGACCAGCACCTGATCGCGGGTGATTTCTTCGATGCGCCAGGTGCTCGCGCCCAAGATGATGAGGTCACCCTTGCGCGACTCATAGACCATCTCTTCATCGAGTTCACCGAGCCGCGGTCCTCCGCCCGCCAGGTAGACGGTGTACAGCCCCCGGTCGGGAATCGTGCCGCCATTGAGCCGCGCAAGCAGTGCGGCGCCCTTGCGAGGCGTGAGCACCTGTTGCGTACGGTCCCAGGTGATGCGAGGGCGCAACTCCGCAAAGTCGTCGGACGGGTACCGGCCCGAGAGCATGTCGAGCACGCTGTGGAACACGTTCTCGGACAGCTCGGCGTAGGGCGCGGCCCGCTTCACGCAGGCGAACAGCTCCTCGATCGACCACGGTTGATCGGCCACCATCGCCACGATCTGCTGGGCCAACACATCGAGGCAGTTTGTGGGGACCGCGGTTGGCTCAACCCGACCCTCCAGCATCTCCTGAGCCACGACCGTCGCCTCGATGAGGTCGCCCCGATACTTCGGAAAGATCCGGCCGATCGACCGAGCGCCGACGCTATGCCCGGCTCGGCCCACCCGCTGCAACCCACTCGCCACGGACCCCGGCGACTCCACCAGCAGCACCAAATCGACGGCCCCCATGTCGATGCCAAGCTCGAGCGAACTCGTGGCGACGATTCCCGGCAATCGACCTGCTTTCAAGGCTTCTTCGACCTCGTGGCGCCGCGCATGGCTAATCGACCCGTGATGCGCTTGAACGAGGTCCTCGCCGGCAAGTTCATTGAGTCGCTGCGCCAGTCGCTCGCACAGGATCCGAGAGTTCGTGAAGATGATGGTCGATCGGTGCGCCCGAATCAGTTCGAGCAACCGCGGATAGATGACCGGCCACATCCCGGATGACCGCTGCTCGCCCCCCGAGGGAGGTGGCGAATCCGGCGTGTCGAACCCCACCATCTGCCGCTGCCCCTCGCCCCCCGACGGCGGAGGGGTGGCGGAAACCGGCCGCTCCATGTCGGGTACAGGCACCACGATTTCGAGGTCGAGATCGGGCTTCGCGGATGCATCGATGATCTCTACGGGGCGCGCCCCCCCGAGAAATCGTGCGATTTCCGAAAGCGGGCGCTGTGTGGCCGACAATCCAACGCGTTGAGGATCTTCGTCGCACACCTCGGCCAAGCGTTCAAGCGACAACGCAAGGTGAACCCCGCGTTTACTTCCCGCCATGACATGGATCTCATCCACGATGACGGTGTGCACGGAGCGTAGGGTCTCCCGCGCCCGGCTTCCGAGGAGCAGGTAGAGGGATTCGGGCGTCGTGACTAAGATGTCGGCAGGATCTTTGACCTGCCGCTGCCGTTCACGCTGTGGCGTGTCCCCCGTCCGAATGTCGACGCGCACCGGCCGCAGCGACGTCCCCAACCGGCTCGCTTCGTTCGCAATCCCGACCAATGGAGCGCGTAGATTGCGTTCGATGTCGTAGACGAGCGCCTTGAGCGGTGAGACGTAGAGCAGCCGGACGCCAGGCTCGGCATCGATGGGTAGCCGAAACAGGCGGTCCAGCCCCGCGAGGAACGCCGCGAGTGTCTTTCCAGACCCTGTGGGCGCTAACAGAAGAGTGTGGTCGCCTTCTGCAATCGAAGGCCACCCTCGCAACTGCACGTCCGTGGGAGCCGCAAAAGCCCCAGAAAACCATTGCTGTACCGGTGCGCTAAAGCGCGACAATCCCTGCGTCACCATGGTGCACGCCGTAACGACAACCTGCAACGTGCGCGGATGCGTTGGAGTCTGCTATGGTTCGGACGGCGCGGCGGGCGCACCCGCTTCAACGGGAGACCACCGATCATGCGAGCCTTTGCTGTCTTTTCCCTGATCCTGGCCATCGGCTGTGGACAAGACCCCTATATTGCCACGCTCCAAGGCAACTGGACGGGGACTGCCACAGATGCGAACAACATCCAGGTTCCTGCCGAGGCGCAGTTCCGGTACGACGGTGAAGCTGACCGTCCGTTCTCGGGCACCCTTGACATTGGCGGATGGATTTATTTGGTGAACGCGGCTGCGTCCGACAACGCGAGCGCGTCCGTCAACCTCATCCTCAACACCGAAGCGCGCGCCTGCGATCTCCAGGCCACCGTCGAGGAGAACTCGATGGATGCGACTTACTCGATCGACCTGTGCTATGCCCAGGGCGAGGGTCAGAAGAACTGCATTGAGACGGGCTCCCTGACCCTGACCAAGTAGGCCCGCTCATCTCGCGGGTCGAGGAGAGCCGCGCCGATGAACCGCCGAACGCTTCTTACGGCCGCCGCAGTGGGTCTTACCGCCTGTGGCGGCACTGCTACGTCTGATGCCGGACCTGCTGTCCACACCCGCAAGCGGCGGCGATGGAGCCTTGCCTCTAGCTTTCCGCGAAGCTTGGACACGATTTTCGGGGCGGCGGAGGTGTTCGCCGAACGCGTCGCGCAGATGACCGACGGTCGATTCGAAATCCGTGTCTATTCGGCGGGTGAATTGGTTCCGGCCCTTGAAGTGCTCGACAACGTGGGCACGGGTGCGGTGCAGCTCGGTCAAACCGGGTCGTACTACTACGTCGGTAAGAACCCAGCGCTCGCCTTTGATACGTGCGTGCCCTTCGGTCTCACGGCCCGACAACAGAATGCGTGGTTGCTCGAAGCAGGAGGCCTCGACCTCGTCAACGCGCGACTGGCCGACTTTGGCGTACGGGCGTTTCCCAGTGGCAACACGGGCGTTCAAATGGGCGGCTGGTTCAACCGGAAGGTCGCCACGCTCGATGATCTCAAAGGCCTCAAGATGCGCATTCCCGGCCTTGGAGGCGCGGTGATGGAACGGCTTGGCGTCGCGCCTCAGACCATTGCCGGCGGTGAAATCTACACGGCCCTCGAACGCGGCGCGGTCGACGCCACCGACTGGGTGGGGCCCTACGACGACCTGAAGCTCGGGTTCCACCAGGTGGTCAAGCACTACCACTACCCGGGCTGGTGGGAACCGGGACCCAACTTGTCGATCTATGTCAACCAAGGCCGCTACGACGGGCTGACCGCCGACGAGAAGGCCATCCTCGCCGTGGCCGCGCACGAAGCGGGCCTCGCCATGCAGACCCGATACGATCAGAAGAATCCGGCGGCCTTGGCGGAAATTGCCGCGGCTGGCGTCGAGATCGCTCCGTTCTCCGACGAACTGCTTGAGGAAGCCCGCAAGCAATCCCAGGCCATGCTCGAGGAGCAGGCCGCGGCCGACCCTGCGTATCGCGAAATCTACGACCACTGGTTGGCGTTCAAAAACGCATCGGACCGCTGGTTTGGAGTGGCGGAGTTGGCCTACGCCAAGGTCGCGTTCGGAAGGTAGCTCCTACCATTCCCCGGTGACCAGACCGGGGAACCAGGCCACCAGCCCCAACCCCACGACCTGGATGGCGATGAACGGCACCACGCCTCGATAGATCGAGGAGGTGGGCAGGCTTTCAGGAGCTACCCCACGCAGGTAGAACAACGCAAAGCCAAATGGCGGTGTCAGAAAGCTCGTCTGCAAGTTCATTCCAATGAGCACGCCAAACCAAATGAGATCGATGCCCAGCAACTTCGCGGCGGGCACGAGTAGCGGCAGCAAGATGAAGGCGATCTCAAAAAAGTCAATGAAGAAGCCCAGGATGAAGATCGCTAGATTGGCGACAATGAGGAGTCCCCATCGGCCGCCGGGCAGGTCAACCAACAGATCCTCGACCAACAAATCGCCCCCCAAGCCTCGGAACACCAAGGCAAACAGGGTGGATCCGACGAGCAACATCATGACCATCGACGTCGTCTGAGTGGTCGAATCGACCGCCTCGCGGAGCCCCGAAAGGGTGAGACGTCCCCGAACCATGGCCAAGACCAAGGCGCCGAGCGCACCGAGCGCACCGGCCTCGGTGGGTGTGGCAACGCCCGCAAAGATGCTGCCCAGCACGAGCACGATGAGCAGCAACGGGGGCACCATGACCCCCACCACGCGACCTACCATGGCGCCTCGCCCGCCCGCAGGAGCCGGGAGCGCAGGCGCAAGATCTGGCCAGATTGCGGCGACGACGAGCACATAGATGGCGTACATCGCGGCGAGCATCAGCCCCGGCACCAGACTGCCGACGAACAGATCCCCCACGCTCACCCCGAGCTGGTCCGCCAACACCACGAGCACCACACTCGGCGGCACGATCTGACCCAGGGTGCCCGACGCACAGATGACGCCCGCGGCGAGCGAAGGCTGGTAGCCGTGGCGCAACATCACCGGCAGGCTGATGACCCCCATCGCCACCACCGATGCCCCCACAACGCCGGTGGCTGCCGCAAGCAGCGTCCCCACCACGACCACGGCAAGGGCGAGCCCTCCCCGAAGCGAGCCGAACAACTCGCCCATGGTCACCAGAAGATCTTCGGCGAGCTTGCTGCGTTCGAGGACCGTCCCCATCAACACAAAGAACGGAACCGCGAGCAGCACGAAATTCGACAGAATGCCGAACACTCGCGACGGAAAGGCGTAGAGCAGGCCTGCGTCCAACAATCCAGTTTGGATGCCAATGCCTGCAAACACGAGGGCCGTTCCGCCGAGGGAGAAGGCAACCGGGTAGCCCGAGAAGATCAACGCAAACACGACCACGAACATCAATGGCGCCAGAACATCCTCGAACATCATGGCGCCTCCTCTCGAATGCGCCGCACAGCGTCGCGGAGTTGGGCCAGCGACTGTAGCGCGAGCAGCGCAAAGGCAAGCGGCACGAGCGCCTTCACCGGCCACCGCAACAATCCGCCGGGATCCGGTGACATCTCACCGATCGCAAAGCTCTGTCGAACCAAGGGCCACGACGTCACCACACCAAAAATGCTGAAGGGCAACAGGAACCCCAACGTGCCCCCGAGGTCGACCCAGGCCTGCTGTCGCCCCGACAGGCGACCGTAGAACACGTCCACCCGTACATGACGGTTGCGAATCAGAGTGTAGGGCGCACCTAAGAGAAACACAGCTGCGAACAGGTACCACTGCAGTTCGATGAGACCGTTCGACGACAGGTTGGCCCCCAGCGACGTGCTCGCGTACCGCAGGATCGCGTTGGCACTCCCGATTCCCACCATGATCACGAGCAACCACCGGACGACGTGGCCCACGCCAACGTTCCAATGCGTGATCCCGTCGATCAGCCGATGCACCGCGACCTCCCAAGCCCTGACGAGGCGGTCCCGCTAACCAGCTCGGCGGTTCAACCGCCTGACCAACCAGGCGGTAGACAATTCTCTACCAGATGGTAGAGGGGAAACAATGAACGACGAATCGCCCCCGGCCGAGGCACGAATCCGCATCCTGCGTGAAGCCGAACGCCTCTTTGCGGACCAAGGCTACGACGGCACTTCCGTCCAACAAGTGGCGGAAGCCGCCGGCGTCCGCAGGCCCACGCTCATCTACCACTTTGGGTCCAAGGACCAGCTGCGTCTCGAGGTCCTCGAAGGCGTGTTGTCGCGCTGGAAGGAAGAGCTCCCGCGGATCCTGCTGGCCAGCCAGTCGGGTCCCGACCGCTTCCGGTCCATTCTCGAGACGGCGTTTGCCTTCTTTTACGAACGCCCCGACCGGGCTCGGCTCCTCACCCGCGAGATGCTGGATCGTCCGGCCGAAATGACGTCGTTGTTCGCCGAGCATCTCAAGCCCTACATGAAGCTGGTCACCGACCGAATTCGTGATGGGCAGCGCGAGGGTCACACGCGCCGCGACGTCGACCCCGAAGCTTACGTCGTTCATCTCATGCATGCCGCCGTCTCGATGGCCGCAATGGGCCATGCCACCAAGCATGTGTTGGACGACCCACCATCAGCAGAACGCCTGCAAGCCGAGCTCATTCGACTCGGCAAAGCGGCTCTGTTTCTCGATCGACCGAACCTAGGAGACCGCGATGGCTAACTTCTACGACGACAATGACGACTTGAAGTTCTACCTCGAGCGCGGCATTGACTGGACCACCCTCGTCGACCTTTCCGAGCATGGAGGGCCGAACCCCGATGGGCACGCCTCGGTCGCCGAAGCCCAAGAGTTCTTCCGCGAAGTGCTCACGTTGGTGGGCGACTTTGCAGCGAACGAAATCGCGGCTCACAGTCTGGAGCTGGATGCCGCGCATCCCCGCCTCGAGGACGGCGAGGTGGTCTATCCAGAGCCGATGAATCGCGTGCTCGAAGGCCTATCGGAGCTCGAGATGAACGGGCTAACGCTGCCTCGTGAACTGGGTGGGATGAACGCACCGATTTTGCTCTTCCAGCTTCAAACCGAAGTGCTGAGTCGAGCCGATGTCTCGATTGCAGCGCACCACGGCTTTCATGGGGGCATCGCGTTGGCCGCCCTCGCCTACGCCATCGAGGAGGGCTCGGCGACCTTCGACCCCGAGACGAAGACGTTTACCGACGTTCGCTTCCGCGAGGTGATCGACACGATCTTGGCGGGTGAAGCCTGGGGCAGCATGGACATCACGGAGCCGGATGCCGGGTCCGACATGGCCGCACTTCGCTGCCGAGGCGAACAAGACAAAGACGGAAACTGGTTCGTGACCGGCCAGAAGATCTACATCACGAGCGGCCACGGACGGTGGCACTTCGTGATCGCGCGCACCGAGCCCACCCCTGAGGATGACGACTCCCCCATGGCGGGCCTCGGCGGCCTCTCCATGTTTCTGGTCGAAGCCTACTCGATCGACGATTCAGGCCAGAAGGTCCGCGAGTTCACAACCCTCGATGGGGTCGAAGAAAAGCTTGGCCATCACGGGTCAGCGACCGTCGCCATCAGCTTCGAACGCGCCCCCGCCAAGCTCATTGGCGAGCGTGGCGAAGGCTTCAAGCACATGCTCCTGCTCATGAACGGTGCGCGGGTGGGCGTCGGATTCGAAGCCTTGGGATTGTGCGAGATGGCCTACCGCAAGGCCATCGACTTCGCCGAGCAGCGAGCGTCGATGGGTCGCACGATCGATCGCCATGAGATGATTGCCGACTACCTCGACGAAATGCGAACCGACCTGCAGGCCATTCGTTGCCTTGCCGTGACGGCAGGGTTCCACGACGAGGTAGCGCAGAAGCTGAAGATACGCCTAACGGTTGACCCACCTGCGGATCCCGAAGAGCGCGCCCAACTCGAAAAGGAGCAAAAGACCCATGCGCGTCGCGCCCGGCATCTCACCCCGCTGCTGAAGTACTACGCGTCCGAAAAGGCCGTCGAAATGGCTCGACGGAGCCTCCAAATCCACGGCGGAGCGGGCTACACCGTAGAGTACGGGGTTGAGAAGCTGTTGCGCGACGCCGTCGTAATGCCGATTTATGAGGGAACAAGCCAGATTCAGGCGCTTATGTCCATGAAGGACAACCTCATGCATGCGGTCCTTCATCCCCGCTCGTTCGTCGCCGACACGGCCTCCACTCGGTGGCGCGCTGTATCGGGCTCGACGTTCCATGTGCGGCGGGTCGCCCGGTTGCGGAGCCTTCAGCACACGGCGGTTCGGTTCCTGCTCTCCCGCTTGGCCCAGGAAAAGATCAAGGACCTTCGCAACCAGCCCCTGGGTTCGTGGCGTAAAGCGCTGTCGACCTTCGACCCCAAGCGCGACTTCGCGCTGGCCATGCTCCATGCCGAACGGCTCACCAAGATCTTGACCGATGTGGCGATGGCAGAGACGCTGCTCGAGCAGGTCACCGCTCACCCGGACCGTGCGCCCATCCTCGACCGGTTCCTCGAGCGCGCCGAGCCACGATGCCGGTTCTGGCTCGACGAAATCCAGACCACGGGGTTGCGGCTGCTGCGTGACCTGCACGGTGCCGAAGAGGCGCCCCAGATCACCGCCCAGGCCGCAAAGTAGCGAGGTCGCGATGCCCGTTTCTCGACGTCATGCCCTGCAACAGGGGCCGATGATTCGCACCTTGCTCGAAACGGCCGTCTCCGGTTTGCGGCCGGGGCGGCGTCCCGAAGGCCCTCCCCAGGTGCCCGGGCCCGAACACACGGCCACCGTCCCCCCTCGGCCTCGAGGCCTGGTCGACGACTTCATCACCGCATCCGGGGGCACCCCCGCGAACTACAAAGGGGTGGTGCCAGGGCACTTGTTTTCGCAGTGGGGGTTTCCGCTGTTGGCCAAGACCCTGCGCGACTTACCGTATCCGCTGGCTCGTGGGCTGAATGGCGGAGCCCGAATCGAGATGCATCGGCCGCTTCCCGATGATGAGCCGCTTCAACTGCGAGGTTGGCTCGACCACATCGACGACAACGACCGGCGTGCGGTCCTCAAGACTCGCCTCGTCACCTCGACCGCGAGCGTCCCCGATGCGGTGACCGCCACGATGTATGCCGTCATTCCCCTGAAGCGGGGATCGGGAGGCAAGAAGACCCCGGCTCTCGTGCCCACCGATGCGACCGAGATCGGGCGTCGCGAAGTTTTAAAGCAGGATGCAGTGGACTACGCTTTGCTCACGGGCGATGTAAACCCCGTGCACTGGCTGACTCCCTACGCGAAGATGTTTGGCTTTCCATCTACCATCCTGCACGGCTTCGCCACCTTGTCCTACCTCGTCGAAACCTTGGTCGAGACACGACTCGAGGGTCAACCCTCTCGGCTTGCCGTCATCGACGTGAAATTCACCAAACCGGTGGTATTGCCTCGTTCGATCGCATTCTACGTCAAGGACGACGCCGTCGCCGTTGGCCACACGCCGGACGAGCCGGCATTCCTCACCGGCACGTTCTCGGAGACTCCGACCCATGGCTGACTTTCTTCTTGAATTGGCGAGCAACAAACGAGCCCGCCAGGTGGTGTCCTCCCTCGGGCTGCCGCTTCCTATGCCCGAGCGGCTCGAACGTGCCTCTGAACCTTGGCAAGAGCGTCCCTTGCAGGGCCGCAACATCGTGATCGGCGCGAGCCCCAAAGGCCACCTTGCGGATCCGCTCGCCGCAACGCTGCCTGGCGCAGGAGCCACGTGCTGGCTGGCCGCAGATGCGCATTGGCAAAAGCCCCTTGCGGAAGCGGCTCGAGCGGCGGATACGCCACTTCATGGGATCACCGAGGACGCCCCCGGTCCCGAGGAACGCCCCTGGGCGCTGGTCTTCGACGCGACAAGCATGCGAGAGCCCAGCGACCTCCGCGCCCTCTATGACTTTTTTCACCCGCGCATTCGGGGCATCGCCAAATCCGGCCGCCTGATCGTGCTGGGACGCCTGCCCGGCTGGGCTTCGAGTCCCGAAGCGGCGGCGACGCGTCAGGCGCTCGAGGGGTTCGTGCGCAGTTGTGGTCGTGAGGTTGGACGGTTCGGCGCGACGGCCAACCTGATTGCGGTGGAAGGCGGAGCCGAGGATCGGCTCCCTGCCGTGCTCCGATGGATGCTCTCGCCCCGCTCCGCGTTCGTGTCTGGCCAGCCCCTCCGGGTGACCCGCGAGGCGCAAGGAAGCGACCCTGTGTGGGTGCGGCCCCTCGAGGGCCGGGTGGCGGTGGTCACCGGTGCCGCACGAGGAATCGGGGCGGCCATCGCCACGGCCATGGCCCAAGAGGGCGCGACGGTCATCGTGGTGGACCGACCCGAAGACGCCGAGCTTGGCCAAGAGGTGGCCCGCTCGGTGGGAGGCCGCTTCGTAGGCATCGACATCACCAACCCCGATGCGGGCACGACGCTTGTCCAGCACCTTCGCGATCACGAGGGAATGCTCCACATCCTCGTGCACAACGCGGGAATCACCCGCGACAAGACACTGGCCAAGATGACCGACGCGATGTGGGACCTGACCATTGACGTCAACCTCACCGCGGCGATGCGCCTCACCGACACCCTCAAGCCCCTCATCACCCCGCAAGGGCGCGTGATCGCGATGTCTTCGATCGCGGGCATTGCGGGCAACGTCGGCCAGACGAACTACAGCGCGTCCAAAGCAGGCCTCATCGGCTTTGTCCGTAAGCTTGCGAGCCAGTGGGCAAGCCAGGGCGTCACCGTCAATGCGATTGCCCCTGGATTCATCGAGACACGTATGACGGCTGCGATCCCGCTAGCCAACCGTGAGGCCGGCCGGCGATTGTCGAACCTTGCCCAGGGAGGGCTGCCCGAGGACATCGCGTCGATGGCGACTTTCCTCGCAAGCCCCGGTGCCAGCGGGGTTACCGGCCAGGTGCTGCGCGTGTGCGGGGGCAGCTACATCGGCGCCTGACACACTGCCTTCGCCAGAACCACGCTAAGGCCTCGAGAGGAGGTCAACCTATGAAGGTACTGGTGATCGGTGACGGCCCGGGCGGACTTTCGGCCGCCCTCTACCTTGCGAAGGCAGGTCAGTCCGTCACGGTGGTCGGCAAGGATGAAACCGCGATGAACTGGGCGATGCTCTACAACTACCTGGGCATCGAATCCATGACGGGAACGGACTTCCAAGCCAAGGCCCGTGCTCAGGTGCACGGTCTAGGCGCGGAACTCCGCGACGCCAAGGTGACCGAGCTTGCGAAGGCCGAAGATGGGTTTGTGGCGACCCTTGAAGCAGGAGAGCCCTTGAGCGCCAACATCGTGGTGCTCTCCGAAGGCAAAACGCCCACCCTCGCTCGGGCGCTCGGTTGTGAAGAGACCGAACGCGGGGTGAAGGTCGACGAGCATGGTCTGACCACGGTGCCCAACGTGTATGCGGTCGGCCGAATGGTTCGGCCTACGCGTTCTCAGGCCATCATCAGCGCAGGTGATGGCGCCAAGGCGGCACTGGACATCCTGTCGCGCATGGAGGGTCGCGAAGTCCAGGATTGGGACAGCCCGCCCAAGGAGTAGGCCTACACTTCGGCCAACTTCGTCCGGGGCAGGATGATGGTGACCAAGCCGCCTCCGGTAGGGTGGTTGCCCGCCCGAATCGTGCCTCCCGCGTCCGAGACGGCGCGCGAGGCCACGGACAGGCCAATGCCAAAGCCCTGGCGAGCCTGACGACCCTGCCGTCGAAAGTCAAAGATGTAGGGCGCGATCTCGTCAGGAATGCCCGGCCCCGAATCGTGCACCGTGAAGTAGACGTGCTCGACGCTGCCCGAAACCGAGAGTGCTACCCGGCCGTTGTCCCCGCAATACTTGAACGCGTTGTGGACGATGTTGAACAGCGCCCGACGCACCGCTTCTCGATCGACATGGACGTGGTGGCCCGGCGGCGCATCAACGACGAGTTCGATGTGCCGACGCTCTGCCTCGTGGCGAACCACCGAGGAGACCTGCTCGATGATCTCGGACAACGACAACACCTCGGGCTTGCGTAGTGAAGGCTGCAGGAACTGCTCGGTCATTTGCACGAGTTGCTGACCGACCTGCCGCACGTCGACCATCGACTCGATGGTTTCGAGGTCGGCCGTCTCGATTTCCGTCACGTGCTCCGCCAGGCCGATCAGCACGAGTGCGAGGTTTCGCATGTCGTGGGCCAGGGCCGCAGCATCTTCGATTTGACGGTCATGCTGGGCCACTCGCTCTGCATTGGCGATGGCGATCGCTGCGTACCCCGCAAGCGCCCGCAAGTAGCGCCCTAACTCCACCAATTCCTGCTCGGCGGCATGGTCACTGTCGACATACAGCGCGCCCAGGACGTCGGAAGCGCGAACGAGGGGCACGCACATCACGGACCGCAGATCGAGGGTCATGACCGAGGTCGAGGCTCGAAGATCGGGGCGATCGCCAAGGTCGGCCACGATGACTTCTCGGTTTTCATCTATCGCTCGTTCAGCGATAGTCCACGATGGCGGCGACAGATCGGCATCCGCGGCGAACGCACTCGCCAACACGCGTCGACCATCGCGCTGCAGGACGAACGCCCGGTTGGCCTCGGTGAGCTTGAGGGCGGCCTCCGCAATCGCCTGGAGCAGGCTTTCGAGGTCCTGTTCCTGTGCGACCGCGACCGCCATGTCGAGCAGCATGCCCTCTCGGTCGGGCCCTCCGGTGAGGCGTGCCCCGTCGATCTGTTGGGCGACTTGGTCGGCACGGGCACGAAGCTGCACACTGCCCACCTCTTCGGCAAACAGCACCACCCGAGCCAACTCCGCGACCGCCCGATCAGACCGACCGAGCGACTGGCTCACCATGGCGGAGCACAATCGCCACTCGGCCAGTTCGCGGGCATCGCCATGATCGGCGAGTTCATCGCGCGACCGTGCGAGCGCTTCGGTGGCCGGCTCTGCCTCACCGTTCCGCGCGTACGCTACCGCAAGCAATGCGGCGGCAAGACCCGCTTCCGCATGGATTTCGAGTTCGCGGGCCCGTTGCTCAGCCACCTGACAACGCTGAAGGGCGTCTTCGTCGCCTCGTTCTTGCGCCAACTGGCCAACCCGCCGAAGGTTCTCGGCGATCTCCTCGGCAAATCCATACGTCTCGGCAATACCCAGCGCGTCGTGGTACCGCGCCTCCGCGAGTTCGAACTGCTCGAGTTGCCGATGAACATCCCCCAAGTTCCCCGCCGCCATGGCTTCGTAGCGGTGCTCGCCTTGTTGCTGGGCGTGGGCCAACGACCACGTCCCCGCTCTACGGGCACGTTCCCAGCGCCCGAGTTCGAGGTACCCGACACACAGGTTGAGCTGCACCCCGATGCGGGACCGCTCGGCGCCTAACCGGTCGAAAATCAGGCGGGCACGTTCCCATTGCGTGACCGCCGCGGCAGGGTCCCCAACCTTGAAGCTTGCCAATGCGCTGTTGTTGGCCAGCCGTGCACGATCGAGGGCCGAGAGGCCGGCCGACGCTCGCGCGGCCTCTGCAAACACGTGGGCCGACTCTCGGTATCGCTTCTGGTGCCAGAGCAACCGTCCCCGCCGCGCCTCGAGCGACCCTCGAACCTGTCGACCGGCGCCAAGGGACCCGGGAATCTCCGCAAGCAATGCGACCGCTTCATCCGCATCTCCCATGCGCTTGAGGCAGTCCGCCGCAATCACTCTGGTCCGAAGCCATGCATCCTCGAGGTCCGGTGGGGTCTCTGGCGCAGGAATCGCCGACGTCGCGGCCATCGCGATTTTCGCTGCGACATCGATTCTCTCGAGTCGCGACAGCGCCAAGGCATGGACCTCGTGCAGTTCGATGGTCCGGAACCCGCTCTCTGCGCGATGCCGCCCGACCGATTGCGCCTGACGAATCACCGCGAGGGCGTCGGCTGGGCGACCACAAGCCACGAGCGCCCGCGCCCAAGCCACGAGCAACGTCTGCGGTGCAGGGTGGAAAAGACCCGGCCGCTCGGCGTTCCCCGATTCGAGCGATGCCGCAAACGTAGCGGCATCTTCGGGTCGTCGAGCCGCCAATAGGGCCAAAATGCGTTCCGTGGCGAGGTCCCAGGTTTGCACCACGCGCCAGAGCGCTTCGGAAAGGGCTTCGGCATCCTCTGGATCATCGCGACGGCCCAATGCGATGCAAGCCGAACCACAACGCATCACCGCTTGAGGGTCACCCGCCTTCGCGAGGTGCCAGCCCAGGCGCATCGAAGGCCCAACCGGCTCGAGCACTTCCGCCAATCGCATGTGGAGCCTAGCGGGATCGGACGTCCGCTCGATCAATCGCATGGCCGCCGGTGCACTGGCAACCTGCAGCAGCCCACCCTCGGAACGCACAAGACCCGCGATGATCAAGCGATGCAACGACGTGGCGACGCGGTCCGGCGGCCAATGTACGAGTCCATCGAGCCGTTCGCGAGGCATCGGGTAGCCGTGGGCCGCGATCAGTGCGCCTAACCAAGTGGATGGCTCGTCGAGGCCACGCACCAAGGGTGCGTCGCCAGGATCCGGAGGTCCGAGGTGCCCCAAGGCCTCGCGTCCTTCGACCCACTGCCGGTCCCGGAAGGCCAGGGCGCCCTGCCGAACTGCCTCGACCACGGCGTCGATCGCAAAGCGGGGCTGGCCCCCGGCCACCGCGTCCACGTACTGAAGCAAACCAGGGATCTCCACTGCACGAGCCCCCAACAGGGTCGTGATGAGTTCGTGGATCTGCTCGGTGTCCCAAGGCTTGAGCCGCTCGGTTCGGACGATGGTTCGCGTGTTGAAGGTCGCAGGCACTTCCGACGTAATCAGCACATGGCAGGGGCCTGGCTCGTCGACCAGCAACTCCACGACCCGTCGGGTTCCGCTAT
>JBCCQY010000014.1:0-90915 GCA_039208735.1 Myxococcota bacterium | reverse complement strand
GGGTGGTGCGTCGGTCGTGGGTGTGCCGCTGCAGCCGAGCAGCGCCCCCAGAAGCCCGACCATCAGGCGTCCTCGCAGAAATCCGAGGTTCCCGCTGCGGAAAGGCACATCTCGCGAGGATGCGTTGTGTCCTTGCCCACCCGCTTGGCGAACAAGTACCACTCCTTGGAGTAGTTCTTAGCTTGCCCCCGATACTTTTCCGCGGCCTGTCTGGAGTCGGGGGTCGGATTCGACGTGTGATGTTCTTCGGCGACGTACCAAAGCTCGCTTGCAGCCTTCGATTTCAGGCGATGTAGCGAGTACATCTTGTCGGTGTAGTCTTCGTCGGACCAAACGCGACGCGCGTTGCTCATCGACAAGTCCGCCCAGCGAATGACCTCTGCCGCTCGCGGAGGGCCCTGCTCTTCGAGGTGCAACGCTAGTTTGTAGCAAAGTGCGGGGTCGGAGCGGTCGATCTCTTCGAGGTGGCGAAGAACGAGCTTTTCCCATTGGCCTCGTTGACCCGCACCCCAGGCATTTTGGATGAGGATCATGGAGGCATGAAGCTTCGTGGTCTGCTTGTCGCTGCCCGCGATGCGACCCTCAAGACACGCCCGGCTGTCCTTCTCGAGCTGACCGAGCATGGCCGGCGTCTCGAGGGCAATCAAGTCGCCGCAGCCGCTTTCGTCACCAGTCCCTCCAGGGTCTTTGGCAACGCGGACGGGTTGGACCGGCGAAACCGGCGGAGGCACCGGACGCGCCGGTCGTGGCGGTACCGGCCGCACCGGCCGTTGAACCGGCTGCGCGGGACGGGGAACCGGCTGAACGGCCACCGGTTCAGGCTCTTTTGGGTTCGAGGGGGGCCGCTCCACGACGTTGGGAACCCGCTCACCCGATGCCTGACTGTCGCCTGTGTACGTCGACAAGCCGGCAAACGGTGAGAACGTGGCCGTGGCGCCAAGCGTGAACCAATCCACTCGCAAGTCGGCGGGCAACGCATCGACGCCCTGGCCAACCCGTTGGCCTTCGACGATGCAACCTGCCCACCCGTCGGAGCAGGGAAACATCGGAAAGGCAGCGCGGTAGCTCGACCACGTTTGTCCGGCGGCCACCAAGGGAAGAGCGAGGAGCAGGGTGGCGCCGACCACACCCGTCAGGGAGGAACGCTTCACGGTCAGCCTCCGGTCACTTGTCGAGGGGGCGGGGACGCGGCATCAGCACTTCGACGTCTTCGACCGTGTCCTGGCTAGCATCGATTTTCAGCGCCTCGAGAGGAACTTCAAAGACGTTCCGACGCTTGCGGACTTCGTAGACCACCCGTTCGGTACGGTACCCCGGGGCGGAAACCTCGAGATCGAGGCGCAGGCCCTTCACGAAGAACAGTTCGCGACCATCGGGCAGGTACAGCACCCGATCGGTCCATTCGCCCGTCTTCGCGTTGACCCGGTGCCGGTCTTTTTCTTCCGGGTGGCGCACCACCGCCGTGGAGATGGGGTTGCGGTTTTCGTCGACCACCCGCACGGTCACGGGAATGCCTTCGGGGTCCGCCGCCTCCGCGAACGACGATAACACGACAACAAGCGGCAGCATCAGAGATTCTCCAGCATGCGACCAAGCGCGTTTGGTGCGGTGCGGGTGCGGGCAGCCTCGACAGCTCCGGCCTGGAGCAGACAGCGAGCCGCCCCAGGCGAGTTGAGGCCACGGACCAACCGCTGGGCCGTGGTGGGGTCGGTGGCCAACGCGCAGGCGGTCACCCTGGCGTCATCGAGGCCATCAGCCGGTACGCCCTTTTTCTGGGCGAGCAAACGGTCGAAGATGGCGATGCCTGACTTCGCATTTCCCTCCGCGATGTCGATCATCGCGAGGGTGGCCTGCTCGCGCCACTTGAGTTCAGGGGGCAAGCCGACCGCTTCTTCCACCATGCTTCGCGCGATGCGAGGTTGACCCGAGGTCACGGCGCGACCCGCCCACAACAGGAGCAACTCGCTCCGGCGAGCATCCGCGGGAAGCTTTCGCAGCAGGATTTCGGCTCCCTCGCAGGCATCTTGGCGCTTTCCAAGTGACCAAAGCGCGACCGGGTTGGCGAGGGTGCGGTAGATCGAGTCTTCGTTCTGCAGGAGAGCCAAGTACTCGCGCGCCGTGGCGGCCTCGACGCTGGCGCCCGAAGCTACTTCGTTTAGCGTCGCGGTGGCTTGATCAAGCTCAAGGTCGATGATCTGCACTTCGGCGGCCATGATCTTGCCCGCGTCGGTGCCCGAACGTAAGCCATGGTCGCGAACCCCATCGAAGTTGCCCACCCTTCGGGCGAGGAGGGCTCGACGCAGGGCAATCTCGCTCGAACGCCCGTAGTCCAAGGTGGCGAGCACCGCGTCGGCTTCGTCGGTCCGACCTGCGAGCATGAGCGTATAGGCGTAGCCACTGGCCGCATCGGTCGAGTTCGGATGGGCATCGAACAACGTCTTGAACGAAGTCGTGGCTTCGGGGAGCTGCCCATCAGCGAGCTGCTGACGAGCCACGGCGAGGTCCTCCGGAAGCGGCTGTGAGCCGAAAAGGCCCATGCAACCGAGCAACCATCCCCAAACCACCACGGCAACCATGGCCGTGAGGGGCCTTGAACCGAAACGGCGAGTCGACGGTCGGGATTCGCCTGCCTGCGCGAGTCCTGACGTTGACATGGAGCCCCCCTGGACGGGCATTGCCCGCGAACGCAGGGCCAGTAACGCGCCACCGACCAGACGGTCACCGATCACGCAGCGGTCGGCTGGGACCCCGCTTCAAGCGGAGGTGTGTCCTCGCGATCGAGCTGCGCGAAGTGCTCCGCGATGCGGTCGAACACCTCTTGGACGGCCTGGGCATGAAAAATCGCCTGACGCAGCTCGTCGCCGCGGGGCACGCCCTCGGTAAAGTACCGGCCGATCTTCTTCATCCGCCCAAGCGCGCCCTTCTCGGTTCGCGATGTCCGCTCGAGCACCCCGTAGAATTCGACGAGCACCCGTTTGCGCTCGGCCAAATCAACGGTGAGGTCGGAAAGCCCCTGTTGCCGCGCCACGATCTTCTTGAACACCCAGGGGTCTCGAATCGCTCCCCGGCCAATCATCAGACCATCACAACCCGTCTCTGCAAGGGTGTTCATCGCCGAGTCCTCATCGACGATGTCACCATTCGCGAGAACGGGGATGCGGACCGCTTCCTTCACGCGGCGAATGATGGAAAGGTCGCGTTCTCCCTTGTAGAGGTCGGCTCGTGTGCGCCAATGCACGGCGACCATCTCTGCGCCTTCGCCTTCACACATCGCTGCGATTTCGGGGGCATTTCGGAGGGAGGCATCCCAACCGGCGCGCATCTTCACCGTGAAGGGGATGGACACGGCAGCCCGCATCGCCTTGACGATCTGCTGGGCAAGCTCGGGTTCGCGCATGAGCGCCGACCCACCGGAGTTCTTGCAGACCTTCTTGCTCGGGCACCCCATGTTGAGGTCGACGATGTCGGCGCCGAGTTCCTGCTCGACGTAGCGAGCCGCATCGGCAAGCACCGCGGGGTCTCGGCCGTAGACTTGTACGCTGACCGGTCGTTCGTCTGGGTCGAACTCGGCCATCTTCAGTGCGTTCTTGTGGCCTTCGGCCAAGCTGCGCCCCGGGATGAACTCGGTAACGGTAAGGCCCACCGCACCAATGGAGCGCACCAAGCGTCGAAAACTCAGATCGGTCACGCCCTCCATCGGGGCAAGCACGAGCCCAGGATCGATGTGGAGATGACGGATCGCGAACACGGCGCGGCCTCCTCAAGCCCTACGGTGGGGCACTTCCGTCAGGCCAAGCGTGGTCAAGAATGCGGTTTCTTGGGCATCACACTCTGGCCGGAACCAGTGCTTTACGTAGTCGCGGTCGTGCATCGTGTCGACATCGTGTTCGGGCAGCGACTCCGCCCGAAGCGCATCGCGAAACACTGGGTCGTCAGGGTAAACGTAGACGACCCCATCCTCATCGAGCACGAGTTGGTCGTGCTGGGCGCTTCGAACCCACACCTCGTTACGAGCGTCACCGTAGACAAGATCCGCTGCGGCTTGCAGCGCCGCGATCACCGTGTCGGTCGACAACGACACCGCAACGAAGTCTCGCGGAGGCTGGCCTTGCGGAGGGGTTTTGCCTTGTTCGACGGCGGAACGGTCGATTCGCTGCCGATACAGAACGGACAGGGGAGCCGGCATGGCCCGAACCAAGGCCTGATGCACAGCGGGGAGACGCTGATGTCCGACACTCACCGTGAGGCGAGTCTCGCCCTGCGGAGTCATTTCGGGGTACCACCCTGGCTTGGGGACCCAACCATCGTCTTCACCGCTTTCCAGGACAGAGACCGCCTTGGGGCCGCTTGGCACCATCGCCCACTCCTTTGGTCAAGAGGGTCCGTAGCATGAGCTGGCGACTCCGAGGAGGCATGATGGACGGCGTCGAACGCCTTACGCAGGCGGACGAAGCGGGGATCCGTCGCTTGCTGGAACAGGATGTGGTCGTCAATCTCTTCCTGTTGGGCTTCCTTGCGGCTCACCCGGTGTCTCGGGGCGGATGGTACGGGGCGTTCGAGGATGGCGAACTCTGCGGCGTTGCGCTGTTGCTGCCCCGTCGACTCGCCGTGCCCTACTGCCCCGATCCCCACGACGCGGCCCGCATTGGGGCCCACCTGTTTCACATTCGCACCCCCACCCTGATGGTGGGACCGCGCGAGGCGACCGACGCGCTGTGGAAGGAGTGGGCCCGCGGACGGCGTGGCCGAGCGCACTTCGACCAGCGCTTGTACGTGCTCACAGAGGCCCCTCCGGGCCCCGAAACCGACGGATTTCGGCGTGCGACCTACCCAGAATGGCCAGTCATCGCTGATTTTTCAGCGGCGATGGAACGTGAGGATCTAGGGGTCGACCCTGTGGGGGCGGATCCCCAACTGCACGACCACATCGTCAAGGAGCGGGTGAAGGCGGGACGCACTTGGGTCATCGAGCGTGACGGCGCGATCGTCTTCCAAGTCAACGTGGGAACCCAGCATGCCGAAGGGGCCCAGATCGGGGGAACCTATGTGCCTCCCGCCCATCGCAGCCAAGGTCTGGCCCAACAAGGGATCGCAGCCCTAGGGGGTCGCTTGCTGCGTCGTGCCCCTCGCGTGACGTTGCACGTCAACGAAGCCAACGTCGCGGCCGTGAAGGTCTATGAGCGATGTGGCTTCATGCGCGACGCTCCCTTTCGCCTCATCACGATCTGAGGGTCCATGCTGCACGCTGACGACCGTTTTCGGGCCGCTGTGGCCACCAAGGTGGCCGAGCTTGAACGCAAAACCGACGCTGAAGTCGTGGTTGTTGCGGCCACCCAATCCGGCAACTACCGCGACCTCGCCCAAGTTGGAGGTGCGGTGGCCGCCCTGATCACCTTCGTGGTGCTCTTGGCGTTGCCGGTGACCATCCACCCCGTGCTTGCCATTGTCGATCTGGCCTTCGTGTTCATCGTAGCCAGCTGGGGACTGACCGGACACCGAGCCTCCACCTGGCTTGCCTCCGCGGATCGCAAGCTCAATCAGGTGCGCCAAGCCGCCGCGGCCGAGTTCCATCTCGAAGCCGTTCATGCCACCCCGCTCCGAACCGGATTGCTCGTGTACGTGAGTGCTTGGGAAGGCGAGATCGAACTCATTCCCGATGTCGGACTTGAGGCTCGAATTCCCCGGGGAAAATGGGGCGATGCGCTAGGGCATTGTTCATCGAGCGACCTCACCGCATTCTTGTCGGGACTCGACGCGATCGGCGAACTTCTCGCGGAGCACGTTCCGCACACAGGGGCCCGAAAGCTGGACCTCGACGACGCGCCCCGGATTCGGTGATGCACCTCTACGACCGGCTCGATGCCTGGCCAGCGGCGTTGCGCAATGCACTGATCGGCGTCACGGGTGGGCTGCTGATTGGGATGACCCTAGGCTTCCCGTTTTTGCGG
Organism: Myxococcota bacterium; assembly: GCA_039208735.1. Classification (GTDB taxonomy): domain Bacteria; phylum Myxococcota_A; class UBA796; order UBA796; genus DRPG01. Next base: position 84,967 of record JBCCQY010000014.1, on the reverse strand, counting down.
TGGTCTGACCTCACGTACGACCTTTCGATCTTCGGGGTCGTTGGGCTCAACCTGGGTCTCTGGTGGGTGATTGGCGCCGTTGTGGCATCCCCGAAGACCCGATCGGGGCTCGATGATGCGACCGTGCGGCACCGCGGACTGATGGCAGGGGCTTGGTTGCGAGAAGCCAAGTCCACCCGAATGTCTGAAATCGACGCCACGTTTTCGTTGGTGGCGTGGTCGGAACGCATCGGCCGGGCACTCGAGGAGCACCTCGCCGCCTCGGTGGGTCCGATCCACATCCGTCAGGTGGACGACACCCAACTCACGGCGCACGCGTTGATCCACGATAAAGAGCAAACCGAGTGGGTCGAAGCAACCCTGACCCACGACGCGGCAGATTTCGTGTGCCTGCGAACCGTTCCGATCGCCGCGTCGACCATCGAGATTGATCCGGACTGGCCTGCGGCCCGACGGGCGTTGCTGGCTCGTGCCGAAGCGCTCGACGCCGACGGGTTCGATGTGTTGTTCGTTCAGGTCAACGCCGAGATCGACCGGCTGGCCGCCGCCGATGCAACAAGCCGGTCCTCCTCGCCGTACCTGACTCCCGCCGGAGCTCGCGCATTGGGCTTCTGGGCCGAGGGGCCAGGGGTGCCCCCTGGAGGCCCCGATGCTGCGTGGCTCTTGGTCGAGGAGGATGCGTGGCACGAGCGAATCGAAGTGCAGTGTGGGTTGCGCGTCCTTGGCCTTTGTCGAGCCGCGGGTCAGGCAGATGCGCCTTGGCAGCTGTGGCGTTTGCGGAGGGGGGCGTGACGCGACCGCGCCTTGAGCGTTGGCTTGTTTGGGTAGGGTTGGGCCTTCTCGCCGTCCTGCTCCTCTGTCCTGAAGATGCTCTGGCCAGGGTCGGCGGAGGAGAGTCGTTTGGGCGAGGCAACGGTGGAGGTGGCAGCGGAGGAAGCGGCGGAGGAGGCGATGGCATTCCGCTCGACCTGCTCATCCTACTGTTGCAGCTCTGCATCGAGCAGCCCGTCATTGGCGTGCCCCTCCTCATCATGACGTGCGGGTTCCTCTACGCCCGGACGTTCTGGTCCGAACAGGGGCAGCACCAAGTTCATCGCAGTGCCCGACTTCCGGACGTCACCGTGAGCGGGCCCCGTCCTGGCCAGGCCACGGTGGGCATCAAGGCGCTCAAGAACCACGATCCTGGCTTCTCGATTACCGTGTTCCTTGATTTCGCCCTGCTCGTGCATCGGCGTGCCCATGAGGCGTTGGGTCGCGGTGACAAGGAATGGGCGCTTCTGGTCCCCTTCGTAGCCCCCGAAGCGCGCGAGAAGCTCGAGTCGAGCCACCCGGGAGCCGCGGGGGTTCACGAGGTGGTCGTCGGTGGGGTCTCGATCGTGAAGGCGGAGCGACGGGGACAGTACGACCACCTCACGGTGCGGTTCGATTCCACCCAAACCGAACGCCTGCACAACGGCACGGAACAGCGGGTGATGCTTCGTGAGCAATGGGTCTTTCAGCGTCACCACGACGCACGGAGCCAGGCCCCAGAGCAAGCCCTCGCCCTGGGGTGTCCGAGCTGCGGTGCTGCAATCGAAGTGACGCCGTTCGGCGCATGCACGAACTGCGGCACCGCGATTACCGCTGGACAGCTAGCTTGGCAAGCGCGATTTGCAGTCGTCACGGCACGACGCCGAGCCGTCATTCCCGAGGTTGGATTCACCAGCGGAGGCACCGAGGGCTCGGTTCATGTGCCAATGGTTCAGGCGGTGGACCTCGCGGCATCGATGCGAGCGATGCAAGCGCGCCATCCGCAATTTGACTCGGCCCGGTTTGGCCAACGCGTGGACCGCGTCTACCATGCCGTGCAACGAGCCTGGTCGGCCGGCACGTGGCACGATGCGCGGCCCTACGTCACCGATCGCATGTACCAGAGCCTTCGCTTTTGGGTGGAGCGCTATACGGCCCACGGATTGCGCAATCGCCTCGATGAGGTCGTGTTGAGAAGGGTCAGGATTGTCAAGGTCGAGCTCGACGCGTGGTACGAGTCCATCACCGTGCGGATCTGGGGCGCGATGCGCGACAGCATCGTTGATGCTCGAGGCCATGTCATTGGGGGAAATGCCCGAGTGGCTCGTGAATTCTCAGAGTACTGGACCTTCCTCCGCGCGGCGGGAACCGACGGAACTTCGCGAGGGGATGAACCGGGCTGTCCGAACTGTGGCGCTCCCCTCGATCGCGTCGCGGAGACCGGAATCTGTGGCTACTGCGATTCGAAGATCACCACCGGACGCTTCGATTGGGTGCTGAGCCGCATCGAGCAGCCAGAGGCCTACCGTGGCTGAGGCTGCCGTTTCGGAGGAGAGATGATCCTTTCGCTGTCGGCCGCGTTGGCCGCACCAACCCATGCGCAGCTCGAGACTGCGCAATGGACGACGGTGAGCGAATCGAAGCATTGGGCGGTGGGTCAAGTCACGCTTTCGATGGCTGAAGTCGAAGGCGAAAGCTGCTTTCGCGCCGTAACCCAAGTCGGCGATGTCGAACTGGACAGACTCTTCGCCGTCGCGAAAGACCCTGTGAGCGCCGTGCGCTGGTCGTCGGCCAAGATTACCGAGAGCGAGTGGCTCACGCGAACCGACGAACTCCTCGAGTACTACCAGTACCTAGACGTCGCGATCGTGAGTGACCGGTTCTGGTTTGTCCGCGCCACGATGGAGCAGGCCGAGGGACGACGGGTCGTGCGCTGGTCACCGCTACCGTCCGATACGGACCACAAGGGTTTCGTCACCGCGACCCGGACGCGGCACGCTTCGGCCGTCGAACTGTCGGTCAACATCGGTGGCTGGTACCTCACCGCCGTCGACGACGGCATTCAGGTCGCCTATCAAGTGTGCTCGCGGAGCGGAACGTTGGCCCGCTGGATTCAGGACAAGGCGCTCAAGGGTGCGTTGCCCTCGACGGTGGGCGACCTGGTGGCCGAGGCGAGGCGCCGTTGAGCGACGAACCCACACTGGCCGACCTTTCGGCCCGGGTCCGCGCATTCGCGGAGGCGCGGGACTGGGGGCGGTACCACTCACCGCGAAACCTTGCAATGGCGCTGTCCGTCGAGGCGGGAGAGCTGCTCGAACTCTACCTGTGGTGCACCGACGAGGGGCCGCAGCCGCTTCATCCTCCGCGAGCCGCCAAGGTCGCGGACGAAGCAGCCGACGTGCTCATATGCCTGCTGAACTTTTGCGATCGAGCCGGCATCGATCTGGCGTCGGCCCTTGATGCGAAGCTGCGCAAGGCCGAGGCCAAGTATCCGGTAGAACGGGTCCGCGGGCAGGCCCTGAAGTACCACGAGTACGATGACTACGAGGGCCAATCCGAGTGATTCACGTCACTGCCGCACGAAACGCGCCCCATCGGTGAGGATTCGCCCATCCGCGTTTGCGCCCGAGAGCTGGACCGAGCCGGCCGAACCCGCTTCGAAACCGTAGACGCCTAGCGAAAACCACCCGTCGCTCGTCACGTCTTGATTGACGGTGGTGGGCGTGGTTCCCGCGGCGTGGACAACCTCGAAGGTGGCCTGCATCGCATGCCCGCTATGCGGCTGGCCCCCCCAGTCCGCCACCCACCGCACGTAGACTTCGTAGTCGCCAGCGACGGGGAGTTCAGGGGTGTAGGTGACCCGATTGGCCGCCTCGCCCTCCGCGAAGCGGTAGCCTGTGCCAATGTGACCCCGTGGGAAGGAATCCACTTCTTCCCACACCCCTTCATACACACCATCGACATCGTCCAGCACGACCTCGCCGCGAAGGTCCCACAGGGTTGCCGAATCCAACGCCACGTAGCCCGTTGCGTTGACCAATCCCTCGGTCGTCACGCCATTCTGGGTCTCGACCACCGTGCCGTAGGTGGTATCGGGCTCGCTGTTCACCAACACGTTGACCACAATGCCGAAGGTGGCGTCAACCACCTCGTACTGGGGGGTATCGCGGCCGAAAAAGTTGTTTTGGAGATTGCCGAGCAACTCGGTCACTCCACCGTCGGTGGTGCGAGCGTGGACCCCTGCCGACTCCGTCTTGAATCCAAGGACGACCACCTCGGCCCCTTCGTTGACGATTTTGGCCGGAAGGTTGGCGTCGGGATCGGTATTGTCCGTCTCGATGTTCAGCTGTCGGGCCCACACGCGCTGGCCCGCGACAAACCGGATGGATTCCCCCACGGTGTCTTGCAAGAACAGGTCGCCCGGCGGGGTTGCCACGGGCTCGTAGCGCAGGCCGGTGACGTCGTTGAACACGACGGTACGGTCCGAAGCGTGCTCGAAGATGACGGGGGCTCCGCCAAAGAAGAAGCTGGCCCAACGCTCGACGATCAACGGATCGGAGCCGGCCAGCAATCGGACCACGCCCTGTTCTCCGTCTGCGGCGTTCATCGATGCCTCGGTGCCGAGGAACCGCCGTACCGTCGCCGGCACCTCGATGAGGCCGTTGACCGTCCACTTTCCATTAGGCAGGTAGATGGTGGAGGCTCCGCTGTCCATCGCGGCTTGAATGCTTGCCGTGTCATCGATGCCATCGTTCGGAAACCCGCTCATCACCCCGGGTTCGAGCTCGATGGGAAAGCTCTGGGGACCTTCCCAGGTCTCGGGTGGGTCCCAAGCCACCGTCGGCGCATCCTCGATGGGCAGACCTGGCATGGTGTCGGCCCCAGGGAAGGACCGCGCGAGCCCGCCCCCGTCTCCGGAGTTGGCGCCCGACGTCCACCATTCCCCGATGAAGTCACCGTCCACGCCATCTTGACCGCGGTACGCCCGAAAGGGCGCCTGATTGAAGTTGTCTAAGGCCCTTGCGTAGCCCGAGGTTGACACGTTTCGAGCGTACAGATTGCCCAACGAATGGATGGCGTCGACCTTCTTCGCGCCGGGCAGGCCGGTCAGCGTACTGTCGATGAGGACCACGCGCCCTTGTCCATCGCCCGGCAAGCGCCAGCTGCTGTTGCGAAACGCGGTGACTGCGTTGTCACTTGTCAATCCCCGAACGAAGATGGTGCTCGCCGCTTCGTTTACCCATCCGTAGGTTCGCTGGTTTCGGACTTCGATGCGTTCGAATGTGCGACTCGCGTTTTGCCAGGCGGAATGAATTCCCACATCGAAGCCTTCGACGAGCAGATCTCGCACCAGAATGGGCCCGATCGCTGCCGTATGGGCGAGGTCAAGACCGACATCGCCCGAGTCGGGCCCGGCGACGATGCGCACGTCGGCCACCGTCGACTGGTTGTTGCCGTGGAATCGAAGACCATCGGCCAGCGGGTTGCCTTGCCCCACATCTAGGGTGAGGTCGCGCACCGCGGTGCGGAAGAACTGCTCAACCCCACTCTCCCACCCCAGGACAGCCGCGTTCAGAGGTTCCCCTTCGTCATCGGTGAGCCCGTCAGCCAACCGAAGAATCGTACGGTCGCGACCGGCGCCTTGGATGATGGTGTCGTTGAGGTAGTTCGACAGGTACTGGATGCTGATGCTGTCAATGGCGAACCCAGGCTCATCGACCGCAATCTCGACGGTGTTGCTTCCGGTGTCCAACGGGATGTTCGTCGTGACGACACCGCTTCGCCAGGCGTCATTGCCGTTGAAGGGCCGTCCGTTGTTTCGCCACTCGCCACCATTGACGCGGTAGTAGAACGCGTTGCCATTGTCGCCGGGCACCCGGTGGGACAGGCTCATCGCCCGGTTCGCAGCGATCGCATCGAACGTAAAGGTGATGCGGCCCGCATCATCGGGACCGGTTCCCGGATCGGTGGCCTCGAGCCAGGTGCGTTCGCCATCGGTCTGCAGGGTCCAACCCGTGTAGGCGAGATCTTCCGCCTCGGCCTGAAACCGCACCTTGCGCAGTTCTACGGGCCCGGAAAGGTCGTACGTCCCTTCGGGCAGGTACACGATGAGCGACCCTGGCGTCATGAGGTCGAACAAGCGTTGCAATGCGACCGTGTCGTCGATGCCGTCATCGGGAATCACCCCGAAGAAGGGGTCGGTCACATCGAGAACGCCTGCATCGGAGGGAAACTCAAGGCCTCGGTCCACCGGCGCCGGGCCTGTATCACCCGTCGGGACGGCCGCCGTCGGTTGGGTGGGAACCGGTTCGGGCCCCGTCGAATCCTCGACTGGAGGCGGAGGTTCGGTGGGGGCGCGACATCCGAGTACAGCAAGCACGCCGAGACGAAGGAACGAGGACACCACAGTCTCCTTCCCCTGCGCCAAATCTCCCCTATCGACCACTCCGCGGCATTGGCGATGGATGCCACATCAGTCCGAGTCGGACTCGTCGGGAAGCGCACGTACCGCGTCACCTCTGCGCAGGAAGCCTCCGCGCAGTACTTTGGCGGTGAGGCCTCCGTGGCCCCGCATCGCGTTGTATCCCCCGGTTCCAAGGTCCTCTTCCATCTTGGAGCATGGTGCACACGGCCCAGTACCCAAGAAGATGGCCTCACCGATTTGGAACCGTCGGCCGCGCAACGCCGTGAGATTGATGCCACTCACCACGATGTTTCGACGGAGGATCATGGGATCGAGTTCGTCGCGTTTCAAGAGGGCCGCAATGATGGGAAGGTGCTCGGCCTGGATGAACGTGACCTGGCGTTTGCCACCCCCACGTCCCGCCGCCGTCCGATCGCCCGCTAGCCCTTTGTCAGCGATGGCCTCGAGTGATTCGCGCTCCTCCATAGGCGCATGACGCGCAGGACGAATGCCGATCCACTCGAGTACGCCGTCGTTTGGAAACTGCGCCTGCAAGATTCGGCTTTCGATCATTCTCCCTCCGAACTCCTGGTCTTCGCGAACGCAAATGCGTGTTCGAATCGCATGCGTTCTCGCGCGTGATCGACTCGTTCGATGCTGGCTCGGGCCACCACGTCGAGTCCCGCGGCCTTCGCCGCGTCTTCCGTCACCGCCGATGTATCGACGCTGCCCGCAGGCGTGACGCCATCCCCGATCACGACCACCAGATGACCACCCGGTCGGAGCTGGTCGGCAACGTTCTGGGTCCAGGCCACGGTGTCTTCTCGCCATTGGCGTCGGGCCTGCCGTTCGCCCTCGCGCCACTGGCGGCGCGCCCCAATCTCGCGCCCTTCGTCTCGAAGCCCCATCCACACGAGCCGCAAATGCTGTAGGGAAAGGTAGTCGTAGGTGCTTGGGTAAGGCGGGGACGTAATCGCGACGTCAACCGGCTCAGGGAGCGTCAACCGCCGCACATCTTGGTACCAAAACGTGGTGGGCGGCGTGTCGGCCGGCACGAGTTCACGCAGGCTTGCAATGCGTCGACCGAGTTCGCGGACCTTCTTGTGGAAGAGCACCGCCGTCGTGCCAGCGGGGCGAACGTGCTTGACGCGCTTCGCCGAAGTGTCCGATTTGCGCCAGCTCACCTTCACGAGGATCGAGGAGAAGCAGGTCCACAGGAGATCCCGCACCGCTGGATCGGATTCGGCGATCGATCGACGAAGCGACTCGAGTTCAGTCAGTGCCGCCGGAGCGTACCAAGGCTCCACCACCCGCAAGATGTTGGGCGGAGGCAGGTCGCGAGCCGACCGGGCTCGTTCGGTCGCTTTGCGGGCCGCCGAGCGAAACGTGGTGAGCACGGCTTCGGTTTCGGTGGTCGTCCGCGTCCGCGCCACGATGAGCGCTACCGGCGACACATCGCTTCCCACCGTGACCCTTCCCGCGATGCGGCCCTCGACGCACACGGTGCCGCCGCCACAGAACGGGTCGAGCACCGAGCCGGGAAAAGCATGCACAAGGCGCTGGGCCGCGTCGGGATGCAATCCCGCAGGGTAGGTGTGAAACCCGTGGGTCCCGCGGTCGACGTCACCCTGGCAGAGCAACGCCTCTCCCAGGGTTCGGCCGACGTCAGGATCGCCAACGACGATCGGTTCGTGACGTTCCTCGAATCCTGTTTTGCGCACGCACGTCCTCGCCGCGACCAGAGGCTCGACCGGAGCGACTACGGTGGTACCAATCGCCCGCGCCGTGTTTTCGTTTTCCTTCCGCCCGCTTGGCGGGTCTATCCGACGAGTCCCGTTCATGGAATTGACCGACGCCGAGATCGCCGAACTCTACGACCGCTATGCCGCCGTCCTTTATCATCGTTGTCGCTCGATTCTACGCGATGATGAGGCGGCTCGGGATGCGGTGCAGGAGACGTTCGCGCGGGTCATCAAGCACGCCGAGACCTTCCGCCAACAAGCGAGCCCCCTCACCTGGATGTACAAGATCTCCACGAACTACAGCCTCAACCAGCTGCGCAACCGTTCGTCGCGTCAGCAGAAGCTCGACCAGCATAGCGACCAAGTGGTTCCCGCAGCGTTGAGTCGAGAGGTTGAGGACCATGAAGATCTTGGCCGAATCCTAGACTTGCTTGATGAGGCCGATGCACAGACCCGCGCCTGCGTGGTCCATACGTACTTCGACGAGTGCACGCGGGAAGAAACGGCGGCGTTGGTCGGCCTATCCGTTCCAACGGTGCGTAAGCGCATCCACAACTTTCTGGTCCGTGCCCGCCAACGGTTGGGCGTCATTGCCGGAGTCGCGAGATGAACGAACCCCATCACCTCTCGAAGCTGGTTCTCGACCGGTATATGACCGGTGAACTCTCCCCCGAGGAAGCTGCAAAGGTGGAAGCGGCCCTCGACGACCGCAGCCGTGCGCATCTCGAGGCGATCCCAAAGGCGAAAGCAGAGCTGCCCGCCCTCGACATCGCGGCCCTGCGGGCACGAGCCGCCGCGTTGCCCGACGAATCTCCGACGCCGATTTACGATGATGCCCTCATCGACCCAGAGGTCGATGACTCTGCGCGTGGCGAACCCCCAGAACCCGTGGTGAACCTGGCTAGCCGTCGACGCCCACGGGTGTTTCCCGGGGTGGTCTCCGGGTTGTTGCTCGCAGCCGCGGTGCTTATCGGCGTGTTTGGCATCTTCACGAACCGCGAGGCCTCGACCGATGCGGCCTATGCGATTCGGGGTGGCGAAGCGCTTCAGTTGTTCGTTGCCCAAGGTGGCGAACTGCACCCCTACGATCCCGCCACTCCCGTAGGTGCAGGCGACGTCCTTGGGTTTCGGGTCGTTCGGAGCGACCACTCGGGCGTAGTGCTCCTTTCGGTGGACGGCACGGGCATGATCTCGGTGTTCTTCCCCATCGAGGGCGTTGCCCCCGAACCGCTCGAGGCCCTGGAGGTCGTTGAGCTGCCCGGTACCGTGATGCTGGACGGGGCACCCGGGCCTGAAGTCTTCGTCGCCGTCTTCGATCGCCCGGCCGACGAAGCCAAGGCGCTGGTGCGACAAACGTACTGGAATCAAGGCCATGCGGGCCTTCGTCGTCTCGATGCGGTTGATGGGGTGGCGACCGCCGAAGTGAAGCGCCGATGATCCCCGTTTGGCTCCTCCTTTGGACGGCCTTCGCATCGGCCGCCGACGTGCGATTCGGGCTGTTCGTGGGAAACAACCACGGATCCACAGGGGATCAGCCGCTCGTCTTTGCGGAGACCGACGCCCAGAAGATGCGCGACCTCTTCGTCCGTTTTGGCGGGATGGAGCCACGGCATGCCGTGATCGTCAAGGGTGCGACCACCCGGGGCCTCCTCGCCGAACTCGAGCGCCTCACCATCAAAGCCCTCGAACGGACCAGTGATGGGGACCGCGTGACGTTCGTGGTCTACTACTCGGGCCACGGCGATAATGAATCGCTGCATTTGGGCACCACCAAACTCTCGTACGACCTGTTGCGAGACCGCATCGAACAAACCGGCGCCCAGATTCGCATTGTCATGGTTGACGCCTGTCAATCTGGGGCACTGGTTCGGCGAAAAGGAGGGCGTCGGGGGCCTCCGATGGCCTTTGCGACACCCACGGCTGAATCCATGCAAGGGACCGCGATTCTCACGAGCAGCGCAGCGAGTGAGCTATCTCAAGAGTCCTCAGAGATCGGGGGAGGGTTTTTCACCCACTACCTCCACACTGCGCTCTCGGGAGGAGCGGATCTCGATCGTGACGGCCTCGTCAGCCTGGCCGAGACCTATGCCTACGTCTACGCAGAAACGGCGTTTCGGACCCGAGATGCCCCCGAGACGCAAACCCCTCATGGCGACTTCGACCTGTCGGGGGCGGGTGATGTGGTGCTCACCCGGCTCGAAGCGGCGACCGCGCGAATCGCCTTCCTCGGGGATCTGGAAGGGGCCTTCAGCGTCTGGGACGAGTCGCGTCGGCGGTACGTGGCGGAGGTCGACGGGACCCAGCCCCTCACCCTCGCGGTCACCCCGGGCAGCTTCTTCGTCCACAAACGGATGCCCGGCTACGTCGAGGAGGCCCAGGTCGAGGTCCGAAGGGGGGAGACCCGAACGGTCATCGCCGAGGACTTCACCGTTGTGTCCTACGAAGATGCCGCGTCGCGGGGCGACATCGATCGGCAAGTTCGACGGTCGCGGATTCCCGACCTGTCGCTCCGTTTCATCATTGGCGGTCGAGGCTTCGGCAACGTCAACTACGCCTCTCAGTACTTCGCACCCCACTTAGTCGGTGGGCTACAGGCGCGATTTCTTTCTCGGAACCGCTCTTATTGGGGATTCGATGTACTTTCGGGCAGAGCGACCACGAATTGGGAGTTTGACGGGCTGCCGGCCGTGGAAGCGTTGCAAACGTCGACGACCGCACTGGGGGTGGTTGGCTACGCCACACGTCCACGCCTGGTTCGCGCCGGCATCGGGGCGCAAGGGGGAATCGTATGGCTTTCAAGGGAGTTCCCCGAGTTCGGGGTAGACCGACAAACCGCGCTCGGGCTCGGGATGGGCGTCAACACCTGGGTGGGGATTCACCACGGACGCTTCGTCGGCGATTTGCAATTCAACATCAACCTGATGGTCACGAGTTGGGAGGACAACGAAGGATGGCCCGCGTTCTCCGACACCTTGTTGACCTTAGGCTACCGGTTCTGATTTCGCGCAAGCTTCGCTGGCTGCTGATCGGGGGCCTGGCCGGTTGTGGAGCGCCCATCACGAACGCACCCTTCATGGAAGAACCTCGATTTCTCGAAGCGCTCCTTGCGCGGGAAGACGTGGTTCCTCCAGCTGCGCTCGGTGCGGTGGTGCCCACCGATGCGACTGCGCCCCTGCTGGCCACCACGCTAGGCTCGGTCTCGGCCTACGCTGACTTCCTCTCCTTCCCGGTCGAAATCTGTGCCCAGCTTCGCGAGGTCGGCGCGAACCGACGGACGGCACAGCGGCGAACCTGGACCCCCACCGCCCTGACCGTACCCGTCGCGGAGGGCCCGTCGGGGGGGCAGCGGCTCGAAACGATGTGGGTGCAGGCGGACGTGGTGCAGCTTGGCGAGGACATTTTCGAGGTGCGCATCGACGTCGCCGAAACCGAGGCCGGTCCGTTCCAGACGATTGGGACCAGCCGTTCGGATGCCGATGGATCGGCCTGGCGGTGGGAACTCGACGGAGTGGTTGATGTGCTGGACCTCGCCATTGAGGGACGGTTGCAGACGCTCGAGTTCAGCGTGGTCCAAGATCCCGAGGTCGGTCGACGGGTCGAGGCTCGCTATGGGACCGCGCCCACGTTCGATGGCTACTGGTTTCTCGAAGGACCCGACCAGTTCGCGTTCAACGGCCGCTTTGCGGTGACCACGGATGACTTCACGTGGCCGGGCCAGCTGGGCACGATCCATACCGCCGAAGGAGGATTTGCGGGCGGTGAGATCGACATTGCCGGGGAGCGCCTCGCCTTTGGGTCTTGTTGGTCCGCCGATGGCACAGGCATTTGGCAAGGCGGAACCGACCCCCGCATCGCTTCCGCCGGTGACCCCGAAGCGTGCCCATTCACCGGCTCATCGCGATAAGGACGCCCCTGCCGGGTGCGCCCGGCGGGAGGCCCTGTGGTGTGGTTCTGGCTTTCGTGTGCGCTGCAACCCGAGGTTCCCCCTGCGGCACCGCCTCAGGCTCCGTTGCTCGACCCCGCACAACTCCGGCGTCCGGAACCCAAGGCCGCAGATGCCGACGAGGCGTGGCGGACTCGACCCCTTCGCTTCACCCACCACGGTCGATGTCGAATGCGGTGCCGCAAGTTCGACCAAGTCGAAGTTCGGCAGCTCCTTGAGGAAGGACGATGGGTCCCCGAGCGGACGCGCCTCGACGGGCGCTGCCCCTCTCACGCGGTCGAGGGCGTGACGCGCGACGGTCAAAATGCGCGGATGGTCTTCGCGGCTTGTGAAACCGAGACCCGCCTGGTTACCGCCATCGATCTCGACACGGAGCATGCATGCAACTGCGACTGATGGCAGGGCTGGGAGTCGCCTTGCTTGTTTTGGTCGGCGGCGCTTATCTCGCGACTCGCACCAACGCGCCCGCCCCGCCACCGGTCAAGCCCGCCCCTTCTTCCGTTGTGGCGTCTCCAACGGCTCCGGAGGCTCCCGCGGCAGCGCCTCGGCCGACCCCTAGCGACGTCCCCAACCAAGCCCCGGAAGCCGACATTCCACCAGGGCTGAAGCCCCTTCTCAAGGGCAACCCCGCGGCGGGCGAGTGGGCCGAGCGCGTGCCTGACGAGTTTTCCGAGTATGGCTTCGGTCCAACCATTGAGGACATCCTCGATGAGTGCGACCTGCCTCATGAGATCATCGATGTTCAGTGCGTGGAGCCCCCCTGCATGGTGGCCTGGGTGGCGCCCCTCGATGCGGACCATCCGACGAGCTGCCCCGAGTGGAGTGTGCGGTTTGGGAGTCGCTCGCTCACGTCGGTGAAGTTCGATGTGGAGTGCCCAGACGGCCGAGAAGTGCGTGCAGAGCTGGCTACCCCGCAACGCGCCCTTCTCGAGTCGGTCGCCGATCCGCACGCGTGGAGTGGCCATCGCATGGCTCGGCGGGCCACGGCCTATACGGTCGCCGACTGGTGCGAGTAAGCACGGGGCTTGCTCGGTGTTGATCGAACACGTCCTTGAACGCCTCGGACCCTGGATCGAAGAGGCCATGCCGGGCCTCGAATACCCGCGCGATATCGCGATCAGCAAAGCCCCCACCGAAGGGGATGTGGTCGTCGACTGCCGACGATGGGCGAACGCAGCGGGTCGCCGTTCCGAACCCGTCGCAAGAGCCCTCGCCGCCCAGGTGTCTCCGGACGGGCTCATCGCTCGGGTTCAAGCCAACGCGGGCATCGTTCATCTGTGGACCGACCAAACAGAGGCGGTGCGGCGACTCTTCCAGGCGCATGAAGCGGGTCGGTACTGGCCCCGCGCCGAGCGCCCTGAATCGATTGTCGTCGATGTGGACCGAGTGGAGGCTCCGGGGCCCCTGCGTCGGGCTCCTGAGCTCAGACGGGTGTTCGTCGCCCATGCAATCGCAAACACCCTGACCGCGCTCGGACATGACGTTCGCACCTTCGTCCTCATCGACGACAGCGGACCTCGCGAACATCGCTGGGACCCTCGAGAGTCGCCGCCCGAGCCTCACCCGACGGTGGGATGGCGCCTCGACCCCGAGGCGGTCACGGCCCATGAAGCACGCGTCGAGGAAGCGGTCGTCACCCTCGATGCGTTCTACGAGGGCATTGGCCTCGACGTCAGCGAGCGAATGCGGCGGAGTGAACTCGAGGATGGGGTTCACGTGGTGGTCGACGAGGGACTCTCACGCGACGATGTGGTCATCGACGACGGGCTCGTGCTTGCTCGGGACGCGGGACGCACGCCAGCCCTGCTTCGGCGCAGTGATGGGTCGAGCCTCTATCTTGGGCGGGAGCTGGCATTGACCCGGCACAAGCTGGTGCGGCTGGGCGCCAAATGCAGCATCTGTGTGCGAACGCTGAAGGAGCGCGACCACTTCGCCAACCATGACGCCATCGCCCAGCGGTGGCGATGGATGGAACGCGGACAGCTGCTGCAATCCGTGCCGGTCGCACCGTTGATTACGCCACGCCGAATGTCGATGGTGGTTTCCCGGGAGTGGCCTACCGCCAATGTGCTGTTTTCTCGCATCGCCGCTGCCTTAAACGTCGACCCGCACCCTCCTTGGTCCCTCGACTGGATCTGGGCGGTTCCTCGGCTGGGCTTGCTCGAGGGCCAACCGGGCCAGATGCGGCAGTTTCCTACCACGCACCTCGATCTCGAGTCGTTTGGTTCAAGCCACGCCGTATTGCGGACCGTGCGCCACCTCCAGGAAGCCACGATGCCCGGTTGGACGGGCCAGGAGGACGGACACACCCGCTTGTTGCTGCGCAGCCTGTTCGAAGCGCCGTCCGTGGTCCGACGGGCCGCGGAAACGCTGGATCCCAGCAAGCAAGTCGACCTGTTGGAACGGCTGGCGAGACGCGTGCGGCAGCTTCAAGCCCACCAGGGGGTGCCCGAGGCCTTGGCAAGCCTCGCCCTGGCCATCATGACGGATCTGCTCCGCATGCTCGGCGTACGCACTTAAGCGAGGGCCGTTTCCCGGCCCGAGTCGAGCACGAAGAGGCAGGACCCCCGGGCGGTCCACATCGTGGACTCGGCCCACTGCAACTCGGGCTTGGCCTTGAACCCCACAATGGTGAGATCGACGGTCGGTGCCGCGGTCAAGCCTTCGGACTCTTGCCCTTCGAACACCTGAATCTCGGTACCTCGAGGCAATCGAGCCATGTCGCGAACCGATTCGAGGAAGGCCGCGGCCTCCACCTGATCGGCCTCTGACCGCGCAAAGGTCGCGAGTTCGAGGGGCCCGTTCCACAGCCGCTGGAGCCGCATCGCGAGAAGCAACGGCAAATCGAGGTTGGTGTCGTTGAAGGCGCTGTGGGGGTCCCATCCGCGGGGGCCTCGCCGAATCCACAGGCGGATCGATCGCTCTTCCTCATCGTCGGCCGAGCGCTGATCAGGATGAGGCAAATACAACGCCACCCCAAGGCGCAGCTGGGTCGCCACCTGGAGCGCTTGCTGGGCTTCCCGCCGGCGGGCGCGCTCCTGACCGAGTCGGAGGAACATCACGTTGGGCCGCAAGAACGCACCCTGGAAGGCCAGTGTTCCGACGTGAACGGCCCGCTCGAAATCATCCATGTCGATGGTGGACCACGTGGCGCGGACGCTCCGCTCCTTCATCGAGGTCGACAACCGCCCGAGCCGCCGCCCCAGGTTCTCGATGGGCTGCTGAGTGGCGATGCCCATGAAGCGGATGGAACCTTCGGGTCGCGCGAGCTCCATGAGCAACCGGAAGGAATCGCGAAGGTGTTCCGCATCGACCACCGGAACCACGAAATTCGGTCGCCAAGCCTTCGGATTGGAGGCATCGTCCCCCGTCACCTTTGACGCGGCCCACTCCGCGATGCCGAGGAACAACGTGCTCCGTGGGACGGCGCCGTGGGGCTGGCCTCGGCGCCGCACGATGAGCAAGGTGCCGAACATTCCGATGACGGATGCCATGCCGAACAGCGGGCTGATCAGCACGAGCGCGGCGAGCGATCCCGACAACCCAATGAAGGGCGCGAGCCTCGGTGGATTGAAGGTGGGGCGAAAGCTGATCAGTGAAAGCCCCTGTTCGACAATGACCGCCGCGTTCAATGCCGCGTACGCCACGAGGATGAACAGCGTCGCCATGCTCGCCACCACGTTTAGATCGCGAAGCAACAAGCACAAGAAGGTGGCGATGGCGGTGACGAGCAAGGCGTTGCGAGGCTTGCCATCGATCGTCTCCGACAAGGCATCGGAGAATGGCACGATGCGGTCGTTGCCCAGGCCTTGAAGAATGCGCGGAGCGGAGGTGAGGCCCGCCAGGGCCGAGGTTGCCGTCGCACCGAGCAGTCCGGCGGCGACGAGCGGCGGAGACCAGGCCTGATGGATGACGTGGAGCGGGTCCGACACCAGCACCTCGATGGTCCCCGTGGTGGCACACCATACCGCTACGCCCCCGTACACCAATGCGGCCATCACAATCGCCAGCATCGTCCCATTGGGAATGTCCCGACGGGGCTCCTTGAGCCCCCCCGAGGTCGGGGTTTCGGCTAGAAACCCTGTCAAAGCAGGAAACAGGATGGCAAACACCGGCCAAAACGTCAGGCTCTGGTCCGCGGAGAGCGAAGACGGTGGGTAGCTGCCCCACCAGTTCAGCTCATACGGCGCAGCATCCTCGGGCACTTGGCCGTAGACGATCGAGACCACCGAAGCCACGATCAGCGCCAGCAGTCCGTACTGAAGCGCTGAGGGAAGGCGCCGCAGCCGGTAGGCGAGAATGAAGAACAGGACGAAAATGCCGATATCGACATAGAGCGCGAACTCTTGGAGCGAGCCTTCGAGGTAGATGAGCCCAGCTCGAAACCCGAAGATGTGCATGGCGATGAGCAACGGACGCGACAGGGCGAGCGGGATGCCCAGGGTGCCCGCGACTTCAAAGCCCAGTCCCTGGTTGAGCACCGCGAAGGTGTCGCCGTCGTTGACCCGTGTGTTGCTCGCCAATGTTGCGTACGACCAGCCAGTGCAGATGGCGATCATGGCCGCGACAGCGAGCATGATGAGCGTCTCGCCAAGGCCCGCATTCCCGACGACCCACCCGACTCGCAAATAGAGCAGAACCCCTACGATCGAGAGGAAGGTCGGCGTGAAGACCCCAGCAAACATGCCGAGTCGTCTCGGCGCACTCACAACCGGCGCCATCATCGTGGGCAGCGCGGTCGCATCGGTCATCTCGGTCTCATCCGTCGGCGGCATCCCCGTCCTCCGCCGCCAAGATACTGTGGACCGGACCGTCTAGGTGGTGGGATCTTCGTTGAGCGTGCCTGGCAGCACCACGAGGTTCGTTCGGTCGGTGTCGAGCTGTAGACCGGGATGCTCGGCTCCCTCCTCGGCGATCGACTGAATCGAGAACACGCTTAGGTGCAGACGCTTGGTGGTCTCAAAGCGCTTCATCATCGCCTCTTCGTGCGGCAAATGCAGCTTGCCGTTGGTGTCGAACACGAAGTCCGACAGGCAGATGAAGCCCGGTCCAAGCAAGGAGTCCTCGACCGATCGCACCTTCAGGGTCGAGACGGTGCCGTCGTGCGGATTGCGAAAGGTCACCACATACAGGTCCATGCCGTCCTCGTCGGTCTCACGGTTTCGGATGAAGCGTCGCTTCGAGAGGCGAGGTCATTCTTCCTCGAACAGGGCAAACACGCTCGTGTAGCCGTGTACGTAAGGTTGTCCCTGCACAGGTCCGATCTCGCCGTTGGCAAAGACCCCACCCAAGGGGACCGTTCCAAACCGCTCGGCAAACTGATCGCTGTCGTGGTTGGATTCTCCGAACAAGCCCCTTCCGCGGCCCACGCACGACACCAAGAGCGCACCTCGAGGAGAGGCTTCGGGCGCGAGGACCGACTTCAGGTCCTCATGGGCGGCTCGAGCGTCGCGCAGGTGCATCTGAACGACTTCGAATCGCTCCGGAACCGCAGCAATCACCAGGGCGGTCGGGTCCTTCGACACCCCCACCACATTGCGGATCAAAAAGTCGCCCTGCGCGTACTCCGTTTGATCGCGCATCTGGAGCCCGATGAACAAGGAGTTCCCAAACAGCGCCTGATCCATAGGGTCGAGCTGTTCGTGAAGTTCCCGAAGCACGTCGACCGCGGGTCGGCCGTCGAGTTCGAAGATGTGGTTGCCGTCGGAGCGCGTGACGAACATGGGGGCCCCGATGGGGCGGCACCCTTGCGCTACCCGGCTTGAGAACCGGACCCGGCCCGACCATCCAAGCCCCACGATGCCGCCATTCAGGTGGGCCCCGTTGAGCACGAATCGAGGCCCTTCCAATCGAGCCTCGGCACTGCCCAGGCCGCCGACGATCGGCACGCCGGGCCACGCGTTTTGCAGGGTGCCCAGCCAAGGCATCACGTCGATCGAATAGGGGTCGGAGAACAACAGCGCCCCTCGGGCCGCCGCCACTTCACCTCGCCATCGATCCGCTGACCAAATGGCGTCGTCCGGATGGACCACGAAAGGAGCGAGTTGCACGTCCGGAAGCCGGGCCACCACTACGCTTAGCGCCGGATCCCCTTCGATTTCCCGACTTCCTCCGATCACGCCGTGACTCGCCGCTCCCATCACGCAAGCATCGCGAAAGGTACCCGACAACGCGTCGGTGAGCGGCCCCAACTGAGCGTTGAGCCCGCCTGAGGTGAAGCACAAGACGAGGTCCGGTCCGTTGACCTTCGCGACTTGGGCCAGCACTTCGGCCAAAGCGGAAGGCATGCTGGTCCGCACCGACAATCCGCTGGCCCACTCCATCAACGGCTCCCGGACTTGCGTTTGGTGCGGGACTTGTTCCGAGCCGGTCGTTTGGCCCGAGAGGCGTTTGCTTCCGAAGAAACAGCATCTTCATTGGCCCGCCTCAGCTGGCGAACCTCTTGTTGGAGGAGCACCACCTCGGTGGCCAGCCCGTTGACGTCTCGTCGCAGCTCAATGAGCTGTGTCGACAAGGTCCACTGCTGGACCGTCAGGACAAGGACACCCACGACAAGCACGGGGACACCCACGGCAGGCCACCACTGAAGCAATTCTTGAATCCGCTCGACCATGACCCGCCTAGGCGATCCTGCTAACGCAAGCCCCGACCAGCGCATAGACTGCGGCCATGTCCAAGGATGACGATGCCTGGCTTGCCAGCTACGACCCCACCGCCTTCGACCGGCCTTCGTTGGCCGTGGACTTGGCGGTGCTCACCGTACTGGGCGATCGGCTCCACGCCTTGCTCGTTCGCCGGGAGAACCCGCCTCATCAAGGGATGTGGGCGTGTCCCGGTGGCTTTGTTGGCATCAACGAGTCGTTGCGCGGCGCGGCCACCCGGGTGCTGCGCGACAAGGGCGGATTAACCGGCGTCTTTCTCGAACAGCTCTTCACCTTTGGCGATCCGAAACGAGACCCTCGGACCCGCGTGGTTTCGGTGGCATACGTGGCGCTCCTTGCGGCCGACGGCTTTGAAGTGGCGGATCGCGGACGCTTCTTTCCCCTAGATGTGCCCTGGAGCGGTCAAACGGGAGGCCCCATTCACCCTCGGGACGTCTCGAACCAACGCCTTCCGCTCGCGTTCGACCACGAGGACATCCTCGGCATGGCGGTGAAGCGGATCCGGGGAAAGCTGGATTACACGCCCATTGGTTTTCAGCTGCTGCCCGAGACCTTCACGCTGCGCCAATTGCAACGCGTTCATGAGGCAGTTCTCGGCACCACCGTCAACAAAGACAGCTTTCGTCGCCGCATGATCCAGTCGGGCCAGCTTGAGGCGACGGGAGAACGGGAACAGGAGGTTGGCCATCGTCCAGCTGAACTCTACCGATTCGTCCAACGATCCGCAATTTGAAGGCCGTGGCCCGTGGGTCGTCGTAGAAGAGCCCGAACCTGGAGGGGACGATGAGACTTTGGACCGCGATCGTTGCACTTGGCATGAGCATGCTGACCGGGTGCGCTTCAACCATCAATCTTGAAGTACTGCAGCCCGCCGCCCTCGCGGTGCCCCAGAACGTACAGACGTTGGCGGTGGTCGACCGCAGCCGCGCCAAGAACGTGGGGCAGGGCGTTCTCGGGGTCCTCGAAGGAGCCCTCACCGGTGAGGCGATTGGCGCCGATACCGAAGGCCGAGTGTCCGCCCGCCAGGGTCTGGCCAATGCGCTCGGGGCATCCCCACGGTTCGATGTGGTCACGCCAGACCTGAAATCCAAGGTTGTCGCCAGTTCGTTGTTCGATGCAGCCGGCATCTCTTGGGAACTCGCCGAACGGATCTGCGCCCAGGAGAACTGCGACGGCATTGTCACGCTCGAAGCCTTCGACTCGGACTCCTTCACCGACGTCGATACGCGCCGTGTCGAAGAAGAGGTCGATGGCAAGGAACGCGTTCGGACGGTCTATGACGTCGAACGTCGGATGAGCGTGCTGACCTCCTGGCAGTTGTATGACGTCAAGAACCGCCAGGTCCTCGACAACATGCGGGAAACCAGCTTTGCGCGTACCTGGACGGCCACAGGCGATAGCGAAAAGCAGGCGCGGCGTGATTTGCCACCTCAAACGGCCATGGTCCGTGATGTCGCGTACGTGGCAGGGGAAGCCTACGGGCGTCGCATTGCCCCCTCGTACATCACGGTGTCGAGAACCTACTTCAGCAAGGGCGACGACCGCTTCAAGGCAGCCAAGACGCGGGTTCGCGGGCTCGATTGGGATGGTGCGGCCACCATTTGGAGCGAATTGACGCAGTCGAGTGATCCCAAAACCAAAGGCCGGGCGTTCTTCAACCTTGCGCTCTACAGCGAGGTGGTGGGCGATCTGGATCGCGCGATCGAGCAAGCGCAAAAGGCCAATCAGATCCTAGATAAGGGCTCGACTCGACGGTACGTCTCGACCCTGTCGATTCGCAAGGCCGATCAGGCCCGACTTGCCGACCAGATGGAGTAGCCAACGCAGGTGACGATCGCCTCGCCTGGCGGGCAATTTCGCCGGGAGGCTCCATGATCACCCTTTGGCTCTTGGCTTGCGCCGATGGGTTCTTCTTCGCACCGTTCGAGGAAGACCCTGAACCCATCGAAGACCCTGGACTCTTCCTCGAAGGGCTACTCGATGAGTTCTGTCCCCTCTGGGTCGAGTGCCAAGCGACGATTCCGGCCTACCAGGAGCCGGTGATGTTCGACTCCACCGAGGACTGTGTCGAGGTCTTATTTCCGATCTACCTCGAAAATATCGCCAACTGCTCGTTCGATGCGACGATGACGCCCGACTGCATCGACGGGCAAGCGAGCCAGACCTGCGACGACGTGGGTTACCCGATCGACGACTGCGCGACCGTATTCACCGGGCCCGATTGCGGCTGGTTCCACCTCACCGGCGCGTTCTGATCGACGGACCCTCGGATTTCTTCGCCCGAGCGATCAGCGTCACAAGGGGCGTCAACGCTCGGCCCGGTCGTTGTACGTCCTTGGTGAGGTAAAACGCACACTGTTCCGCAACCGCCTGGGCCTGGGCCTTGGGCAGCGGTCCAAACATCTCTTCTTGGCCCCCGGTGCGGACGTGGAGGTAAACCTCACCGCAGCGTTCGAAGCGCTCCACACGATGCCACTCTGCCTCGAGGACCCCGACGGTGCGGCGCGGTGCCTCGGGAGACGCCCGCACTCGGTCGATGCACAGGCCCTGGTGCTTCAAGACCAACCGTCGCCAACCCAAGGGTCGAAAACGTTGGCTCGCGATGACGCCGAGGTAGCCAACCGCGGGAAGGGCGAGGCTGGCCCTCCACCAAAACCACCATTCCCCGTGGTAGACAATGCCCAAAATGTTGGTGGCAGACGCGAGGATCAATGCCCAGGTGGGCCATGCGCCCACGACCAGAAGAAGCCAGGTCACGGCTTGTCCCAGGTCCAATCCGCGTTGAAAGTGCTCAGGAACCGCGAGCACCAGCTCGCCAAATGCATAACTAAGGCGTGGCGCCTCGCGAAGATGACGCTCGATCTCCCGGCTCCGCCGTCGCCATAGGGCCACGATGACCGCACCGAACAGGACGGTGGGCATCGTGACGATGAGGGCCACCCAGATCATGCTGTCTCCTGAGAGGCCTGGCTCCGCTTCATGAGGTCGTGCAAAGGTCCAAGCTCTGCCTTCTTGCCCTCATCTTCGGCTCTGCGCCGGATCACCGCCTCGTCCACCAGCTGTTTCAGCACGGCGTGGGGAAGCGGACCAAACTGCCTCGTACCCTCGAAAACGGTGAGACAGAGGTAAGCACCGTTCTCGACCACGATGCGTGAGAGTTCGTGCCACTGCGCGTGGAGTTCCACTTCCACAGGGGGGGCTGCCCGGATGTCGGACGGTTTCACGGTGCGAACGTTCGCCTTGATCCGTTCGATGCGAATGCCCTGGTGATTCACCACGAGCCGGCGCCAGACGAGCCGCCGGGCGTGGGAATGGTTGAGCAGCCAGGTTGTCGCCAAGATGGGCCACAGTCCAATGAAGCCCAGTCCTGCGGGTGCAAAATACGCGCCTTGTGCGCCCGAAAACATCACGACGAGAGGCACGAAAAGGAAGAAGCCGCCGACGATGCACCAGAACGGCCACAATCCGACAATGACGAGCGCCCAACGAGCAACCTGGCTCATGTCCAACGCTCGATCGTGGGCCGGAATAGCCACCATCCACTCGTCAAACGCGTGCGCAGATTGCACCGCTCGAGACAAATGCCGGTATACCTGCTCGCTGCGGAGCGAAAGCTCGTGCATTCCCCAGGCGATCAGCAGAAAGCTCACGAAGAGGAAGGCAAGGCACAGCATGGCAGGCTCCGGAGGGCCTCAGATGAGCCAGTCGAGCAGCCGTTCCAACGTCCTGCCAAAGGGCGGCGAAACAAGGTTGCGAAGATTGAACCTTGACTGTCGAAAGATGCTCTTTCGATGACTGAACGTGTCGAAACCCTCGCGACCATGGTAGCTGCCCATTCCCGATTTGCCGACTCCTCCAAACGGCAGGCTTTCGATGCCAGCTGTGATCAGCGTCTCGTTGACCGCAATGCCCCCGGCGTGGGTTTGCTTCATCAGTTCAGAAATGCGCGCTTCGTTCTTGTCGAGAATGTACATCGCAAGCGGTCGTTCGCCTTGGTTCACCACCTCGGCCATCGCTTCGTAAGACTCGGTTTCGACGATGGGGAGAACGGGCCCGAAGATCTCCTCCTGCATGACGCGCATCTCGTTGGTCACCCCGCGCACGATGGCCGGCACGAACTTGCCGTTGCCTTCGAGTTCCTCGTTGCCTGGGTTGACCCGAAGGACCTGCGCACCCTTCTGCTCCGCATCGTCGAGCAGCTCTTGCAGTCGAGCCCGATGACGATCGGTGATGATCGCAGTGTAATCTCGATTCTCGAGAAACTTTGGATACATGTCGGACATGGCCGTCTGCAAGGCCGTCACGAGCGCTGAGGCTTGATCCTTGCGCACCAGCACATAGTCCGGTGCCACGCAGATCTGGCCGCTGTTGGCAAGCTTCCCGAACGCCACGAGTTCGGCGGCCCGCTCGGTTGGAAAGTCCGGATGCACCAAGGCCGGAGACTTGCCTCCAAGCTCGAGCGTCACGGGCGTGAGGTTTTCCGCCGCCGCCTTGGCCACCAGCCGTCCTACTCGCGTGGACCCAGTGAACAACAAGTGATCGAACGGCAACGAAGCAAACTGGGCTCCCACTTCGGCGTCTCCGGTCACGACGCCCACCCAGTCCGACCCCAGGCTTTGCTCGAGCAAGCTCGCCAGCACGTCGGCAGTGGCCGGCGTGAGTTCGCTTGGCTTGAGAAGCACACGGTTGCCCGCCGCGATCGCGTACACGATAGGCACGAGAGCCAGCTGGACCGGGAAATTCCAGGGGGCAATCACCCCAACGACGCCCAATGGCTGGCTCAACACCTCGGCCCGAGCCGGTTGGTAGGTCCAGGCAAGCGGAACCGGCTCCGGCGCCATCCAACCCCGAAGGTTTCGCTTGGCGTAGCGGATGTGGTTCACCACCTGCAGTACGTCGTAGGTCATCGACTCGTGCCAGCTGCGGTGACCAAAGTCCTCGGACATGGCCTTGACGAGGGCCTCACGCTGCTCTCGCACGTTCGCCAGGAGCGCATCGAGCTTGGCCTTGCGCGTCGCCACCTCCGGGTAAGGTTCGGCCTGAAAAGCCTCCCGCAACCTTGCAAAGGTCGTGTCGAGAACGGTGGATTCCGGCGCAACGGCGGCGTTGGACATGGGCGACTCCTTGGGGTCGGACGCGTGCAGGATCAGTCGATCTCAACCGAGCATCGCACGAATTCATGAGACTTCCTGGCCGTTCTGCACCAGGCCAGCCACGCATCGAGGGTCAACTCGGCATTGGCCTTGGCGACCAGATCGACCCGCAGCGGGGCCCCCGCCAAGGCGGAGACAAGAGTGGGCTCCGTCAGCGGATCATGATTGTGGAGGGTGAGGACACCATGACGGTTGTCGACCTTCACCGCCGATGCCGGAGCCACGAAACGAGAGCCCGGTTGAACGATGCGCAGAGGCTCCCAGGACCACCGCCAACGCCCAAGTCCGGGTGGCCAGGGTCCTTCGTCGATCGCGACGAGCACCTTGTGGTTGCCGGGTCCTTCCTGCCCCACGTCCCGCAGGGACGCCTCGGCACCCATGGCCCGTACTTGCGCCGGAGCCTGGGGCACGCTCCGCGCCAGGCGGGCGGGCCGGTGCACAGGAGCATCGCCCGAGAATGCAAGGGGACGGTACGGGGCACGCGCGAAATGGGCGATGGCCAACCAACCGCCAATCCCCACGCCCAGAAGACCCCCGACAAACGACGAAAAGTGAGGGCTCCGCCATCCCAAGAGCACGGCCATCCCTCCCCAAACCGGAGCCGTGACCCACGCGAGCCAGACGCCGCCAAGGTTCCCGTTAATCACGACGTCAGAGAGCCACCCAAGATGGGCCAGGAACCCAGCGGCAACGGCGAGAAGCCCACTGGCGGTGCCCAAGCGACCGGGCGCGGTTGCCACTGCCGCCACCGCCACCGCCGCGATGCCCATTCGTCCATTTCCGGCCACCCCCGCGAGGCCCAACAGTGCAGCGGCGATCCAGAGCCGGGTCCGGTCGGCGGGGTGAAGGCCGTGGCTCCAAGCCGCGGCTAGACACCATGCCATCATGAGGATGAGCACCAGCCAACCCGCCTCCGCATTGGCGATGTGAACTCGCAACGCCGCATGGGCCAATTCGGCGTGTGGCACGCCCTGCACAACTGCCGGCAGCAGCTGAGAACGAACCACCAGCACCACCCAGCCAAGGAGGCCCATGGCCACGGGCACCGGCCACCAAAGGAAGGGGCGATCCGCCTCCTGCTTCCACGTTGCGGCAAGCACCGTGAGGCCCCCACCGACAAACAGAAGGCTCTCGAGGGCGAGCCATGGGGAGGTCAACTCGTTCACGCGCCACGCCTCCGCTTCTTGCCCCGTACGGAAATCGTGCCGTCCTTGAAGAGCTGAACGCCAAATCCAAGGGCGCGCAGAACGGCCAAGGTCTCGTCGATCGAGGTGCCCAACCAGGACGGCAGCGGATCGAGCGCTGACGACCGTCGATGACGGGTGCGGCGACGGGCCTCGGCCGAAACCTTCTCCAGCAGGTCGACACGCACCGCGAGCGGACCGACCCCCACGAAACCCAGTCCTTCGAGCCAGGCATTGAATGTTCCGTCAAGGGGAACTGTGGCGCGCCCATCGGCAGGGGGGGAAGGGAACGGCTTGCGGCCCTCGGCGAGCGACAGCAACCGACCTCGCGCCTCCAGTTCACCGCCAAACAGTAGGCGTTTCACGAACACATGAAGCCGCCCGATGCGCACGTCCAATCTCGCCAGGCCCTTTCGATCCGCCGGCGTGAGTTGGTCGAGATTGGCCCCAACGTCGGCCACCGGCACCACTCCCAGGCCTGTCCGCACCATGTGCACGAGCCCCCGCGCGGCCGGGGACAAGTCCTGCACCTCATCGAGGGTGCCAAAGAGGTCCGAAAGCCAGGCCTTCAGCCAACGATCGAGTCGGGTGCCCAGACGCTGACGCTCTTGGGGATCCAACACCTCGATTCGGCGAACGACCACCTTGGGCTCGAGCACTGAGGGGCCGGGTCGCAGGTCGGCCATCGCGACCCCCTCGTGCAAGATGGCCCCTTCGTCATCGACCGTGATGGAGGCGTCGTCCGCTTCGAGAATCGCCCGGTGCCGAGCCAAAGCCAGTACGCGAAGCCGTCCACGAACCGCCCGCGCCACCACCTTTGGCAGCTCGGACGTCGGCACGAAGGTCCATCCGACCAGCCGGCCCAGCTCGATGGCTCCGATTCGCACGGTCCCTTCATCGACCCGCACATCGGCGTGGAGTTCAGCCCCCCCGGCCATCACAAACGAGACCCGACGGTCGACGAACCGGGCCGTGAGCCGCTCGTGAAGGGCGTCGGACAGGCTGTCTTCGAGACGACGCGTCTCAGCCTGCCAACGTTGCGGATCGGCGGTCCAGCGGGACTGCCAAGCCACGTAGGTCCACGTCCTTACCCACGCGATACGCGCCATCAACGTCTCGATGTCACCATCGGTCCGGTCGAGCCGACGCAGGCGACTCCCCACGAACTCCTCGTCGATTTCGCCGCGCTCAACGAGCTGGATCACGATGCGTTCGAGCAGTTCTGCGTGCGATCCGGTGTGGGTCTTCCGATAGTCTGGAATGCGGCACACTTCCCACAGCGTGCGGACCGCGGCTTCCTCGGTGATGCAATCGCGGACGTCGTCCCGATGAACGAGGGCTTCGAGCGTGCGTTGATCGTCTTCGCCAAATGCCGAGAGCAGTCCGGACGCGGGAGGGGGCCGAGACAAGCTTCGCAGCAGGGCCTCGGGGGTTCGAAAGTCGAGCTTGCTGTTGCGCCAGAACAGCCGGGTGAGCGCAGGAAAGCGATGGGCTTCCACCGCTTCGATGAGGTCCGGGTCGAGAGGCCCCAACGCACGAGTGGCGCCAAACGTCCCGTCGGTCTTGTAGCGCCCGGCGCGCCCCGCGATCTGGGCCACCTCTGAGGCTGACAGGGCACGAAACCCGCGTCCGTCGTACTTGCGCACATCGGTGAACCAGACGTGCTGCAGGTCCATGTTCAAGCCCATGCCGATGGCGTCGGTCGCGACCATGTGTTGGACCTCGCCCGCCTGAAACATCTCGACCTGGGCATTTCGGGTCCGTGGGGACAGCGCCCCCAGTACGACGGCGGCTCCCCCATGCAGGGCCTTCAGTCGTTCAGCGACCTCGTAGACCTTCTCGGCGGAAAAGGCGACGATGGCCGATCGCGGAGGAATGGACGCGATCTTCTTCGTGCCGGCCCAACTGAGCCGCGACAACCGATGGGCCGACTCGATCTCGACCTTGGGAACCAGCTTCTTCATGAGCGGCGCGATGGTGTCCGCGCCGAGGAACATGGTCTGCTCGGTGCCGCGAACGTTGAGGAGCCGATCGGTAAAGGTGTGGCCGCGATTGCGGTCGCCGGCGAGTTGGATCTCGTCGACGGCGACAAACGCCACCCGGCGGTCGGTGGGCATCGCTTCGACGGTGCAGATGAAGTAGACCGCCTCGCGAGGAACCCGCTTTTCTTCCCCGGTAATGAGCGCCACTCGGCGCTCGCCAATCCGCTCTCTCACCCGGTCGTAGACCTCTCGGGCAAGCAGCCGCAGGGGCAGCCCCATGATGCCGGACGGCCACGAGAGCATGCGGTCGATCGCTCGGTGCGTTTTTCCCGTGTTGGTGGGGCCGAGCAGGGCAACCACGCTCGCGGGCCGGGGGTCGGTCCGCCTCGCAGACATGCAGCAATCGTAGTCCGTGGGCCCTCGTTTCGCGAACCTACCCGGGCAATACAGGCTTCGTGGCCATGTAGATGACATGGTGATGTCGAGTCAGGGGCAGGTCTCGATGCGGATTGAGCATGTCTCCGTCTTCGGGCGACCGAACCCCGACCGCCAACACGCCGAACTGGTCCTTGAGGGCGCGCGACACGGTGTCGAACGTCCAAGGCTCAGGCACCGAGGCAGGCCACTGGCCAACAAACAGGGAATTACCTGACACATCGGCCAACTCTCCGACCAGAGTGGCCGTTCCGTGGACCTCAACCGCGTGGGCGAGGAGCGAAAAGCCCATTCGGGTGGTTTGAATCACCTCGTCCGCCCCTGCCGTTCGTGCGTGCTCGACATTCTCGGCGTCGAGGATCTCGGCCACCAGGTAGAGCGGACGTTTGCGCTGGGCGGTGAGGGGCTCGCGACGTTTGAGGTAGCGGCGGATCGTGAATGTCACGAGGATCGTGTGGGCATCGGCTTGTTGGGGGATGGAGTCCCGCGTGCCCACCACGATGGCGGCATCGGCGTAGGCGAGCCGAATCTTCTCGAGTTCGCTTTCCTTTGTGGGATCCCCCTGCATCCAAAAGAACTCGGATGGAATGTCGGGGGGGCGCGGGTAAGGCGCAAAGATCACCACCGGATGCTTGTCGAGATCGAGTTCCTCGCTCATGGTGTCGAGGAGCATGCGCGTGCCGGCGTCGTAGCCACACACGACGATGTGATCGAGGTAGTTGCTCATGCGAAAGGACTCCTCGCGCATCGACAGCACGCTGCTCATCAGCGTAGACCCGACGATGCCGGCAAACAGGGCCAACGTGATCATGCCGACCATCATGAGGCTGCCCGCAACCACACGGCCCACGTTGGTCACTGGGGTGAGGTCGCCGTAGCCAACCGTGGTGATCGTGACGATCGACCACCACAATGCGTCGGGAAGATCCGTGATGCGCTCGTTATGAGGCTGCTCGGTGAGGTAAAACGACACCCCGCCGAGCAACACGGCAATGCCGAAGATCGAGAGTCCCAACAGGTACAACAGTCGGTTCTCTTCGAACGCACGGGCGATGCCTCCGAAGGGATTAGCGTATCGGAAGATGCGGCGGCTGCGAAGCAAACGAAGCAAGCGAAGCGCCCGCAGCCCTCGGAGTTCCGGCACCCCACCCAACACGGTGAGAATGTCGATGAGGATCATCGGTCGCAGGCAGAAGCGCACACGTTCGAAGAAGTGAACCTGAAGCCGGCGGTACCAAGGCATACGCCAAAAATCGAGAGCGGCCGGTCGGTAGGTCAGAACTCGAAGTGCCAGTTCAACCGCGAACAGTCCGAGGATCACATTGTCGGCTTGCTGCAGGAACTCGAGCGGTTTGAGGAGGTAGGCCGGCAGCGTCAGATCGATGGCTAATAGGATCGTCGACGCGATGATCAACAACCAAACGATGGCGTCGACACGACGGCCAGCCGTCGAATCTGGGCGGTGAAAGGCGTCGTGCAGGGTACGGCGGAGCCAGGACATCGTGGGATCCCGTCTGGCAAGACCCACACCGGATAACAGCCGTGCAGAATGGGCCTCCAGATCGTCCAGATTCTCGCTTCGGGCACCTTCGGTCACGTCTGCGTCGTGCGCGATGCCGTCACAGACCGTCTGTTTGCCGCAAAGGTGTTGCGACCGTCCCACATCCACAATCCGAAGATTGAACGGCGGATTCGGGACGAGGCGGCGATGCTTTCCCGACTCGATCATCCCCACATCGTGGGCATCCACGAGATTCGGGAGATCGAAGGCCAGCCCGTGCTCTTGCTCGAGTGGGTTCGGGGGGCGCCTCTCGATGCGGTCGTCAACCAGGCGCCGGACCGGCACCTCCCGGCTCCGGACGTCATCGAGATCCTTCGGACGACCGTCGAGGCCCTTCAGGTCGCCTACGCCACCATCGATCCCCAAACCGGCAAGGCAATGGCAGTGATCCACCGTGACGTGAAACCCTCCAACCTGCTGATGGCCGTCGATGGCACCGTGAAACTCGTGGACTTTGGGATCGCCAAGGGAGACTTCGCGGGAAAGGAGTCCGAAACCGTGTCGGTGGTCCTTGGTGCGGATGGCTACGTGGCGCCTGAACGCTTCGATGGAGCGCCTGACTCTCCCGCAGGCGACATCTTTGCCCTGGGTTGTGTGGCCTACGAGCTGTTGTCAGGCGACCGCATTGGCGTTTCGCTGTACCGCAAGGGCTACGAAGCGAGCGTTCAGCGACACCTGATGCGGCTACGGCCCCCGGGATTCGATCTGCGTGCCACCCGCACGCTCGTCGACCTCATCGAAGGGATGACCGCCTACGACCCCGCCATGCGGCCAGACTACGCCACGGTCTCGGGGGCCACCCTGGAGCTGCTGCGCAACATTCCGTTCGGTCCTGCCCTTGAACAGCTCGCCCAGGAACTTGTGGTGCCGTTGCTGGCCCAGCAAGCGGAGCAACGGGCGGATCAACACCCGGCTTACGAGCAGCTCCGGTTCCTCGAAAGCGACCCTGTACCTGACGATGCCCCCGAACCCAATGGAGACCGACGCCTCCGTGCATTCTTGGCCCAGCCCCATTGGCAAGCACGATCCGAGACATTGCAGCAAATCTTGCTCGAAGATCCGGCGTGGACCGCAGCCCCTTGGGCGGAGGTGCTCGACTCACTGAAGGACACTCGAATCCTGTCGTGGATTCGCGGTCCTTCTCACGAAGGGACCGATCGGGATCGGGTCGTGCTGGCCCTACAGATGATGGCGCGCCGACCAGATCCCAACCTCGCCCCGCGCTTGCGGTGGCTGCGCCGCCATCAGGACCCCGAGATCCGGGACCTCGCGCTCCAACTCCTCAACGGAGACGGCTGACCCGGCGAGCCGCACCAGCGTCCCTACCGACACCACGCTGACGGCGCCCCAGACCAGCGCGGCGACGGGTGCCACGAGGGCGAGGATGCCCATGACCACCACGAAGACGTCTTCACCGGCCGACACGAGCACGTTGCCCCAACCCGGCAGATGGGCCGTAGCGAATCGTCGAAGCCGACCCTTCGCGACGGCCAGGCCCGCGGCTGACACGCCGCCTACGACCGCGCCGACCATGCCCGCGAGCAACGGCGAGACCTCGGGCCACGCCACTACGGCCACAAAGGTGGCGACGATCGGCTTGAGCAAGATGCCGACGGACTGCAGGCGATGATCCAGTCCAATCACCTTGTCGGCTCCGATCTCGGCTGCCCAAAGGACCGTCAACGCTCCGACAATGCCCACCTGGCCGAGGCTGCCTCCCGCATAGGACGATGCGCTGAGCCCGACCCAGGCCGCGAAGGCCACCAACCAGAGGGGAAACCAAGTTCGAATCCCGGAAAGAGCAGCAAGCAGTAGCGCGGTCAGACCGAGGGCCATCGGGTGCCTCCTGATCGAATCTGCGTGGCCGACCCGGGGATCGACCAATCGCGAAACGTCAACGCGCGCCTCGTTCCGTCACGAGACCCACCACAGGCGTGCTTCAGGTTCCGAAATCCAGGTTTTCGGGGAGTTCCGGCACGGGCTCGTACCGCACCTCAAGAATCTCGACCTCACGATCGCCCGAAGGAGCGCGCACTTTGGCGACTTCCCCGACGGACTTGTTGAGGAGCGCGCGAGCGATGGGCGAACGCCAGCTGATGATTCCGCTGGCCACGTCGACCTCGTCTTCGCCGTAGATCCGCCAGGTCTGCTCCTGGCCTTGTTCGTCCTCGATCACCACCGTCGCCCCAAACCGCACAATTTCACCCGAAAGGTCGACGGGGTCGACGGGGCGGGCCGCCCGGAGGCGACGCAACAGGAACTCCCGTCGTCGGTCGATGGCTCGCAGCCGCTTCTTGCCGTAGATGTACTCGGCATTCTCGGACCGATCGCCCAACGAGGCGGCGTAGCTCACCTCGGCGACGACCCGTGGACGCTCCTCGTGGTCGAGCCATGCGAGTTCACGACGCATTCGCTCGAGGCCGTAGGGCGTGATGTAGTTCGGCGGGGGATTGCTCATGCAGACTACAGCGTACCGTCCGCGAGGTTCCAGGTGATGTGGCGCTCCGGGATGGGCGCGATCACCGTGGGTACATAGCGCTCGCCATCGAAGACGTAGCGGCGCAACAAGCGGTGCCGGCGCATCTCGGACGCCGCGTAGATCTCAAGCTTGCCATCGTTGTCGAGGTCCGCGAGGTGCGTGGCGTGCTCGAATCCGCCGGTGTTTTCGGCGATCTTCGTTGTGGTGAAGGCGTCTGGCCCCGATTCGAGAAGCCACAGGCCGGTTCCTTTACTCGCGGCCACAAGCTCGGCCTTCCCGTCGTGATTGACGTCGCCCGCCACAAGGAAGCGGCACTGTGCCTCGCCCGGCAATTCCCCAATGACCGTGCCTACGAGGGCCTGACCTTCACCCGCCACGAATCGCTCGATGGCGACTGGCTCTTCGAGGGTCATCTTCGTCGGCGACACCGTGGTCACGCCTTCCTTGACCACGTAGAGTTCATCGGTGCCGTCGGCATCGAGATCGGTGACCAGAATCTCTTTGGCGTGGGTCTTGTCGTACTGCACCACCGGCCGCCGGGCGTAGGTCCCGTCCGGCTGGTGATCGTAGCGAAACACCCCGCCAGGCTGCGAGGCCCCGTTGGCCTTGTTGCGCTCCGAGGGCGTCACGTAGAACTCGTTCTTGCCGTCGCCATCGACATCGCCGATTTCGACCTCATGAACGAAGGTGTCCGGGGTCTTGTCGAACTGCTGAAAGACCCACTTGCCATCAACCTGCTCGTCTCCCACCGCGACGACGCCTGCATCGTGGGTGGCCAGCACGATCTCATCCTGGCCATCGCCATCGACGTCCCCGATCTCGACGTCGCGAAAGCGATCATACGTGCCCCCAAACGTGGCTTCGTACAGCGTCTTGGCCTCCCACTTGTCGCCCTGCTTCGTCCAATGCTTGAGCAACGCCCGCTGCGCCCCAATCGTCAGGATGCCGTCACGCCAAAACATGGCCTTGTGCCACACGTTGGAGTCGGGGTCTTCCAGCACGTCAGACGTCCAGAAGTCGCCGTCTTTACGGTAGAAGACGCCTTTGGCAGGCCCAGGCTTGTTGGTCGGCAGGAACTGCGCTTGCACCATGAACAACACGGGCTGCGGTCCCTCAACGGCCTTTGCGGCCGGCGCTTCGGGTTCCACTGGAGCCGGCTCTGACGGAGTCGAAGACCCACATCCGAGGGCCAATCCTACCCACCATGAGACCCAACCGCTGCGCACCATCTCGAACCCCTCCGGAACGTGGTTCTGGCCACGAGCGTCACCCCATCGACAGGCTCCGTCAAGCCATGACAATCCGAAGTGGCCCCCGGGATAGAGAGGGAACATGGGTGAGCTCCGACCTTCCGCCGCTCGACGTGCCCTTCCCTTCGTGGTGGGGGCGGCGTTCTTGATGACGGTGACGATTGCCGCGTGGCGAATGGCCACGTTGCGTGACTTGGCGTGGGAACAGGAACGCGAGCGGACCGTCACCATGGTTGAGGAGTACGCCGCCGCGTGGGAAGAGGACAAGATCAAGGCGCTCACCGACCACATCGAGGCGCCCCCCACCAGCCCCAAGCAAGCGCGGCATCGCCAGAGTCGCCTTCGTAAGACCCGTCGTTGGTTCGACAGCTTGTACGTTTGGCGTGTTCGGACCGAGACTCAACCTGCGGAATGGGTCTACCCGGTAGCACCGGTTCGCCCTGCGGACCTGGGGCAAGTCCCCTGCGTTCGGGAGGCGCATTGGTTGGCGCGGTCCCTCGAGCCGAGTCTCGACAATGACACGAAGATTGCCGAACGGTTTGTCCTCGGTTGCCAGAACGAAGCGCCCCTCGTGCGGATCTATGCCGCCACAGAAGCCGACTATTTCCTACGGGAGACCCATCCTGCGCAGGCCTTGGCCGCCATGGAAGCAATGCGGATCGACCCGTCCATGTCGCTCGCAGAGGCGGCAAGGCGCGAGATTCCGCCGACAAACCTAGCCATCTACCGGTTCCGCGACGCCATGCGGCGCATCGCCCTTGGCCATGATGGGCTCCTCCTGGAGGGAGTACGCCGAAAGCACCTTGAGGATGGTCTTCAGGGAATGTGGGATCTTGGCTACGAGATCACGCAGCTCGACGCTCCCGAGGCTTCGCGTCTGCTCACGCAGTACAGCGGCAAAGACGACACGTTCAACATTCGCAATCAGCTCCTGCGCCACGGACGCCACCAGGATGCTCGTCGCCTCGAAACGGTTTGGGGCCGCGCGGAACGGCGGCGTGCCGCATTCCGCGAAATCCGAGACAAAATCGCGACCCAAATGCCGGAGTCTGACGAAAAACCCAGGTTCATCTGGGATCAGTACTCAGACACGCCCTTTCTCGTTTTCTTTGGGTGGTCCAATGGGCACGGCACCGCGTTCCAGATCGAACAGCAGCTGCTCCTGAAAGATTTCCTCGCTGGAACGAGGGAATATCGCCACCAGATCACCATCACCAACGCCGATGGAGAGTGGGTCACGGGGGCACCGTCTCACCCCAACGAAGCCTACGTCGAGATCGCACCGTTTAAGGGGCTGACGCATTTGCGAGTCCGGGTGAACGAGGCGGCCCTCGATAGCCTGGCCCAAATGCGGTCCGAACACTGGCTGCTCCCCTTCGGCATCATGGGGATTTGCATGGTGCTCGGCATTGCCGCCCTCGCAGCCTTGGAACGTTTTACCCGCCGTCAGTACGAACTGCTCAATCGTCAACGGGCGTTCACCACCCGCGTCACCCACGAGCTGAAAACGCCACTTGCGGGCATTCGCGTCATGGCGGAGAACCTCGAAGCGGGCGTGTTCCGCACCGATGAGCAGCGTCAGGAAATGGCGCGTCGCATCGTCGAAGAGGCGGATCGTCTCAAGGCCCGCGTCGATGAGGTGCTCGATGTGGCCCGTGAACGGACCATTCCGTCACCCGAGCCCACCGACCCAGAGGAATCCGTTCTCGAAGCGATCGACCAGTGGGGCCCCCGACTCGAGCAAGCGGGGGTCAAGCTTCATGCCGATCTCCATCCCACCGATGAAGTGCTTGGAGACTCCGGGGCCCTGCGTGACGCGGTCGGAATCCTGCTCGACAACGCGCTGAAGTACCGCAAGCCCGACTCTGATGCCCCCCAGGTGTGGCTCGAGTTGAGTCAGGAAAACCGTCAGATTCGAATTGCGGTCGCTGACAACGGCCTTGGGGTGCCGAAAGCCATGCGCAAGGCGATTTTTGATCGCTTCGTTCGCATCGAAGGGCCCAACCGGGGTCCCTCGGGCGGTCATGGCCTGGGCCTCAACCAAGCCCGTGAGATCGTGGAAGCGCACAAGGGCTCGCTTGTGTGCACCGATGGAGTGGACGGAGGAGCACGATTCGTCATCCGTCTCCCCGCTCGCCGCAACGGAGGGTAGGTCGGTCCCGAATGACCGCGCGGGTGGCCTCTCGTGCACGTTACCCTGGCCAAGGCGCAGGCTGCGAGGAGCAGATCATGACGAAAGCAGTCGGGTTCGGGATCCTCCTCGGTGTGCTCAGCGCCTGCTCGGGGGGGACAGGACCGGCCCCCGACGGAAATGGCACGACCGACTCCGGCGGCTTGCCCACGACCGACGGCACGCCAGGGCTCGGCGACGTGGTCATCGAGATCAACGGAGACTCGGTGATTGGTGCAGCTGATACGCGGGTGCTGGGCGTCTTTACCCAACCGCCCACGGAGGTCCGCAATCTGGCGCAGTGCCTTGGCGGTCAGCAGTTCTGCTTGCGGCAGGACCTGCCCGACGTGGTGAATGCTTCGGTGGATGTCGATGGCTTCGAGCCGAAGTTGCTCGAGACGATCGACACGGTTTCGGCAGGCCCAACGTTGACCCTCGGCAATTGGTCCGCGCCGTTCTTCTTTGATTCGACCTCGAACCTCGCGTTCTACAGCCAGATCATCACGGGCACCCAAACCTCTCCGTTGCCGATCGACCTCACCCTGACGGGCGATGTGTGGCCGGCCACCGATGCCCCGGCGGTCATCGAGATGCCTGACCCCATCGGGTTGCGACTCATCGACCCGATGTTCGAGCAAGACTTCGTCGATACCGACGGCATCCCTCTCCGCTGGGCGCCCGGAGATCCCAACGGTTCAGGCCAGTCTGCAGGCGAGGATGGTCCCGTCCAGGTCGGGGCGCCCGGTGAGGTGTTCCTCTATGTGGAGACCCCTACGCGACGGCGCATCCAGAAACTCGCGGACACCGGCAGCTACGACCTCGACCTTTCGGGCGCGGGACTCACAGACGGCGATGTCGTCGACTTGATGCTGGGTCGCTGGACGCGCACGGAAGTGCAGCAGGGCGGGCGAACCACGTTCGTGACGGTGCAACGGAACCAGCGCATCCGGGGTCTCTGGCGATCGGTGGGGGTCCGAACGACGTTGTTCCCGGATGCGACCTGCGCGGAAGCCCAAACCTCGGCTGGGATCGACGATGGGTTTTACGAGGGCCGTTTCGCACCGACCAGCGCAGCGCTCGACCCGACCGACACCGGTTGTACGGGCCGGGCTGCGTCGGGTCGGGAGTCCTTGGTGCCGGTGGACGTGCGACCCCAACATGAGTTGCGGGTGCGCTACCAGCTTCCTGACGCCGATGCCTCGCTGTACCTGCTCACCGATTGCAACGACGAAGCGACCTGCCTGGTGGGCGCCGATGGCGTAGGCCCCGAAACCATCACCTGGATCAACGAGTCGCCCGATCTCGTTCGCGTCTACGTCGTGATGGATGTGGTGGGTGAGGCAACCGGCGACTTTACCCTCGACATTCGGCGTCGGGCGTTGGGGGGCGACGTCCTCGTCAACTCGTGCGTCGAAGCGATCGAGCAAGGACCTGTGGGGCCCGGATTTTTCGAAGGCAGCCTGCTCGACCACGCCAATCTTCTGCCGAGCTACCCCGACGCCGGGCCTTGTGGCGGCGAACGGCAGGGCGGCGAAGGCATTGTGGCCGTCGAGCTTTCGGGCGGCCAATCGCTCGATGTGAGCACCTTTGGCTCAACGGGGATGCCGGGGATCCACATCCTTTCGAACTGCAGCATTGCCGCAAGTTGTGTGGCATTCGGAAACGAGACGCTCACCTACACGAATCCCTCTCCCTTCACGCGGACGGTGTATGTCGTGCTGGACGCGGAGCTCGGAATCGACCAGTACCGTCTCGACGTGTCGTTTTGACGGAGGCCCGATGTGGGTTTGGTGGCTCCTGGCCAGCTGTACTTCGCGTTTCGTGTTCGATGACCCCACCTGCGACGCAGATTTCGTCGACTGGGCAGGGGGACTGACCAATGACGTATTGCAGGGCTCAGGTGACGGTGCATTCGACTATATTCCCCGTGATAGCGATATCGTCGTGCAGATGGCGGGTGAGTATGATCTGCGCACAGGCGACCTGGAATGGGAGCGCACCTACGTAGAAGGTGCGTTTCGTCGGTCGGAATCGGCGGAGGGCCAAGGTACGCTATGGCCCGATGGCGATCTCGATCTCGAGTACGATCTCGAAGTCACGCTGCCCCTGATTCGTCGCTCGATCGAGGTGAGGGATCTCAGGCTTGGTTGTGACGTGAACCGTCGGGTCGAAGACGAACAGGGTCGGGTCGAGATCTACCGGGGTGAGCTGACCGACGATGGGCTGCTTTACACGCATGAATTCGTTGATGGCGCCCGGACGTTCGTCGCCGACGGCGAACGCCTGCCCGACGGGTCGTGGACCGAGTCGCTCAATTTCCAAGGCGCGAATCTCACCTACATGCTCGATGAATCGGGCAACGCCCGAGACGTGTCCTGGCGACGCGATCTCGTGTACGAGACGGCCGACACCCTGCTCAACGGCTTTTATCGCCGACGTGCAAATGGAAGGATGAACGTCGAGTACCGAGCCATCATCAACGACGGTGTGCCCGAGTTCTGGAACTATGGGTTTGATTCCGAAGGCAACGGAACCGGAACGTTGACCTTCGAGGACGGAACCCCAGCGTGTACCCTCACTTTTCAGCGAGGCGCATGCACCGTCACGGACTGCGACGCTGAAGGAACCTGTGTGCCCCCGTTGGTCCTGGACGAGGTTCTACTCCGGCTGTGATCTTCTTCCGAGTGAAGGTCTTTGGGTTACTTGGGCATGCCCGGATGTCACCCCCGAGGGTAGCCTTCATGTTTCTGATGCTTCACACGCTGTTGGCCTGCACGTCGTCTGACCCTGATGAGCCCACAGGCCCCGCGATCGAGACCGCGGACACCGCCGAGTCGCTCGACACAGGTTGGTCGCCCGGCGACTTCGGCGCTTTCATGTTTTGGCGGAACATGAACAATGGTTCGGCCGGCGCCGCGGCCGTGGCCGTCCAGACCACACCTGGCTTCGTGAACCTGCCGCAGTGCCTCACGGACCCGAACCGCGACACCACGTGTCTGCCCCAGCTGCCCAAGGCCGAAGGCACCTTCATCGACTTCGACCCCGATGCGCGCGTCAATCTCGAGCTGTTGCGCACGCGCTACCTGGGGCCCGAAGTCAACTTCGGCGCGTTGTCCATCCCCTTCAGCCAGGACGAAGACACCCAGGCGGTCTTCTACCGCGACCCGGGTACCGCCCAGGCGGGAACGTTTTCGGGCCAGCAGGTTGGCGTGGCTTGGGAAAATGGCTTCTGGCCGGACTACGTGTCGCCCGATCTCTTGAACATCAGCCCCCCCATCGAGATCATCTCGCCGGCCGCGGGCAGCTTCACCCGCTTCACCAACGATGAGCAGTTCATCATCGAATGGGTACCGACGGGCGAAAGCATCATCACGCTCGAGGCCACGAGCCGCTTCGGCTTCTCCCGCATCTTTCGCCTGAAGGATGACGGTCTGTTCGCGCTCGACGTCGACTCGTTGCCATGGACCAGCCTCGTGCAGGACGTCGAGTTCTCGCTCAAGCGCTGGAACCGGTCCGAGTTCCGTCGCTTCGGCCACGTCGTCGACGTGACGGCCATGAGCGAGGTCAACTTCTCGGGGCAGTTCCTCAACGTCGGTGCGCGCGAACAGCTCTCACCAGCCAACACGTGCCAGCCGGCCGAAGGCTTGCTGTCGCTGCCTGAAGGGGGCTGGTGGTCGACGTTCGATGGACTCTCCAACGGCGTCAGCATTTGTGGCGCGGGAGGCGCAGACGCCATCTACCGTGTCGACATGCCACCGCGTTCCCTTATGACCGTCGAATACACCGCGTACGGTGAAGATGGCGTATTGGGGCTCTCGACCACGTGCCCCACTACCGCCAACGCCTGCGAAGACTTCTCGGACGTCTTCAATGCGAACACCATGCCCATCGGCCTCAACCAGCCCGAGTTCGTCGAGTACTTCAACATCAGCGACCGCACCGAGTCGGTGTATGTGCTGGCGGATACCCGTGGTGGCGGTGAGCCCAACTTCTACACCATGGATGTCGTGATCGACGTGCTTGGCGCACCGACGATGTTCAACACCTGCGGTGACGTTCAGCCCGGCAACTCGCTGCAGCCGGGCGTTTACTTCGTGCAGTTCACTGCGTACTCGAACGACCTGAATCCCGGCGGCGGTGGCTGCACCAACGCGGCCGCCCCGGGTGGTGAGTCGCTCGTGCCGATCACGGTTCCCTCTGGGGCCACGCTCACGGTCGGAATCGACATGCCTGACGGCGACCCTTCGATC
The DNA here is from genome assembly GCA_039208735.1 of Myxococcota bacterium. Lineage (GTDB taxonomy): Bacteria > Myxococcota_A > UBA796 > UBA796 > DRPG01. Next base: position 45,963 of record JBCCQY010000014.1, on the reverse strand, counting down.
TACCTCCTGAGCAACTGCAACGACGCGTTCCAGTGCGAGGCAGGCTCGGACAACAGCCTCGCAAACGAAGAAACGCTGAGCTACACGAACAGTGGGCCCGATCAGGACCTGTTCCTCGTGATCGACACCAAGACGGGTCAGCAGCCCTACTTCCTAAGCGTGAACATCACGCCTTGATCGGCGCTTCGGAGGTTTGTCGTGCCTCAATCGATGACGGGGTACGGCCGGGGTGAAGCGGCGACCAACCATGTCACGGTCGTCGTGGAACTCAAGAGCGTCAACAACCGCTTCCGCGACCTGCAACTGCGGGTTCCGCGGGAGTACGGCGCACTCGAGCCGCGCATGCTTTCCCTGCTTAAGGCGGCGATTGCGAGAGGTCGGGTGGATGTCTTCATTCGGCGCCAAGGGGTGGGCTCCGAGCGCCGACTGACCACCGACCGTTCGCTGGCTCGCGCCTATGTCGAGGCAGCACAGCAACTCGCCCAAGAGCTGCCTGGAGTGGACGGTTCGGTCTCGCTCGCGTTTGTGCTGTCTCAACCCGGCGTGCTCGTGGTGGAAGAAGCCGAAACCGACGTGATGGGGGAATGGCCCATCGTCGAAGCCGCCCTCACCGCGGCGATCGACGATTTGCTCACCATGCGTCAAACCGAGGGCGCTGCGCTCGTCACCACGCTGAAGACGTATGTGACCGAGGCCCGAGACCTTGCTGCGCACGTCGAAGCCGCCGTCGTTTCGGTGGCCGAGACGATTCAACAACGCCTCCAACAGCGTCTAGACCGTCTCATTGCCGAACGATTGGATCCGGCGAGACTTGCTCAGGAAGTCGCGATCCTTGCCGATAAGGCGGACATCAGCGAAGAGCTGACGCGCCTGGGGAGCCATCTTGATCAGCTCTCGGATGCTCTCGAGAGTGATGAGCCCGTGGGCCGCCGGCTCGACTTCCTGCTGCAGGAACTCAACCGGGAGGCCAACACGATGGGAGCGAAAACCGCAGACCACGCCGTGAGCGCTCACGTTGTCGAACTCAAGGCGTTACTCGAGCGCATGCGTGAGCAATCGGCGAACCTGCAGTGAATGAGCCACTTCCCGGTTGGGTGCCGCCGGATCGAGGCGCCCTTTTTGTGATTTCGGGGCCGAGCGGGGTGGGCAAGTCCACCCTCGTAGCCGCCACGTTGGCCGCGATCGAAGGCCTGTCGTTCAGTGTGTCCGCCACCACACGAGAACCTCGCGAAGGCGAGGTTAACGGCGAGGCCTACCATTTCCTGACGCGCGAGCGCTTTCAAGCCCTCCAAGAGGCGGACGCGTTTCTCGAGTCGGCAACCGTCTATGGACGAGACTACGGAACCCTGCGCCAACCCACCGAAGAGGCCTTGTCGCAGGGCCGATCGTTGCTGCTCGACATCGACGTCCAAGGCGCGCGACAGATCCGGGAGCGCATGCCCGAAGCGGTCCACATCTTCGTCGCCCCGCCGTCCTTCGAGATCCTTCGTCAGCGGCTCAATGGACGAGGTACCGATGACGCCCAGACCATTGAACGGCGCATGACGCAAGCCGCCGAGCAGCTGGGCGGGTGCGGTGAATACGACTTCGTCGTTGTCAACGATGTGCTGGACACCGCCCTGCGTACCTTCCAGGGCATCGTGCTCGCCGAGTTGTCACGCGTCCGCCGCCGACCGAGCGTGATCGCCCGCATTGCCACCGCGGCGGGCTAGCGGCCTGCCGCAACGTAGAGTCGTTCCACTTCGCTGGGACCTAAGCCAAAGGCCTCGGCCAAGCCCTGGCCCGGTCGCTCCAACCAACCGTGGGGCACGGGCATCGACCGCACGTCGCGGGGATAGAGGTCGAGACGCACTCCGCAGCGAATGCGCGTATAGCCATCGACCAAGGGCGATCGAATGAGCTCGAGCAACCGTTCGAGGTCGGTCGACGGATCGAGGGGCCGAACCACCGTGCAAGTATGGCCCACGTAGATGCCTTTGCGATCGACCGCAGCACGCACCGGCGCCCGACCTCGCAAGCGTTGAATCACGATCTTGGGGGATTCGAAGAGTGCGGGACGCTTCGGGCGGTGCATCTCGTGCGGCCGGTAGTGCAGCCACCCATGCCGACCCGCAAAGAACCCTCGGGCATCGGCATACGGAACCGTGCCGGACGTCGGGGTTTCACAGAGGAGCCGGGCCTTTCCTCCATGCGCGCCATGGGCCACAAGCCCCGTGTCCACCTCGCAGAACGTCCCCAACACATCAGAGCAGGCCGCCATGCGTTCGACGATGGACACGTCGCGACGGTGGAGGCTCGGTGTGAACGGCACGGCCGGCAGTCGCAACGCCGCCTCCGCGGGCCACGCCGAGGTGTGGCGGCACCCCGGTTCCAAGACGAGCCAGCCTACCTGCACCGCCGCTCCGGGAAACGCCATCGGGCCTTCGAGCCGCGCCACGCCAAAGCCGTGGAGCCACCTTCGACGCAGGGGCGTGGCGTAGGGCTGGACAAAGCAGGAGTAGGGCAAGACCAAGCCCAAGGCTCCTCCGGAGGCCACGCGCTCGGACGCAATGGCTGCAAAGGGCACGACGAGGTCGAAACGGCCTCGAAGCCACGGGAGTCGCTCTCGCAGCCGCCGGCGCAAGTTCCGATCCTGCCGTTCAGTTCGAATAAACGGGGGATTGCCGCACACGACATCGGCGGGTGGACCGGGTTCGAGAGCGTCGGCGACATCCAGGTGGGCCTGTGGACAAGCCACCCGGGCCACCTCGAGCACCACTTCATCCAGGTCGGTACCGGTCACGTCCGCAACGCCCGCCTCGGTGAGCGCCACGAGGAAGGCGCCCGAACCACACGCGGGGTCAAGCGCACGACGACACCGCTTGGCGGCCGCCAACGTCGCCTGCACGACGGTTCGAGCCAACTCGGCTGGGGTGTCGTAGGCGCCCGCGCGACGTCGCTGTCGCGGGTCACGTTGCGGGTAGGGCTGGCCCTGGCCGATGCGAACCACGGCCCGCATATCGGTCAGGGCCACGGGATCGAGGTCCGCTGTGAGCCCCAGATCGGTCTCGGCGACGACTGGCCTGGCCCGTGCGAGCGCCCCGCCTTCTTGCACCACTCGCCAGGGGTCGGTGGCTACCGCCTCGGACGCAGCCCGGACGGCCCCTCGATGAGAAGCGCCCCGGGCTCGGGAATGAAGGTAGCTGGCCAGCGCGTCGTGCACATGGCCAAGATGTCCCGATCAGTCGAACTTTGATTTCGACAAAAGCTCGGATAAAGCCTGAAAAACATCATCCGGACGCTCTCGGTGCGGGAAGTGTCCACACGGGTACTCCCGAACCTGAAAATCTCCCGAGAAACCTCGACGACTGCGCTCGAACGCAGTCACCTCGACAATGTCTTCGAGCCCTGCAATGGCGACGGTGGGCATGGGAAGTTTGGCCTTGAGGCGGTCGGGCACCCGAAAGGAAAACGCACGGTAGTACCCCAGCGCAGCATGAAGAGCGCCGGGTTCTCGGAAGCATCGACGCACGTCGGCGAGTTCGTCTTCAGACGGAGTCCAGTTCGGGGCCCAGCGTCGGAGGAGCGTGTCGATGCCGGACAGGTCGCGGCGGGCAAAGCGCCGCTCTGCTCCGGGTAGGGTGAGCGTGATGAAGTGACGGGCTCGCCAGAGCGAGGTGAGCGACGGAGTCAACGCGGCCGGGTGGGGAATGGCGAGTAAGCCCAAGCCGACGACCCGTTCAGGGGCGGTCGCGGCCGCCATCATCACCGCGCTGGCTCCCCAGTCGTGGCCCACGAGCACGGCTTGGGGCGCATCGAGCGCATCCATCAGCCCCCGCACGTCATCACCGAGGTCTACGATGGTGGTGTCGCGATCGGGCTGCGACGTCGGGTGATAGCCACGCAGATAGGGAGCCACCACGCGGTACCCCAGGTCTGCGATGCGGGGCCCCAGTGCCTGCCAGGTCATCGCGGTGTCGGGAAACCCATGTACCAACACCACCAGCGGTCCCTCACCGTACTCGAAGTACGCAATGTCGAGGTGGTTGGCTCGAACCCGTCGAAGCTCGCTCGTCATCCCAGCTCCCACGCAGCGAGTAGCCCATTGGCCTGTGCCGAAAGGGTGAACGATCGATCGACGATCCGACGACGCGCCAGCGCTCCCTTCCGGCGACGCAATTCGGGGTCGGCCAACACCTCCCGCAACGTCGCGGCCAGCGTCCGAGGGTGGTTCGGCGGGACTCGCCAGCCGACCTCGTCATCGACAAGTTCTGGCAATCCACTTACGCCGGTCGTCACCACGGGAATGCCCGAGGCCATTGCCTCCATCATGGCCACCGGAATTCCGTCCCGATCTCCGTTTTCCGCGATACGACACGGGAGCACGAACGCCATCGCGTCGGCGAGGATGGCATCGACGGCGGCGGCGGGCACGGGCCCCACCAACACTCCCGGGCCCCCCAATCGCACCCCGTCGCTCACGAGGCGCAGCAGAGCGGGAACCTGCTGCATGGCCTGCACGAGGTCGTCGAGGCCCTTCTTGGGCACGTCGCGCGCGACACTCACAAAGCGACGCGACCGTCCGGGGTCGCAAAGCGGGTATCGGTCTGGGTCGACCCCGCAGTGCACGACGCGGCTTTGCACCTGATAGCGCTCGTGCATCACCTGGGCATGATGCGCGCATACGGTGATCACCGGACGGGCCGCATGCAACAGGGATCGCAGGTCTGCTCGCGGCACGAACAGATCGTTGGCATGCACGGTCACCGAAAACGGAAGGTCGGCCCGCCGTGCCGCAGCCCTCGCAAAAGCCGCTGCCTCGCCTGCAAAGTGCGCATGAACCCGATCGAACCGGCCCTCACGAAGGCGCCGAGCCGCCCATGCCACCCGCACCGCCTGCTTGCTCCAGATGGGCTTTGGGATGGCCCTGAACGCGGCCGCCAAGAGAGCCGCGCCTCGAGGGGGGCGATGCACGCGAAGCTCGGACAGCGATTCCCCGGGATGTGGATCGCGACGATGCCCAAGGGCAAACACCTCGATGTGCAAACCCCGACGCTGGAGTTCCGCAATCTCACGCACCACAAACGTCTCGGACAGCGTCGGCCAGTAGCGAACGACGTAGGCGATCCGCATCACCGTGCGATCCGATGCGCGAACGCTTCGAGCTCTTGGGCGCGCAGGTCCCAGGTGCGCCTTCGGGGCCTTGCGGCGTCGCGAAGCTGTCGTCGCAGCGGCTCGTCGGTCATCGCGCGGTCCAGGGCCTCCTGAAGGCTCTTGGCATCCCCTGGACGGTAGGGCACGAACGCGGAGCCGGCAATCGCACGAACGGCCGCGGTGTCCGCCGCGACGATGGGCACCCCACTCGCCAAAGCATCGTAGAGTTTCAACGGTGAACTCCATCGTTCGCCAAACCGTCCGCGCGACAAGGGCACCAACAACACGCGGAACTGGCGCAAGCGTTCGGGAACCTGGGCGGGCCACCGAGCGGGCTCCACGATCAGGCGTCCTTGGGACCGTTCCACCAAAGGAGCAACGTCGGCTGCCGTTGGTCCTCCCACAACGATGCGATGCGACAACGTGCGGGCAGCGTGCGCGACAGTTTCGGGGTCCTTGTCTGGCCGAATGGAGCCGAGCCATCCGATGTCCGCACCCGGAGACATCGCAGGGCCACCCGGAAGTGCCGCGTTGGCGATTACGGTCGCAGGGGGCAACGGCCAATGCGTCGCCCGCAGATCGGCCAGCGTTCCCACGGCATTGGCAACGAGGCCGACCGCACTGCGAAGCACCTGTCGCTCAAGGGCATGAACGCCCTCGATCGCGCGATCCGTGCGAAGGCTATCGACTTCATGGGCTTCCATGATCAGCCGAAACCGGCCTCCAAACCACCGCAGCGCCCAGTGGGCATGCCGCTTCGATCGGGCAAGCACCCATCGCCGACCTTTGGTGCGACGAATGAAGTCCGCAAAAGACGCACGATACGCCAAAGATGCCCAAGTATTCCCCAACGGCAGGCGCACGAGATGCAGGGACGATGGCAAGGCGTGGGCCTCTCGAATCGCCGCATCGGAGGCCTCCGTCTGAACGCACACGGTCACGCGATGGCCACGGGTGGCGAGGGCTCCGGCCGTCGCCAACACCTGAACAGCCTGCGCCCGTACACTCGGCGCCGACGGGCGGTACAAGACAAACCACGCCTGGCTCATGGGGCTCGATCATCCAGCGCCGCGAGGGTCTTCGCCGTTCCATGTCGCTCTCGACAGCGTTCCCACGCTTCCCGGCCCCGCATTGGGGTCCACCAGCGGTCGATTTCGCGGACGGACGCGGCGGCATCGTCGGGCCCCCCCACGATGAGCCCTGCTCCTTCGGGCACCCCTCCCGTCGCACAGCCCACCGAAGGCACCCCGTGGGCTGCCGCTTCAAGAAGGACGGTCCCTAACCCTTCGGCCCCCGAGCCGTCGGGGTCGGCGCGAGGAGCAAGCACCAGCAGGTCAACCTCGGGCCACAACGTCTGGACCTCGGTGAGCGAGACACGACCGAGGAATTGAACATCTGCCCGCAGTTGTCGAGCGAGGGCGACCGTCGGTCCCATGGCCTTTCCATGGCCCACCACGACCCCCTGAACCCCCGCCGCCGCGACCCAACGTACGAATCGGTCCACCCCCTTCAAGGGCGTCAGGCGGCCCACAAATGCCCAACGGGAGTGCCGTTGGCGTGGCGGAGGTGGACAAGCCAACGGATCGACGGGCCACGGGAGGCGTCGTGCGGTGAGGTGGTGCTCCCGAAGACGTTCGACCAAGAAGTCCGAGACCGCAAACCGTTGGCATGCTGCTCGCCAGGTCCGCAGGAACGTCGCGTGAGCCCGCACCGGCGGCCGCGTCACATCGGAGCCATGGGCCAAGATGGCAAGAGGGCGACCGAGGCGGCTTGCGGTGGTTGCCGCCACCCAAGTCGTCGCCACGATGCGATCGGCCGAAAACAGTCGGGAGCCCGCGGCAAGAGCCAACCAACGTCCTGCGTAACGACCAAAGCGAGGCCCTCGGGCCGCGATGAGGCGGGTGCCCGGTACAGGCTCGGCGCCGGCACGAGCCACAATCTCGACCTGATCGCCTCGATCGACGAGGCCTCGCGCCAGGCGAGCCACGAACGTGGCGATGCCTCCGACCATCGGAGGATGGTCGTCGGTAAGGATCAACCAGCGCATGCCCGAATCCTGCGAACCAATTCCCGTGGATCGAGGTCAAAGCACCGACGATCTCCGCGCCAGCACCAGGTACGTCGATGCAACGTACACGGGCGGCATCCCACATTGCGGCCCAGCACGGCTGCGAAATGTTCACGAAGAAAGCCGTCGTCGGGATGGGTTGGGCCGGCCACCGCAACCGTGGGAATGCCACAAGCCGCGGCCAGGTGCGCAAGCCCCGTGTCTCCTCCGACGACGACCTGGGCTTGGGCAAACGAGCGGAAGGTCTCCGTAAACCCTTTTCGGTCCTGGTGAATCGATAGGGGCGTAAGGGCGTCGAGCGCCGCCGAATCTTCGGGCCCACCGACCACGAGCACAGGCCCCTCCCACTGGTCTGCGGCTTCGCGGAGGAGCGAGGGGGGCGGTTGCTTGAGCGCGGTGCTTGCCCCTGGAATCAGCACCAGGGCCTTGGCGTCGGGTCGCGGCAAGTCGATCCAGGGTGGCGGGCGCGGGCGGACCCGAGCCGCCTCACCGTACAGAGTGGTTACGGCAGGTCGCCCGGAGCCCAATCCCCATAAGCGAAGGCGTCGGGCAATGCTGTGCTTCCGCAATCCGCCTTGAAGATCGATGCGGATGTGATCCGCAGGTGGAGGCTCGTCCCAACCAACAACGCGATCGACACCGCGGAGTCGCTCGGCCACGGGGCGGTAGCGTTCCGCCGTCTGCACGACGACGGGTCCGGGCAAGGCCTGGGTGATCGCCCCGATCAGAACAACGTCCCCGAGCGCCCGTCGCCGTTGGATCACGAATCCCACGCGGCCTCCACGGCAGCGACGACGTCGTTCAACGCGATGTCGAGGCAGCCGAAGGTTCGAATTCGGCAGCGGTTTCGGTAGCACGGCACACAGGGAAGAGACGGGCCTTGGACCGCCCACGCCCCTGCAGGCCCGGTGTGCTCGGGTCGCGTGGAACCGTAGAGGACGACGACGCGAACTCCGAGGGCGGCTGCGAAGTGAGCCGAGCCCGCGTCGTTCGATACGAACACCCTGCAGTCTCCAAGGGCCGCAGCAAAGGAACGGAGCGGAAGTCCGACCGACTGTGGATGTCGGGGCGCCACTGCGGCGAGCGCCCTTCCCTCACCAGGACCCGCGTAGAAGCGCACGGGAAATCGCCTCGCGAGCACATCCGCGAGTGCCGCAAATCCTGTCCATTGACGTGTCCGGCCGCCTTTCACGATGGGATTCAGCCCGACGTGGGCCGGACCACCTGCCGCGGGTGGACCTCGCAGACGAGGCGGAGCGGGATGGGACGCGCCCAAACGACCGGCAACGGCCCGATAGGTGTCGGACCGGTGAGCGCGCGGCGCCACGGCCTCTGTGAGCAGCCATCGCCGATGATCGGTTGGAGTTCCGATTCGTCGAGGGACCAAACGGGCTTCCCAGGCTGCACGAAAGGACGGGGCGAACAGCACAGCCGCGTCGTATTCGCCGCGCGGCATCGTTGCTGGTGGCCGCCACGGCCCTCCATCCCAAAACGGCCTCAACGCATCGGGGCCGTAAAGGGTCACCTCATGACGATCGGCCAGCCCCTCGAGCGCGGGCCAGCTCATCACGGTGTCACCAAGGTGATTGGGGAGCCGTACCGCGACCCGCATCGCCGACGTCACCGTCGGTTGCGCTTACGAGCCTTCTTCGCCGCCTTTTGTTTCTTGCGACGGGCGATTTTCTCGTCGGCAGACAGCGTCTTGCGGGGTTCCGGAGCGCCCCCCATCCCCGGCATCATGGGCATGCCGGGCATCCCGCCCCCGCCCATCATCTGCTGCATCGCGGCCATTTGGTTGGGATTACCCATCAAGCCGCCAAGTCCCTTCATCATTTGGCGCGCCTGCAGGAATCGTTCGTGCAGCGACTTCACGTCGTCGAGACCGCGGCCGCAGCCTCGCGCGATCCGACGCATTCGACTTTCATTCATCACATCGGGAATCTTCCGTTCCTCGATGGTCATTGAACCAATGATCGCCAAGGTTCGGTCCAGTTCCCGTTCGTCGAGGGCCTCTTCAGGGATCTGATCGAGCATTCCACCCAAGCCCGGGATCTTCGACAGCAGATCGCGCAGGGGCCCCATTCGCCGGATCGTCTTGATCTGCTTGACGAAGTCGTCGTAGCCGAAGTCGCCGCGAAGCATCTTCTTCGCGTCTTTTTCGGCCTCGACCTTGTCGACATGCTTCTCGAAGTCCTGAACCAGCCCGACGACATCGCCCATGCCAAGGATGCGTTGCGCCAGTCCGTCGGGACGGAATTCCTCGAGCCTGTCGAGGCCTTCCCCTTGCCCGAGGAATTTGACGGGCTTGCCCGTGACGGCCTTGATCGAGAGCGCCGCGCCCCCTCGTGCGTCCCCGTCGAGCTTCGTGAGGACGAAGCCCGTGAAATCGAGTCGTTCGTCGAATGCCTTGGCCGTACGGACCGCGTCCTGACCGATCATGGCGTCCACGACAAACAAGACGTTTCGCGGACGAACCGCGTCCTTGATGTCGACGACTTCCTGCATGAGGGCTTCGTCGATCGCAAGTCGGCCTGCCGTATCGATGATGACGACGTCACAATCGGTGTTTCGGGCCTGCGTGACGCCCTTGCGGGCCAGCTCCACCGGAGAGGTGTCGGGTTCGTGAAACACGGGTGCGTTGAGCTTGCGCCCGATCACCCTCAGCTGGTCGACCGCCGCCGGACGGTAAATGTCGGCGGCGACGAGCAGGGGCTTGTGCCCCTCCGCCATCAACTTTCGCGCCAACTTGCCCGTTGTGGTCGTCTTACCGGAACCTTGCAACCCGATCATCATGATGACCGACGGACTCGCCGAGAGGTCGAGCGAGGTGTCGACAGGTCCCATGAGTTCAACCAGCTCGTCATGGCATGCCTTGACGAACCAATCTTGGGGCGAAAGACGGACCTTTTGGCCCGAGACCCGCACCGGAACGATGTCTCCGAGGGCCTTCTCCTTGACCCGAGCCAAGAAGTCCTTGACGACCGACAGTTGTACGTCGGCTTGGAGCAATGACGTTCGGACCTCGCGCAGCGCAGGGGCAAGGTTGTCCTCGGTCAGCTCGGTTTTGCCCTGGAGGGCGAGCTGGGCGCTTTTGAAGCCCTTGGTCAACACATCGAACACGTGCGGTCTCTCTCCGTCGGCGTCCTATCGCCATAACGTGCGGCCGATGCCGCGGCGGTCCATGCTTCCGTAGGTTAGGGGGCGTGGCCTGGAGGAACGATGCGTCTTGTTGTAGGGCTCGCGCTGACGATGCTCATGGCCTGCTCGGGGGATTCGTCCGACGATGCTCCCACCGAGGCGACCTGTGATGCGCTGCAGACCACAGCACTGGGCACGGTCCCCGTCGAAGAGTGGCCTGACGGCATGGTCACCGTGAAAGATGACGTGGAGAACCTCGAAGGGTTCTACGTCGCGGTCGACAGCTGTTCGGGCAAGGAAACCGAAGTTGGCATTACGTCGGTGATCCAACAGGACATCCAGCTCGTGACCACGCCCTACCCCGCTGGGGCGCCTTGCGGTTGCACCCAGGATCCCGAGTTCCCGCCGGACGCGAATCTCGAAATGACGTCGCAGATCACGAACTTCACGCTTGTGATTGACACGTTCGACGATCCCTTCGTCCAGAACTTTATGTTCGAGACGACGGGAGCGACCTACTCCACCGCCGAGCCGCTTCTCATTCGGGCGTGTGCAAGTTCTCCCATCGATCCCGCGGCTGGTTCCAAGTACTCCGACGTGGACATGATCTTCCGGATGCTGCCCAACCGGCTGCCTGAGGTCGACATTTTCCTCGAACCCATCGACGGCAGCAAGATCGTCAGCTGTCGGTTGACCGACTTCGAACGCCAGTAGTCAGCGTCCGGTCGACCCAAATCTGGACGTTCCGCGCACGGTGTTGTCGCCCACGTCGTCGACGACACTCCACACCGCACGCGTGACGGGAGCGATCACCATTTGAGCGATTCGTTCCCCACGTTCGATGCAGTACGGGACGTCCGAGAGGTTCACAAGCGGAACCAAGATCTCACCTCGGTAATCGGCATCGACCGTGCCGGGAGCATTCACCACGGTGATGCCGTGACGCAACGCAAGCCCCGATCGAGGTCGGACCTGCGCTTCGTAGCCATCCGGGAGCGCCAAGCGAATGCCTGTGGGCACGGCGTGGCGGGTCCCTGGAGATAGCTCAAGCGGCTCGGTGATTGCGGCCACCAAATCGGCCCCTGCGGCTCCGGCCGTCTGGTAGGCCGGCAGGGGAAGTCCCTCACCGTGCGGCAGCACTTCAAGGGCAACCGAAATGGAGACCGAATCTGCCATCAGAGGCTTTCCAACGCTTCCTTGCGCGACAGCCGGATCTTGCCCGACCGATCCACATCAATGACGCGAACCAGCACCTCATCACCCTCCTGAAGGACATCGGTGACCTTGTCCACGCGCTCTTGGGCGAGGTGGCTGATGTGAATGAGGCCGTCGGTGCCAGGGAAGATCTCGACAAACGCGCCGAAGTCGACGATGCGCTTGACCACACCGACGTACAGCGAGCCAATCTCGGCTTCCTGGGTGATTTCTCGGACCATCTGAATGGCCTTGTCGGTGTTTTCCTGGTTCGCACTCGCGACGTCGACCCGACCCGAGTCGTCGACGGTAATGCGCACCTCACAGGACTCCTGGATCGAGCGGATCACCTTGCCCCCAGGACCGATCAGGTCACGAATCTTGTCGGGCTTGATGTGGATCGTGGTGATGCGCGGTGCATAAGGCGAGAGATCCTCGCGAGGAGCCTCGATGGCCTTCTTCATCTCGGCGAGGATGTGCAGTCGCCCATCGCGCGCCTGGGCCATGGCCTTGGCCATGATCTCACGGCTCACACCCTTGATCTTGCAGTCCATCTGGAAGGCCGTGATGCCCTTCGACGTGCCCGTGACCTTGAAGTCCATGTCGCCGAGGTGGTCTTCATCGCCGAGGATATCGGACAGGACGGCGTAATCCTCGCCTTCCTTGATGAGACCCATCGCGATCCCCGCCACCGGTTCGGTGATGGGCACCCCTGCGTCCATGAGGGCAAGGGTGGAGCCACACACCGTCGCCATCGATGACGACCCATTGGACTCGAGGACTTCGGAGGTCGAACGCAACACGTAAGGGAAGGTCTTCGCATCGGGAAGGACCGGTACCAACGCGCGACGCGACAACGCTCCGTGACCGATTTCGCGACGCTTGGGTCCGCGGAGGGGACGGGCCTCGCCGGTGCTGAACGGAGGGAAGTTGTAGGTGAGCATCCAGGTGCGCTCTTCTTTGCCGCCGGGCAATTCGAGGCGCTGTCCATCCACCTCGGTACCCAAGGCGATGGTCACAAAGGCCTGGGTCTCACCGCGGGTGAAGATGGCCGAGCCGTGCGCGCGAGGCGCCATCCCTACGTTGCACCAAATGTCGCGAATCTCGTCGGGAGATCGCCCGTCGATCCGCTTCGACTCGGCGATGACCTGCTCGCGCATGACCTTGCGAAGCAGGCCCTCCCAGGCCTCCTTGGCGTCGCTGGTCTTCTGGGCAATGACCTCGGGGTCTTCATCCTTCGCGGTGACCTTTTCGATGATCGCGCCACGCGCTTCCTTCAGCGCCGCCTTCCGCTCGTGCTTGCCTGGTGTGGCTAGTGCTTTTTGCAGGGGCCGCTTGCCGTAGCGAGCGATGTATTTCGTCACCTTGTCGTCGAGCGTGGGAGGTTCAGGAACCTCCATCTTGGGCTTGCCGACTTGCTTGCGTAGATCTTCAATGGCATCGATGATCTTGACGATGCATTCCTGCGCCAGGTCGAAGCAATCCAGCATGGCATCTTCTGGCGCTTCGGCCGCCCCACCTTCCACCATCGTGATGGCGTCGCGGGTGCCCGCGATAATGAGGTTGATGTCGGCCTTGAGGATGTCCGCCTTGTTCGGGTTGACCTTGAGCTGACCGTCCACCCGGCAAACGCGAACCCCCGCTACGGGGTCAGACATGGGCGCATCGGAGATGTGAAATGCCGCCGATGCACCACAGAGGGCGAGGACATCCGATTCGTGGTCGGGATCGTAGGACATCGCCGTGGCAATGACCTGCAATTCCGCGCCGCGGAAGTGCTTCGGGAACATGGGACGTAAAGGCCGATCGATGAGCCGCGAAATGAGCGTCTCGCGTTCGGTGGACCGTCCTTCGCGCTTCAGGAAACCACCCGGAATGGTGCCACTCGCACCGTTGCGGTCCTGATAATCTACGGTCAACGGAAGGAAGTCGAAGACACGCTGGGCGGGAGCGGCCACCGCGGTGACGAGCACCATCGTGTCGCCCGAACGAACGACGACTGCGCCGCTAGCCTGCTTCGCAAGCTGACCGGTTTCAAAGGTAAGGGTGGACTCGCCGAGCTGTACCTCGGCCGTGACTCGATTGGGAATCGTAGCTGTCATGCGTACTCCAGTCCGACCGGCCCGTGTTTGCACACGCACCCGTTCGGACGTTTCGACAGCCGATCGACCAGGGGCGGAGGTCCACACCATCCAGCATCCGGCATCGCAAACTCGCGTTTCCGCGTAGTTGCGACCCCATGCCCGCCCTAACCAGGCTCCTCCCGTCTTCTTCTCGGGGAACCCAGTCTGGGGATTCAGGCCCTCACAGACCTGCGGCGCAGGGACATCGGTGATGTCCCGGCGTCGGAGATCTGCGAAGGTGCAGCATTCCGTCGGTCGTTCGGCACTGAAAAAGATCGCGGACGCACCATTGCGTCCGCGGGCTCAGTACCCTTGAATGACCGGGTACGCACGAAATCAGACGCTCAGCGACGGATTCCAAGACGCTTGATGAGCGTCTGGTAGCGCTCCACAGACTTGTTCTTGATGTAGCGAAGCAGCTTGCGACGCTGACCAACCAACTTGAGCAATCCACGGCGCGAACTGTGGTCCTTCTTGTGGACCTTCAGGTGATCCGTCAGGTACTTGATGCGGCTGGTCAGCAAGGCAACCTGAACATCGGCCGAACCGGTGTCGCCTTCTTTGCTGCCGTAATCCGACACGATCGTCGCGCGGTCTTCAGTGGTGAGTGCCATCTCTGCTTCTCCTCGCGCGAGCCCGAGCGGATGGATGGGGATGGCACCCACCCTCGCCAGGGCTGCGTGGTTGTGAAAGAAATCGTGGGGCGGTCGATGCAACGACGCCCGCGCGTCTTGGCGATGTGCCCTAGGATCGAGACCTCGTCAAGGCAAATCACGCCACGCGAAGCAGCCGTGGCCCACGATGGCTGTTCTCAGCCACCGCCACCAACCGTTCGCCACACACGACGAGGTACCGATCCCCCATCGCGACCCCTCGCGGAGGCGGGGGCGGATGGCCGCCCTGACGAACCCGCTCGGCATCTGGCGCGGGCACGTCGGCCAGCGGAAGGTGATCGAGGCTCCGCAATTCGGATCGAATGTGGGTCGACAGGGCCTCTGCGACATCCTGCTTGCTTCGCCAGGGCACCCGGGGCTCACCCCGTTTCGCCATGAGCACGGCGGGCCACTCATGCCCTTCTTCAGCGGTTACGAACGCTGCAATCGTGTCGAGACCTACCGCATCTTCGATGTAGAAGGGGCCCGACCGATCCCGGTTCAACGCCTCGAGGTGTCCCGCCGAGCCCAACGCCAACGCGATCTCGTCGGCCAACACCCGTGCGTAGGTGCCCCGACTGCACGTGATCTTGATGCGGAGGGTCTGTTGGTCGTAGTCGATGAGCTCAAGTGCATGCAGATGGATCGTCCGCGCCTTGGCTTTCACGGGTTCACCCTTGCGGGCGTAGTGGTACATCGGCTTGCCGGCGACCTTGACCGCCGAGAAGGCCGGCGGCTCCTGTTGCCGTTCTCCGAGAAAGCCATCGAGCACGGTCAGCACGTCGGCCTCATCGGCTTCGGGCAAGGGTGCCGTCGTTGCGACTTCACCCGTCGGATCCCCCGTATTGGTGCTGGTTCCAAAGCGAATGGTCGCATCGTAGACCTTGATCGACTCATCGAGAAACTGAATGAGTCGGGTCGAACGGCCCAGCGCAAGGGGCAACACACCGGTCGCAAAGGGATCCAGCGTGCCGGTGTGGCCCACTTTCTTGATCCCAGTGCACGCTCGAACGGCTGCCACCACGTCGTGGGAGGTGATGCCAGCTGGTTTATCGACGACCAAAAAGCCGTTGAGGTTCACTCCTCGTCTCCTGTCTCGGCGTCTTCGCCTTGCCGCAGCTCCTCACCGATCTCGTCGAGGATCTGCGTCATGCGGACCGCCTCTTCGGTATGCGTGTCGACTTCGAACACGAGTTCGGGCGCGTGGCGCAAACGCAACGCCCGACCAATTGGACCTCGCAGCTGTCGCGCAGCGTGATCGAGCCCATCGATCAGATCGGGACTGACCGTCCCTCCGCCAAGCGGCAGAAACTGAATCACTGCTCGCGAGAGATCCCGGTTGACCTGCACATGGGTAATCGAGATCGGGGTCACCCGCGGATCTTTGATTTCGGTCAACAGGCGTTGCCCAAGCTCCCGGTGGATGAGCTCGGCCACGCGCTCAGGCCGGTAGCCACGCATTTCGCTGCCTCGGGGTCACGATGCGCACCGAGCGATCGTGGGGTTTGAGTGTCGGGCGGGGTCGCACGCCCCGAACCCGGATGGGGTAACGCACAGGTCACACGCCCGCCCGCGTCCATCGGTCTATGGTGGCCCGGGGGGCCGATCATGACTGCATCTTCCGTCTCTTGGACCAGCCCAGAGACTTGGCTGTACCTCGCAAACCGATTGCGGATCGAGTTCGAGCACGACCACGTGCCGCTGGTCGCGGCAGGAGTAGCCTTCTTCTGGCTTCTGGCGCTGTTTCCCGCCTTGGCGACCGGCGTGTCGATCTGGGCCATGGTCGCAGATCCGGCTGAAGTCCTCGACAGCATCGGGCCCTACATGAGCCTGCTCCCCGGTGAAGCGGCGGATCTCATCGAAGCCCGGCTCACCCGACTCACCAGTGCCGAGGAACGAACGTCGCTGACCATCGGTGCAGTTGGGGCGTTCCTGGCTTCGGTATGGGCGGCCAACACGGGTGTGAAGGGGCTCGTGACCGGCCTCAACATCGCCTGGGACCTCCCAGAAACTCGAGGCTTTGTCGCCAACAACCTACTGGGCATCGGGCTGCTTTTGCTGGGTTTCCTCGTCGCTGCCCTTGCGACGGGCGCGTTCATCGCTCTGCCGATCTTCGAATGGCTCGGCTACATCGGCGAGGCGGTGAAGCGCGCGCTCGAAATCGTCCGGTGGCCGCTACTCGCCTTAGCCATGGCGACCTACCTGTCATGGCTCTACCACTTCGCGCCATGCCGGAAGCGCCACCGATTCGCGTTCCTCACCCCCGGAGCGGTCATGGCCACAGCGGCGTTCCTCATCGTTTCGGCGGGCTTTTCGTTTTACGTCGGCAACATCGGGGGTCTTAGTGAGACCTACGGCAGCCTCGTCAGCATCATCGTTCTGCTGCTGTGGTTCTGGCTGACGGCGATGTCGATCCTGTTTGGCGCGGAGGTCGATTCGGAGCTCGAACGCCTCCGGTTCCATGGCATCAAAAAGGACGGGCGGCCCAACGATACGCTGCCATTGCACCATACCAACGCGTGAACGTTTGCATCGTTGGGCCAGGGCGACTGGGTCGGAGTCTCGCGGTGCTCTTCGCACCGTTGTACGACGTGACAACGGTGGGCCGGGACTTGTCGCTCCCGAAGCACTCCGACGTGGTGCTGCTCACGGTTCCTGACCATGCGGTCGCCGAGGTCGCCCAGGCTGTGCCGCAGGGGCCCGTGGTGCTGCATTGCGCAGGAGCGCTCGACCTGGACGTTCTTGCGCCCCACCAACGCCGTGGCAGCTTTCATCCCCTGATGACCTTTCCGGGCCCGGAACTGGGGCTGCCGGACCCCAGCGACGTTCCCGTCGCCCTTGCGGGTGAGCCTGAAGCCCTTGGCGTAGCACGCCGGTTGGCGGATGACGTGGGCATGCGAGCCTTCGAGGTTCCCGGCGACCGGCGGCTGTACCATGCCGCCGCGGTGATTGCCGGCAACCTCGCCATGGTGTTGATGGACGAAGCCGCGACGGTCCTCGAGCACGCTGGGGTCGGGCGCGAAGTTGCCTTCGACGTGCTGACGCCGTTGGCCCTCCGTTCGGTGAACAACGCGGCACTCGGCCTTCCCCAAGCCCTCACCGGACCCATCGCGCGGTCAGACCAGACCACCCTCGATGGTCACCGCGCCGCGCTACAGGCGCATCACCCGGCGGCACTGCCGTTCTATGAGGCGCTTGTAGAACGCGCGATTGCTCGCCTTTCACCTGCCACCTCCGAGGTCCGCGACGACTTGTGGCAGTTGGATCCAGTCGATGATCCCGAGGGGGACTTGTCCTGACCGCTTCTGGTGCTAAAGTTCAGATAGGCGACGAAAAGGAGGTCCTAGTGCTGGACACCTACATCATCGACCGTATCCGCCGTGACCAGGAGCGACAGAGGAAAGACCACCGCATTCCGCTGCACATCGACGATCGCCGTCCGTTTTCGGACGAGGAACACGAGCGGCAACGCCGTGAGCCGAAGCGAGACGAACGAGGCAGCACCATCATCGACTTCAAGCTGTAGAAGTCGACGCTGATGCCGACCGTCAGCGTTCATCGGCGCTTCAGCCTTGAATCGGCGCTTCGGTCGGCCCGTCGACTCGATACTTCGAGAGGTCGACGCCCTCTCGGGTCGCAAACGCGTTGAGCCCCACCTTATCGATGGTGCGCATGGCCCGCGTCGAGACCCGAAGACGGACGAAGCAGTCCCCTTCGGCCCACCAGAAGCGACGTGCCTGCAGATTCGGCAGCTGGCGCTTTTTGGACTTGCGGTTGGAGTGGGACACTTTGTTCGCCACGTTGGGGCGCTTGCCCGTCAACATGCACTTCCGAGCCATGGGAAGCCTCGTTCGTGGAAGAGAGTGGAGGCGCAGATGCACGGGGCACTACGCAGATGATCGCCAGGATAACGCTAGAGACGCTGACGAGCAAGGTCAGCCATCGCCTCGGGCTGCCCGAACCAGATCGTTCGAGTCCTCGGGCCATCGCACGAAGCGGACCGTCCCCATGGGAAGGGGCTTCGTGTTCGCCGGGACGGCGACAAACCACTCGACCTTTGGGAACCGAGGGGCAAGGTCAATGGCCAACGCGTGCCCCCGCGGACCCGGTCCCTCCAGATCGAGATCGATCAACGCAAGGTCGACATCGGAGGTGGTGAGGACCTCAACCGCGTCAAGTCGGTGGTTCAACATCTGAAACGCGAACCCCTGCGGCCGCAGTCGCAGTTCGACATCGCGCTGAAACGGTGGAGAGCCAAGCACCAACAGTTGGACGGCCTGAGTGGCACGTCGGGCGCGGCTTAGCGGCGGCCGCGGAAGCTGAAGGACGAGCCACTCGTCCTCACCGTCGGCATGCGCTTCCAGCGAGCCCCCAAAGTGCCAGACCAAGGGTTCTTGACCCGCGAGCGTGGCCGGCACCGCCACAGGCCGTCCCCGCGCTTGTGGTGTAGGTCCCACCACTACGGTAGGATGGCCCCGATGGGTTCGCGCCGCGAGAAAGGCCTCACGACGATGCTGAAGCACGTATCTGACTAAGGAAGCCACAATGCGGACGACCATGGCCTGCGGTCCCGAGGCGAACAAACCCGATTCCACCTGCAGTTGCACCTTGGGCCGAATCGGCATGCCCAGCAACTCAAGTACGTTTTCCGCGAGTGCCGAAACCGACCACCGCTCCGGGGCAAGCAGCCCTGGTTGGCTGACCTGACGGAGATTGTCGAGCACCGAAGAGACCCGCTCCGCGTGCTGCAGCGCAATCTCGAGGTGCCGACGCATGATCTTGGGGTCGGAGATCGCAAGGTCGAGCATCAACTCGATTTTGGCTTGAACGATCGACATCGGATCGACGAGTTCGCGAGCCACCGCCCCCGCAAAGTCCGTCAACACGCGGATCCGGTCGGTCTGCTGTTCCGACTCATGGACGCGATGGCGACCCGTGGCGTCGAAACAGGTGAGGCGCCACCCTCGAACCTCCTCCTCCGCGGCAAAGGCCACCACGTGCCCGTCAACCAGGTGAAATCGTACGTCCGACAGCCCCGCCCACTGCAAGTCCAGGCAGGTTCGAAACGTCGCCATCGAATCGGCGTCGAGCCAGGCTTCTGGCCCCATCGACCAAGGTAATGACGCATCGATGAGGTCGCCCGACCGGTCGACGACCAGCCAGGTTCCCGTCCAGGTTCGTGGCGGTTCAAGCTTAGACACTGGCCCGACACGTAGCCTGGTCTGCATCAAGCCGTTGCATGGTTCCCAAAGTTCACGTGGACGTGGGACTGGCCGCAACAAAAACGTCCTCGCCGTCGACCCGAACCACGAACGTGTCAAGTCGCGTGGCTGCGTCGACACCGCATACGCCGGTCGTCACGTCGAACGCCCAACCGTGCCATGGGCATGTCAGCTGCGTTCCATCGAGATCTCCCTCGCCGAGAGGGCCTCCTGCGTGGGGGCACACGCTATCGACGGCATGGATCTGGCCATCGACCCGAACCAGGACGATGGCCAAATCGCCTGCGAAGACTTCCGCCACCTGACCTTCGGCGGGCAGATCATCGACCTTCGCCACCCATTGCCACCCCGGTTCCGCTTCAGGCTCTTCCACGGGCGGCGGTTCCGACTCGGTCTCGTCCAGCCACGTTCCGACGTTGAGTTCACGACGAATGGCGGCGCGGATTCCGTCTTTCCTTCCTACAACAATCGTCCGCAATAACCCCTGCCAGCCGTCCACGGTGTGCCTCCTGATCTGCACGTTCCTTGGGACCCAATAGGCTATCGTCAAAGAAGTGGACACTCGGGGCGCCCGTTCGCTGCATCTCCGCTGCAATTGAGGGTCCGGAGGACCGAACGGTACGCGAGCTGGACGCCAGGCTTCGAGGCGTTCGGACGTGGAGGACAATTGGGAACATGGCGATCGGCGAGGCATTGGGCACTCGTGTTTGCGCTGCTGGGATGGTGGGCCATTCCCGCGGCCTTAGCCTCGGTCCCGGCCGGCCAATCCCTTCCCGCGGCCCCGGAAGCCCTCGGTCTCGCCCCCACGCCCCCACCCACGTTGAACGCGCTGCGGAATGCCCTCGAGACGCACCAGCCTGTGGATGCGCTGGCCCTCGCGGAAGGCCTGTTGCCCAAGCTCAGGCGCGGACGTACGCGCGACGCGGTCCGTTTGGTGGTTGGCTTGCTTCATCGCGAAGCGGGCCGCCATAATCTAGCGAGCGAGTCGTTTACGAGGATTCGAGTTGGCAATGGCCCGCTGGCCCCTTGGGGAGCGTACCTCGAGGCCGAACAGGACTTCGTCCGGCGCCGCGATGCCGTCGCCATTCGCGAATGTGCGCGGTATCGCGACCGTTGGCCGGAAGGCCCCCACGCCGGCCCGTGCCAACGCCTCATGGCGGTAGCCTACGCCCAACTCGGCGATGCGGAGGCGGCTCGGGAAACCGCGGCCGAATACGACGAGGAACACACGTTGGGTCCCATCGCGGAGCAGGTCGAATTGGCACTTGCGCGCCATTGGCTTGATGTGGGGGACTATTCACAGGCGATTCCCGTCCTCGAGGAACTCGTGGTCCGCCACGTCGCGCCCTTGACGGGACGTACCGCCGAACGGTGGCTGGCGGGGCTCCCGGCCGAGGTGGGCCCGCGTCCCATCCCGCAAGATCCTGAGGCCCAAATGGCTCGTGCAGTTTCGCTGCGTGATGCGCGACGCCCTAACGAAGCTTGGTCGCTCTTCGAGGCGCTCGCGGCGACCGCCGACGATCAGCCCGATGTAGGCGCGTTCATCGAGCAGGAGGCCGAACGTTTCGGCTGGCGCACCCGGCGCTGGGACTTCCTCGACGAATACTACGCCGACCGCTATGCCGCTGACGCCGACCCTCGCGATGCCTGGGTGCGCTATCGCGTCTTGTTCCGGGCAGGCCGTCACAATGCCTCGGCCAAACTCGGATTGGCCATGCAAAAGGCGCATCCCGAAGACCGCTCCTGGCGCCGGTCCCACGAGGACTTGGCGCGCACGTTGCTGCTGGCCGGGCGCTACGATGACGCGCGCGACCAGTTCGACACTGTGGGCAAGGCCGGAGGTTGGACGGGACGCAGGGGCCGTTTCTACGCGGCCTTCGCCACCCTGATGGCGGGTCGCCATGAGGACGCCATCGCTCGCCTCTCGGCGATCATCGACGAAGACCGCGCGTGGCTTACCGAAGCACGGTACTGGCGCGCTCGGGCCCTCGAACTGGTCGGTCGCGAAGCCGACGCCGCCGTCGATCGAGCGTGGGTGCTCCGGCGGTCTCCAAACGGTTGGTATGCCGTGCTGCTGCGCCAGTCGGCCCGACCACCCATGCCGGCCGCCTCTTCGTCGGCTCATCGCGGCCGCTGGCCGGGCCTCAATCCCTTTCCGCAATTGAGGTTTGAGCGCCCCGCTCGGTCGCTCTCACCCGTCTCAGCTGGCCCGATCGCTCGTCCCAGCCGAGGGACCTTCGACCCTCCCGCGGAGTTGGCGTGGCCCTACCCTTCCGTTGCGGAGCAAGCGCCTCCCGAACCGGAAGAGGCCCCCCTCATTCCGCCAACGGATCCTCCCGAAAGCTATGTCGAAGCTGCGTATTGGGAGCCGGACGAAGGAGCCAAGGCGCTCGCGAGCTTCGTACGCCGCTACGGCCGATATTGGCCCGAGCTTCGCGCGATCGAAGATCTTTCCAAGGTTGGCCTCTACGACTTGTCCGGCGCGCTGATGTCCGACTGGTTCGAAACGTGGAAGCGGGACTACCGCCGGAACCGCAATGGGGCCCGTCGCATCCGTCGAATGAAAAACGATGATTGGCGAACCCTGTTTCTCGCCACACGCGACCATCATCATGCGTCGAAGGCCTGCTACGGCACTTGGAACCATCTTGAAGAGGACGATGACCCAGAGGCGGTGCGTCGACTGGCCTACCCCATCGCCCACGGCCAAACGGTGTGGGCGGCTGCCGAACAGCACGACGTTGACCCCTTCCTGGTGTTGGGGTTGATGCGGCAAGAGTCCACCTACAAGGCGACCGCGGTGTCGCGGGTGGGGGCACGAGGCGCCATGCAGATCATGCCCCGAACGGGGCACCTGTTGGCCGACCAGATCGGTGACATCGGGTTCACCGCGGCTGATCTGGAAGATCCAGCCCTCTCGATTCGGTACGGCATCCGATACCTGGGCTTGTTGTTGGAACGGTTCGACGGGGTCTATCCGTTGGCTGTAGCGAGCTACAACGGAGGACCCTTCAACGTTTCAGCGTGGCTCGAAGGAACGGGCCCACACCTTCCCATGGACGCTTTCGTCGAGCACATTCCATTCCGTGAAACGCGCGACTACGTCAAGCGGGTGACCGCGAACTACGACACCTATGTGCGGCTCTACGGAACCCCCGAGAGTGCGGTTGTGGTTCCCCCGCACGCTCGCGGGGACCGTCCGGAGGTGGTCGATTTCTAAGGCGCAGCACGTGCTCTGGGGCCTCGTCGTGGCGACGCTCACGGTGGGAGGTCTCGCAATGGCGGGACCCAACAAACGCGGACGGAAGGCCGATCCGGACCCCGTCGTGGCCCCTGCGCCGACTCCGCCCCCTCCTGCACCAACCTTGACCCGTCCCCTCTTCGACGGGCCGTTGCCGCTCGATATTGGTCCCGCGGTTCCAGGCTTGGCCAATCGCTCGGCCCAGAACTGCCGTGCGTGCCACCCCATTGCCCACGACGGATGGGCGGCGGGACCCCATGGCCGGCCGGTGTCGCCCGAGATGCTGGCGGCGGTTGACCAAGCCGCCATCTCCGCCTGTGCGACCTGCCATCGCCCCCTCGCCGACCAGCACGACGAAGCCCCGTCGTGGACCCGAACCGACGCGCCAGGCCCTCCAAACCCTGCCTGGGATGGCACGCTGCGCACCGAAGGCGTGACATGCGCCAGCTGCCACGTACGCGAGGGGCGGATTGCCGTGGCCACAGAGGACGTTGCGCGTCGGACCGCCCCCCACCCCATGGCCTACGCGCCCGACCTCACCGACGAGCGGGCCTGCGCTGCATGTCACCAGCTGACGTGGCCCGGAGCAGACGTTCCGCTGTACGACACCGTCGGTGAATGGTCCAGGTCTGCGTGGAAAGCCGCTGCTGTGGGCTGCGTGGACTGCCACTGGTCCGGAATCACCCCTCACGAGGCTTCGCCCAGCCCTGCCCGAGCCTGGTCCCTCATTGTGCGACCCGAGCGGCGGCGCATCGTTCGAGGCGACACCCCGTGGACGGTGGCCATCACCTTGCAGAATACGGGAGCAGGGCACGCCATGCCGAGCGGGAGCCCGTTCCGTGGCTACCGCCTCACCGCGAAGGTCGTAAAGGCGGGAGAGCAGGAGGCGGTCTCGGGCCTCGGCGAGCTGGTCACGGACTTGACTCGGTCGCTCGCCAACGACCCGCCCTATGCCACCATCGCCGATACGCGACTGCCGGCGGGAGGAGAGCGGAGCTGGTCCTACAAAGTGACCTTCCCGACAAAGCTCCCCGCAGGCCGGTACGACCTGGTCGTGGCCCTGCAGCGAACCCTCAAGGGGACTGCGGTTGCGTCACCAGTCGTCGAGCAGCGTGTCGACCTCTTGGTCCAATAGCGACGTGGGTTACGGGCTGCAGGGGAGCCTTCGGACGCATGCTCAAGTTCCATGCTCGCACAGACGTTGGTCTGAAGCGGAAACACAACGAAGACAGCCTGTTGGCCGCGGAAGAGTACGGCGTATTCGTCGTTGCCGATGGAGTCGGGGGCCGCAAGGCGGGTGAGTTGGCGTCAGCCCTCACCGTCAACACGTTCCAGAGCTTTGCCCCCCAGATCAAGGCGTCAGTGGACGCGTTTGCCAAGAACGCGAATCGCGAGACCCGAAACGCGGTGCTCCAGTTGTTGGACCAGGCCGCGAATGCAGCGTCCCGGCGCGTTTACGAGGCAGCGACGGCTACGCAACGACAAGGCATGACGACCACGCTGGTGGCCGCGGCCATCGGTGGTGGAGCCGCCTTCCTCGTCCACGTGGGCGATTCGCGAGCCTATCTACTGCGAAAGGGCGAGCTACGGCAGCTCTCCGAAGACCACAGCATGGTCAATGAACTGATTCGAACCGGGGCCATGACCCGGGAAGACGCGGCAAACTCACGCTATCGCAACGTGATCACCCGCGCGGTGGGACTCTACCCGAACGTTCGAACCGACACCTTGCACGTCGAACTCATTGATGGCGACCGCATCCTGCTGTGTTCAGATGGCCTTTCGGACATGGTCGAACCTACACCCATGATGTCGCTGTTGGGCAAGCCCGACCTCACTGCAGCGGTCGACGATCTCATCCAGAAGGCCCTTGATGGTGGCGGTCGAGACAACGTGACCGTCATCGCCATCGAGCCTGAAGCCGTGCTCGAAGCCGAGACGGTGACGGCTCGCGCCAAGGCGATGGAGAGCCTCTTCCTCTTTGACGATCTCCCGTTTCATGCCCGGCTTCGCGTGGGTCGCATCATCAACGAGATGTTCGTCAGTCCAGGCCAAGTCGTGATGAGGCAGGGCGAGGTCGGCGACACATTGTACGTCGTGGTTCAGGGTCAGGTGCGGGTGTTGATCGGGGGGCGTGAAGTCACCATGCTCAACGAGGGCGAACACTTCGGCGAACTGGCGTTGATCAGTTCGGATCCGCGCTCCGCAACCGTGGAAGCGATCGGGTTTGGGCACTTGCTGACCATCGATCGCGACGCGCTCCACGAGTACTGCATGATCGAACCCGCCTTGGGCAATAAGGTTCTTTGGAAGCTGATTGCGACCCTCGGCAAGCGCTTGCGCGACACCAACCGGGCGCTCTTAGAGACGATGGACGCAGGGTCCGCGTAAGCCCATGCAGGCGGCGCCCCAGCTGTGGGACCACGTGCGGGAGGCCCCCCACGATCTCGATCGCTGGCATGTGTTGGCGGATGCGCTGGCCAGCGACGGGGACCCCCGAGCCCCCTGGTTGCGCATCGAACTTGGCTGGGCAACCGCGCGTGATGTGGACGCAGTGGAGCGCTTTCGGCTGCTCCATGAGGCGCAGGTCCACATGCACCTTCCCCATCTGCTTCCGCGTCCTCCACCCAATCCGGAGCTGTTTTTGTGGCTCGCCGAGGTCCATCGATGGCTCGCGCATCCCTGGAATCCGGATCGGGCGCGCTTTCACCGTCTGGCCGGTCCTTCGGTGTGGTTTTTGCGGCATCTCCCGAACGCAGTGGATGCCTTTGCATCCCAACGTCGAATCATCGTGTCCGAGGTGATGGAGCAGCTGGTCGAGTGCTTCGGACGCGACAGAGCGCCTGCGGGTCAGCTCGCCGAACTTCTACGGCAGCAGAACGCGGATGGGCAATTGGCGCCCGATTTGGCCGCGCTCGGCCAAGTGCTCGCGGAGCGCTGTCGCCTTCTCCTCGACCCGAGCGCCCGTTCGGTCGGGGACGGCGATCCCCTGCGCAACTTGATGCGTCCCCTCTTCGGTCGCAGCTACAATTGGTCTCGGGCATCCGATGACATCGCTTGGTACGCCGCTATGTCGCCCTTCCAGCGACAGCGCTTGGCGGTCGCCCTCGTGGTGACGGCGGACTGGCACGACATTTGGCGACGTTGGCCACGAGGCTGGCACGTCACATGGGCGGAAGGGGTTGGGGCCGAACGGCCCGGGGAGGCACTGTTGCCCGATGCCTACGGTCAGCTGGACTTTCCGGATGGTCCCGCGGCTGACCTGCTGGACGATGCCTGGCTCCAGTGGGTGGGATTCTCCGATTAAGGAGCGAAATCGACGGGCGGCATGCGGTCGAGGAAGCCCGCGGCCACTGCGCGTTCGAAGAGCCGCCGAACCCCTTCACGTCCCGCTTCGCCATAGTCGAGGGTGCGCTGGTTGGCGTACATGTCGAGGTACTGCGAGACCCGGGCTTCGGTTTTGAGCGCTCCTCCGCGAGCCAGCAGCCACGCAATGGCCTCATCTCGATGGTCAAGGGCATCGGCGATGCTTCGGCGAAGGAGGTCCGACACTTCTTGGATGGTGGCAGCATCCAGGTCGCGGCGAATGGCGTTGCCACCCAGCGGCAGAGGCAGCCCGTCGGTGTCCGACGCCCACCACTCCCCGATGTCGACAATGGAGCGCAGACCTTCGTCCTCGTAGGTGAGTCGCCCTTCATGGATGATCAACGCCGTGTCGACCTCGCCCTGGTGAACCGCTTCAAAGGTTCGCGAGTACGGCTCGATCGGGATGACGACGGGCTCAATGTCGGCGAGTCGGTCGCCGAGCCACATGCGGGTGACGAGCCAAGCCGTCGTGGAAAGTCCTGGAACTCCCATCCGAAGCTTGCCGCTGGGCAGGGATGACGTCTTGCCTACGATCACGGGCCCATAGCCTTCTCCGAGCGACCCCCCGTGCGGCAGGAGCTGGTAGCGGTGGGCGACCGCCGGGTAGTGCGCAATCGAAAGGGCCACGACCTCCGGGGCCCCTGGATCCGACGCGAGCTGGTTGAGCGCGTCGGTGGGTTCGGTGTCGATCTCGAAGGCATAGTCGCCCGTGTCGATGCGCCGTTCCAAAAGGGCACGCATCATGAAGAGATCGTCAGCATCGGGGCTACAGCGCAGGCGAATCGTGGTCATGCCGAGGTCGTATCCTCGGCGCCCTGCGCGGGCTGAATGACCCCCATGTCGCGGCGAAACGCGTCGTAGTCGGGCGTCCATTCGCCATCCGCTCCTCGAATCACCAACCGACCGGTGACCCGTTCAGGAAGGGATTCTTCGGCGTGTCCGCAGACCAGGGTGGCCACATGGGGGTCGCGGTTGGCACCAAACACGTACTCCCAGCGCTCCACCACGGTAAGTCCAGCCTCGATGGGCGCGGCCTCGGTGCGCG
This sequence comes from Myxococcota bacterium, assembly GCA_039208735.1. GTDB lineage: Bacteria > Myxococcota_A > UBA796 > UBA796 > DRPG01. The sequence continues at coordinate 18,780 of JBCCQY010000014.1, read as the reverse complement.
GGTCGGCAGCGAGCATCACAAATGCGAAACGACCGCCCGGCGCAAGCCAGCGCTTGGCAGCCTCGCAGTAGTCGAAGACCGATCCCCGCAGCTCGATGCGGCAGGCGGCCCGTTGGGGGTGGGGCGAAAGCAGGCCCGACCCAAGTGGGATGTAGGGCGGAGAACCTGTGATGAGGTCGAAGCACTGCCCCTCGGCCAGCACGGACGGATCCCGCAGGTCTCCATCCAACACCGTGACCCGATCCTCGAGGCCATTGAGGCGTACCGATTTACGAGCGAGTGCGGTGCTAATGGCCTGGGCTTCGATCGTGGTGAGGGTCGCGTGCGGACCCATTCGGTAGAGCGTCGACAACCCCACCGACCCCACGCCACTGCCCATATCGAGAAGCCTCGTCGCCTCTGGCTTCGCGAGGGAAGCTCGCCAGGCCGTCACGAGATCGTCGGTCGAAAACCGATGTCCCTTGGCGAGCTGGACGATCGACCAAGTGCCGATCAGGCGATCCACCGTCTCGCGCGTGTCCACGTCAGGCCTCCTGGCGCAATGCATCCACCTCGGAAGCGGGAAGTCCGAGTTCGTCGGCGACTTGGACCACGGCGTCGCGGAAGATGTTGACCCCCGCAAAGACCTGTAAGAACCGTCGTTTAACGAGCAGCACGCACTCGCTGACGTGATCCGCTTCGAGGTTCACCTCGGCCGCCAGCTCCACAATGACCTTGTGTTCGGCTTCGCTCACTCGACCATCGGCCAAGGCGACCAAGATCAGGGAGCGAAGGTACGTCTCCCGCACATCATCGGACGACAGGTCCGGCGCCTCGTTCGGAACCTCCTCATCGAGTTCGGACTCGAAGGCCGCTATCAGAGCCAGTTCGCGCTGGTGCACCAGCCCATCGGCGGTGGCTACCGTGCGCATGCCCTTCGCGATGAACGCAGCTTGCGCCGCGCTGAGGTCGACGTCCTGCTCGAACCAGTCCACGATGTCCCTCCGCCATTCCGGGGCGTCTGCCGTAAGGAGTGGCTCGGCACGCGGCAAGCGGACGTGGATATGATGCCCCTTGCGAACCGAAGGGAGCGACATGCCCGCGCTGCGGTCGAAGATCCAGCCCCAGTCGAGCGCATTCGAGGCCAACGCCCAGCAGATGTTGGGGTGGCTCGAAGAGGTCCGACATCTCGAAGGCCTCGTCCGCGATGCCTCCAACGCCAAACGCGCGAAGTTCGAGAAGCGGGGCCAATTGCTGCCCCGTCAGCGGCTTGCGCGGTTGCTCGACCGTGGCGCTCCGTTCCTCGAGATCGCCACGCTCGCGGGGCTGCGGATGCACGATGACGACGGCACCAAGACGGTCATGGGCGGCGGAATGGTGGCCGGCCTCGGTTGGGTGTCCGGCAAGCAAGTCGCCATCAGCATCAGCGATAGCGCGATTAAGGGCGGCACGATCTCTCCCATGGGCCTTCGCAAAGGCCTGCGGCTCCAAGAGATTGCCGCTCGCCACAAGCTGCCCGTGATCAGCCTGGTGGAGAGTGGCGGAGCAAACCTGCAGTACCAAGGCGAAATGTTCGTCCAGGGAGGCCGGTCGTTCGCGAACCAGGCACGCCTTTCGGCGGCGGGCATTCCGCAGATTTGCGTGGTGCACGGCAGTTCGACGGCCGGGGGCGCCTACATGCCAGGGCTGTCGGACTACGTCGTCCTCGTTCGAGGCCGTTCGAAGATCTTCCTTGCGGGTCCCCCGCTCGTGAAGGCGGCGATTGGCGAGGAAGCCGACGAAGAATCCTTAGGTGGCGCCGAGCTGCACGCCACCGTCACGGGGCTAGGGGAGTACCTCGCCGAGGATGACGCACACGCCATCGCGATTGCCCGAGAGGTCGTCGATAAAGTCCGCTGGCCTTTCGACGTACAGCGCGATGCTGAACCCGCACCTCCCCTCTTCGATCCTTCGCACTTGCTGGGTGCGGTGCCCGCTGACCCCAAGGAGCCCTACGACGTACGCGACATCGTGGCTCATCTCGTTGACGCCTCGGAGTTCCTGGAGTTCAAGGCAGGGTACGGCCCCGAGACGGTGTGTGGGCATGCACGAATCGATGGCTTCACGGTCGGTTTGATCGGGAACAACGGACCCATTCAGCCCGACGGGTCCACCAAAGCGGCGCAGTTCATGCAGCTGTGCGACCAGTCCGATGTGCCGTTGGTCTTCTTGCAGAACACGACCGGCTACATGGTCGGCACCCAGGCCGAGGCGCGAGGGGCCATCAAACACGGCTCCAAGATGATTCAGGCCGTCGCGAACTCGCGGGTTCCCAAGATCACGGTGGTGCTTGGCGGGTCCTTCGGCGCGGGCAACTACGGGATGTGCGGCCGGGGTTTCGACCCGGACTTCATTTTCAGTTGGCCGTCAGCTCGCACGGCCGTGATGGGCGGTGAACAGGCGGCTGGCGTCATGAAGATGGTGATGATGGCCAAGATCGCCCGGGCGGGAGGGACGCCGGTCGAAAGCGATGTAGCCGCCTTCGTCAAGCCACTGCACGACCAGCTCGATGCCGAAGCGCATGTGCTCTTTGGCACGGCCCGCCTGTTCGATGATGGGGTGATCGACCCCCGCGACACCCGCGAGATTCTCGCCCTGTGCCTTGGGGTGGTTCACGCGGGCCGCCGTCGCACACTCAAGCCCAACACCTTTGGCGTCGCTCGTCTCTAGACCGCAAAGGAAGCCCAAGAATGCAGTTCACCGAAGAACATCAGATGCTGGCGAAGACGGTCGAGGACTTCGTCGACAACGAACTGAACCCCCATATGGATGAGTGGGAGGATCAAGGCCACTTCCCTACGCACGAAGTCTTCAAGAAGCTCGGAGACCTCGGCATTCTCGGCGTGAAGTTCCCCGAGGAGTACGGCGGGTCGGGGCTCGACTTCTCCTACAGCCTGGTCGTGGCCGAGGCGCTGGGCACCTGCAACGGCGGTGGCGTTCCGCTCGCCATCGGCGTCCAGACCGACATGTGCACGCCTGCGCTCTCCAAGTTCGGTTCGGAGGAGCTCAAGGAGTCCTTCCTGAAGCCAGCGTTGGCCGGCGATCTGGTTGGGTGTATCGGCGTCAGCGAACCGAATGCGGGCTCCGACGTGGCCGGGCTTCGCACCGTCGCGCGCTCGGATGGGGACGACTACATCATTGATGGCACCAAGATGTGGATCACCAATGGCATGAAGGCCGATTGGTGCTGCCTCCTCGCCAACACGTCCGATGGCAAAGCCCACCTCAACAAGTCCCTCATCATCGTGCCGCTCAATGAAAAGGGGATCGAGCGACAGAAGATCGAAAAGCTCGGCATGTGGTCGAGCGACACCGCCCAGCTCTTCTTCGACGGGGTTCGCGTGCCCAAGCGCAACCTCATCGGCCAAGAGAATTTCGGCTTTGCCATTCAGATGTGGCAGTTTCAAGAAGAGCGGCTGTGGGGCGCGGCCAACTGCCTGAAGATGCTCGACCGCTGCATCGACAAGACCATCGAGTACACGCGAGGGCGCACCACATTTGGGCGTCCCATCCTCGACAACCAAGTGGTGCACTTCAAGCTGGCCGAACTGCGGACGGAAGTCGAGTTGCTCCGGTCGCTCGTGTACCGGGCCACCGAAGCCTACGTGAACGGTGAGAACGTCGTGAAGCTCGCGTCGATGGCCAAGCTCAAGGCGGGCACGCTCTGTCGCGAAGTCACGGACCAGTGCCTCCAGTTTTGGGGGGGCATGGGCTATTCGAAGGAATCCTGGATCACCCGTGCGTACCGGGATGCTCGGCTCACGTCGATCGGGGGCGGCGCCGACGAGATCATGCTCGGCATCATCGCGAAGGAAGAAGGCACGCTTCCCCGTCGAGCCAAGTGAGCGCGCCCGAAGTCGTTGTCACGACGGAAAATGGCGTTTGCACGCTGCGGTTGAACCGGCCCCAGGTGCGCAATGCGATGTCTAAGATCATGGTCGATCGGCTGCTCGAGGGCTTGGCCCATGCTGAAGCCGACGACTCGGTGCGCATGGTGGTGCTGCGTGGAGAGGGCGGCCACTTCTGCGCGGGCGGCGACATCCAAGACATGGCCAAGGCCCGTCAAGCGTCAGCAGGACCTGGAGCACCGGATCCTGTCGCCGCGCTGAATGCCCGCTTTGGCCACCTCGCCAATGCGATGGTGAAGGTCTCATTGCCGGTGGTCGCAGTCTGTGAAGGCGTGGTGATGGGCGGAGGATTCGGCCTGGCTGTCGCAGCCGACATCACGCTGGCCTCGCCAACCGTCGACTTTCGGCTGCCAGAGACGGGATTGGGGATTGTGCCTGCACAGATCGCTCCCTTCCTCGCTCGTCGGTTGGGGGTCGCAGAGGCCCAGCGACTGGCGTTGACTGGCGCTCGTCTCAAGGCCGACGAGGCCTTGGCACGAGGCATCGTTCACGAGGTGGCGGACGATGTCGATGCCCTGCTCAACGACACGATCACCGCGTTGCGCCGTGGGGGACCCGAAGCCACCGCCGCCACCAAGCGGCTGTTCCTTACGCTGGTACCACCCGTCGATGACGCCCAGATCGATGCCGCGGCCCAGGTCTTTGCGAAGGCGGCGCGCGGAGCTGAAGCCGTTGAAGGCATGACCGCATTCCTTCAAAAGCGACGTCCCAGCTGGGCAGAGGAGTCCTGACGTGCCGTTCGACACCGTACTCGTCGCGAACCGCGGAGAAATCGCCGTTCGCGTGATCACTGCCGCGCGGAGTCTTGGCTACCGTACCGTCGCCATCTACAGCGACGCGGATTCCGATGCGCTCCACGTCGCGTTCGCCGATGCGGCCGTGCGCATTGGACCGCCGCCCGCCGCGGAGTCGTATCTACGCATCGACGCGGTGTTGGCAGCCGCCAAAGCCACCGGAGCCGGTGCGATTCATCCCGGCTACGGATTTCTCTCCGAAAACGCCGAGTTTGCAGCCGCATGCGAAGAAGCGGGCATCGTATTTATCGGCCCGCCCGCCGAGGCGATCCGCGCCATGGGCGACAAAGCCAACGCAAAAGCGCGCATGGCTGCGGCAGGTGTGCCGGTCGTGCCAGGAAGTCCGGGCCCGCTGCCCAATGACCTCGACGAGGCCGGGCTCATCGACGCCGCTCGTGAGGTCGGCTTTCCGTTGCTCGTCAAAGCGACCGCCGGGGGCGGAGGACGCGGCATGCGACTCGTGCGCAGCGCCGAGGAACTCGCAGAGGCCGTAGCGAGCGCCCAGCGCGAAGCCGCGAGCGCATTTGGCGACAGTACGGTGCTCTTCGAGGCGTTCGTCGAGCATGCGCGGCATGTCGAGGTCCAGGTGTTCGCCGACAACCATGGCAACGTGGTTCACCTCGGCGAACGCGACTGCTCGACCCAGCGTCGCCGTCAGAAGGTCATCGAGGAAGCCCCATCGCCAGCGGTTGATGCCGACCTCCGGGCTCGCATGGGGGCCGACGCCGTGCGAGCGGCCGAAGCCATTGGGTACCGCGGAGCCGGTACGGTCGAAATGATCCTTGGCCGCGACGGTCGGTATTTCTTTCTCGAAATGAACACCCGATTGCAGGTCGAACACCCGGTGACCGAGATGGTGACGGGCCAAGACCTGGTGGTGTGGCAACTCGAGGTGGCTGCGGGCAAGCCCCTGCCGCTATCCCAAGCCGAGATTGCGTTGACGGGTCATGCCATTGAGGCACGCTTGTACGCCGAAGACCCCACACAGGGGTTTCAGCCGCAGACCGGTCCCGTCCGCCACTTTCGGCCTGACCGGCCCACCGCGTGGCCCGGGGTTCGCATCGATGCCGGAGTGCGCGAGGGCGATGTCGTCACTCCGTTCTACGACCCCATGATCGCCAAGGTCATGGCCTACGGCCGCGACCGAGAGGAAGCCCGCCGGAGGTTGCACCGGGCTCTGCAAGATCTGCCGGTCGTCGGGCTCACCACCAACCAGCCCTTTCTCGTCGGACTCCTCGCGGATGCCTCGTTCATCGAAGCCTCCATCACCACAGGAACCCTCGATCAGTGGCTGTCCGACGAACACCCACTCCTGCAACCGGTCGCCCTCACCGACGGGGACTGGGCAATGGCCGCCGCCTGGGTCGCGAATGCCGCCGATGATTGGTTCCGTAGCGCCCACGGAATGACCGTCGACGTGTCGCTTCAGGTGGGCGAGGAGGTCAGAGCGCTCCGGGTAGAAGGGCAAGGCCCTGGCGTCGTGGTGGTAGAAGGCGGAGAGGTAGCCTACGAAGTCACCCTGATGGACCTCCCAGGGGACACCGACGACGATGAAGTTCGGCGTCGCGTGGGACTGCGTTTCAACGACGACCTGCCCGCGGTGAATCGCCCGGTCACCGGATGGGCCGTGGACGGCGGGTGGTTGCTCGACTTCGGTCGGGGCCCCGTAGCCTTCTTCGAGCCCAGTCCCTACCCCGATGCGGGACGAGACGATGACCCGAGCGAGGTGAGAACGCCAGTAGCGGGAACCCTCGTTCGCATCGACGCTGCGGTGGGCGATGCAGTGGACGAAGGCCAGGTGCTTGCCGTTGTCGAAGCCATGAAGATGGAGACCCGGCTCACCGCCCGCGCGAGCGGCACCGTCACTGCGGTGCACGGCACGATCGGTCAGCAGGTCCGCGACGGAGACGTGATCATCGCGCTGGAGCCGCAGGGGGAATGATCGGGGCCTCAGGAGCCGGGGCGACGAACCCTCGCTCCCCTGGCCATGGTGGGACACCATTCCAGAGTCCACGCGCCGCTTCCAGGGCCGGACGTTCGTCGTCCATGTGTCGGGCGAGGAGTCGAGCCAAACGAGCGTCGTAGAGGCCTAGGCGCTTCGCAACCCAACGGCTGCGGGCTTCAAGGTCGCGGGGCACCGACCGGCTCTTGCGTCGCCACATCCGAACGTGGTCGATCCAGCCTGCGATCTGACCCACCAAGTCTTCTTCGAACGCGTCCACGGTGGCTTCGGCCACGGGCGGACCGTGCAGCCAGAGGCCTTCGCAGTGCGACCGTCCGAAGTGGAGGAGTTCCTGGTTGACGCCGTTTGCATCGACCTCGGTAAACCACGCCAACGGAGCTGATGTCGCTGACCGTTCGAGATCGGCGAGGATCACCCCGCATTTCTCGATCGTCCACCCGTCGAGCGGATGCAGGGGTGCGGGATCGGTGACCGCAGGGTCGCGAACCAGTACCAGCACCACGTTCACGGTCGCGCCGTGCTCAGCTTCGAGTTGGAGCCGAAGCGGTGCGCCGCCGTTTGGACGCTCCCGACAGGCGGCCAGGAAGTCGCGCATCCACGACAGATGGGTGCCTTGGGCATGCTGGATTCGCAGGTACGCCACGTTGGGATCAACGAGGCATCGACGATGGGCTTCGTAGATGTCGGCCACCTGATCCACCCGGTCGCGTTGGGGGTTCAACCCATCGCCCGCGATGACCACCATCACCTCGCCGGGGGCGTCTGCCGCATCGACATGGGCGGCCTCAAACCAATTCAGGAGCCGGGACCGAATCGCATCCAGGGTGAAGGCCAGATCGAGGTCCTTGCCCCGTGTGTCAGGCACCACTTGGACGCCTCGCACAAAACGCTTCCATCCGACCCAACGTTCAAGCTCATCGGCGTCGACCTGATCGGCGAACAACGGCTGGGCGGGGGCGTGTGGGGGAAGGTGCGGTGTTGTCAACAAGGCAGGAATTTCACCGTGTTCAGACACCGAAGCATAAAATGCATCGATGCGCGCAGGGTCGGCAACAAAGCCAGGGCCATCCTTCACAACCGCCATGGCCCGGATTGCCTCAGGATCGAGTACGCCGGTTTGGGCCATGGTTCTCGCGATCCAGCGACCGAGCGAGGGTTCGTCCGGCAACACCACGGGCACGGGCAGCGCACCGAGCAATTGGTCGCACCACAGTCGAAGCTGGACTCTGCGCAAGGCTCCCCGCAACTCCGACAGTCGGAGTCCGTCCGAGGTCCATTCGATGGCATCGTCGTCGAGCCGCAGGGCATCGATGACCGATTCGTCGCGCAGCACCCCATGTCGGATCTGATCGCGATGTTCGCGCACGAGGGTTCGGAGCAACGCCCGAGCCGCTTGCACCACCTCGCGCCGTGCCGAAACAATGCCCGTACGTTGGACCCGCAACCTCGCCGAGGCACCCACGGGTTCGACGGTGGCCGCCTCTACAAGCAAGGCAACCCGCACGTGGCGCATGTCACCTGTCTCAAGGGCATGATCGAGGTTTCCCGCAACGAGTAGCGAGGCGGTGTGGGGCTGCCGAACGGAGACCCGGAGCCGTACCGGGGGGGTTTGCCCATCAAAACGAGCCTGGCGACGGGACAACAAGGCCTGCATCCGTTCGCTGGTCATCGCCTCGATCCAACGCAACGAAGCGCCTCGCAACAGCTGAAACCGCTCGAGGGGAAGGCCTTCCCGAACCGCAGCACGCATGGCTTGGCGATAACGGTGTCCAAACCGTCGTTCTACTTCGGCCCCACCCGCATCTCCTCGGCCCATCACCGTAATCTGGCGATGGGGGTGCCCGGGAGGCAGACGGAGGCTTCGCGCCACGATGCTTCCGCAGAGGTCGAAGAGGCGCCGGGCGTCGAAGGCAACCCATGAAGACCCACGCTCGAACTCATCATCCGCCATGAGGTCCAGCATGCGTTCGATCGCGAGCGCCTCGGTACGCGCGGTTTCGTCGGTGCGCGGAACCCCTTCGGAAAGCCCGCCCTGGCGTTGCTGCGTGACGTAGTAGAGATCGGTGCCCGGAGCCGTGGTCGGCGCGGGCATGAGCATCGTGAAGGGACCTCGGGCACGCACCACCTCGGTGCGACCTCGTCGCAACACGATCTCATCTGCCTCGATGTCTTCAAAGGAATGGAGCTGACGAGGAGCTCCGCGGCGTCCCCCGCCAGGCTCTCCGCCTTCGTAGCCGACAAAGCGATAGGGTTCGAGGTTCGCCGGCATCTGTCGAAACCGATCCACGACCTCGAACACTTCACCCGTCTCGGTCACCGGAGGGCTCATGCCCTCGATGAGTCCAAGCTCCGCAAGCAAGCGCTCGGTGACGTGCCAGGCGCGTTCTGCGTTGCCAGGCGCATCGTGTTGGCCTGCTTCAAACGTGAAGCCAAGGCGTTTGCTGCGACGGCCGGGCCCGATCCCCACATTGGACGCCACTCCCCCATCGAGAATCGAGTTCTCGTGCAACCCCGTCACGAGCCGCCGCACGCCCAACTTTCGCGCCAAGGTGGCATGTCGCTGGTCGTCCCGGAACACCAAGAACGGCTCGGAGGGTCGGGAGGTCGAGTGCAGATCGAGCACCGCGTCGCAGGCCAACAGGATCGGGGAGAGTTCCGCAGCTCGGGCTTGTTCGTAGCTTCGTTGCTCACTCGACATCGCCCGAATGCTCGCAAGCGTCTTCCGATCCCACATCCGATTCATGTCGGTGCCATCAGGCGTATGGCGCACGTCGAGGGACGCCGCACGCTCGTTGGCCCGGATCGCGACGATGGACCCACACTTGAGGTGGTCGATGAGCGATGCCAAGCGTACGAGCACGCCGTCACCAACGGGTTCGTTGCCGTGCATGCGCGCGATGATGGCGACGCGCGGCCCGTCGATGGGCGTGCCGTCGTCGGCCGTTGCCTGGTACTCCACCACGCCGGACACACCGGCGAATGGTGCCGTGATGCGACTCATGGCTCCTTCTGGGCTCGTTCGCTGCCCGGTCGGGACGTATCGCGACCACGACCGAGCGGGGGGCTCACGAATTCGGGTTCTTGCCGATGCGACTGACGGCCGTGGTCTTTGACGATGGCCCCGACCGGGAAGACGTTCGCAACCTGCGACGCGTCGCCTTCTTGCTATCCGAATCCCGGCTCGGCGGCGGCGTTCGCGTGCGGGGTGCATCTGCATCGGCCGCTTTCTTGCTCGTCGTCCGCTTGGTCTTCTTCGGCGACGTCGATTTCTTGGCGGAGCTTGCGCTGGCCGCAGACTTCCGCGGCGCCGACTTCTTCGCCGTCGACTTCTTGGCCGTCGACTTTCGTTTCGGCTTGGCCTCGCCCGCTTCGTCCTTCTTCTTGTCCCCCCCGCGCGGCAGGAACTCGAAGCCGTGCTTGCCGGTTTCTTTTCGGTAGAGGAAGGCCTTGAAGAGGTTTCCGCGCTTGGAGATAAAGTCTTCGATGAGTTCGGTCTTCGCAGCCTCTCCAAAGAACGCCGCTGCCTCATGGTCTTCCATCTCGCGCTGGCAGACCTTGCGGGGGAGCACAGGCCCCGTCTTTTGCTTGCCGTCGTAAACGCAGCGGCACACCCAACGGTGCGTGGTCTCCACGACGACGCAGGACTCGCAGCCTTCGTGCTCTCCAGGGCACGGGAACGCCTCGGCGGAAATCACCTCCTCGGGGTCGGTGTTTTTCTCGCCCTTGCCAAGGTCGACTTGGAGCACCCAGTCGATCTTGTCGTCCTTGCCCTCAACCTCCTTGATCACGCGTTCAAGCTTGACATTCCCGTCAAGGAACTGCGTGCCCTGGAGGTCCTTGAACCACAGTACGGGTCCATACGAGTGTTCGGGCGCGTTGAAGACCGCGATGGCCAACCGCCGATCGATGTAGCGGTTGTAGCGTTCCTTCCAAAGAATAAAGGGGCAACCTTGGTCCTTGCCTTGGTTGTTCTCACAGATGTAGCCCCGAACCTGCTCGTACACGCGTCCCCCGCACTCGGGGCACGTTCCGATGGGCGCTTCGGTCTCGTAGAGTTCTTCGTACTCGAAGTCCGTGAGCGACTTCGTGATCGTTTCAGTGTACTGGTACAGGGCTTTCTCGACGTCGGACCGCGACCGTTCGCCGTTCGCTACCTCGTGCAGCGCATGCTCCCATTCCCCCGTCAGACGCGGGCTCGCGAGGCCGTCCACGTCGACTCGTTCCAGCACGTCGATGAGGCGCATGGCCTTGGCGGTGGGAGTGAGTTTGCTGCTGATGCGGTTGACGTACTGCTTTCGGATCAGGCCTTCGATGGTATCCGCGCGCGTGGCCGGCGTGCCGAGTCCGCGCTCTTTCATGGCATCGGAAAGCTCGTCGTCGTCGAGCTGCTCGCCCGCGGTCTCCATCATTCGGAGCAACTGTGCTTCCGAGAATCGTCCAGGCGGCCGGGTCTCTTTGTCCTCGACCACCGTTTGGTCGTGCTGGACTTGCACATCGTTGGCTTCGTCGTGGCCCGGCATGAGGGCGGGCAGCTGCGTTCCATCGCCCTCAGTCTTGCCGAGCGCCTCAAGAAAGCCTGCAACTTCGAGGCTCCGCGCCGTGGTCCGGAAGCGAGCCGGCTTGCCGCCCAGCACCTCACCTACGTCCATCGCCACGAACCGTTCGACGGTGGCCCACGTGGCGGGACCCATCAGCGACGCGAGGAACTGCCGCACCACGAGGTCGAAGACCCTTAGGTTGTCGCCGTTGAGAGGCTCGGTCAGGGGATTGCCGGTCGGCACGATGGCGTTGTGGTCGGTGACCTTGCTCGAATCGAGCACTTTGCCGAGATTTTCTGGTCCCGCGGCCTGGATTCGTGCTGCGATGTCGGCATGCTCTGCCCAATCGCCTTTGGGCAAGCCTTGGAGTTCCGTCAGCAACTGATCGACCACGGGGCCGTAGTCATCGGGAAGATGGCGAGAATCTGTACGCGGGTAGGTGATGACCTTGAGACCCTCGTACAGACGCTGGGCCGCGGCGAGCGTCCGCTTTGCGGAGATGCCGTAGCGGCTGTTGGCTTCTCGCTGGAGTGAAGTCAGGTCGAACGGCAGCGGGGGCTTCTGCTTGGACTTCTTTCGCTTCTCACTGGCCTTTCCGACCTTCGCATTCACGAGTTCGGCCATGAGCTTATCGACCAGCGCCCGGTCAAACAGGCGCGTAGGCTTCATTTCCTTGTCGTCAGAGGCCTTGGCCGCCTCCGCATCGTGGTACCGGCCTTGCCACTCGTGACCGTCCCCTTCGGAGTGCGTGAAGTCGGCCAAGAGTTCCCAGTAGGGACGTGGCTCATGGGCGAGGATCTCACGCTCGCGACGCACGATGAGGTTGAGGGTCGGCGTTTGGACTCGGCCGGCAGACCACGATTGGCTGACTCGGCCCGACTTCAGACGCTGGGTGAGTGCCCGGGTGGCGTTCATGCCAACCAGCCAGTCGCCAACCGATCGCAGGTACGCGGCGTCCGCGAGGTTGTCGAGTTCCGTTCCTGGACGAAGGCTGTCGAACGCATCGCGGATCGCTTGCTTCGTCATGGACTGCAGCCACAAACGCTCTTGAGGCAAGTCCAACAGCTCGCAATACTCCACGATCCGACGGAAGATCAGCTCGCCTTCGCGACCGGCATCACAGGCGTTGATCACGCCGGTCGTGTCCTTTTGCTTGCCGAGCTTCTTGATGTAGGCCAGCCGCTTCTTGTGCCCGTCCTTCGGCTTGATCTGAAACGCCTCGGGCAGGATGGGAAGCAACTTGATCGACCACGACTTCCATTTGTCGTCGTACTCCTTTGGCTCTGCGAGCTCGAGGAGGTGGCCGACGGCCCACGTGACCACGAAGTCCTCGCTCTCGAAGGACTCCTCACCTTCGGTGAAGCCCCCAAGCGCCGCTGCGATGTCACGCGCGACGCTAGGTTTCTCGGTGATCACTAGACGCTTACCCAATTCGTGACTCCTTCTTGCTGCTTCCCTAGGTCCGTCGGCCGTCTATCGCAACCCGGGCCCCAAGTGGCCCCTCGGGATAAAGGTACGCACCTTGAGCCCCTTCGACATCGCCTTCCAACATGCCACGCCCCATGGGGTGTTGACCGCTGTCCACATTCCGGATTCGAGCGACCCAGTTCCTGAACGGGTGCTCGCCCGTCTGCCAGCGGAAGAGGCAACGTACGCCCGGTCCTTGCGAGCGTATCGTCAAGTGTCCTTTGTTGGGGGACGGTTAGCCCTTCGAACCGCCTGTGTGCAACTCGGCGATGACCCTCCGGCGATTTTGCCCACTGAACTTGGCGCTCCCAAGCTTCCTGGGCATGTCACAGGGTCGATTTCCCACAAACGGACCCTCGCCATCGGCATGGTGGGGCAATCCCGAAACGGAACCTTGGGGGTCGACCTCGAAGAATACGCCCCCACCCGGCTCAACATCGCCTCGGCCATCCTGACCGAAGCGGAACAAGAAACGATTCGACAACTGCCCGAGGATCGTCGTTGGATCGCGCTGCTGACTAGGTTTTCAATCAAGGAATCGATCTACAAGGCGCTCAACCCGCATGTCCGCCGTTACATCGACTTCAAAGAAGCCGAGGTTACGCCTGATCTCGAGGGTGGTGCCCACATCCGGTTGAACCTCGTCCACAGCGAGGGCCCGTTTGCCATCGAAGCGCGCTACGAGTGGTTTCAGGGGCGGTTGCTTACGTCGGTGCGGGCTCGACCGCATGACTGACGGCTTGCCTTTTGCCGATGGGCGACCGTACCATCGGCCGCGAGAGGAGCCCGGCGCTGATGGAGCAGCAGAATATGTCCGAAACGGACAAACGAAACACGACCCAGCTCTTCAATGACTGGCGTCAGGGCGATGCGGACGCCGGGCAGGCGATGGCGCAGCGATTTGCGGACTGGTACTACGCGATCACCACATCGCGGCTCGGCGAGAGCAAAGGCCGAGGTCCGTGTGATGAAGCTTGCAAGCTGTTTGGCGAAGGCATCGTCAACGTCACGGAGCCCCGCATGTTGGTGCCTTGGGCCCACGAGATCGTGCTGAACGAACTCGAGAATGCAGGCATGCGGGTGATGGATGGCGATGAGCCGAATGCCTATACGGGCGAGCAGTCGCCAAAGGACTTGCTGTGTCGCGCCCGAGAGGCCCTTCCCGCCGAGGTCCGCCTGCTCGAGGCGACGTACGGGCGCAAAGCGAGCGACCAGGAGGTCGAGCAACTCGCAGCTCCGCTCGGTGGCAATCCGCTTGGCGTGCTGAAGGCTCGGTACCGGGTCAAGCAGTGGCTTCGCGACAACGCGTCCGTGCCCTTCGAGGTGGCGCCAAGCGAGCCCAACCTCGACCGGGCGCCCCTTCCGCTGTACGAGTCGGGCCGCATGGCCACCGATGCCGAAGAGGCGAATTTTGAACAGTGGATGATCTCGGACATCGATCTGTGCAAGGACATCGCCGAGTTCGCCCACTTCTCGATCGCACTCCGAGGGGGATTGCCGACCCCGCGCCAATACGCGCGCTCGAGTGCCGAAGGCAACCTCCAGAAGACCGAGAACCCGGGGTGTCTCGCACGTCTGTTCGGCGGCTGAGATGGACGACGAGTTGCCGGGGGGCGTGTGGCGCCTCGACCCCGATCTAGGCCAAGACCTCCGTCTGCAGCGGGTCCGCAAGGCGTTGACGGACGGAGAGTTCGAAGCCGCCGTCCAGGAAGCCGAAGAACTGCTCGACGAAGCCCCGCAACACAACGAGGCGCTCTTCCTGCTCGGCGAAGCCCTCCTTGAGCTGGCCGACTACGAGCTTGCGTTGAAGACGTTCCGCCAACGCGTCGCGATCGACGGAGGCGACGTCGATTCCCTCCTTGGCTTGGGCATCGCCGGTTTCCAAACCTGTGATCTGCAGTTGGCCATCGAGACCCTCCGGGAGATCATCCGGATGGAGCCCGACCAGGCCGAAGCGCACTACTACCTAGGGCTGGCCCTGGAGCGAATTCCCGGCCAATCTAGGGAGTCGCTGAACGAGCAGATGGCTGCCTACCAGCTTTCACCGAAGCGCTTTCCCTTGCCTCGGGATTTGTCCCACACCGACTGGCAAGATCTGGTTGCCGCTGCGGTGGCTCGTTTGCCCGAGCGACTGCACGCCTTCTACAGCAACCTTCCGTTCGCCATTGACGACCTTCCAGGTCTAGAAGAACTCCAAGCCCACGATCCTCCCCTCCCCCCCACCATCGCGGCGCTCCATGTGGGGGATCCTCCCGAGGACGGAGATCCGTGGACTGAGCGGCCCAAAAGCATCCGGCTGTTTGCGAGGAACCTCGCTCGGGCGCCGACCCCCGAAGACCTGATCGAGCAGCTTCAGCAAGCCCTTCTCGACGAAGCCTCCCACTGGTTGGGACTCGGCGTAGAGGAGCTATAGTGGCGCGATGCGGCTCACCGTTCTCGGTTCTGGTACATCCGTTCCCGACCCCCAACGTGGCCCCTGCGGTCTGCTCGTCGAGGTAGGCGCCCGTGCCTTCTTGATCGACGGCGGCAGTGGGACCCTCCAACGATGCGCAAAAGCCGGTGTCGATCCTCGGACCCTCGCGGGTGGACTGTATTCGCACTACCACCCGGACCACTGTGCAGACCTCGTTCCCCTGCTCTTCTCCATGCGGGTGGGACCTCCGGCGCGGGCGACGGACTACCCGATCTATGCCGGCAAGGGATTTGCAGCGTTCTTCGATAAGTTGACGGGCGCTTGGGGTAAATGGATCGAGCCCGGTGAGGGCTCCGTGCGCATCCATGAGCTTTCGCTCGATGGCCCCGACGAAGTCGATTTGGATGGGATGATCCTCCGCACCCGCCCGGCTAACCACTCTGCCTCGGCCCTGCACTTGCGGCTCGAGGCGGACGGACGGGCGGTCGTCTTTTCGGGGGACACGGGGCCGAGCGAGCATCTGGCAGAGCTAGCTCGGGACGCCGATCTGCTCGTTTGCGAATGCGCTGCGTCGGATGAGGCCCCCATCGAGGGTCATCTGAACCCCTCGGCGGTCGCCACGATCGTGGACGCGGCAAAGCCTCTTGAAGTGTGGCTCACCCACTTCTACCCGGGAACGAACCCGACCGATGCCGTGGCGACGGTCAAGCGAACCGGAGTGGCGGTGCGACGGGCGAGCGACCTCGACACGTGGGAGTGAGGCCTTCGGCTCTCATTCCCACTCGATCGTCCCCGGCGGCTTCGACGAGATGTCGTAGGCCACGCGGTTGATCCCTTTGACCTCGTTGATGATGCGGTTCGACATGCGACCCAGCAAAGGCGCGGGCAGATCGACCCAGTCCGCCGTCATACCGTCGACGGAATGGACCGCCCGGATCACGGCGGCCTCCTCGTAGGTTCGTTCGTCGCCCATCACGCCAACGCTCCGTACGGGCAAGAGCACGACGAAGGACTGCCAAATGGAGCGCTCGAGGCCCGCCTCCGCAATCTCATGGCGGACGATCGCATCGGCCCTTCGCAAGGTCGCCAGACGCTCTCGGGTGACCTCACCGAGGCACCGCACGGCAAGCCCCGGCCCGGGGAAGGGCTGCCTCCACACGCGGCCCTCAGACATGCCAAGGGCCTCTCCGACAGCCCTGACCTCATCCTTGAAAAGCTCCCGCAGGGGCTCCACAAGCGACAACTCCATACGCTCGGGCAACCCGCCCACGTTGTGGTGACTCTTGATCGTGGCAGACGGCCCGCGAACGCTCACCGACTCGATCACGTCGGGGTAAAGCGTGCCTTGGGCCAGGTACGTGGCGTTTGGCAAGGTCTTCGCTTCGGCCTCGAACACCTCGATGAACTTGGCTCCGATGATTTTGCGCTTGCGCTCTGGATCGGTGACGCCGGCCAACGCATCGAGAAAGATGTCGGCGGCATCGACCACGCGAAGCTGGAATTCAGAAAACTCCTGACGTACGGCCTCGGCTTCGCCCTCGCGCAGCAGCCCGTTGTCGACAAAGATGCACACCAGCTGGTCTGCAATGGCCCGGTGCAGGAGCGTGGCGGTGACCGAAGAGTCCACCCCGCCCGATAGCCCGCAAATCACGGTGTTCGAGCCAATGCGCTCGCGCATGCTCGCAACCTGTTCATCGATGAACGACCCGGTCGTCCAGTCGCCGATGGCTCCACAAACACCTTTTACAAAGCGGCGAATCAGGTCACGCCCATGGACTGTGTGGGTGACCTCAGGGTGGAACTGAAGGCCCACCGTCCGTCCATCTTCAGAGACCATGGCGGCAATGATGTCGCCAGACCGAGCGGCCACCCGGAACCTACTCGGCAGCACTGCAACGTGATCGCCGTGACTCATCCAGACCGCAGAGCCGGGGGTGAATTCGGCGAAAAGGTCGCTGATGCCAGGTTCGGGATCGACGTGGGCGAGCCCATATTCCCGGGCCTTGCCGTGCTGGACTTCGCCCCCAAGGTGCTGGACGAGCCACTGCATGCCGTAGCAAACCCCCAGCACCGGGCATTCGACCTCGAGCCATCGCGCGTCGAAGGGAGGGGCGTCGGCGCCAAGCACACTCGCAGGACCCCCAGAGAGCACCAAGCCGACGAGTTCGGGCGGATAGGCCTCGGGGGCCGGGTCGGTACAGGGTCGAATCTCGCAGAAGACGCCGAGCTCACGAACCCGTCGAGCGATGAGCTGGGTGTACTGGCTTCCAAAGTCCAGGATCCAGATGGTCTGGTGCTGCATGTCTCATTGTCCTTTGGGTCGACGGGCAAGTGCGGCGGCGAAGGCACCTCCCGTCAGTGCATCAAGGCGGGCGGTGAGTTCCTGGAGACGTAGCGCCTCCCGCGCCGCTTGGCCGACGTCGACCGGGGGGCGGAGTCGCTGCTCGACCTGAAGGCGCCGGCGCTCGAAGTAGAGCCGGGTCACCTCGGTCAGCAACTCGTCGCGAAACTCGACCAGGTCTTGCGCCTCGTTGAGAACACGAATTCGCTCGGAACTCATGACGAGGTCGCCCAAATCCCAATCGAGTCGAATGCGGTAGCTCGCGGTGCGGTCGAGGGAGGCTTGGTCGATGATTCCGGCAGGCGTCACGCCGGGAAGCAAGGGATCTCCGAAGGCGTCGAAGTAGTTGAAGGATTGGTCTGTACCATCATTGAATCGCCACTCCAGTGTGGTTCGCGGAAGGGCTGCGAACCGGGACGCCTGGCGCAGCCACTGGTCGATCCGTGCTGGATCGGTACCCGCGTGTCGACTGGCCCAGCCTTGGACCTCGGCCACCGTGGGCTCGCGATCGAACGAGGCCAACACCTCATCGACAGAAGGCTCCGGAACGGCCGGCGTGACGGTAGGCATCGGGGGCTCGGGCGGAACGCCCCAAGCGAGGGCGAGCCAGCAGAGGTTCATGAGGTCCTCGTCAGACAGGGCTGCCCCGCGAGCAGCGCAATGAGGGCTTCGACCTCGGCCAGCGCCAGTCGATGCCGGGCCACCGCCAAGGGCCCTCGTGGCGCGGGAGCGTGCATCAAGGATTCCCATTGGCCAGTCAGCGCCTCGACATCGGCCCGGAGCGCGCGCCGATAGGTTCGTTGACGCCGCCACAAGCGACGCTCGACCGAACGCGCGGGAGGCCCGGCCTGGATCACGGTCCCGCCTTGAGCCGCGATAGGCCTTCCCTCGCTTGCTCCCGCGCGACGCCACACCAACGCCAGCCCCAGCGTCACCCCCCGCTGCGCTTGGGCGTTGAGAAGACCCACGTGACCTCGGGTGACGCCTCGGGGAGCCCAAGTGCCGGTCAGAGACAGTTGGGGCAGGTGGCGTGCCTCCCTCCACCTTGGCGGTCGCGTTGCACGCTCCACATCACAGCGCGCAAAGACCTGCGAACGCGATGCAATCGGTCCTCTTCGCCAAAGCCCAGTTGGGGTCACAACCAACCACAGATCCTTCACAGAGGCCCACGCCCTGGCGTTCGTCGGCACTCCCGCCGGCGGGGAATCTAACCACGAATCTCGAGTTTCGACCTCGGCTTGCAACTGTTCAAGCGCCGATGAGACCTCGGAGGCGAGTTCATCCATGTCTTGGGTCTCGTCTGAGTCGACAAGTTCATCCCAACGATCTTGAACGGCT
>JBCCQY010000013.1:0-91888 GCA_039208735.1 Myxococcota bacterium | reverse complement strand
GGGTTGGCCGTGAGCGCGACATTGCGCTTCTGAGGAAGGGCGAAGCCAAGCAGCGCGAGTCCACCCCCGATGGAGGCGATGGGGACGCTGAGATCGTCAGATGGCTTCAGACGCCGGTGGATACCGCACCAACCGCACCATCAACAACCTCAGCGTCCCCATCGCCTCCATCGGGGGTGGACTCGCGCTGCTTGGCTTCGCCCTTCCTCAGAAGCGCAATGTCGCGCTCACGGCCAACCCCACTGGCGCCACGCTGCGCCTCACGTTCTAGGAGGCCCCTTGAACCGCTTCGCCGTCGTCGTGCTGTCGTGGGTCGCCACAGGGTGTCTTGGCCCCTACGAAGCCCCCAGTGGTCCCACCGAGGTGCCTCTGCCTGAGGTACGCATCACCGCGTCCGTGGTCGAAGACACCACGTGGACCGCCGACAACGTCTACGTATTGGCGCAAGACACCATCGTTTATGTCGAGGGCACGACGGTTCTTACCGTGGAACCCGGCACGCAGGTGTTGGGAGAAATCGGTTCTGCGCTCATCGTGTCGCGAGACGCCCAAATCGTGGCCCGAGGCGAGCCTGACAACCCCATCGTGTTTTCGTCAGCGCAACCCGTCGGTAGCCGCAAGACCGGAGATTGGGGCGGCGTCGTGTTGCTCGGCAACGACGAACTCAACAAGGGCCCGACCCAGCAAATCGAAGGCATCGCCGGAGAGGAGCTGCGGGCCCAGTACGGAGGCGACGATCCCTTCGACAACTGCGGAGCCCTCGAGTACGTACGAATTGAATTTGCCGGGTTTGAACTCACCGATGGTTACGACGGCAACGAGCTAAACGGGCTGACGCTCGGTGGGTGTGGCGTCAACACCTTCATTCGCTACGTGCAGGTGCACCGGGGCCTCGACGACGGCATCGAGCTGTTTGGCGGCTCGGTCGACCTCAAGTTCATCGTGGTAAGCGGCGCCGGTGACGATTCGCTCGATTGGGATGAAGGCTGGGATGGCCGGGTGCAATACGGCGTTATTCAGCAGTACCCAAACCCCAACGACCCCGAAATCGAGAAGATTGGCGATGAGGGCTTCGAAGGCGATGGCGCAATTATCGCCAAGGTCGATGTCGATCCGAAGGATGGTCTCGACGACGTCGCGGCTCCGTTCTCCTACCCGGTCATTTCGAACGTCACGATTCTTGGCTCAGGCGACCAAAAAGCGACGGCGCAAAACGCGATGGAGCTAAAAGAAGGGACCGCCGCCAACCTCGTGAACCTGTTGATCGCTCGCCAGACGGGCCATGGCGTAAACCTCAAGGACCCCCAGACGTCCGCCTGGCTCGACCCCTACGCGCCGGACGGGGCCCAGCTCACCCTGCGGAACTCCGTCTTCTACGCCGTCGGTGCCGACGGCATGTCCTGGGCGCGCGACGATGGGGAGGTCGGGGGCGACGAGGACGACGATGGCGGGTTTGACGAAAATGCATGGCTGCAAACCGTCGAGCTTGCCAATTCGTTCAACGCGGATCCAGCCCTTCCGGAACCCGACGCAGCCGGTGCCTGGATCACCAACCCCACACCGCTATGGATTCCCGCACCCGGCTCGGTTGCCGGTAAAGTAGGAGGCACACCGCCCACCGGTGAGTTCTTCGACAGTGCCGCCACGTTCGCAGGAGCCATTCGGCCCGGCAGCGAGGTCGCTTGGTGGGACGGCTGGACTGCCTTCCCGGAGAACTGAAATGGCCGACCGCACGTTCGAAAGTGCCAGCATTGCACGACGTATGCTCGAAGAAGAGTTCGACCGTAGCGTGCCGAATCGCACGTCAGGGTTCCTCACTTGGGTCGGGGTGGGGGGTCTGTTTGGCTCAGTCTTCGTGGTTTGTGGATTCCTTGGCGCGCTGATGGGCAGCCGTGAACTCATGGTGCGGTCCCAGGCGGACCCAGACGGGCTCGCCCCCATCGCGCCGGTGGTCGTGGACGAACCAGAGCCCCTCGATCCAGAGCCTGCAGGGGCAGCCACGCCACCGGAGCCGGAGCCGAACCGCGAGGCTGAGCCGGTGGAACCCGAGCCCGAGCCACAACCCGCCCCAGAGCCCAAGCCTCCGCCTCCATCGGTGTCGAAGCCCACGCCCAAGCCTCCTCCAGCCCCCGAGCCCGATGCGCTCGACGTCGAGACGGATGACCTGATCGACCCGTGGGCCGAGTGAGTACCGAACGCCCCGGCCCGGACCGGCCCCGGCCCAACGACGACGTTTGGCCAGGTCGCGTATTGGGCGGCAAGTACCGATTGACCGCCCGAATCGGCCAGGGTTCAACTGGGTCGGTGTATTCCGCGGTGCAGCAGCCCCTCGGACGCACCGTAGCCGTCAAGGTCCTCGACCTCGTCGACGCCAGTTCACAGATGCAGTCCCTAGCTAAAGCTAGATTTCTCCGAGAAGCCTCGCTGTTGTCACAGCTTTCGCACCCAAACACGGTGCGCATCTTCGACTACGGCACGTTCGAAGAGCACTCCTGGCTTGCCATGGAGCTGTGCCGAGGCCAATCCCTGGCCACCCTCATGGGCGACCGCCCCATGGATCCGCTGCGTCTCATCCGCATCGTGGGGCAAGTGTGCGGCTCGCTTCAAGAAGCCCATGAACTTGGACTCATCCATCGCGACCTTAAGCCGGCGAACATCTTGGTCGAGACCGCTGAGGATGGATCGGATCGAGCCAAAGTGGTGGACTTTGGACTCGTCAAGCCCTTCAACGACAGCGAACAGCTCACCGCACGCGGCCTTCTGGTGGGCACCCCCATGTTCATGTCGCCCGAACAAGTCCGCGGCCGGTCCGACATCGATCCCCGCTCTGATCTGTATGCGCTCGGCGTGCTTCTCTATCGCGGCCTCACGGGGGAGTACCCCTTCGAGCAGACCAGCATCGCGAACGTCCTTATTGCGCACGTCAAGGACGCTCCGCGCAAGTTTCCCACCCTGACGGACGTGCCTCGCAGCCTACAGAGACTCGTCAGTTTACTCCTCGAGAAGGACCGAAATCGCCGCCCTGACACCGTCGCCACGGTTGCCCATCAACTGCAACTCATCGAACGAGTACTTCAGGGCGAGCTCACCGATGCCATGGTGCTCTCGGCCATCGAGCCCACCTCGCTCGCCGCCCTTTCGCAGAGCGGTTCCGTGATGCGGTCCGGGCCCCGCCTGCCGATGGCCCCCCCGCCACCCACGACGATCACCCGAACCCTTCGCCTGGTTGCGGTGCTCGGCTTGGGACTCGCGTTGACCGGGTTCATCGCGATGTCGAGCGGCTACTTCGTGGCGCAGATGTACTGGCTATATACCGAGTAAATCAGCGTTCGCTGCCGTCGTAGGCCCAGTCGACCACCATGGCGCCCCAGGTGAAGCCACCCCCAAAGGCCGCGAGGACGAGCTTGTCGCCTCGACGAAGCTGGGATTCATAGTCCCACAAGCACAGGGGCAACGTACCGCTGGTGGTGTTGCCGTAGCGATCGATGTTCAACATCACGCGCTCGGGCGGAATCTCGAGCCGCTGCGCCGTGCCGTCGATGATGCGCTTGTTGGCTTGGTGCGGCACAAGCCACGTGACGTCGTTGGCGGTGAGGTTGTTGCGCTGCAACAGCTGCACACTGATGTCGGCCATGTTCTTGACCGCGAACTTGAAGACGGTTTTGCCTTCCTGCTTCACGTAGTGTTCGCGGGCGTCGACCGTGGCATGGGAGGCAGGTCTGCGGCTGCCTCCGGCCGGCATGTTGAGAAAACGGGCACCGTCACCATCCGACCGCATCACGAAATCGCCGACTCCCACATCGTCTTCGGTGGGCTCGAGCAACACCGCTCCTCCACCATCGCCAAAGATGATGCAGGTGGCGCGGTCTTCGTAGTCGAGAATGGCCGACATCTTGTCGGCTCCGATGACCACGACCTTCTTGTAGCGACCGCTCTCGATGAACTGAGCACCCGAGGCAAGCGCGTAGAGGAACCCCGAACAGGCCGCCTCAACGTCGAAGCCAAACGCGTTCTTCGCCCCGACCGCATCGGAGATGAGGTTGGCGGTCGCCGGAAACACGAAGTCTTTGGTGACGGTCGCGAAGATCACGAGGTCGATGTCCATCGGATCGGTGCCCGTCTTGGCCAGCAACTCCCGCATCGCATGAATGCCGATGACCGAAACCCCTTGGTCTTCACCCTCGAGAATCCGCCGTTCACGGATGCCCGTTCGGCTCACGATCCATTCGTCGTTCGTGTCGACCATCTTCTCGAGGTCTTGGTTGCTGAGCACCTTCTCAGGAACCCATCCCCCAACCCCCGTAATGGCGGCGCGCAGCCTACCCATCTCTACGCCCCCGCGCTTTCGAAGTGTGCCCGCGTTGCTATGGTGCCGAACCGGGGTTGTCCACATCTGCGTCAGCCGCCGCTTTGGGGGCGGGCGCGGGTTCGGGCGGCGGCGGGGGTGGCGGCGGATGGGCTTCCTTAAGCCAAGCGATGGTGCGCAACTTGCCTTCCTCGCCCGAAATGCTCGGCGCATAGCCGAAGTCTCGCTTGGCGTTCGAAAGGTCGTACCAGTGCGATGAGCTGATCTGCTGCACCGTAAACTTGGTGATGGGGGGCTCACTCTTGAGCGCCAATGCCCACCAAAATCCCTCGACGGCCGAGGCAAGGGGCAAGGCGATCCAGCGGCTGACCTGACCCTCGATGCGCCCGAGCCCCGCCTCTTGGAACACCTCGTTGAGCCAATCCCAAACCAGCACCGGGTCTTCGTCGGTCACGAAGTACGGCTTGCCCGCATTGGGCGAGTCGGGCGCGAGCTGTTCGAGCGCCTGCACGTGAGCCTGGGCGGCGTTGTCGATGTAGGTCAACGCCACCTTGTTCTTGCCATCGCCGATCACCCTCAAGCGACCAGCCTGATGACGGGCCACGAGCCGAGGCAACAGATGTGGGTCGCCCGGTCCGTAGATGAGGTGAGGCCGAATCGAGGTGGTGGCCAGCGCCGGACCATTCGCCGCGAGCACGATGGCTTCCGCCAAGGCCTTCGTCTCTGGGTAGTAGAATGGAAACGTGTCGGGGTACCGCGCGTCGTTCTCGGAAACGTTCTCCTCATCGCGTCCTTGAAAGGTCACCGAGGGCGACGAGGTGTACACCAGCCGAGGCACCGCCGCCCGCTGAATGGCCTCGAGCAAGCGTTCCGTGGCCACGACGTTGGCCTGGTAGTAGTCCTCGTAAGCGCCCCACATGCCGGCCCGAGCCGCCGTGTGGATCACCGCGTCTACCCCAACGAGCGCTTCATCGAGGCGACGACCCACCGACAGATCGCACACCACCCCCTCGGCGCCCATTTCTTCGACCTCGGGGTAGCGGTTGCGTCCCAGCACCCGCACGGCGTAGCCCTTGTCGAGCAACTGGCGGGTGATGGCCTTGCCGAGGAACCCTCCGCCCCCGGTCACCAGAATCCGCATCATGCGTCACCTCGCCGCACCGGGTGGCCGGCGCGCCCTGCAGCCCACTTGGCGATCTCGGGCCGGTGAATCTTTGCGTTGTGCCGCCTGTCGACGGGAAAACCAGGGTGGACGAGCAAGCGGGTGACATCCGATGCGACCTCATGCCCTCTTCCCAACGCTCCAATTTCATCCAGCAATTTGGGCGTCTCGGTGACGCCCGCGTTCAACTCCACGACCAGCACCGCCGTGCCGTCCACCCCGACAAGCGCGCTTCGCCGCACCGCGGGATGTTCGTTGAAGATGCCCTCGACGGGAACGGGAAACCGCAGGCGCCCATCGGCGAGGGTCACCCGGTGGCTCTTGCGCCCGCAGAACCAGAGCCGTCCTTGATCGTCGAGGTAGCCAAGGTCCCCCATGCGATGCCAGAAGGTGTCGCCGTCCTGAACCTTCGAAGCGGCGTTCGCATCCGGCCGATCCTTGTACTCCCGCGACACCTGCACGCCGCGCACCGTAATCTCTCCGACCTCGCCGGGCGGCAACACCGTCGCCTCGGCCATGGTGGCCAGCGGCTCATCGGTAATCGCCAACACGCGCACCTCGATGCTCTCGTCTGGCCGCCCCACACAGGTGCCCTCACCCGAGGCCGATCGTGCGCCCGTCTCGGCAAGAATGGTGTGGCCATCGATGGTGGCGACGGGCAGCGCCTCGGTCGCCCCGTACGGCGTGTGGATGGCAGCCCCCTCCCGCAACACCGTGCGGAAGGCCTCATGGAGGGGCCGGGGGATCGGGGCCCCAAACGTCAGAATGCGGTCAAGACTGGGCATTTCTTGACCACGTTCGGCAAGCCAAGGCGCCATCCGGACGAGCACCGCAGGACTCGCTACAAGCTGGCTTGCTCCATGCTCTTCCACCGCTTCGAGGATGGCGCGAGGCGCCGCCGTCGCGGGCTTGGCGAAGTCCATGTCGGGCAACACACAGGTCACACCCATGGCCACCGAAAACATGGCAAACGGCAGAAAGCAGCTCACATCAAGATTTCCGGGAACGATGTCGTACATCGCCTGGATTCGCTCGGCCTGCGTCCCGAACATCCCGTGGGTGTAGCGCACCCCCTTGGCAGGCCCCGTCGAGCCGGATGTAAACAACACCCCAGCTTCGGTGTCGACATCGGCGGGAGCCAGTTCGGTTCGCGGAGACTCGGATCGGCACGCATCGAGGGTCGCGCCTCCCCAAAACCAGGTTGAGCCCCCCACCGTGATGCGGTCCTCGACGGAGCGGAACGGTCCCGACCGGACGGCGGCAAGAAGCATTCCCCGCGGAATGCCAATGAGCACGCGAGGCCGGATTTGCGCCGTACAGGAGAGAAAGCCTGAAAGTCCCATGCCCGGGTCGATGAGGACCGGCACGGCTCCAATTTGCCAAAGGGCGAGGCTGACTTCGAAGAACTCGAACCCCGCCGGCACGAGCATCATCACTCGGTCGCCTTCCGTCAGGCCCCGCTTGATGAACCCGGCGGCAAGGCGCTTGGCTCGGTCGGTAAGCCGCCCGAAGGTCATGTGACGCCAAGACGGCTGGTCTCCTTGGCGCGGCCCGGGAGCCACCAAGGCCCGCTGGTAAGGACGTTCTGCACCATGGGCGTAGACCCGAGCCGCGAAGTTCATGCGCCTTCCCTGTCCAGCGGATGCGCCTCCAGGAATCGATCCATGCGGGCGAGCAGACGCTCGGGAACATCCTCAATGAGGTAGTGCGCCGCATCCGCATAGGCTTCGACCTCAGCCTCGGGGAAGCGACGTTGGAACTCCTCACGGAACGCTGGGGTGAAGCACCAATCCTGGTCTCCCCAGGCGATGAGCGTTGGCTTGGCCTGCAGCTTCGCGAGGTTGTCCTCAACGCCGACGAGGGTGTCGTAGCTGGGATGGGACGGAGCGAGGGGAATATCCTCGACGAACCGGAGAGTCGCAATGCGGTCCGCCCAATTCCCGTACGGCCAGAGTAGGCCCGCCTTCACCGCCGGAGCAAGCGGACGCACCGTCGTGCGGAAGGTCGCGGCCCGAGCAAACGCGTTGAACCCGCGGACGGCGAGGGCTCCAAACCCGGGAATGCGACAGCTCGCGATCGACAAAGGAATGGCCTGGGACCGGAATGCTGCGGTGTTGGTGATCACCAGCCGAGCGATGCGGTCGGGCAACCGGCCGGCCATGCCCAGACCAATCGCACCGCCCCAGTCATGGACCACGACCGTGATGCGCTGCAGGTCGAGGTGCTCGACGAGGCGCACGAGATTGTCAACGTGATCCTCGAGTCGGTAAGGCCAGTCTTGCGGCTTGTCGGACCGCCCACACCCGATGTGATCCGGCACCACCACTCGGTTCCGGCCCTCGTAGTGCCGAATCAGGGCCCGCCAGTAGAAGCTCCAGGTAGGATTGCCGTGTACGGCGAGGATCGGGTCGCCCTCACCTGCATCGACATAGCGCAGCTCACCCGCGGGAACGGGCAACGCCTTGGATGTCCACGGAAACAGCCCCGCCGCGTCTTCGGGCATCGCGACCACCACACGCCCCCTCCGCGGCACCCACGCCGCCAAAACCACCCGGCGGGGTTAATGCCTCGCCTCGACCCGGACCACCTTCCCTGGACGCCGCGGCGACCCGGCCCGGTCGACGACCATGAATCCCGACATTACAAGCGCGCAAACCTCCATTAACCCTACGAGCCCGTCCCCGACGGGTGCGCCGCTGGTGGGAGCTTGTGTGCCCCTGGCGAGCAGCGAAAAGCGGTGGCAAGACCGATGACCTTGTGGAAGCCCGGGGGCCATCGGCCCGCCTTTACCCCGACCGAACTTCGCGAAGCGGTGCGCCATTTCCGGGAGCCCGTGTACGTCGTGCGGAGTGCTCCCGAAGGCCCCTTCGGCGTGGCTCGGGGCGGGGCGGTCCTTCGCGATGACGAAGTCAATGGAGCGCCGACCTTTCCCCTCGTGGCGAACCTCCCTGCGCTGTACCCAGAGTGGCTCGGCGACCGCTCGTTCAACGAGGTACACGGCATCCGCTTCCCCTACGTGGCGGGGGCGATGGCCAACGGCATTGCCACCTCCGACATGGTGGTCGCCATGGCGAAGGCCGGCATGCTCGGATTCTTCGGCGCCGCGGGCCTCACCGTCGACCGCATCTCCGAGGGACTCGATCGCATCGAAGCAGGCCTGGCCGGCACCACGTTGCCGTTCGGAAGCAACCTCATCCACGCTCCGAACGAGCCCAAAGTCGAGATGGGAACCGTCGAGTTGTACCTCAAGCGTGGGGTTCGTCGGGTCAGCGCCTCGGCCTACATGGCCCTCACCCCCATGATCGTTCGCTACGCCTACGCGGGGGTACGCCGACGTCCGGACGGTTCGATCCACCGCGAGAACTACGTCTTTGCGAAGATCAGTCGTCCGGAGGTCGCGCGGCGGTTCCTGGCTCCCGCGCCCGAAGACCTCCTGCAGCAACTGGTCCGAGACGGGCATCTCACATCCGAAGAAGCCGCGCTCGCCCGGGAGCTGCCGGTGGCGGAGGACGTGACCGTCGAAGCCGACTCGGGCGGACACACCGACAACCAGACCCTCACCGCGCTGTTCCCGACCATCTTGTCGGTGCGTGACGAGATGGTGGCCCAGCACGGGTTCAAGCGCCCCATTCGGATTGGAGCGGCGGGGGGAATTGGCACCCCATCGGCCGTCGCAGCCGCCTTCCAGCTTGGTGCGGCCTTCGTTCTCACCGGTTCGGTCAACCAGGCTGCGGTCGAAAGTGGTTTATCGCCCCAAGGCAAGCGACTCCTGTGTTCGGCCGGACTTGCGGACGTGGTCATGGCGCCCGCCGCGGACATGTTCGAACTCGGCGTTGAAGTCCAGGTGCTACAGCGCGGCACGATGTTCGGGGCCCGAGCAAAGCGACTGTACGAGGTCTACCGGGCCCACGACGGCATCGAGTCGATCCCTACCGAAGTTCGGCAGAAGCTCGAAAAAGAGATCTTCAAGGATGACCTCGAGGTCATCTGGCAAAACTGCGAATCCTTCTTCAATGTGCGCGATCCGCACGAAGTCGAACGTGCCCATCGCGAGCCCAAACATCGGATGGCCCTGGTCTTTCGATGGTACCTGGGGCTATCCAGCAAGTGGGCCATCGCCGGAGAAGGCGGCCGCAACCTCGATTACCAAATCTGGTGTGGGCCTGCGATGGGCGCCTTCAACGCCTGGGTCAAAGGCAGCTTCCTCGAGCCAGCCGAAAACCGCACCACCGTTCAAATCGCCCGCAACCTGCTCGAAGGCGCTGCGACCCTTACGCGCGCCCATCAGCTGCGGGCCCACGGCGTGGCCATTCCCAGCCAAGCCTTCACCTTCTCCCCCCGTCCGCTCGACGCCTGACAGGAGTCCCGATGAGCGTGCACGATCCGAAACAATGCCCGATCGCCATCGTCGGTGTCAGCGCCATTTTTCCCGGTAGCGTCGACGCGACTGGATTTTGGCACGACATCTTCACAGGAAAGGATCTGTTGGGCGATGTGCCCGATAGTCACTGGCTGATCGAGGATTACTACGACCCGGACCCGAGCGCGCCTGACAAGACTTACGGCAAGCGCGGCGGCTTCCTTTCCGACATTGAGTTCGATCCCCTCGAGTGGGGCGTTCCCCCGTCCATCGTTCCCGCCACCGACACCACCCAATTGTTGGCCCTCATCACGGCCAAGAAGGTGTTGGAAGACGCGTGTGGGGACGGCCTGGCGGACCTCGACAAGGACAAAGTGAGTTGCATCCTGGGTGTCACAGGGGCCCAGGAATTGATGCTCACCATGGCCAACCGGCTGCAGCGTCCGGTGTGGGTCAAGGCCCTTCGTGAGCTGGGCTACGACGAAGAAGAAGTCCAGATTGCAGCCGACAAGATCGCCGGCGAGTATGTGCCATGGCAGGAGTCAACATTCCCCGGTCTGCTCGGCAACGTCGTGGCGGGGCGCATCGCGAACCGGCTCGACATTGGCGGCACCAACTGCGTGACCGACGCCGCCTGTGCAAGCTCGTTCTCCGCCGTTTCCATGGGAGCCAATGAGCTGTGGCTCGGCCAGTCCGACCTCGTCATCACAGGCGGGGCCGACACCATGAACGACATCTCGATGTACATGTGCTTCAGCAAGACGCCTGCGCTGTCGAAGACGGGGGAATGCGCTCCCTTCTCGGACCGTGCTGACGGCACCTTGCTTGGCGAAGGCCTCGGGATGGTCGCGCTCAAGCGGCTTCCCGATGCGGTGCGCGACGGTGACAAGATCTACGCCGTCATCAAGGGCATCGGCAGCTCGTCGGATGGTCGCAGCAAGAGTGTGTACGCGCCGGTGTCGAACGGGCAAGCCAAGGCGATTCGCCGTGCCTATGCACAAGCCGGCTATGACGCCGATACGGTCGAGCTGGTCGAGGCGCACGGAACCGGCACCAAGGCGGGCGACGCCGCGGAATTCGAGGGCCTTCGCATGGCCTTTGGTGCCTCGGGTCGCACCGATGCCCAATGGTGTGCGTTGGGCACCGTCAAGTCGCAGATTGGCCACACCAAAGCGGCCGCCGGCGCAGCCGGTCTGTTCAAGGTCGTGATGGCTTTGCACAACCGCGTGCTGCCTCCCACCTTGAAGATCGAGCGCCCCAATCCCAAGCTCGACCTTGAAAATTCGCCGTTCTACCTCTCGACGTCCTCCAGACCCTGGGTCCGGCCGAGCACCCATCCCCGGCGTGGAGCGATTAGCTCCTTTGGATTCGGCGGTTCAAACTTCCATATCACCGTCGAAGAATACACCGGACCCGAGCGGGCTCCGCGACTCCGGGTCATGCCCTCGGAACTCGTGGTGCTCGCGGCAGCCTCGCCACAAGCGCTGATTTCCGACGCTCGGGCCATGGCGGCCAAAGCCACCCATCCGGACTTTCTCGCGTATGCGGCGTACCAGTCGCAGCAGACGTTCGACGCCACCAAGCCTGCGCGCATGGCCATCGTCGCCAAATCCTCGGAAGAGTTGGCCCAGCGGCTCCATCGTATCGCGGACAAGATTGCAGAAAAGCCGCAGAAACCCATCGAAATCCCCACGGGGATGTACTACCATCACGGCAGCCAGCCCGGCCCCTTAGCCTTCGTCTTTCCCGGCCAAGGAAGCCAGTACATCAACATGGGCGCCGACCTCGCGATGGCCTTCGACGCCATGGCGGATGGCCTTGATGCGGCGAGCGATCTCGATCTCGCGGATCGGCCCATCCATGAGGTGATCTTCCCCATCCCGGCGTGGGACACCGCGGGTACCAAAGCGCTTGAGGACACCTTGCGAGCCACCGAGTGGGCGCAGCCCGCCATCGGCACCGTGAGCCTGGCCATGTTGCGGCTCGTTCGCGAACTCGGCCTGGAACCCACCACAGTGGGGGGGCATTCCTACGGCGAAGTGACGGCCCTCGGGGCCGCTGGAGCCCTGTCGGAAGCCGACGTGTTGCGCGTTGCCCGCAAGCGCGGCGAATTGATGGCCGAAGCCGCGCAGACCGATGGCGCGATGATCGCAGTGCCACTGCCCATCGAACAGGTTCGTCCTTACGTCGATGCGGTGCCCAACGCGGTCGTGGCCAACCACAACGCTCCCAAACAGGTGGTTGTCAGCGGCCCCACCCAAGCCGTCGATCAGGTCGAGAAGGCCCTTCTCGATGCGGGCATTGAGCCGAAGCGGCTTAAGGTCGCCACCGCCTTCCACAGCCCGGTGGTTTCCGCCTCGGTCGAGCCATTCTCGCAGTTCCTGCAGACCGTCGACGTTCAGGTGTCCCGCATTCCGGTGCTCCACAACGCCGAAGCGGCGCCCTATCCGGCGGCCCCGGGGGCAATCCGGGAGCGTCTTGGCACGGCCATCGCAAAGCCGGTGCGGTTCGTCGAACAGATCGAAGCGATGTACGCATCTGGCGTGCGCACGTTCGTCGAGGTCGGACCGGGCCACGTGCTCACCAACCTCATCGGTGAGATCCTGGGCGACCGACCGCATCTCGCCGTGCCTCTCGACCGTCGCAAGAAGAACACCGTCACCACGTTCTTCCAGGCCCTGGCTCGTCTTTCGGTGGCAGGGCATGCCTTGGCATTCTCGACCCTCTGGAAGGGTCAGCGCATCCCTGACGATCCGCATGACCGCCGCAAGCCCAAACTCTCGCTCAAACTCAACGGGGCCAACTTCGACAAGCCGTACCCGCCCAAGGGTGGCGCGGACGCCCTGCCGAAGCCCAACCCCGTCCGCACCGGTCCCGCAAAGGCTCGGGAGCCTGAACCTCAGGTCGTCGAGAAGGTGGTCGAGCGTCGCGTAGAAGTGCCCGTCGCAACCCCCGGAGCGGCGCCGATGCCCGCCG
This sequence comes from Myxococcota bacterium, assembly GCA_039208735.1. Taxonomy (GTDB): domain Bacteria; phylum Myxococcota_A; class UBA796; order UBA796; genus DRPG01. The sequence continues at coordinate 79,084 of JBCCQY010000013.1, read as the reverse complement.
CCTCGACGGCGGGAGGAAGCGATCCCTGGATTCTCGCCTTCCAGCATGCCCAACGCAGCACGGTCGAAGCCCATCAGGCCTACCAAAGGGCCATGGCCGAAACCCATGACCAGTTTCTGCGCACCGTCGAAGCCTCGCTGCAGAACCTGCAAGGGCTGTTGACCGGAACGCCAGGTCCGGCTCCCACATTCGAAGCACCGACCTTCCAGGCGCCCACGCTGCCTCCGGTGGTCGCTGCCCCGCCGGTCCAGCCCACTCCCGCGCCGGTCGCCCCTCCCGCAGCCCCACCTGCACCTGCGCCTGCGCCCACGCCGGCTCCCGCCGCGCCAAGCCTCGACCTTGAGCAGTTGCTCCTCAATGTGGTGGCCGACAAGACAGGCTACCCCGCCGATATGCTCGAAATGGAGATGACGCTCGAAGCCGACCTCGGCATCGACTCCATCAAGCGCGTCGAAATCTTGTCTGCGGTCCGTGAAGCCGCTCCGGGATTGCCCGAGGTCGACACCGCGGCAATGGCGCAGCTGCAGACCCTCGGCGAAGTCCGTGATCACCTGCGCGAACACCTTCCTGCATCCCCGGCAGGTACCGCCGCGCCCCGCCCCGCCGCAGCGGCTCCTCCGGCCGGCGTCGACATCGAGGGACTGCTTCTCAACGTCGTGGCCGACAAGACCGGCTACCCCGCCGACATGCTCGAAATGGGCATGGCACTCGAGGCCGACCTCGGCATCGACTCCATCAAACGCGTCGAAATCCTCTCCGCGGTCCGCGAAGCCGCGCCTGACCTGCCAGAGGTCGACACCGCCGCCATGGCCCAGCTCCAGACGCTAGGCGAGGTTCGCGACTATCTCCGCGCCAATCTGCCGGCTGGTGGTGCTGCTCCCGTCGTTGCGTCGCCCTCGGCCCCTGCGACCGCCGCGCCGGCGCGAGACCTCGAGGGGTTGCTTCTCAACGTAGTATCCGACAAGACCGGCTATCCCGCCGATATGCTCGAGATGAGCATGGCGTTGGAAGCCGACCTCGGCATCGACTCCATCAAGCGTGTCGAAATCCTCTCCGCGGTGCGAGATGCCGCGCCGGAACTGCCCGAGGTCGATACGGCAGCCATGGCCCAGCTCCAGACGCTGGGTGAAGTTCGCGACTACCTCCGGGCCAACCTTCCCGGCAATGCCCCGGCCGCTCCGGCGCCAACCGCGACGCCTGCCGCCCCTGCGCCTGCCGCAGGCCTTGACCTGAATGCGCTGCTGCTGGAGGTCGTCGCTGATAAAACGGGCTACCCCGCCGACATGCTCGAAATGAGCATGGCGCTGGAAGCCGATCTCGGCATCGACTCCATCAAGCGCGTCGAAATCCTCTCCGCGGTCCGCGAAAAGGCCCCCGGACTCCCCGAAGTCGACACTGCGGCCATGGCCAAGCTCGAAACGCTCGGTCAGGTCGTCGACCACCTTCAGGGATTCACGGATACGCCGGCGGCAACGCCTGCCCCAACGGCCGCTCCCGCGCCCCCAACCCCCGCGCTGGGACGGTGGCGCCTCGATGCCGTCGAGGCGGCGCCTATCGGCCTCACCACGCCGGGTTTGCGCCCTGGCGCCACCATCGAGGTCATGCCGCGAAGCGACCAAGCCAATGCGGTCGTCGCGGCCTTTGCCCGCGAGGGGTTGGCAGCCAGTGCGGTCGACGCCCCCGGGGCGGACGTGGACGTCCTCATCTACGTCGGTGGCTGGCAGCCCTCCGACCCCTTTGCGGCCCAGCGACAAGGCTTCGCTGCCGCCCGCACCGTGGCTCAGCGCTTTGGGGCTCCCGACGCCCACGAGCCACTGTTCGTCACCGTGCAGGACACCGGCGGCGACTTCGGGCTTTCCGGGTCCGAGCACGCATGGTCGGCCGGACTGACCGGCCTCGTGAAGACCGCCGTCCAGGAATGGCCAAAGACCTTCGGCAAGGCCCTCGACATTCCGGTGTCGGGTCGCGGCCTGGATCAAGCTGCAGAAGCCGTTGTGCACGAACTTCTCGCCGGGGGGCCCGATCTCGAAGTCGGACGGCCCCTCGATGGTCGCCGTCTGGTCCTAAGGAGCGTTGCTGACGATGCGGCCCCGGCCCCGGCGGCCCGTCGAGATCAGTCCGTGATCGTGGCCAGCGGCGGCGCTAAGGGCGTGACCGCGCACACGTTGATCGCGCTCGCCCGAGCCCAGGGCGGCCGATTTGTGTTGTTGGGTCGGACCGCACTGGAAGACGAGCCCGGCTTCCTGCGGGGTCTCACCGATGAACCCGCCCTCAAGAAGGCGTTGCTTGACGATGCGCGGTCGCGCAACGAACGCCCCACCCCGGCGGAACTCGGACGCAAGGTGGGCAAGTGGCTCGGAATCCGCCAAATTCGCGACACGATGGCGCGCATCGAGGCGGCAGGTGGCCAAGCTCGCTACGCGGCGGTTGACGTGACAGATGCCCACGCGTTGGGCGCGTTGCTCGACGACGTTCGCGGGTCCTGGGGTGCGGTGACGGGCCTGGTGCACGGTGCCGGCGTGCTTGCCGACAAGCGCATCGCCGACAAGACGATGGAGCAGTTCGACCGCGTGTTCGACACCAAGGTGCGGGGGCTGCAGGCGCTGCTCGCGGCCACGGCGAACGACCCGCTCGACACCTTGCTGTTCTTCAGCTCGGTGGCCGGTCGTTGTGGCAACCAGGGACAGGCCGACTACGCAATGGCCAACGAGGTCCTCGCCAAGGTGGCCGCCTACGAACAGACCCGTCGCGGCGACGGCGTCGTCGTGCGGGCGCTGCAGTGGGGCCCTTGGGAAGGTGGCATGGTCACGCCCCAGCTCAAGGCGCACTTCGAAGCCCAAGGGGTTCCGCTCATCGGGCTCGACGCAGGTGCCGCCATGCTGGTCGCTGAAGTGACCGACCACCGGCGGCAGACCGAAGTCGTGCTGGGCGGCGAGCCGCGCATGGCCCCCCTCGCGGACCCCGGCGCCGACGGAAGCGAAGTCCTTCGCCTAAGGCTCCGTGCCCATCGACGCACCCATCCCTACCTGGCCGACCACCAGGTGCGGGACACCCCCGTGGTTCCTGTCGTGCTCGTGCTCGAATGGTTCGCGAGGGCGGGGCAGGTATTCCGCTCGCACCTGGCTCTGCAGAGCTTCCGCGACGTGAAGGTGACGCGTGGCATCTCACTCACGGGCTTCGACAACGGCGGCGACTGGTTCGATGTGACCGTTCGCGAAGAGAGCAACGGCACGGGCTCCGTGCTCGCCGTCGAACTCACCGATCTTGCGGGCACGACGCACTACGTCGCCCTGGCCGACATGGTGCCCGAGCTGGCTCCGGCGCCCCCCAGCCCGGACACACCGCGGTTCGATCCCGTGTCCGACCAGACGATTTACGACGGCACGATCTTGTTCCACGGACAGACGTTCCAGGTGATCGATGCCCTCGAAGGGGCGTCCGACGAAGGCATTGTCGCGCGACTCACCCGCAACGCCGAAGCGGCCTGGGGCCACGAGCCCTGGCAAACCGATCCGGCGGCGCTCGATGGTGGGTTGCAGCTGGCCCTGCTCTACAGCGCCCGCATGCTCGGCGGCGCCTCCTTGCCCATGGGGGTCGAGACGATGCGGACCTTCCGCAGCGGACCGCCCGACGGGCCTTTGCGCGCGGTGCTCCGGGGTGAAACCCGGGGCCGCGACAAGACCATCACCGACATCGTGTTCACCGACGAGGTGGGCAACGTGGTCCACGAACTCCGCGGCGTCCAGGCGATTCGTCTGCCCTGACCCGCCCCGAGGACGACATGTTCGAACCCATCGCTATCGTCGGGCAGAGCTGCATCCTGCCCGGTGCGTCCAGTCCACGAGCCCTCTGGGACGCCGTTGTGGAGGGCAGGGACCTCGTCTCCTCCGTCCCCGCGGGCCGGTGGGGCCTTCCTCCTTCGTTGTCGATGACCGACGACCCTGATCACAGTGCCGACCGCGCCTTCTCGGACCGCGGGGGGTACGTCCAGGGATTCGACTTCGAGCAGGTGGTGCAGCGCGATCCGTTCCGACGGGACGCCTCGGACCTCCTGCGACTCGATCCGCTGTTCCACTGGGTGCTTCACGGTGGGCGAGAGGCCCTGCGTCAAGCCGGACACCAAGGAACGAGCGACCGCGTCGCCGCGATCATGGGCAACCTGTCGTTCCCCTCACGGGCGATGTCGCAGTTCGCCGAGCACGTGTGGTTCAACCGGCCCGCGGTGGATCCTCGCAACCGGTTCATGAGTGGGCTTCCGGCATTGTTGTTGGCCGACGAACTGGGCCTCGGGGGGCCTGCGTTCGCGCTCGATGCGGCATGTGCCTCGAGCCTGTACGCGGTCAAGCTGGCCTGCGACCAACTGCACGATCGATCCGTCGATCTTGCGTTGGCGGGAGCCGTGTGCCGCTCCGACGACCTGTTCATCCACGTCGGGTTCTGTGCCTTGGGCGCGATGAGCCGCACCGGACAGTCCCGCCCCTTCCATGCAAATGCAGACGGGCTGGTGCCCGCCGAAGGGGCCGCATTCTTCGCGCTGAAGCGGTTGGCCGATGCCGAAGCCGCCAACGACCGGATTTTGGGCGTCATTCGAGGCATTGGTCTGTCGAACGATGGCCGAGGTCGAGGACTCCTCGCACCCGATTCCAAAGGGCAATCTCGCGCCCTCCACAACGCCTGGGCCCAGTCTGGGGTGGATCCCGCTCGGCTGTCGATGGTCGAATGCCACGCGACGGGGACGACGGTGGGCGACGCCACCGAGATCCGCACGTTGGCCAACGTGTTTGGCAACCACGAGGACTTGCCGCTTGGCTCCCTGAAGTCCAACCTGGGACATCTCATCACGGCGGCGGGTGCTGCGGGCATGATGAAGGTGTTGGGTGCGTTTGAAGCAGGCATTCGACCACCCACTCTGCACGTCGACACGCCGAACCCCGCCCTCGCGGATACGCCGTTTCGACTCCTCACCCAGGCTGAACCCTGGATCAGCGACGGCCCCCGAGTCGCGGCGGTCAATGCGTTCGGGTTCGGGGGCAACAACGCCCATGTGATCCTCGAAGAGTACGAGCCCCAGCGCACGCCACATTTTCCTGCGGCGGCCCTGCCGAACGAACCCATCGCCGTAGTGGGGATTGGCGTCCGAGCCCCCGGCGTGTCCGACGTTCAGGCCTTGGCCGAAGAGTTGGTTCGTCCCACGGTGACCCCCCAGGGCCCGCCTCCGCGAAGCGTTGTCGACGAGATTGTGCTGTCGCTGTCGGAACTCAAGTTCCCCCCTCGCGATCTGCAGCAAACCCTCGCGCAACAGCTGCTGGTGCTGGATGCGGCCATGCAGGCCACCCGTGGCGCCACGCTGCCTCCCGACCGCACCGCGGTGCTCATTGGCTCTCAGAGTGACCCTGAAGTGTGTCGCTACGGCGCCCGGTGGCGGGTGGCCGACTGGGCCAAGGACCGCGACGCAGACTGGATTCAAAACGCCCAAGACCGCATCGTGTCGGTCCTCGAGAGTGCGGGCGTGGTGGGCAACATGCCCAACATCCCCGCCAACCGGATTGGTTCGCAGCTCGACTTGGGGGGGCCTGGCTTCACCATTGCCGCCGAGGAGCACTCGGGGCTGGTGGCACTCCAAACCGCGATGCGGATGCTTCGCGCCAAGGAGATCGACACCGCCTTGGCGGGTGCCGTCGATCTGTCCGCGGAGCCGGTGCACGAAGCCGCACTCAAGGCAATGGGCATCGCCGGCGCAACGGGAGATGCGGCGGTGGTGCTGCGACTCAAGACCGCGAGCGCGGCGCGCGCCGATGGCGACCCCATCTATGCCCTGCTCACGGAAGGGTCGACCGACACCCCATCGACGCTTCAGCTCGGTGACGCAGCGGGGGCGCTCGATCTAGGCGAACGACTCGGAAAGGCTCACGCCGCCCGGTCACTGCTGCACGTCGCCGCCGCGGTGGTCTCGGTGGCCCAAGGCCAGGTTCCTGCGGGTCATCCCGAGGTCACCGACCCTCGGCGCGCCTTGGTCACCAGCCAAAACCTGATGGGCGGCATGGCACAAATGGCGGTGGTGGCGGCGGACACGCCGGTCGCCTTGCCTCCTCGCCCCCCGGCTCCCGAACGTCCGATTCGGTTTCCGGCTCACCCCAAGCCCATCGTCGTGGAGTTTGCGACCGTGCACGATGCCACCATGCCCGTCGCGCCTCCGCTGCCTCCCACCGCCTCCTCGGCCGAGCTGACGGTGCCAAGTTGGGGCACCCATGCACCGACCGGCTTCGAGCCCGAGTTCGATCAGATGCCGACCGCACCCGCGCTCCCCCGGATCACCGCCGGAGACGCCCCGACTCCCGCACCCTCGAAGGCCCCCACGACCCCTCGGGTTCCCGAAGCGCCCGCCCCTCTGCCTGCGCCGGCCCCGCCTCCGCCCATCGCTCCGCCGCCCACAGAGGCTGCGACACAAAACGCCAGCCCGGCCCACCTCCAGGCGCTGGCCGACCTCCATCGGCAACTGTCGGCGGCTCATGCGCAATTCCTGCATCAGCAGCAGGAGGCCCATGGCCGGTTTCTCGCCCTGCAGCAACGCACCACGCAGCGGCTCGCGCAGGCGATTCGGATGCGGTCCTCCGGCGCGCTCCCCGCTCCGCTTCCGTCTCCGACGCCCGCGGTCCCGGCCCCGGTTGCGCCGCCGGTGCCGACCAAGACCGTCGTCAAACGGCCGCCTCCCCCTCCTGCGCCTGTCGCCTCCACAAGCGAGGTTCGACCGGGGCCCAAGTTCTCCCGGGCCCAACTTGAGCGGCTCGCCTCGGAGAAGATTTCAGAAGTCTTCGGCCCCCTGTTCGCGGTCCAAGACGACTTCCCACGTCAGGTGCGGATGCCAACGCCGCCGCTGCTCCTCGCCGACCGCGTGACCGGCGTCGATGCCGAACCCGGCTCCATGACCACCGGGGTGATTTGGACGGAAACCGACGTCACCCCGGACGCCTGGTACCTGCACGACGGCACGATGCCCGCCGGTGCGATGATCGAGGCAGGTCAGGCCGACTTGCTGCTCATCAGCTGGCTCGGCGTGGACTTCCGCAACCGGGGCGAACGCGTCTATCGCTTGTTGGGCTGCCAGCTCACCTACCACGGCGGTCTGCCTCGACCGGGCGACACGCTGCACTACGAGATTCACATCGATGGCCACGCCAACGTTGGTGAAACCTCGATCTTTTTCTTCCACTACGACTGCACCGATAACGACGGACAGCCTCGCCTCGTGGTGCGGGAGGGCCAGGCCGGGTTTTTCACGGACCAGGAACTCGCGGAGTCCGGCGGCATTCTCTGGACGCCGGAAACGGGAGAATACAACCCCAAAGCCCGTCTCGATCCGCCCAAGATTCCGTGCACGCGAAGCTCGTTCGACGAAGCGCAGGTGTTGGCCTTCGCCCATGGCGACGGATTCACGACCTTCGGGCCTGGGTTCGAACGACTTCAGACCCACGTACGGTCACCACGGATCGCTCCGAGTCCCCTGAACTTCTGGACCCGCGTGCCGGTGTTCGACCCTCGCGGGGGACCGTGGGGACGCGGATACCTGCGCGCCGAACAGGACATCACCCCTGAAGACTGGTTCTTCGACGGCCACTTCAAAGACGACCCTTGCATGCCGGGCACGATGATGTTTGAGGCGTGCCTGCAAGCGGTGGGCTTCTATATGGCGGCCCTCGGCTACACCGTTCGGCACGACGGATGGACGTTCGAACCGGTCCCTGACCTTCCCTACGACCTGCGCTGCCGCGGCCAGGTGACCCCGGAAGCGGGACTCCTCGTCTACGAGATTTTCATCGAAGAGGTCCACGATGGCCCATGGCCGATGGTCTTCGCCGACTTTCTGTGCACCATCGACGGCTTGAAGGCCTTTTGGGCACGCCGCGTGGGGGTCCGACTCCGTCCGGACTGGCCGCTCACCACACGTCCTGAAGTGCTCGAGAACTATGTCGAGCCCAAACCGGTGGCCGTTGTCGACGGGTTCCCATTCGACTACGCCTCGCTCGTGTCGTGTGCCTGGGGCAAACCGTCCGATGCGTTTGGACCCCTCTACAAACCGTTCGACGAAGGACGACACTGCGCACGGCTGCCGGGCGACCCGTACCACTTCATGTCTCGGGTCACGAAGATCGACGGGCCCATCGGAGGCATGCAGCTCGGGACGAACATCGAACTCGAGTACGACATCCCGATGGATGCCTGGTATTTCCGCGAGAATGGCCATCCCACCATGCCGTTTTGCGTGCTGTTGGAAGCCGCCTTGCAGCCCTGCGGATGGATCGCTTGCTTCGTCGGTTCTGCGCTGACGACAGACAAGGATTTGTACTTCCGGAACCTGGACGGCACCGCCACGTGGCATGTCGAGTGCCTGCCACAGAGCGGCACCCTCAACACCAAGGCCAAGATCACGTCGATCTCCCAGTCAGGCGGCATGATCATCGAAGCGTTCGAGGTGCAGTGCTTCCTTGGCGACACGCTGGTTTATGACCTGAAGACGGTGTTTGGGTTCTTCCCTGGAGCCGCCCTCGCCAACCAGATTGGCCTGGTGCCCACCGAAGAGGAGCGCGCTGCGTTGCACGCGCCAAGCGACTTCTTCGTCGACCTGACGAGCCGTCCGGCCCGCTACTGTGCGGGCGCCCTACGGCTTCCGAAACCCATGTTGCTCATGCTTGACCGGGTCACCGGATTCTGGCCGACCGGCGGCGAAAAGGGCCTCGGTCGGTTGCGCTCCGAAAAGGACGTGAACCCCGCCGAGTGGTTCTTCAAGGCCCACTTCTACACCGACCCTGTGCAGCCGGGCTCCCTTGGCCTTGAGGCCATGGTTCAGCTGCTGCAGTTCTTCATGATCGAAACCGACATGCATGCGGGCATCGAGCGACCGCGGTTCGAACCGCTGATGATGGGGCAGACCCACGCCTGGAAGTACCGGGGTCAAGTCGTGCCCGAAAACCAGGTCATTCGCTGCGAAGTCGAGATCATCGAGGTGGGCCGCGATGACCACGGGCCCTTCGCGAAGGCGCACGCCTACTTGTGGGTCGACGACCTGCGGATCTACGAGGGCATCGACTTCGGCATGCGCATCGTGGACGATGGGCTGACCGAACACTCGGCTCCCCCCACGGAAACCCCCACCGCAACCCCGGGACCAGGCCCCGAAGAGACCTTGAGCCCCACCGGTTTCGTGGGGGATCACCGTCCGACGTGGACCATCCCGGCCCTGCCGGCCATGTCGATGGCAGACCGTCTCGCCGGAGCGGCTCGCGCCGTGGTCCCCGGCCACGTGGTCGAAGTCCGAGACCTCGCCGTCCACGGTTGGGTCAAGGTGGATGTTCCAGCGCGCATTCGTCCGGTCGTGGGGTCCATCCATCCCGCGAGCACCCACGGGACCGAGGTCGAGGTCACACTCGAAACCTGGCGAGAAGCGCGAAATCCATCGCTTTCTCGGTTCGAGGCGGCCGCGTCCGGAACCGTCCGAATCGCCCCCGAGTACCCCGAAGCTCCGGCTCCGTGGGCTCCGCTGCGTGACGCCGCCCCGATGCCCGACCCCTACGCGGCGGGCACGTTGTTCCACGGACCCGCGTACCACTACCTCACCGCCTGGTCCTTGGGGGCAGGGGGCGCCACCGCGCACCTCGATCCAAGAAAGGGCTCGGTTCCGCCGGGGACCCTCCACCAAGGTTTGCTCGACGCCGTTCTGCACGCCATCCCTCACGATGCGCTGCACCGATGGTCCGATGAGATTGACCCGGGACTCGCCGGTTACCCCCTGCACATTGAATCGCTGCGCCTCTTTGGCCCTGCTCCGATCAGCCCCATTCGGGTCGAAGCCCGATTCGCAGGCTTCGCCGAACGCACGAACGTGGGTCCAATTCCCCGCATCCTGCTACAGGCGATCGACACATCGCGCGGCGACGACGGTGTGGTGTGGCTCGAGCTGACATTGACCGAGGTGTTGCTGCCTAAGGGTCCCATCGGCAACGCCCTCCCCGCCGCGCGACAGCAGTTCCTCGGGGATCGGAAGTTCGTTCCTGGTGTGTCGCTGTCGACCCACGACGGTGCCTTAAGCCACACCGACGCAGCGACCGTGCACGCGGCAGACTGGCTCCCCGGCACGGTGGCTCATCTCTACAACACCGTGTCGGACGACGCGGCCCATCGACTGGCCGAAGTCGCGGTCAAAGACCATGTGGCCCAACGGGCGGAAGTGCACCCCAGCACGGTTCGCTGGACCGAGGGCCACGCCGTCAGCACCGCACAACCCCTCACATCGTGGCCGATCGCCGTCGAACGCCAGACCAGCCGGGTCACGGTGCGTGGTGGGGCCCCGGCCCTCGACATTGCTTCGATCGAGTCGCACTGGGATCAGTACTTTGGGCTGGGGCGGTGGCCCGTCGAAGATCTCTACTACGGGCTCATCCGACGGTTCGTACGTCGGGTCCACCTGGTGGATCCCACGGCTCACGCCGAGGTTTCCGGCCGAAGCCTGCTGTACCTCGGCAACCATCAGGTCGGCGTTGAGTCGTTGCTCTTCAGCATGCTGGCGAGCGGCATCCACGGCGTCAACACCGTCACCGTGGCCAAGGCCGAGCATCGCGAGAGCTGGCTCGGTTTATTGATCGCGTTGTGCTTTGGCTACCCGGGCGCCAGCGATCCGCGCGTCATCACGTTCTTCGATCGAGACGACAAAGCGAGCCTTCCCGGAATCATCGCAGACCTCGCCAGCGACATGACGTCGAGCGGCGGGAAGTCGGTCATGGTGCATGTTGAAGGCACACGCGCGCTCGCCGCTCGAAGGCCGGTCGAAAAGATGAGCGGAGCGTTCATTGACATGGCGTTGCATGTCAACGCCCCGGTCGTGCCCGTTCGATTCGTCGGGGCACTGCCTGTGCAACCCCTCACCGAGCGTCTCGAGTTCCCGGTGGGCATGGGTCAGATGGACATTTGGATCGGCCGCCCCATCCTCCCCGAAACGCTTCAGTCCATGACGTACAAGGACCGGAAGGAACTTGCGGTGCAGTCCATGAATGCTCTTGGGCCCCCCCTTTCCGAGGAATGGCCGTTCCCCGCTGACCCCGCGTTCGCCGCAGCGGTGGACGCCTGGGTCGAACGCACTGGCGCTTCGCACGAGCACGCGGTTCTGCTGAAGATCCTGGAGGAGAACCCCACGCCCACCGAAGCCAGCGCACGGCTGCTCGAAGGCGTTCGCACGGGCACGTTGCAGCTGTCCTCGGAACCCGTCGACCAGTGGTTGGGCCTGTTGGCAGAGCGCCTTTATGGCCCGCGCGGGCCGCGCGTCCTGCGGTAGTCAACACGAGCCCGACACCAGCGAGAAACGCGAATGTGTGTCGGCGACCCGAAAGGGGGCGTGGAGGGCCCCCCGTGAATGCAGTTTCGCCTCAACCGCTCACCTTCGAGTTCCTCAAACGTTGTGTGGTCGAGACAACCCCGGCGGCCGTCACGTTGGCGGGGACGCTTGAAGGCTGCATGCTTCGCTTCGGTTGGGTGCACCACGACGGCGTGATCTTCGAGGCCGTTGATGACCCCAAGTCCGTGGTCGAGACCTTTTGCGTCGACGCCACCGTCGTGGTGAGCTTTGACCGGGGAAACCGCCAGCGTTGCTTTCTCGCCTACGTCCTGGCCGTTGAACCCACCGGCATGGTCACGGTTTCCGTTCCGGATCAGGTGCTCGCGTTGGATCGACGCCGCACGACTCGCATTCCCGCGCAGCGTCAACGCGCGACCGTCGAATACGACGGTCGGTGCCTTCCCGGAACGGTCCAAGACATCAGCGTGCGAGGCCTGGGCCTCATGCTCGACTTGGGCCCAGAACCTCCTCCGGTCGGGGCCACCCTTGACGTGACCCTACAGCGGGGCAGCCTCACCGTCCTCGCCCATGTCGTGAGCGTCAACGGTCGCCGGTGCGGGCTGCGGGTCGAGCGCGCCGACCCAGACCTCTTCTTGGCTTGGGTCCGGGGCCTCCGTGCCCAGGGGCCTCAGTGACGCAATTCGAACGTGGCGGGTGCCGTGTTCAATTCGGTCGGTGAAGGGAACGTGATGAGCTCACATGCGTGCAGCGACGCCGCCAAGGTGAGCGCAATGGTGGGCGGCCCTCCGCCCGACGTGGGTGCCACCGCCAAGCGTTGACCCGGTTCGTGGGACAACTCATGCAGCTTGCCCGAGACCACCGCAAAGACCCGCCCTGGGTCGTTGGGCTCGGGCAGGACCAAGTGTTCGATGGCAACCGGACGACGAATGGGCGGAATCCCTCGGGGCGGATCCACATGGCTTCGCACCAATCGATCCAGCGCGGCTCGAATGGGCGCCGGGTAGCTTGGCTCATCGACAACCAAAACCACGCGCTCGAGGGTATCGACCCGATGTTCGAGCGTGCGCAGCAAATCGGCGAGCCACCGCGCGCTGCGAGGGCCACGGGGGCTACGCAACGCCATCGCCCGACGATCCTCTCGCGGGAGTTCCACCAGCCGATCCACCCATGATGCGGTCGGCGCCGCCGCGCAGCCGAAGATCAGCGTCGTGAAGACCTGGGAGGTCGAGGGAAGAAGCTTGGGTGGGGGGCGTCGTGCCAACGACCAACCCATCAGACCCGAGGCAGCCACGAGTAGTCCACCCCCAAAAACAGCTGCGCCCGCTGCCAATCCGGGGTTGACCCCACCGTAGACCAGGGCGGTGAATCCGCCGGTACACAAAGGTATGCCCACCGCCATCGCAAGCGCTATACGCGCCGTATTCGTGGGCTCACCCGGCGAATCTGGGGAAAACTGCTTGGGCCGAGCATCCAGCGCATCGGGCATGGGCGTCCTCCATCGCCCATCACGGTACGCGCGAATTTTCCAACCTGTCCCGCGGACCTTCTGCCGTATCGGCACAAGAAGCAAGATTCAACGTACATCTTGGGGCGTCGAAACTTCCTGTATGCGCGGCTGCATACGGTGTATGCTGTGTGTCGCAGGAGGCCAATCCCCATGAACGACCCGGAGCGACCCGACGTTTACGCATACACTGCTTTCCGTCAGTTCCTCGCGGACTGGTTTGCCTGGAAGAAATCCGGCAAAGCGCCCTTTAGTCACCGCATCTTTGCGAAGCGACTGGGCTCCAGTGACCCTAGTGTACTCTCGAATGTGATCAAGGGACACCGTCGGCTTGCTGAAACTCGGATTTCTTTGTTTGCGAAGGCCATGGACCTCGATCCACAGGAGGCCGAGTACTTCACCCTTTTGGTTCGGCTCGGGCAAGCCGGACCCGGAGAGGAGCATGAGCGCGCCTGGGCCGCGCTGACCCAATACCGGGTCGAGCGACAGGGGCCTTCCATCGACGCCGACCAAGTCAAGGTCATCTCCAACCTTTACTTCACGGCGATTCGCGCATTGGCGGAATGTGAAGGCTTCAGGCCCGACCCTGCCTGGATCGGCCAACATCTGCGGCCGGCAATGGCCCAAGAGCAGGTCTCGGAAGCGTTGACCATTTTGGAGCGACTCGGTTGGTTGGTGCGCGACGGTGAGAAACTCATGCCGGCCACGCCACGACTTCAAAGTGCCGAACGCGTCGCGGCGTAAGGTAGCTACGGCTACCATCGCGACACCCTTCGCTACGTCAGCCGCGTCATGGACGATCTTCATGAGCCAGCAGTTGCCGAAGAAACCGGGTTTCTCGGATTTACCATTTCCGTTCCCCAGAGTCGCGTCGCGGATCTTCGACGACTGTTGTGGGAGAGCATGTCGGAAGCCCTTCACCGAATTGAAGCGTGGTCAGAGCCTGGCGATCGCGTCGTTCAGATCAGCGTTCAGATGTTTCCCCTTTCCGAAACCATCAAGGCCTCCCGATGAGCCGACGCCGAGTGGACGTATTCGCAAAAGGCGTCTGCGCCCTCGAGCAGGAGATCCCTGGATTGACAGACAGGCCGTTGTCATCGGACTCGACGGACCGCGACATGACAAGTGCACTCGACTGACGCCAATTCTCCAGGCCCCCTCGGGGGGGTTGGCCTGGAGATCCCATGGATTTGGTGCGAGCGCTCGAAATACTAAGGGAGACGCCCCATGACCTTGAACGAAGAAACAAGTTCCTGGGCGCCGTCGCCGTCTGGCTTGAGCCCCAATGCGCTCGGTTTGGGAGCATCGCCGACGACGTGCGGCAGGAGGCCTGGATCCGCATTGCGGAGACTTGGCCGAGCTGTCGTGCCACCACATGGCCGAGCCTACGAGGCTGGTTTGTGGCAATCTTAAAAAGCGTCGCGGTCCACCACTGGCGAAAACAGCGCGGCGGCTCGGATCGCGAATTACGGTCTTTTGACAGTCCAGACCTAATCTCCAGCGGCGCACGGAAACGCGCCCTCCAACGCTGCATTTCCGAAGCACCGGGTTTACTGGTTCAGCAATTGCCCGCACGTTGGCGTAATGTGGCCCGCACGATGCGGATTTCGACCACATCCGCAGGTCGGCGACGCGATCTCGGCTTACTGCTCCACCGCCAACTCGGGACCCGCGCACCAAGTGCAAAACTCGGAACGTTTGCCCGCCGCAAAGCAGCACAACGAGGCACTCATTTGCTCTGTCTCACCGCAGGCGTCCTCGCCGAACGGGAGCGAGACCTCATGATGCGAAGTGCACTGCTCGATATCGCGAGCCGCGGAAGCAAGTCTCTCCCCATTCAATTAAAAAAGTCGGTCCCGTAATCACGAGCCGGCTCCTCTTTTCGGCGGGGCCCACCCACCCCCGGGAGACTCCATGACCACCGCCGCACCTCTTTGGCTCTACCTGACCGCACTTCCTAGCTTTGGAAGCATTTTCATCGGGCATCCGGTGCCTGCCCTCATCGAACCGCACCCGTCGGTCCGCTACCTCGCGGCCGAGGTCGACGTCGACCGACTCGAACTGGTGGACTGCAACGGAAACCATGTCACGAAACCCGTTTCCAGTCGGGTCGATTTGCTGTCACCCGACAACATCCACGTGCCCCAAGGCGATTGGTGCACGGCGACGATGGTTCTTGGAGGGCCGATCGAGGTCTCTGGCGACGACCCTGTGAACGGCGGTCAATTCAGCCTGAAGATCGGAGTTGGTGCCATCTTCCTCGACCTGCCTGCAATGGTGAGCATCTACCAACCGCCTCAGACCACGGCCGCCACGACCTTCAAGCTGGGCTCTCCGGGGTGGATCACATCAGCCATGTTGGCCCTTGGCCCCGGAAAGACCGTCGTGGTCGATGCGGTTCATCCCCTGCATGACCAGCTTCGCGATTCCCTGCGCTTCACGTCACGGTGGGAGTGACAAGGCTTCGCAAAGCCCCATGAGGCCACGGAACTCCATCCCTCCCGGGGCGTCCGACGCGGCACAGGGAGGTTTGGATGTTGTGGTTGTCGCTATGCAGCGCGGTTTCGAGCGGAGCCGAGGTGCTGCCGGTACGTCGGGTTCGGCTGTACGAGACCGGCGTGGGCTGGTTCGAGCGTGAGGGCAGGGTCCGCGATGGCCGAACCCAATTGCCCCTCCCCCAAAGCCACCTCGATGACGCACTCAAGTCGCTGGTGGTGCTTGGCGATGGCGCGACCGTCGATGCCATCACCTTTCCGTCAGCCCTCTCCGACCGCGCCGCTCGAACGCTTGCCGGTCTCGACGATGTCGATGGCACTACGTTCGGGGAAGGCCTCACAGCACTCGTGGGCGAGGCGGTCGCCGTCCGCACCGTCAATGGCGGTCGGGTGGTGGGCACCCTGCTCTCCGTGGAATCGATCGCACCCGTAGGTGGGGTGGAAGGGCCCAATCGTGTCCTCGACGTGCCCACTTGGGGATTGGGCATCCTCACCCCCGAGGGCGCACTCGTGCGTGTGCTGACGACCGAGGTTCGCGAAGTTCAGAGCCTCGCCCCCGACCCCACGTGGCGTCTTGAGCAAGCCAGCCGGTCCTTCGCAAGCGCCCGGGCTCAACAACGCACCGCCCTTCAGATCGACGTGTCACGGGGAGGCCAACTCGCCGTCGGCTACCTCGCGGAAACCGCGGTGTGGCGGGTCACGTACCGCCTTGTGGCCAACGACGCCACGGAAGCCCAACTCCAAGCCTGGGCGCTGGTTCACAACGACACGGACGAGGACTGGTCCGGTGTGACCCTCGAGGTGGCCAACGGCCAACCCCGGTCGTTCCTCTATCCTCTTGCGGCTCCGCGCTATGCACGCCGCGACCTGGAAGTTCCCGAAACCCCGCTGTCGACGGTTGCCCAGCTCGCCGCAGTGACCCCCGATGGTCTTTGGGACGAGACCGACCCAGTCGGCGTCGCCGGCTTCGGAACCGGGGGCACGGGGTACGGCAGTGGCGGAGGCGGCCTCGGGTTGAGCGCCCGAGGCTCCGTCGCGCTGGCCCCGCTGCGCGATGCCGAGCCGGTCGATACCCCCACCCAATTCGTGGTGCGAGCGGCTCGACCGGTGAACTTGCAGGCCCACCACAGCGCGCTGGTCCCGTTGGGGGTGGATGCCCTCCATACCGAACGGGTGGTCGCTCTCGCCCCCAACAGCCCGACCCCGCGAACCGCGGTGTGGATGCGCAACGACACGGTTCGAACCTTGCCTGCGGGCGTCATTGCCGTGGTGGCAGCCGGAGGCCTTTCGGGAGAGACGGTCCTTGCCCGCACCAAGCCGAAACAAGCGCAAATGTTGCTTGTGGGCGAAGAACTCGACGTTGACGTGACCCGTCAACACGAGGTGGGGACCCTCCGTACGGAGACCGTGGCTTGGCGGGCCTCGGCGAAACGTTGGCACGTCGACCGAGCAAAGTCCGAAACCCACACCGTCCAGGTGCGAAATCGCAGTGGCCGTCCCCGGCCGTTGTGGGTCGCCATCGCTCTGCCCGCGGGCTCCTCCGTGGATGGGGACCTTCGGTCCGAGGTCGACCCCGAGCGAGGATGGACCTGGATCGCGCTGGCGCTGCCCGAAGGACCCTCGCGTCATGAGATTCCCGTGGTCCGACGCACATCGCAGTCACTATCGGCCAGTGAGGTCTCCAGTGAGACCTATCGATCGTGGGCGGACCAGGGACTTGGCGACCCCACCCAACTGCGGCGCGCCGCGAGCTTGAGGGATCGAGTGGCCGTCGAGGCCCGCTCCCTCAAGGAACTCGAAGCCGAAGCCAAGCGGCTCGAGGACACGCGCCAGCGGCTACGAGAAGACCTCGATGCAGCCAAGGGCAGCGCGGCGCGCTCGGTCACCCGACGACTCGCCAACGTCGAGCAAACGATGTCGCGCATCACCGAACGACACAACCGCGCCCAAGTGGCCTACGATGCGGCAATGCAGGAACTCACCGCCCTGCTCTCGCCCTGACTAAAACGGCCAGATCTTATCGAGAACCCGGGACAACCATCCCGGACCTTGCCGGTCGGCAATGACCCCCGAGCCCGAAAACTCGATGCGGGCTTGGGCGAGCAAGTCGCTCGACACGGAGTTGTCGATCTGAATGTCGCGGGGCCGGGCAATGCCATCGAGCACCACGTACTGGGTCTCACGGTTCACGCGGACCTGCTTCCAGCCCCACAGACGCAGGTTGCCTCCCTTGAGCACGTCGATGACCTGGCACGTGATGATGGCCTCAACCTCGCTGTCGCGAGAGGTGTCGCCTCGGCCGGTGAATTCCCCTCCGCTCTCGAGGTCGAATCCGATGTCTTCAAGATCTTGATGCGCCCGAAGAATGCGCTTTTCGATCCCCAAAAGCGCTCGTAGTGCAGCACGATGCGTGTTTTTCTTGCTTGTCGAGGTTTCCGCCGCGAGCGACGTCCGGCTCGTTTCCCTCACGCGCACGGTGATGAGGTCGCCTACGCGCCGCGAGTACGCATCCATTCCAAAGAGCCGGCTCGCCTCTCCATCGGTGTACCGAGACCCTGGCGAAAGCGCCTCCGGCTCTTCCTCGGTGACAATGGGAATTGGGGGTTCAGGAGGTTGCGGAGGAGGGCTCGGCTTGCGGGCCCAAACGACGGACGTAGTGACCCAAAACACTACAAGCATGCGGACGATCATCGAATCTCCACGGTCGTCGAATTCACGAGATGGCCCACTACCGTCCGGTCGCTCGCGTTGTGCCGCACGCGAACACGCTCACCCTGGAAACCATCGACGAGCAGTCGGCCCGACACGGACAGCCGGATGCCCCCCCGGTGCACGACGACATCGACCTCTGCGCCTTTCATGGCGTCGGGCAGTCGGGTCACGGCGCGTTCCGTAAGCGTCGCTCCCTCGGCCAGCGGCATTCGGGCCCGCCAAGGTCCGGGTTGTTTCACGGGGCGTCCCTCTCGCGGATCGAAGGCCACCCGATCCGAGTGCCCCTCGACCACGTCGCCCGTCGCCACCGACGCGGACGACACAAATCCTTCGACCCAGATGGTGAGGGACGGCTGCACCGCAAGGATGCGAGGGGTACCCCGGTTGTCGGTCAGGGTCAGGCGAAGGTTCGGACGAGGTCCGCACGGATCGCCCGACCAGCTCGATGCCACAGCCGTCCGAGAAGCCATCGCGCTGACCCCCAGCCGATGCACGTCGACCTGCAGCGCACCGCACTTGGCGATGGCAAACGCCGACAGGCTGGCCACCAAATCGATCACCGCTTGAGGCTATTGGTGACCTGAAGCGCTTCGTCGGCCGCCTGGATGACCTTGCTGTTCAGCTCATACGCCCGCTGGGCGGTGACCAATGCAATCAGCTCTTCGGCCACATCCACGTTGGACGTCTCGAGGAAGCCCTGCCGCACCTCGGTCGAACCGTCATCGGGCAGCGCATCACCGCTTTGCTCGGTCATGGCGAAGTTGTTGCTGCCAAGGGCCCGCAACCCAGCGTTGTTCACGAACTGAACGAGTTCGATCTGGCCCACCACCGTTTGCCGGTCGTCGCCTTCGAGCCTCACCCGCATCGTGCCATCGACGTCGATCTGCAGATCCGTGGAGCCTTCAGGGACGATGAGCTGCCCCATCAGCGGTAGACCCGAACCGCCGCGCAACCGCCCGTCGGCATCGATGCGGAGGCTGCCGTCGCGGCTGTAGACCGGATTGCCCTGGCGATCTTCGAGCACCATCATCCCGGGTCCGGCGAGGGCCACGTGCAACGTGTTGCCGGTCTGTTCAATGGTGCCGGCGGAGTGGTTCTTCACCAAGCCCGCAAGCTTCGATCCGCCACCGAGGTCCGCGCGCGCTCCGCGGGCTCCTCCGGCCAGTTCCTCGTAAAACACATCCTGGAACGTCGCCCGGGACTTCTTGAATCCCGTAGTATTGACGTTCGCAAGGTTGTTTGCGACCGTATCGATTCGCGTCTGCTGCGCCGCCATCCCCGACGCCGCCACGTGCAACGCACGCATTATGCACCTCTGCCAAATTCGTTGAGGCGCGCATCAAGCTCATCGCTCGTGCGCAACACGTTCTGCACCACTTCAAAGGTCCGGCTGGCCGCAATGAGATCGACCATCGACCGCATGGGATCGACGTTCGATTGTTCGATGGAGCCCGGGACGAGGACCGCGTCCTGCTCGACCATCGGAGCGAGCGGCCGCCAAAGGTTTCCGCCGAGTGGCTCCACGTTCGCGACCACCACGCGAAGCTTCCCGACGACCCCGGATTCGCTTGCCACGACCGTGCCATCCGCTTCGATTCGCGCACGCTCTCCGGGAGGCACTTCGATGGGCCCATCCGCTCCTTGAACGAGGTGACCGGCCGGAGTGCGGAGCGTTCCATCTCGAGGATCGAGGTGCAACTGACCATCCCGCGTCAGCCAGGGCTGTTCACCCGTCGCTTCGACGACGAAAAAGCCCGGCCCCTGGAGGGCGACGTGGAGTGGGTCATCGGTGCGCGACGGCGCTCCGGTCGATTGGTCGACCAGGCCGTCGGCGATTCGGGCATAAGCACTTCGCGGCCCGTGCGCTTCGAAGGCGACGCGCTCGGCTTTGTAGCCTGTGGTCTGCGCGTTCGCGATGTTGTTGGCGATGACCTCGAGCTGACGCCATGCGCCGAAGGCCCCCGACAGTGCGGGGTACAACTCACGACTCATTCCTTCCCCTGCAAATCGGTCGGATCGATCACCGTCCGCAGCCGGCGGCGAAGGCGGCCTCGCGCCTCCGACAGAATCTGCGAAATGCGGCTCACGCTGACCGAGTAGACCTCGCCGATTTCGGCGAGCGACATTTCGCGGTCGTAGTACATCATCAGGCAGTGACGCTGCCGTTCCGGAAGGTCCTCGATGGCGCGGCGCAATTCGACCTTTACTTCGTTGGCCAGCAATCGCTGTTCAGCGCTCGATGCCTCCGGGTCGGACAGGACCTCCATCAGGGGCCGACCCTCTTCGTCAGGGGTGTCGTAGCTGATGACGCTGATTTGTTTGGTCGCCTCGATGGCGCTCCAGTAGCGCTCCAGATCGATGCCGAGTTCGGTGGCGATGGCCTCGGGCTCAGGCTCTTCCCCGTTCCGTCGCATCAACCGCACGCGGGCGGCTTCGATGCGCTTGGCAAGGTCACGCCGACGCCGGGTCGAGGTATCTCTCGCCCGCAAGGCGTCGTAGATGGTGCCTCGAATGCGATGTTCGGCATACGTCGAGAACCGTACGCCCTTGCTCGCATCGTAGCGTTCGAACGCTTCGAGGAGTCCGATGGACCCCCAAGCAACCATGTCATCCACCTGCACGGTCGCATTCCGAGACAGGCGTTCGTGAATGCGTCGCGCCACGAGGAAGACCTTGTCGTGGTACTTGACGCAGATTTGCTCTCTCGTCATGCCCTCAACGAGGCGTTGGGGGCTTGCACTTTGGTAGGCGCGCGCTCCGGTCACAGGACTCTCCGTTCGACGTCCTGATGTTCGGTAGGCTGGACCGCCTCTTGAGCCCGCCGCGTCGCGCCTGCGTCACGCCAAGGGTCATGCCGACTTGAGTTCCACTCGCCCGACCGGCTCCAGGCGTACCTCAGGCAGCAGCTCCGCACTCGAAAGCACGGCCACGCGAGGCAACGCCCGTTCAACCAAACGACGCAACGCGCCCCGCGCCAACGGGGGACACATCACCACGGCTTGCCCAGGCCCCGCATAGCGCTCGACCTGGTCACGAATGCCCAGAATGAGGTCACGCGCCTGGTTGGGGGGCAGTTGCAAGTTGGGCGTCGAACCGTCGGTGGCCTGAAGGCCGCGCAACACCGCATCCTCGGCCGAAGGGCCCAGCTGGACGACGCGAACGACGCCTTCGTGAGCGAAGCGCCCTGTGATGTGCCGGGCCATTCGTTGCCGGACGAATTCCGTTAGCACTTCGGGGTCGCGCGTACGCCCTGCGTAGTCCGCCAACGCCTCGAGAATCGTCTGTAGGTCACGGACCGACAGCCCTTCCTTCAAGAGATTCCGACACACCTTGAGCACCAGGTTGGCCGGCAAGGGGTCCGGAATCAGGTCGTCGACCAGCTTGGGATTCGCGGCTTGGACGCGCTCCAGGGCCGCATCGAGTTGGGCGCCGTCATACAGCTCATGCCCAAAGGCCGACATCAGTTCCACCAAGTGGGTCGTCACGACGGTGGGCGCATCGACGACGGTGTAGCCCTTGGCTCGTGCATCGAGGACCGTACGGTCCATGATCCAATAGGCCGGCAATCCAAACACGGGGTCTGTCGTGGCGATGCCTTGTAACGGCGAGCTGGCCCCTCCCGAGTCCAGGGCCAAATGGGCACGCGGCTGGATTTGGCCGGTCGCAATGCGCTCCCCCCGCAACAACACCGCGTACTGCCCATTGTCGAGGTCGAGGTTGTCGCGAAGGTGGACGGGAGGCAGAACAAGCCCAAGGTCCTTCGCGAACTGACTTCGAACCTTCTGAATACGTTTCAGTAGCTCGCCCCCATGGCGTTCGTCGACGAGGTACAGCAGATCGACCGCCACCTCGACGGCCAGCGGTTCGACGGGCAGGAGTTCCTCGGGATGCAGCTCATCAGAGCGCCTGGCCTCGGTCTCTTCGGCCGGCGGGGGAGCCGGCGCCGGCCCGTCTCGCATTTGCCACGCCATGAAGCCCAGGGTGAGCGCACCGATGAGGAACGGAACGCGCAAGCCGGGAATCATCGCGATGCCCGCCAGCAACACGGCGCCAACCCCCAACACCCGCGGATTGTCGAAGAGCTGGCTGCGAATCTGTCGGTGCAGGTTCAACCCGTTCGTGTCGTCGACCCGGGTGACCAACAACCCCGCCGCGGTACTGACGATGAGCGCAGGGACCTGTCCGGCGAGCCCATCCCCAATCGTGAGAATGGTGTAGGTGGAAGCCGCCTCGGCGAGAGGCATCCCCTGCTGAAAGGAGCCGATCAGCGCGCCTCCCACCACGTTGACGATGGTGATGATGATCCCGGCAATCGCATCGCCCCGGATGAACTTCGACGCCCCATCCATGGCGCCGTAGAAGTCCGCCTCCTGCGTGATGTCCGATCGACGCTTCCGCGCCTCTTTTTCATCGATCAGGCCCGCGTTCAGCTCCGCATCCACGGCCATCTGCTTGCCGGGCATCGCATCGAGCGTGAACCTGGCCGCGACCTCGGCAATTCGACCCGAACCCTTCGTGATGACGACGAAATTGATCAGCACAAGGATGGTGAACACCACCGCGCCAACAATGTAGTTTCCGCCCACGACGAACTGCCCAAAGGTCTCGATGATCCTTCCGGCTGCGTGACTCCCAAAACTGCCGTTCAGCAAGATGAGCCGCGTACTGGCCACGTTCAACGCGAGCCGAAAGACGGTGGCCACGAGGAGTAACGTCGGGAACACGCTAAACTCGACTGCTTTCGTTGCATAAAGGGCAGCGAGAAACAGCAGCAGGGAAAAGCAGATCGACAAGGCGAGCAGCATGTCGAGAAGCACGGGAGGCAGCGGCACCACCATGATCCCAAGCAGCCCGAACAACCCGATGGCCAGCATGGCATCGCCATGATCTTGCAGTCGCTCCCACCACGACATGGCGAACCCCTCCGTGGGGCGGCAATCGGTCGGTCTTGGGTCGACTTGAGTCGCATGGCTTTATGACCAGTTGGTGGCTCCTCGTGGCGTTGGGCCTCGCCGCCGAGCCCCGGTGGCGTGTCGATCGGTGGACGATGCGCGAGGGCCTGCCTCAGAACTCCGTGACCGACCTCGTTCAGTCTCGCGACGGCGACATCTGGCTCACGACGTTTGGGGGCATCGCACGGTTCGATGGGTTCGAGTTTCGCCACTTCACACCGGCGAACACAGAAGGGCTAGATGCCAACCGGTTCGTCACGGTGGCCGAGTCTCCTGACGGCACCCTGTGGTTCGGCTCCGAAAACCGGGGTGCCTACCGCCTACGCAACGGACGCTTCACCCGACTGGGGCCTCGCGAGGTCATCTCGGACTTGGCCGTCGATGGTGAAGGCCGAGTATGGGCCGCTACGCCTCACGCATTCGTCGAACTGTCCGCCGAGCCGCCCCGCCGCATCCCGATCGAAACCGGGCGCCTTTGGGCGCTCGCTAAGCTCGACAACGGTCAGGTTGTGGGCAGCGGCTTCGAGATGCCGTGGCAGTGCCCCACGGCGCCAACCGCATGCCTCCCCATCCCCCCCGACCCCCGCGTTGGACCCCTGCAGCGCGTCGGTCAGGATGAGGATGGGCGCCTCTGGCTGCACGGAATCAACGGCGCCTACCATTTCGACCCCATGCAACGCCGTTGGCTCGAGCAGCACACAGACCCGACCAACGCGATGCTCATCGGGTTCTCGTTCGCCTGGCAAGCGCAGAGTTGGCTCGTCCTCCAAGGCAAGGTCTGGCCAAGCCGTGGCAATGCTACGCAGCTTCCGCTGCCCGACACCTTGGTTCGCTCTCACCTCATCGATCAAGAAGGGGGGCTGTGGCTCGGCTTGGACGGCGGTGGCCTGTGGCGGATCGACCGCGCACCGGTCGACATCCACCTTCCCAACCGCAGCATTGGCTCCGTCGCGCGTGACGCGGCCGACACGCTCT
The DNA here is from genome assembly GCA_039208735.1 of Myxococcota bacterium. Lineage (GTDB taxonomy): Bacteria > Myxococcota_A > UBA796 > UBA796 > DRPG01. The sequence continues at coordinate 55,102 of JBCCQY010000013.1, read as the reverse complement.
GGATTGGCACGTGCGACAGCAAACTCGAGCGGCTGGGCAAACCGATGCCCCCCATTCCGCCAGGAACGAGCTTCCGACGATGCACGATGCCGTGGGCGGATGATCGCGGCAAGGTCTTCGTCCGCACGATCGACCGCGAACGTGGAGACGCCATCATCCTCCAATTCCGTGGGGAGCAGTGGCAGGTCGTAGCCGAGCTTCCGATCAGCCCTCCCGAACGGCTGTTCATCCCTCAACAGGGGCCTTGGTTCGTCTATGACCAAACCCTGTTTGAGATTTTGGAAACCGGAGGAATAAAACCCGTAACGACCGCCACCGACCTTGGCGGAACGCGGATTCGCCCCATCACGGGCGTACGCCCCGGTGAGCTGTGGGTGGTGCTCGACGACACGACGCTCCTTCAGCTCCGCCACGGCCGAGTGGTTCGGCAGGTCGCCCTGGTCGGCAATGCACCGGTCCGCGACGTGCTGGAACGTCCCGACATGCTGTGGCTCAGCACCTACGGTGCGGGGTTGCTGGGCGCAGAGGGAAGCCGGGTCATCGGGGCCATCACGCCCCGACGCGGCATGTGCGACTACGCGCTGTCCCACATCTTCGACACCGCCGATGGAACCTTGTGGTTCAACACGAACCGTGGTTTAGGGCGGGTGAACGAGGACGAACTCCGCGCCGCGTTGCTGCATTCCGACCGTACCGTCACCTGCACCCTGCTCGATTCGGGCGAAGCCAATGGTGCGTCTGGCGTGTTGGGTGCGGATGGCCACCTCTGGGCGCCGACCATCGCCGGTCTCGCGGAAGTTGATCCCAACCAGGTGTTTCCTCGCTCCCCCCCGGTCATCAAGTTTCGAGACGTGCGGTTGGGCGACCTCGACCTCCTCTCGGCCTCCCCCTCCCGCGGAGGTCCGGGCGAAGATGGGTTTGCCGTGGGGTTCGTCGCGACCCAATTTCATGACCCACGCGCAGTGCGGTACCGCTACCGCCTCGTCGGTCGGGACGATCACTGGTCCGACCCGACAACCGCGCGACACCTCTACTGGTCGTTGGAGCCCGGCCACTATCGGTTTGAGGTCCGGGCCATCGGCCCATCTGGCATCGCCAGCGAGCCGGTGGGCGTGTCGTTCGAGCGGGTCGCAGCCACCCCCGAGACCCTCGCGTTCCAGGTGGGACTGCCCGTGGGCCTCGTCGGTGCCGTCGCACTGGGACTATGGGCGGCCTGGTGGACCACACGCCGGCACAATCAGGCGCTCACCGCCGAGATTGGGGTCCGGAAACGGGCGGAACGCGCGCTGCGCAAGGAGCAAGCGGTTCGTGAGAAGGCGCAACAAGCCCTGCACGATAGCCGTCGCCTCGAGGCCATCGGACGTCTCGCCGGAGGCATTGCCCACGACTTCAACAACCTGCTCACCATCGTGTCAAGCCACGCCTCCCAACTGCAGTCCCACCTCGATCCGCCCGTTCGGCAAGCCGCCGACTCCCTAGGACGCACCGTCGAGCGCGCCGCCACGCTGACACGACGGCTGTTGGTCGTCGGCCGAAAGTCCCCCACGAAGCCTCAGGTCATCGAACTAGGCCGGGCGATGCGTCGCTTTCTCCCCCTCTTGAGCCGCCTGATCCGCGAAGACATCGAGCTACGCGTGGAGGCGGCCGATCCGGTGTGGGTCAGCATCGACCGCGGCCGACTGGACCAAATCGTGACGAACCTGGTCGTCAACGGCCGAGATGCCATCGAGGGCCCCGGCATCATCCAGATCCGCGTCACCCAGCGCGATGAGGAGTGGGCCGTGCTGACCGTCGAAGATGATGGGGTGGGCATCACGGCTCCCGAGGTCACCCACCTCTTCGAGCCCTACTTCACGACCAAAACCGCAAGCCGTGGCACGGGCCTCGGACTCGCCACCGTGCAAGGAGCGGTCTCGGAAGCCGGCGGTGACATTGAAGTGCACAGCGAGGTTGGCGTAGGCACCTGCATGACCGTACTTCTTCCATTGGTGCCCGAGCCCGCCCATGCCCCTCCGTCGCTGCCCCCGCGCCCCCTCGAGGAACCCCAACGACCCAAAGCGCTGCGGGTCTTGCTCGTAGACGACCAGCACGACGTGGCCCGCTCGCTCGGCCGCCTGGTGGCAAGCCTCGATTGGATCCCCCACCTTGCGAGCAGCCTTGGCGAAACCCTGGCCATCCTGGAGCGTGAACCCATCGATGTCCTGGTCACCGATGTGGTGATGCCCGGGGCCAACGGACCGGAAGTGCTGAGGCAGGCTCGGTCCCGGCACCCCGAGCTGCCCGTCATCTTCATGTCTGGGCACCCCGACGGGCTGCTCGACGACTTGGATGAGTCACTCGGTCGCATGCCCTTCTTACGCAAACCGTTCGCCCAGGAAGACCTCGTGCGGGCCGTACAAGACGCGCTGGATGCCTAATCTTCGTTGGCAATCCGTTCGTCGCGCTCCCGTCGCCAGCGATCGATGAGGTCGGGCATGGCCTCTTCGAAGAACCGATACAACGCCCGTAAAGCGCGCAGTCGTGACCCACGGTCGCCCGCTTCAGGACCCAACAGGGCGAGTCCGCGATCTGCGATGGGCCCAAACCCCCGAATGGTCGCAATCTCTCGCTCGAACAGGGTCTCAAAGCCATCGTCTCGAATGCGGAAGTAGCTGGCCCGCTCCCCCCGTTGAGCAAACCGCTCGATGAGTCCTGCCGATACAAGCAGGCGCGTCATCTGGCTCACGCTCGCCTTGCTGGCTCCCAACTCCTCGATGAGCTGGGCCGCCGTGCGATGAGGCGGTTCGCAGACCAGCAGCAGCCCGAGGATTCGTCCCGCAATCCGGGGCAGGCCCGCCGCTTCGTAGAACAGCGCCAGGTCTTCGACATATCGCCTCAGGTCATCACTCACCGTTCTAGGATCGGCCATAGACGTGACTCTGAGGGAACACATCCCGACGCATGACAATTCATGACACTGTGATGCAGGCGCAAGTTCGACCCGACTTCAAGGTCATCGACGGCTCGCATTCTCCAATTCCGGCAAGAAGGGGTGTTGCCCGGCGTAGGACTGCCTCAAGTCGGGGTTCGCGGAACCGATGCGTCTCCTGGCGGAGGATGCATGACGAAAACGCTGAGGCGACTGGCTCGGATTCAACGAATCCAGCGGGACCAAGCACGGTCCGAATTCGCGAGCGCCCAGCGCGTCCAGATGGACCATGATGCTGCACTCAAGGCGTGTGAGAGCCACCTGCACGACACGCGGCTCATCCGTTCGACCGATGCCGATGATCTGATGCGGTGCCATGCCTACACCCTGCGCCAGGAAATGCGTCGTCGCAGTTTGGCGGCGCAAGCCATTCCTATCGATGACTTTGTCGAGCAGCGGCGTCAGTCGCTCGTCGATGCGGCTCGCCGTGTCGAGACCACCGAACGCTACGCCGACCGCCTCGACGAAACCTTGGCCGATGACCGCCAGCGCCGCGACCAGCGCCACCTCGACGAGGCTGGCCTGCAGGTCTGGCTGCGACGGCAGTTCACGGAGAACCACTGATGAAGGCAAAGCTCATCGCCGCATTGCTGATGGGTGCGGTCATTGGAAGCGGGACCCTCGCCTTCGCCGAATCGTCTGGCGATGGGGTGATCAACCCACGGCGTTCCATCGGAGCCGGCTTGCAGGAACTCGCAGGCCGACTCAATGCGCGAGACCGAGCCCTCCAACGACGTCAAGCCTCCATCGCCGACCGCGAGGCGGACCTTCGAGAAGCCGAGCAACGCCTCGAAGTCCGACTCGTCGAAATGGAGGCCTTACGCTCGGAAATCGACGCCAAGCTCGCCGCTCTCGACGAGATTGAGGAACGTCGTCGTCAAGCGGTCACCGAAATGGCCGAAAAGATGAGGTCGAAACAATCCGGGCCATTCATCGCGGCCATGGACGACACCCTCGCCGTAGACCTTCTCGACCGCATGCAGCCCGCCAAGGCGGCCAAGATTCTCGCGGCGATGCCCCCGGCCAAAGCCGCACGCCTGGCCGAGCAACTCACTGCCCCCATTCCTTTGGACACGAACCCATGACCGCCGTGCTTGCCCTTCTCGGAGCTGCTCCCGAGACCCTCTCGCCCGCCCGCGCTAAATCGCTGCCGGCCTCGCACGACGGCCCGCTCGATGACCAGGGTTTTGCCGCCATTCTGGGCTCGGTGCTCCCTTCGGCGCAGATGACCCCCGATCGCCCGATGGAACAGGAGAACCTGAAGCCACGCGCCCGGCTGGGGATCTGGCCGACCCAGCCGGCACGGTTTTCGCCTCCGCAACGGGGAGATGCCACCACCAGCAGCGCACCCGCGGGCCCCGACGACGGTCCATCGGGTCAGCCTCAACTCATGCGCAACCAGCCCATGTTGAACGAGGTCTCAGGCCCCTTGTCGCTCCGCGGCGCACGGCCCACCCCCCAGCCGGGAATGCCCGAACTCGGGCCGGCTTTTGACCCGTTGACGCCCTCGGCCTCCAATGTCCCCGAGGGCTTTGGGCTCGAGGCGCCAGTCGAGGTCGACCCCTTGCGCCATGGCGCGTTCGCTACTCCCTTCCGACGCCGAAGCCAGGTCAAGCCGGCCTCGACTCCCCAATTCGATCTGGCGGCCGCCGAAACGGCACGGGCGCCGGATGCGCTCGAACCTCTCGAAGCCGCCGACGGTGCGACGATGGAAGGGGACGCTCTCGTCGACGACACGCTGTTCGAGCGTTGGGAAGACGTGCATCTCGAGCATCTCGAAAATGGCACCGTCCGGGTCGAGGTCGACCCAGACCTCGCAGTGGAAGTCCAGGCACGCCGGGGCGAGGTCGACGTCCGCCTGGAAGGCACGTGGGATGCCCTTGAGGAACTCGGCGATGTCGAACTGGACCTCGAGCAGGCGTTCGCCGATGGCGGTGAACACGCGCTGTCCAGCTTTGCCCAGTTCGAACGGCGGCGTGACCCGAAACCTCAAGGCTCGGCAAACCAAGCCGATCTGAAGGACACGCCGGCCGTCGAACAGCGCCGCACCTCCAACCGGGGACGGCTCTTCAACGGCGTGGCCTGACCTCAACCAGGACATTGTCGTGGACCCGATTGTTCCGACCGTTGACGCACCATCCGTTCCCGGACTGGCTCCTCCCGAACCCTCGACGGACAACGCGCTCGGCCAAGATGCCTTCCTGAAGCTGCTAACCGAGCAGCTTCAACGCCAAGACCCCCTCGACCCGATGAAGAACGAGGAGTTCGTGGCCCAGCTCGCCCAGTTCTCGAGCCTCGAACAACTGTTCGCCCTGCAGTCGACGATGGAGTCGGTCTACTTCGGCGTCGCGTCGATGAACAACGCGACGATGGCCTCGCTGCTGGGCACGGATGTGGTCGCCAGCGGGAACGGGGTGCGCTTGGGCGCAGAAGGTGACGCCACCCTCCACTTCGACGCCGCAAACAACTTCTCGCAAGCGACGGTGACCATCGCCGACGAGACGGGTCGGGTGGTCCAAACGCTCGACATTGGGGCTCGCGACGCAGGCGAATTTACGCTCGCGTGGGACGGCACGGGGATTGACGGGTCCCGAGCGCTCGAGGGCAACTACACCTTTTCGATCTCGGCGAACAACGTCGAGGGTGAAAGCGTTGCCGTCTCCACCCTTGTGGTCGGGACCATCGACGAGATGGACTACAGCACGAGCCAGCCCATGCCCTCGATCCAGGGTGTTGCAGTGCCCCTCGAGAACATCGTTCGCCTGCAGGACGGGTCGTGAGCGGAGAGATTCACGGTCCGAATCCGCTCCGTTCGGTTGTTGGGTGGAGCCCGGGCGCGCCTTCCCGCAGCATCGAGCCGGGCCGGCCAGACTTCGATGCCTCGTTGGAACGCCTTCTCGACCCCCTCGAGGCTTCCGAAACCCCGGGGCCGGAGCCGGCCGCAGAAGCCCCCCACGAGCCCGGGGTGTTCCGTCCCGTCGTCCTGTCTCGCCACGCCGCGTCTCGCTTGTCTTCGCGGGGCCTTTCCTTTGGGCCCACGGAAGCGAGCGAACTTGGAGATGCGTTGACGAGCCTCGAGCGTCGGGGGGCCAAAAGAGCGTTGGTACTCACGGGCCAGCAAGCCTGGATCGTGGGCGTACCGAAACGCACCGTCATTACTGTCATGAGCCGTGAGGAGGCCTTGGGCCAGGTGTTTACTGACCTGGATGCCACCTACCTCGCGGGTTGAGTTGTCGACCCCACGGGCTGGACCACGGGATGCGTCCCACGGAAGCCCGGAATCGCTGACTGACTGAAGCGATTCGTACCGTGAGAGAACGATCATGTCCCTCTTTGGAACCCTTCGCACCGGGGCCAGTGGCCTCGGTGTGTCTGGCGCCGCCCTTGGCGTCATTGGCGACAACATCGCCAACCTCAACACCGTCGGCTTTAAGCGCAACCGCATTCAGTTCGCCGACATGATTCCCGAAGACGTGTTCGGGTTGGGCCCAGGCCCGGCCCAGCTTGGCCGAGGCGCCACCAACCTGTCGGTTAATCCCCTGTTCACCCAGGGGGCCGTGCAGGGAACGAGTAGCTCCCTCGACATGGCGATTTCGGGCCAAGGCTGGTTCGCCGTCGCCAACGGCAACGAGACGTTCTACAGCCGCGACGGCAGTTTCGGCGTTGACCCAGATGGCTTCCTCATCAACCAGATGGGCTTCCGCGTCCAGGGCTACCAGGCCGAGTTCGGCGAAATCTCGCCCGTCCTAAGCGATCTGGTCATCTATGATATGCCAGCTCCCCCGGCGATGACCACGACGATCACTGCGGAGCTAACGCTCGACCCCAGCACCGACCCGGATGCCACCGAGGACTACACCCTGCTGTCGCTCGATGGCGCGTCGGTGCCTCTGCGAGAAGCTGCCGAAGCCGCTGATTTCAGCACGTCGGTCACCGTCTACGACTCGCTTGGGCGGCAGCACGAACTCATCCTGAACTTTGAGCGCGACCGCGCCGACCCCACGCAGTGGAGCTACTCGGTCGTCATTGACGCCGGAGAGACCGATCTCGCCGGAGCCCAGGAGGGCATGGCCCTCGAAATCGGGACGGGCCAGCTTGGTTTCGATGCCGACGGCCAGCTGATTACCAACGGCTTCACGGTCAACAACACCCCTTGGACCTGGCCGGGAGCGAGCCCCTTCGACCCGACGTTTGAGTTCGGGGTCGATGCCGCCGGAAACCCCACGTCAGGCTCGGTGACCAACAATGGTGCGGAAAACGTGGTCTCGGCGATCTCCCAGGATGGCTACGGCAACGGCAACCTCACCGACATCAGTGTCGACCAGGACGGCGTGATCTACGGCCAGTACACGAACGGCGCCCAGCTCGCCTTGGGACAGGTCGCGGTGGCCACCTTCGAGGCCGAGGGCGGACTGGAACGAATGGGCGGAAACATGTTCCGCGCCACGTTCGCGAGCGGCGCGGCGACGCTGGGTCAAGCGAACGCAGGCGGCAGGGGCCGGGTCGATGGCTACTCGCTCGAGCGGAGCAATGTCGACCTCGAACGAGAATTCGTGTCGATGATCCAAATCCAGCGGAGCTACCAGGCCAACGCGGGGGTCATTCGGACGGCCGACGAGACGCTTCAGGAACTCGTCAACCTCGTGTGATGCCAACGGCACCACGGACGACGTCTTCGACGAGCCGTGGTGCGCAAGGCCATCCCCTGGCCGCAGGGAGCGGACCAAACCGGGCCGTCGCCTTGCGAGCATGGCTCGGGGACTCGGCCACGACCGCGGCCAGCGCGGCATTCAACTGCGCCTCGAACACCCGCGCGGGAATCGCCGGGTGGACAACCGAAGGCGCCCATCGGACATTCGCCGCTTCCGGGGTCACCGCAACCGCAGCGAGCGCGCTGGCGACGGTGGTGATCCAAGCCCGGCGCGTCAGGATCGGTCCGGCGACGGTGGAATCCATGGAGCCTCCACGCGTGTCGTAACGTCCGGGGGAGACGCCCCGGAGGACACCCGATGAGCGACGAGCAGGCCATTCGAGCCGTGGTCGAGGCCGCCGGTGACGAAGTCTTGGCCCTTCTTCGGACCGCGGGGGAGCACGCATTCGTCGCGGATGACGACACGGTGACGAAAGCCCCTCGCTACGTGGTCGCCAGCCAACGCCGGTGCTGGATTGTGGCGGCCACCGAGGACGGACGGACGTGGGCCTGGGCCACCGGTGAAGTCGACACGGTGCGTCTCGAGACGGGCTGGACCCGCGATCGACTTCACGTCGGACCATGGTGGCTCCCGCTGCGCACCCGCACCCGCACCGAAGGACAAGCCCTCGTCGCGCAGTTCGCCCGCGGGGGAGGCGGTGAAGCGATCCGGCCAAAGCCTGGCCGTACCTTTCCCTTGATTGCCTCGGCGAAAGGCGCCATCGGCGTCACCGACGAACTTCGCGCCCCCAACGAAGCCTCGACCGAGCGCTGGCTCGTTGGACTCACCACCGCCACGACTCGGCCCTTCAACCACCACCACGGCACCCTGCACGAAAGCCCCTGGGTGCTTCTCGTCTCCACCCATCGCACCCTCATGGTGGCGCGTGCCCCGTGGGGCGAAATGCAATTTCGGCGCGTCGATCGACTTGAAGTGGTGATGCCGAGCGCCGGCCGACCCACCCTCACCGCAGACGGACATCCGCTACTTGCACCCACCGGAGCACGCGCTTCCGTCCCGGTCCTGCACGACCTCCATGAGGCCACCACCCCGGGCGAACGATGGAGAATCGCTGCGGCCAGCGCGCTTGAAGAGCCCGATCCCGCCCGGGCGGTGTCCCTGTGGACCGAAGCCCGCGCCCTCGGTGCGGAGGGTCCAGGTCCCTCCCAAAGCCTTCCCGAACTCGCTGCCGTCGCCTGGGCTTTCGACCAAGGGGTGGTCACGGTCAGAAGTTGGTCGGCCACGTCGTTTCTTCCTGATGATCCGGTAGGTTTCGCCAAAGGAGTCGAGGATCGAGACCGCGCCTTGCGTCGTGCGTTGGGCCGTCAGAATGTGCGCTGGTCGACCCTCGGGGCGGGGCTTGCGTTGGACGCGCTGCCCGCGCAGGCTCGCGTCGAAGGACTTCCTTGGCCGTGTGAGCGCTATGCCGAGGCCATGGCCACGGGGCTTGCCCTTCGTGGAACCCCGACCGCAGTGGCCGCCGCGGCGGCCCTGTGGGGTCTCGTCAGCCCCGATGCGCGGCGCTACGCCGGGCTGGCGGTGCTGCGGGAGCGGGTCGACACCGCCACCGGCCGCGCCACCTGGCGTCAAGCCGCGGAAGCCTTTGCCAAGGAGGAAGCCTGGGAAGCTGCCATGGACGCCTGGGCGCGGGCCATGGGAGAAGCCGGGACGGCCTCAGATCATGCTCAACTGGCGCGGTATGCGCGGTCGGCACACGCCGATCCAGCTCCCCACTGGCGCGCGGCGTTGGCGCAGGACCCCCAGGCCGACTTCCTCCCCGTCGACACGCCACCCGATGAGTGGGCTTCGTTGCTCGACGCGGCTCCCGACCACGCCCCGGCTGCCCAGGCGCGCGCGCTCGAAGCCCTCATTGCGGACGGCCCTACGGTGGTCCGCTACGAGGCATTAGCTACGTTGTATGAGGATCGACTCGGACGGCCCCACGACGCCGCTACAACCCTGACCAAAGCCGCCGAACTCGTGGACGCCCGCGCCGCGGTCGAGGCGCCCGTCGAATCCGATGACCCCATGTCCACCGACCCTCGATACGCCCGGTGGATTCGCATCGCCAGGTTGTACGCGGTTGATGGCGAGACGGAAGCTGCGGTGGGGGCATTGGTCGAGGCCCTCACTGGCGACTTCCTGCAGCCCGAGGCCTACCACCACGCGTTGCACACTGGCGTGGTGATCGAGCCCACGTTGCGCACTTGGTGGACCCACCTCCATGATGTCTTGGGGACCACCCCGCCCGAGCCCCATCGGCGGTGGATTGAAGGTTTTGACGATACCACGCTCGATACCCTTCATCCCGGCGGCATCGGCTGGCTCGGACGCCTTCGCCAAACCATCGATCCTTCCGAGACGCCTGACCGTACGGTACTCACGCGGGGGCTCGAACGACTCACCGAAGAGGCCTGGCCGCGCGAGCATCGGGCCATCCGCGAAGTTTCCAAGGTCTTGGGGCTATCTGCACCCGAAACCTTTCTTTACCGCGGGGAGGGTGCGTGGGGCATCAGCGCCTGGCCTACCGACCCTCCGGTCGTCCTCATGGGCATCACGCACCTCGAGCCCGGTGAACGGGCCCTCGATGATGCGGCGCTCACCTTCGCCCTCGCCGTCGAATTGTCTCACTTGCGGTGCGGCCATCCGCTGCTCGCCCTCGATCAGAGCCTCGTGGGGACGAGCCGATCGATGTACTCGGCGTTTGGACGGTACGCGACCACCGCCGAAAACGTCTTCGACCTGATTACGCTCGTGCCCGGCATCGACCAAATTGCCAAACTGCAAAGCCTATTTCGCCTCGGCCGGCGGATGTTCGCGGCGCGCACGGCTCTCGACAAGGCCACCAGCTTGGCTACGCCCCTTTGGGAACGCCTCACCGGTCGCTCGTCGCCCGAACCTTCGGGCATTGGGCGTGAAAATCTCCAGGGAGCGGGGCTCCAGGTGCGCATGCATGCAGACCGCATCGCTCTTCTGGTCACCGGGGATTTGCATGCGGCGATTCGCGCCATTCTCACCGCATCCACCAAATCGGCCGAGTTGCTACAGCCCATTGCGAAAGACGGATTGTTGTCGGTGTTGACCACCGACCGTATGCCCGTCGACGAAGCCCTCCGCATCACCGCGTTGATCGCATTTGCCGCTCGCCAGCGCCCTGACCAAAAGGGCGCGACGCCATAGCCATCTTGGGATACGTAGCCTTGCTGCGCGCCCGCCGGACGAACGTGCCGCTACCGTCTGTCGTCGCCGTCGTCTGGCCGCCGCCGAAGGAACCCCCTTTTCATGTCTGATTCCGACTCCCAGCCGGTGGCGTTCACCGAGCTCCCGCTGGACCCTGCCCTGGTCGAAGCGGTGACCGCGCTCGGCTTTGAACACGCCACGCCCATCCAAGCGGCCGCGATTCCCGTGATGGCCGAGGGGCGCGACCTCATCGGACGCGCGCGTACCGGTTCGGGTAAGACCGCAGCGTTCGGATTGCCGCTCCTCCATGCGGTTCGTGAAGGCGGAACGCCGCCCAAAGCCCTCGTGCTCGCCCCCACCCGCGAACTCGCGTTGCAGGTGACCGACGCTCTGAATTCCTTCGCGACGGGACTGCGGCTTTCGATCACCACCGTTTACGGTGGCGCTCCCTACGGCCCCCAGATTCACGGACTGCGCAAGGCCACCGTGGTGGTGGGCACCCCCGGCCGACTCCTCGATCACCTCGACCGTGGCAATCTCGATCTGTCCCAGATCCGCCACGTGGTGCTCGACGAGGCTGATGAAATGCTGCGCATGGGATTCATCGACGACGTCGAGCGGCTGTTGTCGGAGATGCCCTCCGACCGGCAGATTGCACTGTTTTCGGCCACCATGCCGCCCGAAATCCGGAAAGTCGCCGACCGTCACCTCCAGGACCCCGTCGAGGTTCAGGTCGAAGGCCGTGCGATGACCGTCGACCACATCGAGCAGCAGTGGATGCGGGTACCTGCACGCCACAAGCTCGAGGCCTTGGGTCGGGTGCTTCGGGGCACGCCCCACGAAGCGGTGTTGGTGTTCGCTCGCACCCGCGCAAGCTGCGCCGATGTTGCCGACGCGCTGACCAAGATGGGCATTTCGGTCGACGCGCTGCACGGCGACCTCTCTCAATCGGCCCGCGAGCGGGTGTTGCGGCGTTTGCGGGCGGGGCGCATCGATGTGGTCATCGCGACCGACGTGGCCGCTCGCGGCATCGACGTTGACCATGTGACCCATGTGATCAACTACGACCTTCCCATCGACACCGAGACCTACGTGCACCGCATTGGGCGTACGGGTCGCGTCGGCCGTAAGGGCGTCGCCATTAGCTTTGCCACGCCCAAGGAGAAGCAGCGGATTCGGCGTATCAGTCGGCAGCTAGGCGCTCGCATCGACCAGGTCGACGTCCCGTCAGATGCCACGATCGCGCGAGGTGCCCAAGCTCGGTTCCTCGCTCAACTCACCGAGGCCGCCGAAGCGCCCGACGCCGATGCCACCGGCTGGCTCGCCGAAGCCATCGCCCAAAGCGAACTGACCGTCGAGCAGGTCGCGGAAGCTGCGGTACGGCTCCTTGCCGCCCAGCAGCACGTGCCCCTGGCCACCCCGAACGAAGACGCGCCGCCGGAATGGGTGCGGCCGATGCGTCGACCCGAGGACTTTGCCAGCCGTAGCACCGATGGCGACCGCGAGGACACCAACGAGGTGCAGCTGTTCTTGCCGGTGGGCCGACAGCGGCACGTTCGGCCGGGTGACATTGTTGGCGCCCTGGCCCACGAAGCGGGCATCGATGGAGGACGCATCGGCAAGGTCGTCATCCTCGACCGCAAAACGTTCGTCGGCGTGCCCAAGTCCGTGGCCGACACCGTCCTCAACCTCGACCATGTCCAAATCCGAGGTCGGGAGGTCCCCGTCACGCTGGCCCGGCCAGGTTCGAATCGGCCCCCACGGCGCCGCGAGCGCGATGGCCAAGGTCCGCCGCGTCGTCGTCGTGATGATCGAGGTCCCAAGGACCGCTCCCGGCGGCCCCCGCGGTCTTGGAACGCTGACCCCCGATAAGGCAACGGCTTATCCTGCGGCATGCCGATCTATGTCGATGCCGATGCCTGCCCGCGGCCCGTGAAGGAAATGCTGTTTCGCGCCGCGGACCGGGTTCCTATTCAGGTCATTCTCGTCGCGAACCAGCCCATGCGGCTGCCGAAATCCCGACACGTGCGACAAGAGATCGTGGGCAAGGGGTTCGACGTCGCCGACGAATGGATCGTCGAGCAAGTCCAGCCGGGCGACCTCGTGATCACGGCCGATATTCCACTCGCGGCTGCGGCGGTCGAGAAAGGCGGGCTCGTCATCGACCCTCGCGGTCAGGTCATTGACGCTTCGAACGCATCGGCTCGGCTTACCATGAGAGACTTCATGGAGCAGCAACGTGAGGCCGGTGAACTCCTTGGGGGCCCGAAGCCCTACGGCGAGCGCGACAAGCGAGCTTTCGCTGGCGCCCTCGACCGTTTCCTCGCCAAGCTGCGTCGATCCTGAAGGAGACCATCATGACGATTCTCTTCGCGGGACTGTTGGGGGGCTGCGGGACCCCGGTGGACCCCGCCGCTACCGTGCCCCGCAGCAACACCGAAGTGGTGTTTGATAGCCAAGGGTTCACGCTAGAAGGGAACCTTGTCGTGCCGGAACACGCGAGCGATGAGGTCGTACCTGCGGTGGTCTTGGTCCACGGCAGCGGCCCCAACAGCCGGGACGTACCCGCATCAGGGCAGCTCAACCTAGGCTTTGGGTTTTCGATCGACATCTTTCGCCAGGTGTCGACCGAACTGGTACGCGAGGGCATTGCGGTTCTGCGCTACGACAAGCGCACGTGTTCGTCGACCAATGGCTGTGAAAACGACTACCCCTCTGTCGATGAAAGCACCACGGTCGACGACTTCGTGGCCGATGCGCGATCGGCCGTGGCCTTCCTCGCTACTCAGGACGACATCGACGTGGACCGCATCTTCTTGGTCGGCCACAGCCAGGGGGGCAGCTTCGTGCCGATTGTCGCGGCCGACATGGAGGACCTCGCCGGTGGGGTCATCCTGGCCGGTCCCTTTCAGACGATCGATGTACTGCTTCGCTACCAGCTCGACTTTTCACGAGACCTCCTGATCGAGAATGGATCGACCGAAGAGTCCGCAAAGGCGCAGCTCACGAGTTTGCGGGGGCTCGTCGAGGACGTCGAGGCCATCGCAGCCGGGACCTTCCAGGGAACGAGCGCCGGTGGAGGAACCGTCGAGTTCTGGGAGAGCTGGATTCGTGTCGGCGAAGAGGCCAAGACCGCGGCCCTCGATGCAACGGTCCCGCTCCTCGCTTTGGGCGGGGACTACGATTGGAACGTCCCCCCGGCTGAAATCGAGGCGTGGGGGGACCATCTGGAAGGCTCGACCGTGGGGCATCAGGCGACGGTCCTGCCGTGCATCACTCACGCCCTCAACTGCATCGGTCAACCGGATTGGCAGCAAATCACCCAGGACGACATCGGCCGGCGCGTCGACACCACCGTCACCGACGCCATTGCGGATTGGGTTGGGTTGGAGCACCTATGAACCTTGTCGTCCTTCACACCCTTCTTTTCGTTGGCGCGGGCTGCACCGGAAACCCATCGGCCCCCGAGGTGCCCGTCTCGGCCTCCGAAGCACCTTTACAGAAGGCCGTTGACGCCTGGCGCAACCAAGGCGCGGTTAGCGGACACTTCCGAGCCCAAAGCGACGCAGGGGTCCTGATGGGCCGTATGGCCCGCGGACAAACCAACGTGCTGCACATCACCAGGGGTACGTTCGCGTACAACCCACCCGATCAGTTTCGGGTCATCGGGGAGCAGTCGGCGGAGTTCGTGGGCACCGAGGAGCCCCGTCGGGCCGCCGGGTCGATCGACGTGCTCTTCAACCAGCGCACCTTGACCATGGTAAGCCAGTCCCCCGCAGGCATTCCGGGTGCGCCGAGGGTCCATCGTGTGGGGTCGGACCTCTTCGACGAATCGAACCCGTTCAAACTAAAGACGCTGCTCAATGGCTCCCCGTTTGGGCAGGGCGATGTTGCAGAGTCGGTGGACGCTGTGATGAAGTCCGCCACCTTCACGGGCCAGCAGGCGGTGACCGAGGACGGAGAGACCCTCACCGCCTACATCGGAGTGATCGACCCAGCCGAGCGCATCGAAGCGATGGTCGCCGAAAAGAGCCCTGGAATCGCCGCACTGTTGCAGTCCCGCAAATCGGAACTCGCCGACCGTGTGTTTCCGGTTCAGCTCCAGGCCACGGCCGAAACCCTGATGGCCCAGCGGCACGTTCGGGTGCTCCTCGACAGCGAAGGCTGGATTCGGGGCTGGGACGCGGGGCCAGCCCAGGGTCGTATGGCGGTCAGCATGCGGCTCAACAAGCTGCGCCGTTCCGTTGAAAAGGACGCGTTCATCCTCGATACCAGCCTCGAGGCGCAGGCGGTGGACCAAACCCCCGCCTTGGTCGCGCAACACGAAGCCCTCGACAAGACCTTCGCGGACACCGCAGCCGTGGCCGAAGTCAAAGCGGAACTCCTCGCGGCCGTTCGCACGCTCGAGGCGGAAGAAGCTAAGGGTGAAAAGCCGTCTGGGAAGCCCTAGGTCGGCGTCCCATCGGGCATGATGATCTTGACGATCTCTTCTTCGAGGGCCTGGGCATCCCGGTATCCAAGCTCCTCCAGCGCCCCCGTATACTCCTTGTCGAAGTACACGTAGGACAGCAGGTCGGCATCGGGACCGGTGTCCCCCGCAGCCCAACTCAGCAAGCTCCCCAACGCACCTGACACCCGAGGGGGCCGTTCTTGGTAAATCGAGGCGGCAATCTCCCCAAGGTCAACCGAGGGCGCGATGAACAGCACCTCGACGTCGCGATGCCCGAGGTCCCGGTAGAGTCGTTCGCCAAACTCGGGGCCGTAGTGTTCGTTGCCCCAAGCAATGATCCGGTTCATCTCTTCAGCGTCGTGCAGATCCTGTTCGATCGGGTCAAGCCACAAGGCATTGATCGTCTTTCCGACAAGGAACGGTAGGTTCGGCACCTGCAACGTGCGCTCTTCGTCTTGCGACTGTCGTTTGAGCGACAGTACAATGATGCGTTTCGCGCCGGCCCGAACCACCGGACGCAACGGGGTATTCATGCGCAGCCCCCCGTCGACGAGGAGCCGGTCACCCACCTGAATCGGCGGAAACAATAGCGGCAAGGCCGCGCTCGCCAGGGTGTGGATGGACCGAATCTCGGTGTGGACGATGTGCACCCCGGGCCGGAGCCCCCAATCTGGGCTGCGCTGACTGTCGACAAACAGCACCTGAAATCCCGTGCGTAGGTCGGTCGCCCCTACGATCCAGGTCAGTCCATCGTCCACGGCTCGCCGAATCTCCCGCTTGGGGAAGTGGCGAAACGCCATTTTTTGCAGCGGTTCAGGGTCGGCGATGAAGAACGGCGCATCCCGAAACGCATCCCGGACCGTCCGGAACATGTCGGTGTAGCTGACCCCAAAGACATCGGGCAGCTGCAGGTTCCGGTAGAACTGCGACAACCACAGCAGGCCATCCAAGTCCCGGCCCGCCACAAACGAGCTGTTCAAGGCCCCGACACTCGCCCCTGCCACGATGTCCGGCCAAGGCACGAAGCCAAGGTGACGAGGCAGGTCGTGGTACAGGTACCGCAGCACACCGGCTTCGTAGGCACCACGTGCGGCGCCTCCGGCCAGGACCATGGCCAACTGGCCGTTCGCCGAGGGTTGGGTCACTGGGCCATTCTAACGCGCACGAGGCCTGGATCCTCGACCCTTCTTCGTGCGTCGTGCGTTGCGGAGGGCGGCGTTCTCTTTTTCTTCCGCCAGGATCCGCTTCTTCGTGGCGGCCCAGCTGCAGATTGGGCATTCCCTAAGGTCGTGATACCGCGCAGGACAGAACTCCCGGCCAAAGAAGATGATCTGCAGATGCAGGTCGTTCCAGCGATCCCGCGGGAACACCGCCTTGAGGTCACGCTCCGTCTTGACGACGTTCGACCCATCCGACAGGCCCCAGCGGTCCGCCAGCCGGTGAATGTGCGTATCGACCGGGAAGGAGGGAACGCCGAAGGCCTGTGCCATCACCACCGAGGCGGTCTTGTGCCCGACCCCCGGTAAGGCTTCTAGCGCCTCGAAGTCAGCGGGGACTTCCCCGTCGTGATCATCGAGCAGCATCTGCGACAAGCCCTTGAGCGCCTTGGCCTTGCGCGGCGCAAGGCCGATCTGCTTGATGAACTCCTTAATCTCGGAGACATCGAGTTCAGCCATGGCGGCGGGGGTGGATGCCTTTGCAAACAGCGCCGGCGTCACCTCATTGACCTTCTTGTCGGTGGTCTGCGCCGATAGCATCACCGCAACAAGAAGCGTGTAGGGATCGGTGTGATCGAGCGGTACCGGAGGGTCAGGAAACCGGTCCTGCAGAATCTCCATGATTTTTTCAGCCTTCTCCGCTCTCCGCAAACCTGCCTCCACCGTGAATCGCCTGCGTATCGCGAACGGCTCGTATTGGACGGTGAGGGAACATCGCATAAGCCGCGACCACTGGGAGGACGCACGATGGGATGGTGGATGTTGACGGTGGCCTGGGCGCAAGGCCCTTTGGACACCCCCGAGCCACGTGAGCCACAATGGCCCGCCGACCCTAGCGAAGCGGACCCTCCTGCGCCCTCCCCCATCATCAACGGCGAACGAGGAACGAACGGAGAGTGGCGGGAGGCGGGGGGCCTCATCGTCGAGGCTACGATCGAACTCGGTGGCGACTATCCCGGCCTTCGCTCCCGGCAGCTGTGGTGCAGCGCCACGTTGATCGCACCGGACGTCGTGCTCACCGCCGCCCACTGCATTGACGTCGACGGGCTCCTGCAGGAAGGCGAAAACCAAGGGGTCCAGGCGTTTGGTCTTTCGGATCTCGACTTTGTCTTCGCCCCCACCACCGACCTCACCCCGCACCAGTTTGAGCTCGAACTCCTCGGCGGGTTCGAAGAGCTCCCCGCTTCGGCCATTCGCGCGACGGATTGGGTGGCGCACCCGGGTTTCGACCTGGCGGAGTTGTCGTTGGGGCTCGCACGAAACGCCGACATCGGGCTCGTCTTTCTTGAAGAAGCGTTTGAAGGCCGCCCGTTTGGCATTCTGCCCACGGCCGAAGAAGGCGCCGCCCTCGATGTCGACGACGATCTCGTCATTGTCGGGTGGGGCCAGCAAGCCCAGGACGGCATTGCCGGCACCAAGCAAGTCGCCGATAGCTTCATCGCCGAGATCAACCGGTGGGAACTCAAAGTGGGCGAGGTGGCGGAAGATGGCCGCAAATGCCACGGCGACTCGGGAGGACCCTCCTTCCGTGAGTACGACACAGACTCGAGCGAGCCTTGGCGCGTCATTGGCGTGACGAGCCACGCCTACGACCAGACGGACTGCCGCCTGACGGGAGGCGTCGACACCCGTGTGGATGCGTTCCTCGACTGGATCGACACCACCATGCGTGAAGCCTGCGCAGACGGGACCCGGGTGTGGTGCGAGACCGAAGGCATCATCGCCCCCCCGAACGCCGAAGGCCTCTTCGCTTGGGAACTCCCCGAAGAAGCCGAACTCTGTGGCTGTCAGTCCACGTCCCCAGGGTCGGGATTGGCGTGGCT
This sequence comes from Myxococcota bacterium, assembly GCA_039208735.1. GTDB lineage: Bacteria > Myxococcota_A > UBA796 > UBA796 > DRPG01. The sequence continues at coordinate 36,773 of JBCCQY010000013.1, read as the reverse complement.
CATGGTCGTGCCGGGCTTGTTGGTCGCCCGCCGTCGATCACATCGAAATCGAGCCTTCCCGAAAGCGTGACCGACCGAGCAGCGCGTTGACGAGCACGGGAGTGCCGGCGCGAGAGGTCTGAACCGCCTCGGCGAGGACCCCTTTGACCGCCCCCGGCTCACGGACCACAAAGCCCTTCGCCCCGCACCCTTCGGCCACCGTGTGGTAGTCCATGTGGGTCAGGCGGCAGGCCACATCGTCGCCGAGGATCGTCGCTTGGTCGCGCAAGATCTGGGTCCAGCCTGCGTCGTTCCCAACGACCGCAATGACGGGCACCCCATGACGGGCGAACGTGTCCATCTCCATGATCGAAAAGCCTGCTGCACCGTCGCCCCACAAAAGCCACACATCGGCATCGGGCCGCACGAGCTTGGCCCCCAGCGCGAACCCCGCCCCCACCCCCAGCGTGCCGAAGACCCCAGGGTCCAACCACGACAGGGGGCGTCGCGGCGAGACGGTGTAGGCCGCGGTCGCCACGAAGTCACCGCCATCTCCGACCAGAACACTGTCATCGGACAAGGCTTCGTCGACCTCCTGGCAGAATCCCACGGGGTCGAGCAGCTCGTCTTGTTCCGAGACCATGGTGGTGATTTCGGCATTCCGCGCTGCGTCGCGCTCGTCGAGTTCCGCGAGCCAGGAGGCCCGGTTGGGAATCGGTCCGATGCTCGCCGCGATCTGGAGCAACGTGGCATGCGGATCCGCGAGAATACCAAGGTCGGGGCTCCGATTCTTGTGGAGATCTTCCTCGGATAAGTTCACCCCGATGACCTTGGCACGACGGACGTGGTTGCCGTAATCGAGTCGAAAGTCGCTCGGGACCCCGGCCAACAGCACCACATCGGCCGCCTTCAGCGCGATGCGGCGCTTGTGGCGCTTCTGCAGCGGGTGGTTGGCGCCGAGGAGCCCCCGAGCCATGCCCGAGAGGTAGCAGGGGATGCCCATCGCCTCTACGGCGGCAACCAGCGCCTCCACCCGATCCGGACGCAGCATGACCTGCGAACCAAGGACCATCAGCGGACGTTGGGCATCTCGCAACCAGCCCGCGGCCTTCCGCACCTTCGATGACGAGGGCTGGGGGATGTCGATGGCTCGCGGCGCATGGAATCGCGGCCCGTCACTTCCTCGGTAGGTTCGCCAGAGATGGGTACTGACATAGGCGGAAATTGCGCGCTGCGTGAGGGTTGGATTGGGCGGATTGACTTGCTTGTCGACCTGCTCGCGAACCGTGGATTCGTCATAGAGTAGGTCGATAGCCAGTTCGACGAACACGGGGCCCGGCACCCCGCTCGCCGCCACATGCATGGCCCGCTCGAGGGCAGGCACCACGTCGCGCAACCGATCGGGACGCTCCAGCAGCTTCACGTGGGGCTTCATCAACGCAACCTGATCGATGTCTTGCAGCGACCCTCGGCCGCGCAACAGCGTAGTCGTCGCCCCACCAATGAGCACAAGCGGCGACTGCGCGAGCTGGGCATTTTTGATCGCGGTGATCGCATTGGTAACGCCAGGTCCGGCGGTGACCACGGCCACCCCGGGCACGCCCGTCAAACGGGCCACTGCATCTGCAGCAAACACCGCGTTCACCTCGTGTCGTACGTCGATGACCCGAATGCCCTTGGCCTTCGCAGACACCAGGATCGGCGAGACGTGACCGCCAATGAGCGTGAACACAAAGGGCACTCCGTGGCGCTTGAGCACCTCTGCAACCCGTTCACCTCCGTTCATGCCTTGCCTCCATCGGTTTCGACTCACGTAGCCCGGTCGAATCGCGGGGTTGCGACCACGGGGCTAGCGCCTGGTAGCCCCAAACCGAGGCGGGACCGAACAGTCCCACCGCCATGGTGAGGAAAATCCCCGCATGCAATGCGATCCCCGCGATCAGCGTCGCGTTGCGGGTCCGTGACCACAACACCAACGGCAGAAAGCCAATCTCAAACGCCAAGGTGCCAAGATCGAGCAACCACAGGAACGGGCGTGCCACTGGGTGCTGCACGATCGGGTCGAGCAGCCAAGGAGCGCGAGAAAAGCCACCATCGCTGATCGCGTAGTAGATCGCTTCGCCCGAAAACCAAGCCGAGTCACCTAGCTTCGCAAGCCCTGTGTAGGTGTACATCACGACGAGCTGAATCTGGATGAGCCGCAGTCCAAACGCGGGCACCGTGGCGCGGGAGGTCCAACCCAGGCGCTCGCGGAGCCAGGCATCGACGGACCACGCCGCTCCCGAAGGGATGACCAGCATCAGGAGGGCCCAGATCCGGATGAGACGGTCACCGCCGTTCTGGATCCATGGGTTGCGGTGGTGGATGAGCACGAGCAGCACGACCACGACCCCGTTCGCCACCGGCGTCAACGTGCCTGTGGTGAAGGCCACAATGGCGACGATGCCGAGCCCGTAGACGCCCATCAATCCCTCGGGCGAGAGGCCCTCGAGCCACCGCAACGCATAGGGGGTCCAGTAGGTGTCGATGAGGTGCGCATCCACGATGCCATCGACGTGGAACAGCGTCACGAATTGGGCGCCCAAAGGCACCCACGCGAACAACAGGAGCACCCCGAGCGAAATCCGCATCGCCGCCACCGCCCGCGCATCGACGGGGGCAAACAGGAAGCGATCGATGCGTTCGCCAACGCGGGCTAGCGACAGTTCCACCGCGAATACTCCCTTCGGCTTTCGAAGAACGCGCTCCGTGGGGTGGATGGGCCACCGGGTTTAGGGGTCTGCGATCGATGTCGCACCAGCTGGAGCTTCGACAAGGGCTGGCCGATCGCCTTTTCTCGACGACACAACCAACGCACGATGCCCATGCGAAGCTTCTTGCGTCGCTCCACGGCAGCGTTGCGTTGAAGCTTCCCCAGCCGGTCATACGTCCAGCGCACACCTTGGTCGTCGGGCCGACCGGGCAAGGCTTCCAAGGTGACCTCCCCGCCGTCCTGTCGCTGGCCATGCGCGGTGAGCCACTCCGTACGACGCGGCACCGAAGCGAACATGGGCCATGTCTGATGGATGCCCAAGACCTGTTCGAGGGGTCGCGTCACATGATCCCGCAAGGCATCTGTGGCGGCATTGCCTCCGAGCGCACTGCCTACAATCACGAGAAGGTACGCGGCAAGAACGCCGTAGAGGAGGACTCGCACACCCCTGGACGGCGCCTCACTCACCTAGTCTTCGTCCCGCGGCTCGGGAAGTGCGCCCCCGCCTTGGTAGAGCCTCGGCTTGAACAGCACGAGAAATCCCCAGGTCAGGGCCGAAAACACCCCCACGAAGACGGCGGCATCGAACATCCAGGGCGTTGGCGTGGCTTCTGGCATAACGCTGCTCTTAACGCAATGAGGGCCAAACGACGCCGTCCTCACCGTCGCGGCCCCCGCAGGCAAACGAGGCGAGGTAGCCGCCCTTCACGTCACCTGGCAGCGCCATGGCGAGGCAAATGCGCTCCTCGTCGACCCAGAGGTCTCGCACCCGATCCACGCCAACGAGTTCCGAGAACCGCGTCACGTCACCGGTCTGTAGATCCACGGTGAACACGATGAGTTCATCCCGGTTCCGAACCGAAGCGCCAAACACGGTGCCTTCCGGTGACATGGCCAACTGCGGGTCGAGGTCTTGGCCACCCGAGTCCCAGGCCACCTCGAAACGAACGTCCCCCGACGGCTCAACCGCGATGAGCGCAACATCGCCGTTGTTGATGCCCGTCTCGCCCGCGATGAGCCAGGCCCCATCGTCGAGGACCACCAAGTCCGTGGCGCGGTCTTCCACCTGGTACAGCTCTCCGAAGCTCTCTTCTCGCTGCAGGTCGCCCCGTGGGCCCACCTGACCCGCCCAGATCTGGCCTGGATCGTTGAAATCATTTGGGTCCGTGGCCTGTCCGTAGAGCACGAACTCGCCACCCCCGATCGAAACGGCTTGCTCCACGGTGCGACGCGAGGGTCCAAAGCGAAGCTGGTCCACGGTCTTCGCCTTCTCATCGATCTCGGCCGTCAGAAGCTGGGGGCCGGCCCCACCGGCCAAGGCAAACCCGGCGTCAAGAGCTTCGATACCTGCAATTCGGTCGTTCTCTTCGCTTGCGTTCCACATCCACCAAGTGTCGTCAACCACCGAAGGGCCTGTCGTTTCGATGAGGGTCATGACCGCAAGACTGTCGGAGTCGGTGGTGGGGTTGAGCAATCGCCGGCCCCCCACGGCCACCTGACCATCGAGGACAACGATCGTGTCGACTTCGTCATCTCCGAGGCTGCCCCACTGGACCTGCCACGCAATGTCGCCCGTGGTGTCGACCGATACCAAAACCCCGTCGGTCCGCGCCGGCGCCGCAAGTTCGAGACCCACGTAGTAGCCATCGTCACCGTTGCCGCGGGGGACGACCAACGCCGCCTCAGAGCGATTCGAGGATCCCCAAGTCAGCGCGATCGGCTCCGCTACTTCGTTCTCTTCGGTCGGCGAGCCACAAGCCACGAGCAACACGGTCCACATGGGAACTCCCAAAGACGGTCGAGGACTGGACTCTACGTTCCGTCCGACCAAGTAGCCAAGAGCTTTGTCACCATTTTCGCGGCCGACCGGGGGTCGGGTTGCCCAAAGATCCCGCCGAGGACAGCCACACCACGGCCTCCCGCTCGGTGAAGGGCCGCGGCTCGAGCCAGCGTGATGCCCCCAAGCGCCCAAACCGGCCGTCCCGCGGCGAGGCTGACAAACCCCTCAACCCCTAAGGGAGGACGGCGATCATCAGGCTTTGACGTGGGCTGAAACACGGGCGAGAGCAACGCGTAGCGAGCCCCCGCGGCGAACGCTCGGCGGAGTTCGGCCGCATTGTGGCAGCTCTGGCCAAAGGGCCGTGCCGGGTCTGCAAGCGATCCCGCCGCCGAGAGGTGGAGCCCTTCTGAACGATGACGAGCGTGTGGGTGTCGATCGTGAACCCAGACGTCCAACCCTTCCGCCCCCGCTGCGTCACACAGGACGTCGAGCCGCGGCGCAGGGACGTGAGGTTCGCGGATCAGGATGGACCGAAGACCCGCCTGGGCCAACGGGCCCATCCACGACAGCAGATCGCGCCCATGGCCATCGTCTCCGGCCGTAATGGCAAAGAGCGGCGCGGGGTGGCTCAGGTGCCGAACCGGCCGTCGAGGGGCGAACTCGCCGTTGCGTAGAGACGACGTGGCATTCGCCCCGACTCATAAGCCATTCGGCCCGCCTCACACGCATGGTACATCGCATGGGCCATGGCCACCGGGTCACCGGCCTCGGCGATCGCCGTGTTCATCATGACCGCGTCGGCACCTAGCTCGAACGCGATGGCTGCGTCGGAGGCCGTGCCGACCCCTGCGTCCACGATCATCGGAACGTCGACAAACTGACGGATGATTTGCAGATTGGTCGAATTCCGGATTCCAAGTCCCGAACCAATAGGCGCTGCCAACGGCATCACCGCGACGCAGCCGATGTCGACGAGCCGCTGGCACAATACCGGATCGTCCGAACAATAAGGCCAGACCTCGAACCCCTTTGCCACAAGCAGACGCGCCGCTTCGAGCGTGCCTTCGGCGTCGGGAAACAAGGTCCGTTCATCGCCGATCACCTCGAGCTTCACGCGCGCCGTACCGAGGAGTTCCCGACCGATTTCTGCGGTCGTCACCGCATCTTCAGCGGTGTAGCAGCCTGAGGTGTTCGGCAGCAGGGTGATACGGTCCGTGTCAATGTAGTCGAGGAGACTTGGCCCCTCGAGGCCGTCCAGATCGACGCGCCGCAGCGCCACGGTCACCAACTCGGTTCGCGCAGCTTCATGACACGCTTTCATCTGTTCGAGGTCGCGGTAGCGGCCCGTCCCAACGATGAGCCGCGAGGTCAGCTCGAGCGAGCCTACCGTGTACGCCATCGAACCCTCCCCATCGCCGGTCGCCATTGCGTCATAACGGCGGCCCTTCCTAACTCCCGCCGGTCGTATCGTGCTTGCACCGATCCCGCCGAGGACATAGGGGTGACGGTCCGCAGAAGCTGCGGGCAATGGCGGTCCAGAAAGGCCGTCAGGAGAGGACGCCGAACGCGTTCCCGTCGGGCCGCAGGCCCAATCTCCCCTGGAACAGGTCGTCGTTGGCAGCACAAAAGGAGAAGGCATGCGCTGGGTATTGATTGGGCTGAGCACCCTGGTGTTCGCTGGGTGCGGGTCGAAATATCGACCGAAGGGCCCGGTGATGTCCGACTATGAACGGACCCTCAACTTCCCGACCTACCGAAGCTTCGCGGAGCAGCGGTACGCCGGTAAGGATCCGAAGACGCAGGCTCCGCCGTTGCCTTTCCTCGCATTCGGCGCCGCCTTCGATCTCGATATCGCCCTGATGCCGAAGAGCGATGACTTTGACATGATCGAAGTGGCTCGCCTGTCGCGCCCCTCGGGCCCCCTCTGGTTCGCCCTCGAGACCAACCTCGAAGGCGACCAGACCCTGGTGGCCAGCATCGACGATATCGACGCCATCCTGCCAGAACTTCCGTTGGCCCGTCGTGCCGTCGACCGGTTCAACGCCGAGGATGCGTCCGACGCCGAGACCATCGATCTCACGCTCTCCTACATCAACAGCCTTGGCAACCGCGTCGACGCGAAGTTTGAGGGCGACGCCCCCGTCCAAACTGAGCGCAAGCGCAACGGTCGCGCCTTCGACCACTCCGCCAACCAGCTGCTCGTCGCCCTCGACATTCCGGCCCAGGAAAGTCTTTTTAAGGCCGACATGAAGCTTGACGGCGCCGACGTTTCGTTCCGCAAGATCGCAGGTGTGGTGCCGGGCCGCTTCGTGCAGACCCAGGTGCAGGGCGGTCTTGCGGTCGGCAAGTTCGCCATCATGCCCGAAGGCCTTGGCTACGGCGGCCCCGAGTACGGCGAAGTCATCGTCGAAAAGGTGGTCACGGAAGACTCAGCGCCCGTCGAAGTCGAAGTGAGGCCAAGCGAGGCCGTGAAGGTCACGGTCGCGCAGAACTTCAGCACGGTTCAGGGTTGCTACCTCAAGCGCACCGAAGAAGTTCCGGAACTCGGTGGTCCGCTGCAGGTGGATTTCGACATCTCGGAAGGGGTCGTCGTCGGCACGGCACTCCCCGAGGTCGAGGGTGGCATCACCGACGAAGTCATGACGCGCTGCATCACCCGTGCGGTCGACGGTTGGACCTTCGCGGACAACGTCACCGGCAAGGTCCAGTGGACCTTCAGCTTCACCCCGGCCGAGGGCGACGGCGAGGCCTCCGCATCGTTGGGTGAAGGCATCTACGACCTCAAAGAAGACGTTGCGGAAGCCGCCGAGGCAGACCTCGACGAACTCGATGATTTCGAGATGGATGAGTCGGAAGACCTTCCCGAAGCCGAGGAAGGCGAAGTCGAAGGCGAAGATGAGCCGGCCACGGCCGAGATGGACATGAACCAGGGCCTGCGTCCCGAGTTCGCCCTTAAGAACTTCACCACCGTGCATACCCGGCCCTCGGGCGACACCGTGAAGCTCAAGTGGCTCGTGACGCGCCGCGGCAACGAAGTCGAAGCCGTTCAGGCGACCCCGGACCGTACGCTCACCTACACCTACCGCCTCGTGTCGGATGCTTACCTCGAGCTGATGAACATCCGCGTTGAGCAGTACGGCCGTGGCACCCCCGTGACCGCCGTGAGCTTCAACCCGCCCCTCCCCGACTTCCGTTGGGAAAGCTTCGGCGGTAAGCGAGTGAGCGACTTCGTCATCGACGTTAATGGCCAGCAGAACTACATGGTCGGCCAGGTCGAGACCGCGCCCGGCACCACCGGTCCCCGTCTCCTCGTTCGTCCGTCTGCGCCTTCGTGGGCCGAGGATCGTCCCCTGCTGACGACCATCCTTTACCCCGGCGACGGCACCGCGAACGTCATCACCGAACGCGTCGAACTCTAAGCGTTCCGGGCACTCGACGAGCGCGCCTCCCGCCAATGAGCGGGGCGGCGCGCTCTTTGTTTTAGGCTACGGGTTGCGTCCCGCCTGCGCATCTCGTTTGGCCTTTAGCGCCTGTCGAATCGCATCGTGGCGAGCCCGCGTCAGGGGATACACCCACGCCGCGTACGCCGCCCCGATAAGCAGCACCGCACCGGCGGGCCCCACGAGGAGCCGAATGGCCCAGATGGCTGACTCTGGAGGGACGTAGGTGCCGGATTGCGACGCAGAAGGCTGAAAGCCGGCCCAGCCGAGCGCTTGAAGCGCCAAAAAGATCGCGCAGGCCCCCGTGAGCTTGCGCAGTAGATTCTTGGCGCCGTAGTAGATGCCCTCATTCCGTTCGCCCGTCTCGACTTCGTCGACGTCCACCACATCGGGAATCATCGCGTCAGGCAGGACATGGGCCGCGGAGACCCCGAGGCTCGCTCCAAGCGCCAGCGAAAGGGCCAACGTGACGTCGCCGGGCGCCACGAAGAACAGACCGAGCTGTACCAACGCCCAGCTCACCATGGCTGCAATGTAGGCGCCGGTTTTACCGACTCGTCGGCTCAATGGCGTCCACACGGGCAACACGACCAGCGCGACCACAAGCAACACCCCCAGCATGGCCGACTCGATTTCGAGCCCCACGCCGAACAGCGACAGCTTGGTTCCCCCGCCCGCATCCAGATGATACTCGACGAAGAACGGGATCATCAGGGCAACGAGATCGAAGGTGATCCAGTTGAGCATGTAGAGCAGCGCCAAGTACCGGAAGGGTACGTTGGCCCAAGCCGCCCGAAGGGTAGCAAGAAAGGGTCGATCCACGGGCGGCGGGACCGACGGATCTTCGCGAACCGTGGCCGCAATCAAGAGCGGCGGCACCACACTGGCCGTGCCAAACAGGAAGGCGACGGTGAGATAGCCCTGTGCGGCGGTGCCTCCCGCGGCTTCGACCGAGCCCACAATCTCTGGCGCCAGCAGCGCAACCGCCAGCGACGCAACCAGATTGAAGAACATGCGGTACGACGTGAGCGACGTCCGCTCGTCATAGTCCGACGACAGTTCGGGGGTGAGTGCGTAGAACGGCACCGACAACAGCGTCTGAAACGTCGTTGCCACGATGTAGGCCACGGTGAAGTGCACCATGAGAGCGACCTGCCCTTCCCAAGGTGGCACCCACCACAGGATCCCGTACGACAGTCCAAACGGAATCGCAGCCCCAACAAGGTAGGGACGACGACGGCCCCAAGAGGTCCGTGTCCGATCCGAAAGACGCCCCACCACGGGGTCGGTCACCGCATCCCAAAGCACCCCTACCAGCGCCGCAACCGCCGCAAGCCGAGGGTCAAGACCGACCACGCTCGTCAGGAACAACGCGTGGAAAATCTGGCGGTAGGTCGTGAAGCTCGAAAGGGAAAAGTCGCCCGTGCCGTAGACAACCTTGGAAGTCCAACTCAGGGCGGGAGCATCTCGCACAACTTCCCCTCGAGGCGTGGATGCGACGTATCCAGCAGGCAAGGGCCTGCGGCAATCCAAGGCTCCCTTTCTGATTCGTCCGGCGTTCCAAGGAGGTCGACGCCCGGTCACAATCTGGATCGCTCGGGTCGGCGGCATGCGATACGGCCCCCGCATGCTTCAAGGCTCGCTCTACCAGGGCTACCTCTACAGCTACCCCCACAAGCTCGCCTACCGGGCCTTGCCGCCTCGCACCTTGCGCGACGTCTGGCGGGTTGAAGAGCGGAAGGCGCTTTCGCTCTACGCCCACGTGCCGTTTTGCGAGATGCGGTGTGGATTCTGCAACCTCTTTACGACCGCCCAACCCCCCACCCCCTTGGTCGACCGTTGGCTCGACGCGTGGGAACGGGCGCTTCATGCGACCATCGACGCGCTTCCTGATGCGACCTTCACCGACTTTGCGATTGGTGGGGGCACACCGACTTGGTTGTCGGTCGAGGAACTGTCGAGGGTGTTGGACGGTTTCGCTCGATTTGGCGCAGACCTCAAGGCCATTCCAGGGTCGGTTGAGGTCTCACCCACAACCGTCACGTCCGAACATGCGGCGATGCTCGTCGAACGCGGGGTCACCCGACTCTCGATGGGCATCCAAAGCCTCGATGCCCAGGAGGTTGCCGCGGTGTTGCGGCCCCAGGCCGAAAGCGACGTAGCGGCCGCCGTACGCGCCATGCAGGACGCCAAGATTGAGAACCTCAACCTCGACTTGATGTATGGGCTACCGGGCCAAAGCACAGCCTCGTTCGTGGACTCGATCGACCGCATCTTGGACTGGCAACCTGAAGAGATCTTCCTATACCCATTGTATGTGCGGCCCAAGACCGGCCTGTTCCGACATGGCGGGTCGGCCGAGGACGAAGCGCGGCTTGCGCTGTATCGCGCCGGTCGGGATCGGCTCCTTGAGGCCGGCTACGAGCAGCGTTCCATGCGACTGTTCGCCAGCCCGACGGCCACGTCCAACCCGAGCGACTTTGCGGACCCCGATCGCAACCTCGTGGGCGTCGGAGTAGGTGCCCGCTCCTATACGTCATCCCTCCACTTTTCGAGCCGCTACGCGGTTCGCAACGCAGGGGTCCGCGCCATCCTCGATGCCTGGATGGCCGCCGATCCTGCCGCGGTGGATTGGGGCATCGCCCTGACCACGGCAGAACGTCGTCGCCGTGCGGTCATCCTGCGACTGCTCGATGCACGTGGCATCGATCGAGCCGTCCATGGCAGTGACCCGTTCGACGAGGTGCCGGCCTTGACGCAGCTGCTCGATCACGAACTCGCCACGTGGGACGGTCAGGTGCTCCGTCTCACCGCGGCGGGCCTCGAACGGTCCGATCAGATCGGGCCATGGCTCATCTCGACCGACATCCGAGGACGCATGAACGCGGCGGAGGTCCAGTGACGGCAAACCCCGCCGTACTCCGCGTGCTGTACCGCGGACCGCTCGAGAGCTGCAACTTCGATTGCCACTACTGCCCGTTCGGAAAGGTCCCCTTGCGGGAAGACGAACTGTCGAGCGACTTCGCTGCTCTCGACCGATTCGTGACCTGGGCCCTCGGTGCCTCACTGCGGCTTGGGGTGTTCTTTACGCCGTGGGGGGAAGCCCTCGTCCACGCCCCCTACCAACGCGCCCTGGCTCGGCTCTCGCACGCGGATCACATCGAACGCGTGGCCATCCAGACCAACCTTTCGGCGGCGGTGGACTGGCTGTTTGACAGCCGCGCCGAACGCATCGCCTTTTGGGCCACGTGGCATCCCGACTACGCTCCGCTGGACCGATTCCTTCGGCGCGTTGAACATGTGCGGGCCGCGGGGGCGCGGCTTTCGGTTGGGGTGGTGGCTCAGCGAGAGCATTTTCAGGCCATCGCCGCGATTCATGAACGGCTGCCGCCCGACGTCTACCTCTGGATCAACGCAAACAAACGACTCGAGCCCGCCTATTCCGATGAGGAAGTCGCGTTCTTGACCCACGTCGACCCGCTATTTCCTTGGAATCGGACCCCGCACCAAAGCCTCGGACAGCCGTGCGACGCCGGCCGTACCGCCATCACGGTCGATGGCGAAGGTCAGGTGCGTCGTTGCCACTTCGTGCCCGACGTCATTGGCCACATCGACGGTGATTTGGGGCTCGGGTCCCGAGTCTGCCCCAAGTCGGCGTGCCGCTGCCACATTGGCTACGTGCACTTGCCGACCTTGGGCCTCGGCTCGGTCTACGGACGCAACGTGCTCGAACGCATCCCCGCCGCCCATTGGCCCGGCTGGACGACCCTAGCCGAACGCCGAGGCAAGGCCCTTACGGTCCCCTAGGGGCAGGTAGTCAGCTACTCGCGAGGCGCCCTGCGAGGGGCGGGCTTGGTTGGCCGTCACCCTCTCGGTGCGAGTCGCGCCAAGGCGTCGCGATCGAATCCCACGACCACCAACCAGCCCCCCATCACGAGTTCCTGAATGGCGAGCGGAATCTGCAGGGCGGTCGCCCCCGAGGGATCGACGCCGAAGAAACGAAGCCCCCCGTACGCCCCGTACAGTACGACGCCGAGCCCTCCCCAGACCGACAACCAGCGTGGGATCAGACGGGTGCGGTACAGCGACCCGTACAGGCAGAGAGCCCCCAGCAAGAAGACGACCGTGCAGAGCGAGCCGCTGAGATCGGCGAGTTCGTACAGGACCTCGCCCATCGCGTGGAGGGCCGCGGCATCTCCTCCAGCGCGGTAGTGCCGCCCGATCACGGCCAGAGCCACCTGTTCGAGGGCGAGCAGCAGGTAGGCGCTTCCCTCGAGCGGCCCCCGGAACACCAGAACCCCGAGCGCGAGGGGCTCGCTGTCCCGGCGGAGGACCGGGAAGAAGAAGACCGTCATGGCGACCAACGAGATCCCCATGCCCAACGTCAACAATGCGCTCGCCGAGAGGCGGAACGCGCCGTCCGAGAGCAGGGGCAGCAGTTCGCCCTCGAGCGGGCCGCCCGTGACGATGGACGTGAGGGTCTCACCTCCGGTAAGTCCGGCAGCGATGCCGAAGAAGGTCCCGAGGAGGTAGAGGAGCCCTGCACCGAGGGCGTAGGGTCGGAGGATCAGCTGCATGGTGCACTCCCTGGTCGAGCCCGCCTCGTAAAACGGCACACTCGGGCGACTTCAGACACGAAAGTGTGGTTGTTGGTGGTGAGACGGGAGGAAGCAGTGAAGACCGGTTCCGTGGTCCTGCAGACGAAGGTCCGCATCCCACCGGGCCGGCCGCGCGTGGTCTCGCGGCCTGAGGCCTTCGCGCGATGGCAGGCAGGCCTGCACCGACGCTTCACCGTGATCATGGCCCCCGCGGGGTTCGGCAAGACGACCCAGGCGCGCGCTTGGACCCTGGCCTCGGGCCTCCCGGTCGCCTGGCTGTCGCTCGATCGTGCCGATCGCGCGCCGTGGCGGTTCTTCACCTACGTGCTGGCCGCGATTCGCAAGGTGTACCCAACGCTCGGGGCCGACCTCATTGAGCACCTCGCCCCCGACCGGCCCCTCGCCACCGACGCGTTCTCAACCCACCTGCTCAACGAGGTCGCCCGGGCGCCGCGGCGTATCCTGTTCGTGCTGGACGACGTCCATCTGGTCGCCACACCCGAGATCGTCGACATCATCGGCTTCTGGATCGACCACCTCCCGGAGACGTGCCATCTCGTGCTGATCACGCGCCAGACGCTCGGCCTACCGCTCGATCGCTACCGCGTTCGCGATCAGGTCACCGAGGTCGGGCCGGAGGCGCTTCGCTTCACGCTGGACGAAGCGCGGCGCTTCTTCGAGGAGGTGATGGCGACCCCGGTCGACGAAGCCACGTGCCATACGGTGCTAGAGCGCACCGAGGGATGGGTGGCGGGGCTCCAGGCGGCGGGCCTCGCCCTGGCAAGGCCCCCAGGCGTGCCCGCGCGGCACGTGCGCGACGGCGCGCTCGGGTTCCTGGAGCAAGAGGTGTTCGACCGAGTCCCCGCCGATCTTCAGCGGGTACTCCTCGACACCAGCATCCTCGACACGTTCTGCGGTGGCCTGTGCGAGGCGGTCACACCGTCGGAGACGACCACGGGACCTGAGACCCTTCGGGCTCTGGGGCAGGCCGAACTCTTCGTGGTACCTCTGGACGCGGAAGGAGAGTGGGTACGCTACCACCACCTCTTCCGCGAGATGCTGCGCCTGCGACTGGCTCGAGACGCCCCCGAGCGAATTCCGCAGCTGCACGCGCGAGCGAGCGGGTGGTACGCCGCGCGGGGGCAGTGGCCCGACGCAGCCGGCCATGCGGTGGCTGCAGGGGCCTTCGACGAGGCGGCAGAGCATCTCGAACGAGCATTCTCGGCGATGTCGGAGGCAGGCCAAATCGGGCAATGGCGCGAGTGGCTTTCGACCATACCCGACGACCGCGTCCGCTTGCGCCCGCAGCTCTGCCTCCAGCTGGCCAACGCCACCCTGATCGCGGGCGAGTTCGAGTCCTCGGCGAGGCACCTCGCGGTGGTCGAGACCGCGCTTGCCCAATCGCAGGAACCGGCGACGGCGCTGCGCAGCCAGGTGGCGCTGTGGAAGGCGTACCACGCCCAAGCCTGCGGTCGGGTGGACGAGACGCGGCGCTGGGCTGAGCGTGCGATCGCCGCCTCCGGTCCCGCCGAGCCTCACGTCGAGAGGCGAGCCCGCGCGTTGCTGGGTCTCGCATGTTGGAGTGACGGCGACCTCGAGCAGGCGAGCACGGCATTCACGCGGAGTTTGCAGGAATCCGAGCGGTCCCAGAACCTCTCCGACGCGCTCTCCATGCGGTTCGTCCTGGCGGAGCTGCGGCGCGGGCTCGGTCAACTCTCCGAGGCTACGCGCATTGTCGCGCGAGGCATCGAGATGGCAGACCGTCAGGAGTCACCTGGCGTGGAGGAGCTGTACCGCATGGCGGCCGAACTCGATCTCGAGCGTGGCGATCTCGAGGCCGCGGCCGCGAAGCTCCGCCTAGCCGACGTCACCGTGTCACTTTCCTTGGGGTTCCGCTCTCGATTCCTCACCACCCGAGCCCTACTCGAAGCGCGCGGGGGTGACCTGGCGTCCGCCCTGCGAACGCTGGACCAGGCCGACGCGTGCTTCCTGAGCACCCCGCTCCCGGACAGCCGCCCCCTGGCGGCTGTGCGGGCCCGTGTTCTGCTGATGGCGGACCGGCGTTCCGAGGCTGCACGCGCGCTCCGAGCGGCCGACCGCGTTCGGTCGGACAACGTACGCTTCGTAGACGAGTTCGCCGCGTTGACCGCGACGCGACTGCGCTTGGCCGTGGGGGAGGCCGACGCGTCGTCCGAGCTAGGACCGTGGCGGATCCTGGCCGAACAACAGGGACGCACGCGTAGCGTGATGGAGATCGCGCTGTTGGAGGCGCTCTTCCTCGCGGCCGCAGATCGACGAGACGCTGCTCACCAACGTCTCGCCGTCGCGTTGGCGCTCGCTTCGGTCGACGGCCACGTGCAGCTGTTCCTCGATGATCGGTCGGACGTGCTCAGCCTCCTCGCCACCCTACCGCCGAACTTGCAGTCGCCGTTCTCGAGGTCGCTCCGGCGTCGATTGGTTCCGCCCGACGCACCTGCCGCTCCCGATGCGCTCAGCCAGCGCGAGGTCGAGGTGTTGTCGCTCGTGGCCCAGGGACTATCGAATTCGGCAATCAGCAAATGCTTGTTCGTGGCTCTGGATACGGTGAAGGGCCACAACCGGAGGATCTTCCGGAAGCTCGGAGCCCGGAGTCGGACCGAGGCCGTGGTGCGGGCCCGTGAGCTGGGCATCCTCGCCTAGCCACCCCACAACAACACTTTCGTGTCTGAACCTCGTCGACGGCCTGGATCTATTCCCGAATCAGGAGGTGACATGGACTTCGTGATTCGAATGGGCTTCGTCGTTGGAGTGGCGATCCTAAGCGTCGGATGTGGAGGGAAGTGCAACGCGGACCTCGAAGGGTTCTGCCAAGCCGAGCTCGACGTCGACACCTGGGCGCGGTGGCGGATCGGCGAGACCACGAACGCTGATGGCAAACCCGTCCCCCGCATCGAGGATGAATCGAGGACAGTGGCGGACGCCACGATCGACGACGCTGTCGCGTTGCTTCGCGACGTGCCGGGCTACGTAACCACGTTCGAGGTCGACGAAGCGTTGATCATCGAGACGCTGGCCGAGGATCGATGGCTCATCTACGAAGCCATGACCAACCCCTGGCCCGTGAAGAACAACGATCGAGTGTGCGAGCTGAGCGTCACGGTCGACGACGACGTGGCTCACGCTCGATTCGTCGCCGTCGACGGGTCCTACCCCGATCAGGGCGTTGCCCGTCAGTCGGACTACGAGGTGACCTACACCTTCACCGACCTGGGAGCGGGGAAACTGGAGATCCACGAGCAGGGCAATGCGATTCCGCCGGTGAAGGTTCCCAAGTGGCTCCTGAAGTCCGCGTTCCCCGACGTGTTGTTCGACAGCCTGCTCCGCATGAAGGACCTCCTGGAAGGTCGCTAGCACCAACCGAAAGGCGTTAGCCCTTGGCACCATCCGAAGCATCGCCTCGCGCAAAGATGCTGGCCACGTACTGGAGCACGTCGGCGGCGGAGACCTCGTCGTAGCCGTAGTGGTCGACGAGTCGCTGCTTCACGACTTCGATCTTGGCCTGCGTGTCGGCATCCATCGTGTCGGACACGAGGCTCGTCAGTTTGATCGAATCCTTGCTGTCTTCAAACAGCTTGAGTTCAAGGGCGCGATGCAAGCGCTCGTTCATCGTGTAGTCGAACGTCTTGCCGTCCAGCGCAAGGGCCGCGATGTAGTTCATCAATTCACGGCGGAAGTCGTCCTTGCGGGTGTCGGGAATGTCGATCTTCTCTTCGATCGATCGCATGAGGCGCTCATTCGGCTCCTCGTATTCCCCGGTGAACGAGTTCTTCACCTTTTCCTTGAGGACGTACGCCCGAAGGTTGTCGATGTAGTTCGCACACAGTCGGTTGAGCGCACCTTCGTCGGCCGCAATGGCCTTCTGAACCTCGTTCTTCACGATATCGGTGTACTCTTCTTTCACGACCCCGAGCAGCTCGCGATACCGCTCGCGTTCGTCTTCGTTCGAGATGAGCGAGTGACTCTTGAGCCCGCTTTCAAGTTCGTTGAACACCATGAACGGATTGAGAACCTGAAGGTCGGGGTCCTTCACCAGGGCATTGGAAATCTTGTCCTGCACATAGCGAGGTGAAATCCCGATCATGCCTTCTCGGACGGCCTGCTTCCGCAACTCCTTGACGTGGTCTTCGGTGAAGCCACGCACCGACCGTCCATCGTAGAGCTTCGACTTCTGCAACAGCGAAAGCTTGTGGTTGGAAGGCTCCTCGAGCCGCGTCAGCACCGCCCAAAGGGCGGCCATCTCGACCGTGTGGGGTGCGATGTGCGCGCTGACCTTGTCGGAGTTGAAGTCCTTCACATAGATCTTCGATTCCTGGGTCGGCTTCGTGATGTACGGCACATCGATCTTGATCGTACGATCGCGAAGCGCTTCCATGTATTCGTTGTTCTGCAGGCGCCGGTACTCGGGCTCGTTCGTGTGCCCGATGATGACCTCGTCGATCGACGTCTGCGCGAACTTCTTGGGCTTGATGCGGTGTTCCTGGCTGGCTCCCAGCAGATCGTAGAGAAACGCCACGTCGAGCTTCAACATCTCGACGAACTCGATGATGCCGCGGTTCGCGACACAGAATTCACCGTCGAAGTTGAAGGCACGCGGATCGGAATCCGAGCCAAATTCCGCAATCTTACGATAATTGATATCGCCTGTAAGCTCGGTCGAATCCTGGTTCTTTTCGTCCTTCGGCTGGAAGGTACCGATTCCCACACGGTCCTTTTCGGACAGGATGAGCCGGCGAACCTTGATGTGCTCTTGCACCTTGATGAAGTCGCCATCGTAGCGCTTCAGCAGTTCCCGATACCAATATCGGCAGACGGGATTCAGTTCGCCAATCGGCTTCACCTTGTAGCGCGACTTCGAATTCGAATTCAGTTCCGAAAGGACCTTGGCCCGCGTCGCGTCAGGCAGTAGCAGCAAGGGCTCGTCGTTCATGGGCGAGGGAATCTCCTCACTGTCGATGACCCAAGAGTAGGTGTACAACCGCCCTTCTTCGGTACGGCTGTAGCTTTCAAGCCCCTTCTTAAGCAAGCGAGCGATCGTCGATTTGGCGGAACCCACCGGGCCGTGGAGCAAGATGACGCGCTTTTCAGGCCCATAACCGAGCGCAGCTGCACGGAAGACCCGCACAAGCTTCATCAGGTGGATGTCGATGCCAAACACGGCGTCCGCGCCGTTATCGAAGGGGTCATCGAAAAAGTGATGGCGAAGGATCGGCTTGCGATACTCCGTGTACTCCTCAGCGCCGTAGGATTCGATCAAATCGTAGAGGCGCTGATAGGCATTTCGGGCGACTTGACCGTCGTTCTGCACGATCTGGAGATAGTCGCCGAAGCTGCCCTCCCACAGCAGGTTTTGGTAGTGGGTGACGTCCTGATTCTGAGCAATGAGCCCCAGCAAGCCCTCGGGCTTGGCGTCCGACATGCATGGCCTCCGCGTCGTCTTGACCTCCCCCATGGCGGCGAAGGGGGGGGACGGGGTGTCGTGAGAACGAGGCAGTCCGCTAGGTGGCGGTAGGTGGTCGAGCCAAGAGGCCCTGTCGACAACATCACCCAGATCGCCCCACTCAGCCGGTCGAGGTTTGTCCAGGGAGACCACTCCGCCCGTCGATCCTGACAAATGAATGTGTATTTGTTGCCTAGGCTGCGATTCGCATGGCATCGTGAACGGTCATGCGCATTGCCAGGATCAATGGCCCGTCCACCCCGACCACAGCGTGAATGCAGTCACAACGCCGACCAACGCGGTACCCACCGCCAACGCTGCGATGCATCCAAGCCCCGCGGCCACCGCTTGAAGATCGCGAGGAGAGAGTCCATCCTCCGCTACCTGGGGTTCAGGCCCCTCGGGGATCGGGGTATGGCGGGTGCGAGCCGGGGACCTCGCGATAGCGATGGGCGCACGGTCGAGCTGCGATGCGAGATGGGTGCCAACAGGAATCGACGGAAAGGCAGGCGGGGCCTGGGGAATTTCAGAGCGCGCGCCGCGAGACCGTGGTGTGCGCGTCTTCTTTCGAGAACCGGGACGAGGGGTGGAGGACACGTGCGCTCCCACGTTACCGACCGGGGACGCGGCCAGCGTATAAGGTCGCGGTCCAACCGACGACCCGAATCCTCCAACCTCGGGTTAGGGTACGGCGGCTCGTGCCCCAGGCCCACTTTTTGGGGCCTCGGACCGGACGAGCACGGAGCGTGAGGGGGCGTGAGCACGACCCGGACGAATTGCCTCAAGTGCAGCTCAGATCAACTCCGATGGCTGACCCTTCGCAAGGGTCGGATCCCCGTCGATGTGCTGCAGTGCCAGGTGTGCGGGACGCCCAATGCCGAAGAGGATTGGGAACCTCCGCTGGCCCCGCTGGCGCCTGGGCATTGCTGGAATTGCGGCCATCGGCGAGATGTCGATCGCTGCGGCAATTGCGGCCTGACGCGCGATGAGGATGTGCAAGTGCACCTCGAGCTTCGCGCCATCATCCATCCTGGCGCGACCCACCTCGAAGCCGCCCGTCAAGCCAGTCGAATGGGCCGGCGATTGCTTGCCCTCAAGCTCGCCACTGCAGCAGCGGCCATCAACGAGCACGACCAAGGCGAAGTCGCTCGCGCGCTTCGCATCTGGCTCCTTTCGGCGATCGGGGAGCCACAGCACGCTCTCGATGACGCCAAACGCTGGGTCGAAGGCACCCAAGACCCATCGGCCGTGGCCTGGGCGAGCTACGGTCAGCAGTTGCACGCATCGAACATGCTAGGCGCGGCGGTCGATGCCTACGACAAGGCCTTGCGAAAGAATCAGGGCCAACACAACATTCGGGCCCGCAAGGCTCAGCTCATGCTTGAACTCCAGCGACGCGGTCAGGCCCAGGACGAAGCCCTAAGGGTTCTGGCCGCAGACGGGGTCGACGACCAGTCTGCGGCCATCGCGTGTCAGGTGGCCGAACGCCTCTGCGATCACCTCGAACGCGAAGATCGGGATCAGGAGATCCGCCAGCTGTTGGAGCGAACGGGCGCCTACCTTGACCGGTCCCCAGGGCTGCTCGCCCACCAGGCGCGGCTCATGGCGACCAAGGGCGACCTTGGCCAAGCCCGCCGGCTCCTCAAACGCGCCCGGCGCATCAATCCCGAACTCGAGATCTACGAACGGGTCGAGCGAGCCATGCGACCGGCTCGAAGCTCGTGGTGGCGGTGGTAGCCGCCCGATGAACGACCTCGAAATCCAACCTGGCGTCATCATTCCCGGCCATGAACTCACGTTTACCGCCAGCCGGGCTCCTGGACCAGGCGGACAGCACGTCAACACCACGGCCTCCAAGGTCACGGTACGCTTCAACGTGTCGAACAGCTCGGTCCGTCCCTCGATCGTGGCGCGCTGGCTCGAGCGCTTGGCCTCCCGCCTGACCACCGATGGCGACTTGGTGCTTCACAGCAGCCGCTTTCGTTCCCAACTTCGGAACCGTGAAGATGTCAGGGATCGCCTCGCGGCCACCCTGAAGGCAGCGTTGGTGGTTGAAAAGCCACGTCGCGCAACCCGCCCCACCCGCGGATCCCAGCGGCGCCGCGTCAATGCCAAAAAGCAACGCGGACAGAAAAAGCAGCTCCGCGGACGAGTACGCGAGGACTAAGGTGCGATTCGACCCCCGATTACTGACGAAGGCGGTCGGTCCGGGGCGAATCCGGGACGCCGTGTTGAAGACCTGGGCCCGCGTTCGTCAGGAACCTCGCCGATCGGGCCCGGTGCTTCGCTCGGCGGGCCGGCGATTCAAGCACCTTCATTCCCGCGAACGACGGCTCTTTCAGGAGGGGTTGTTCGGGCTGGTGCGGCGGCAACGAGGGCTTGGAACCATTCTCGGTACGGATGCGCCGGTTGCGTTGTGGACGGGCTGGCTCGTGCTGGAAGGCCTCGATCCCGAAGTGGCCAACGATGCGCTGCCCGGTCCATGGCACGGCCTCGAGGAGGAGTTCGATGCGCTGGGCGTCGGAGGACCTCCGGCGACCCGGCTCGCGCTCCGGCACAGCCTGCCCGACCACCTGGCCAAGCGGATCGTCAAAAGCCTCGGATCGGATGCCGAGGCCTTCATGGTGGCTAGCGACCAACGTGGCCCCCTCACCCTCCGGGCCAATCGCCTGCGATGCACGAGGGATGCCCTCATCGAGCGGCTCGAGGGCGAGGGCATCACGACGGCCCCGACGCCTCATGCGCCCGAGGGCCTGATCGTCGAAGGCCGCCACAACCTTGAAGCGCTGGCCAGTTTCAAAGACGGTTGGTTTGAAGTGCAGGACGAAGGATCCCAACGCCTCGCCAACCTCGTCGAGCCCATCGCCGATGGGCAAACGGTCGTGGACTTTTGTGCAGGAGCCGGCGGGAAATCCCTGGCTATCGCCGCGAAGGGGGCGCACGTCACCGCCCTTGATGTGCGGGCGGAAGCGCTCGAAGAGTTGGATCGCCGCGCCAGTCGGGCCGGCGCCCACATTGCGGTCACCCGCATCGCCACGCGCGGTCCGCTACCTCCGGAAGTGGCTGGGTTGCGGGCGGACTGCGTGTTGGTCGATGCGCCTTGCACAGGAACGGGGGTGCTTCGGCGTCATCCGGAACACCGCTACCTCATCGAGCGCAGTACGGTCAGCAAACAGGCCGAACTACAGGGCAACATCCTCACTCGAGCGGCGAGCCTGGTCGCGGAAGGGGGCCGCCTGATCTACGGCACCTGCTCGGTGCTGCGGGCCGAAAACGACGCGGTCGTCGAGCGATTCCTTGCCCGCCACCCGAGCTTCGAACCGGTAGGCGAAGCCCTGCGGACGGCGCCTCACACCGACGGGTCAGACGGGTTCTACGGACGGGTACTCGAGAAGGGTTGGTAGACGTCCCGACGTCTGGATCGACGGCTCGCGGCGAACGCCCCGATGTCGAAGACAAAGAGAAACCCTCCCTGCACGAGCAACGCGTCGCCAAACCCCTGCAACCTAGGGTCCTCGACGCGCAACCCTCGTTCTCGAACCGCGAGGCCGGCCATCATGTAGGCCACGTCGAGCCCGATGTTGACGAGCAGAGCACGCTCGAGGTTGTTCTGCGCCTTGAGGAGCTGGGGTCCCGTGGTGATGGACGTTCGTTTGGCGCCTACGGACGCCAGACCAGAGGTCGCGATGCCGAGGTTCACAAGGTTCCAGCCTGCGTTGCCGGCCCAGAACCCCTCCTGTCGAGGGGACTCTGCGATCACCGCACCGACCCCGCCCACGCCAAGGTTGACGACCGACCATGACGCCAGCACCCCCATGCTGACGGATTGGACACGCAAGTGACGCGCTTTTGCGGCTTCGAAGCCCTCGGTGACCAGAGGCTCTCCCGCAAGCCCAAACGACATCGCCCAGAACAGGATCATGCACCCTCCTCGACGCCAGGCGACGCGGGGGGTGTGGACCCCGCAGCCGCGCTCGGTCCTCGAGCGTATTCCCGAAAGCTCTCAAGCAGGGGGATCGTGCCTACACAGGGAGCAATGCCGTCGTGGTCGTGCAAGTGTGCGACGAACGACCCAATGTCGGCCAGTCGAGGGTTCACCAGATCGAGGAATCGAGACCCCAACCGCATGAGCCCTGTGGGGGGTGACACGATGCGCGGGGGGCGTCCGATCGCCTCAAAGGCGCGCTCCGCGATCTCGCGCCGGGTGAGCACCTCGGGGCCCCCGACCGCGGTAGTGCCCGGAGGAGCGGCGAGCTGATCGGCCAGGATGTTGGCCAGGTCACGCTCGGCAATCGGGTTCGTGCGAACCTTGCCGCTCCCTGGCACGGGAAGGACGCCCGTGCGCGCCAAATCCACCAACGGAGCCAAGGTCCCATGGAACCCCGTGGCCCGCACCACCAAGGTTTCAAGCCCGGTCGCCGCAATGGCCTGCTCGCCTCGGCGATGGGCATCCACATATTCGAGGCCAGAAGGGTAATCTCCCGCCACCGAGAGGTAGACGAAGCGTCGAACGCCATCCGCTTTCGCCGCCAAGGCGAGGGCGCGAGTGCCGAGATGGTCGATGCGATCGAAGGTCAACGACGGGGGCGTCCACCAGGGGAGCAGGGGTGCGCCCGCGATCGAGATGACTCCCTCCATGCCTCGACATGCGGCAGGCAGCGTCGAAGGGACCATGAGGTCCCCGTGCACCACCTCCACAACCGAGGGCAAAGGCACCTCAGGGCGACGTCGAACCAACGCCCGTACTCGAACTTCGCGACCCAGGAGGACCTCGAGCAATGCACGACCGAGCTGGGACGTCGCCCCCACGAGTAAAACGTGTTCCATGCCCGGGAGCTAACGCCTCAGGCGTGAAGGGCGTACGTTGGCTGTGGAGGTCCGTCGTGCGATGGTGGTGGTGTGTCGTTTTCCTCGTCGTCGCGGGATGTGCGAAGTCCATGAGCCTCACTGCTGCAGAATCTGATCCCTCTTCCCGCCCCTTTCCCGTCGTCGAGCACACGCTCACCAACGGTCTGCGGGTGCTCCTGTCCCCCAATCCTGGAACGGCGCGCGTCTCGGCCCGAATCGTGGTCCGAGCAGGCTCTGCTGACGAACCGCGGGATGCGACCGGTCTCGCTCACTACCTCGAGCACCTCCTTGCCAACAAGGGCACACAGCAGCTCGGGACCACGAATTGGGCCGCCGAGAAACCCCATCTCGACGAGGTTCGCGCCCTGTACGACGAGTTGTTCGAAACCTCGGATGAAGCAGGCCGGGCCGACGTGTACCACCGCATCGCCAAGGCCGCCGCTCGGGCCAACCAGTACGCGGTTCAAAACGAGCTGAAGCAGCTTTGGGGCCGGTTGGGGGGCCGCGGACTCAACGCATTCACCAATCGCGACATTACCGCGTACGTCGTCGACTTTCCTGCACCCCGTTTCGAACAATGGGCGAAGATCGAATCCGATCGTTTTCGTTCACCCGTGTTCCGGTCGTTCCAGACCGAAGTCGAGACGGTCTACGAAGAAAAGAACCGGTCGCTCGACAATCCAGACCGAGCCATCCTTCGTGCGTTGACCGACGTCATCTTCGCGAACACGCCGTACGCCGTACCCACCCTGGGTAAAATCGAGCACCTGAAGAATCCTTCGGTTTCGAAGACCGAGGCCTTTTTTCGCAATTGGTACGTTCCGTCCAATATGGCGGTGGTCCTGGCCGGCGATTTCGACCCCAACGACGCCATCGCCCTGCTCGAAGCCGAACTCGGCTCCCTCCCTCGCGGACAAGCGCCCCCCAGGCCCGCCATTGCTCTCACGCCCATCGACGTGGAGCAACGCGTCGATCTGGTGCACCAAGGGGCTCCCGAGGTCCTGATCGGATGGCCGACCGTGCCCTATGGGCATCCCGATCACCTGCCGCTCGTCATGGCCCGCAGCCTCCTGTCGAACGGGGCTACCGGCATTCTCGACCGCACCTTGCTCCAGCCCAAACGCCTGCGTCGGGCCACGGCCGGGGCGTGGCATCAGACCCGAGTGGGGCTGTTCTACCTGACGGGGCGCCCGCGCGAAGGGCAGCCGCTCGACGATGTGGTGGCGATGTTGGACCGCGCGGTGGAGGACCTTCGCCAAGGCGACTTCAGCCGCGACGATATGGCCGCCATCGTGCGCCAGTCCCGGATCGGCGACAAGGTCGACCGCGAGAGCAATGGCCGACGGGTCAACCTGCTCACCGCCGCGGTTCAGTACGACGTGGGCCTCGACCAGGTGCTCGGGTTCTCGGATCGGATGGCCGAGGTTGCCCCCGACGACGTGCTACGCGTAGTCCAGGACTACCTTGGCGATGGACGGGTGGTCATTCGCAAAGAGACGGGAACGCCAAACATCCCGACCATCTCAGCTCCAAAGCTGCCCCCGGTCCAGCTCAATACGAGCGCGCATTCCGCCTTCTACGAGACCATCGTGGCGCTGCCGGCCGACGACGTCGCGCCGGAGACCCTGGTGGAGGGTCGAGACTACACGACGCTCGAAACGCCTGCCGGCCGCCTCTACGCCACCCCGAATCCCTACTCCGACCTGTTTTCCATCACATGGCGGTGGAACCGAGGCCGAGCCACCGACCCCGGCCTGTGCGAAGCATGGCGTCTGTTTGAGCAATCGGGGGCCGGCGACGATGATCTGGCCGCCTTCGAGCGATGGCGGTACGACCGCGGCATTCGCATCTCGGCGTCGTGCGGGCGTTACCAGTCGGAGCTCACCATTAGCGGTGAAGAAAACCAGTTCGACGAGGCCCTTGCTCGCATTGCAGAGCGCATCCGGTCCCCTCGGGTCGATCCCGGAAAGCTCAGTCGCATCGTCGAAGACGTGATTCAGAGTCGCCGTGACGCCAAGACCAAGAGCACCACGCAGGCCCAGGCGCTGACAAGCTTCGCCTTGCAGGGGGCCGAGAGCCCGTTCCTGTTTGCCGTCATGAGTGACACCGCCCTTCGATCGCTTCGGGAAGCAGACCTGCAGGCCAAGCTGGTTGAGGTGTGGAACACCCAGGCTGAGATGTTCTACGTCGGGGTTCGCCCCTTCGACGAGGTCCGGGCCGCGGTGGCTCCCGCCGAACGAACCTTTCAGTCCGCACAGGATCGCCCTCGGTTCCGGGTGAACCGTCCGGATGGCCCGCAGGTGCTGCTGCTCAACGTCGAAGCCATCCAGTCCACCGTTCGGCTCTATGTGCCGGGCGATGTCTTTGATGGGGACCGCCAGATGGAGCATCGATGGCTCGCGGAGGTGCTCGGAGGCAGCGCAGGTCTCGTGTTTCAGGAAGTTCGAGAATCCCGTGGCTTCGCCTATTCGGCGTCCGGCGGATACCGCTCACCCGCAGAACCTGGTGATCAAGGCTACCTTTGGGCAGGACTAGGCACCCAGGCGGACAAGACCGCAGGGGCCGCGGCCCTGGTCACGAAGCTTATGCGACCGCCGAACCCTGATCCGGCGCGCTACACGCGGGCGAAGACGGCGGCATTGGAGCAGCTGCGGACCGAACGCCTCACGTTCCGCCAAGCCGGCCCGCGGGCCGCAAGCTGGCATCGACAGGGCTTTGATGCCGACCCCCGCGAGACCCGCATCACCGCCCTCGAAGCGTTGACCCCCGCAGACCTCGAACCCTGGTACGATCGACTGCAGGAACAGCCCTTTATCCTCGCCATTGCAGGAGACCTCGACCGCATCGATGTCGCCGCGCTCGAAAGGCTCGGACCGGTGACCCGGCTGACCCTCGACGACGTCATGGCTTATTGAGCAAGCGCTCCGAAAGGGTGACGCCGCGCAACAGGTAGAACGTCGCGCTCAGGTTCTCGAGTTCAATCGTCCAAGGCTCATCGCTGGGAAAGACTCCTTCAAAGCGTAGAAAGATGTCTCCGCGATGAAAGGTCCGACCATCGATGCGGCGCTCGAACACCAATCGCGACCCGGCGTGCAATCGAACGACGAGTTCTCCCGCACGTCGCTGAAGGGGCCGACCGGCGAGGGTTAGAACGCGTACCCCGCGAGTAAGGGGCGCCAGGAAGGAGGCCGCGACCGTGAAGCGGAGGGTGTCCTGCGGATAGACAAACAGTTCACCGCCACACGCCCGAGACTCCGCGAGCCGCAATTCGTACCGACGGCCATTGCGGGCCGGATCCGAGCCATCCGATGCGCTGAATTGAATCGACTCCGCGGTGTGGCAGCTCCGGCCGGGCCCGCTTGCGACCGCCTCGCAGGGAACGTTGGCGTCGTTCAGCGGCTTGCCATCCTCGACGATGCGAAGGGGGGAACAACGTTCGGACCACCGCGTGGATGCCTCCAACACCTCGTCCGACAAGAAGGCCATCTGGGGCACACGAAGGGCTGCGACAGCTCCTGGCCGGTTGTCCAACGGCCGCTCGGCGTCAGGTACCACGGGCGGAGCCGCGGCCACAAGCTCGACGCTGGGTCCCCATTCGTCAGGGGGTGACCGGGCAAGCACGTCGGCCCGGACACCCCAGAGGCGTTCTGCATCGCCCAACACGTACTGACGAGGTGGATCCCCCAAGGCAAGGGCCTGGACACGCACGCCGGGTCCACTCGAGTCCGCTCGCAAGACGATCGTGCCGGGACCTGGGGAGGCGGGCCTTGAGCCTCCCACCCGCCATTGCTGCCAGGTCGATCCATGCTGGGGAATGGCCCGCCCTCGATTGACGGGCAACGGCACACCGTCCAGGTGCAGCGAGAACGGAGGATCTGCAGTCGCTCCCTCACTTTCCGCCGCTAGCCACACGGCAAACGAGCCCCGATCGTCGGCCCATGGGGTCGCGGCCTCGATCGTCAGCCCCTCTCCGGGAGCCAGAGCGGCATCTCCCTCGACGGTCACGGGCCAGGGATCCCAATCTGGCGTCCCAAGCCACCCGCGCTCGCGCACAACCCGAGCCAGTGCAGTGGAAAAGCGTCGAGATCCCTCGCTGTTCATGTGGTCTTCGTTGCGAAACATCGAAGGCGCCATGCGCAAGTGCCGCAGGTCGACGTAGGCCCCTCCTTGTTGGCTCACGACCGCGAGGGCACGCGCCTGGAAGCCCTCGGGCGCCACGTCATTCCGTTCGGCCGAAATGGTGGGCGACATGGGAGGTCGCACCCACGCCACCTGCGCCCCATGCGCGTCACCCAAGGCCGAGATGTCGCCGAGAAAGCCCTCCTCTGGCGAAGGAAGGAGGTCGGGGGTAAATGCGGGCTCCGACCCACTCTCCACGACCGGCATTGCGTGATTGTAAAGGCGCATGTCGATCTTTTCGTCGTTGAACACCCGTCCCAGTGCCTGGCGCGCGTCTTGAGGCGACGCCCAGAAGACTGCACCGTCACGAATGCGGTCGAAGAACGCGCCTCGAACTTTTCCGCGCTGCTCGCGCAAGGTCGCCCACCAAAGGCTCGCGCCGCCTCGAACCTTGGCATCGATCAACGGATCGCCCTTGGGCGGCAGCTGGACCTGCAGGTTTACGAAGCTCGACTCCGAAAGCGGACGGGTGAGCAACATGGATTGCAGCCCCGTCACCATCAACACCAGGTCGGGCCGATAGCCTGGGTCAAACACCCGGTACTTCAAGATGGCGTACCAATGAGCCCCCATCGAGTTCGGCACTGAGATGAGCGCCACGTCGGACGGAGGGAGGCCGAGTCTCGCCGCGAGGACGGCCGGGCGCACGTTGGTATGGGCGTAGCTTGGTCCCAATACGAGTACCCGCGGCCTCTTTTCAGAGAGGATCCGATCGATCGTGGCGGCGGTGTCGCGTTCAAAGACCCGTGCGTTGAGGACTCGTCCGGCATTCGCGGCGGCCATGGCCTGTTCTTCGTCCTGGTAGGCCATCAGACCGGTGTAGATCCCACCCCAGAGCAAGAAAGGCCCGAGAAAGGCAAACAACAGAGCCAATCCGCGAACCGACATGAGCGATCGCATGAGCGGTCCTTAACTGGGCACTCGCCTGGTCCGACGAACATCCACGGAGGCGTGATGGGCGCGGCCACCAAACCAGGCAATGTTGCGGTCGCCAGCGTCGAGCAGGGCGACCGCCGGTGGCTTGGTCGGCTCGCTCCCCCCATTATGGGCGGACCTCCTCAACTTGCGTTCTCCCTCGAGGACGGGCCGACAAAACTCGCGCTGGGCAGCATGGTGCAGCTCGAGGTCACCGCCCCGCGCGCCGAGGCCGGTCGAGGCAGCACCGCCCGACTCACCGCCGTGGCGTACCTGCCATCGGTGGTCCTGATCGAGGTCGATGCGGTCAACCCCTCGCTGTGGGCCGAGGTGCTGACGGGACCCGTCGGGGAGCCCGCCGATCGCCGCCACTGGCCCCGACTGTCCCTGCCGGCCACCGACGACCCGATCGAAATCACGATCGACAGCGGACCTTCCTCCGCTCGAACCTTCGCCGCCCGAGTGGTGGACCGATCCTCCGAGGGACTAGGGCTCCGGTTCGTGCAACAAGCGGAGCCCCTGTTGTGCCGAGCGACCGAGGTGGTCTGTCGCCTTCCCGAAGAAGACCCTGTCGTCGCCCGCATCCGTCATCGGCGGCTCTTGCAGAACGGCGTCCGCTACGGCTTGTCGGTCGTGGGACCCGCTTCCCCCCCCGCCACCACCCACGAGGCCCAGTGGACGTGCCCCCAGTGCGGAGAGCAACCTCTACTTGGCGAACGGCATGCGCACTGCCCTTCTTGCGGACACGCACGGGGCAACATCCCGACCCGACTCGCGGACTGGGACCAGCTCATCGTAGGCCGCGAGCATCCGTTTTCAGGTATCGAACGGACCTGCCTGCGTTGTGGCTGTGCGTGGAGTGCCCTGGCCCGGAACTGTGGACATTGCGGCACACGGCTGCCCATCGATCAGACGCGACCGTAGTCACGAGGGTGTGGCCGAGGGCTCGGGCGTGTCCTCGGACTTGGATTTGGGCTGATCTTCAATGGGCACCAACGGCTCCTCGTCGGACTGAAGGCGCCAATACAATGCCGCTAAGCAGACCATCGTGAAGACGGACGACCACCACTGGGCCGGAGTGAATCCAAACACGCGGGGGTCGGAGTATTCGGGACGCAGGAAGTCCGTCATGAAGCGCACGGGGCCGTAGGTCAAGCCATAGGTCAGCGTCAGGGTACCCGGAATCGTCGGCCGACGATCGAGCCAGGTCAACACGCCCAACATGCCGAGCGACCAGAGCGCCTCGTAGAGACCGGTGTCGTGGACCGCCTCGATGGAACCGTCCCGCGCGCAGGGTCCCCATGGCGCCATGCCCGACCCATCCCCTTGGACCAACCAACCGGGCAGATCGAGCACATGCCCAGGAATCGGCTGACAGTAGACCCCTAAGAAGAACGTCGTCTCAGCCCCCGGGTGGTCATGCGCGACAAAGCAACCCATCCGACCCAGGAACCAGCCCATGGCCAAGCCGTAGGCCAAGCAGTCGAGGTAGGGCCACACTGGCATCTTCTTGCTGTAGAAGAAGTAGACGGCAAGCGGCACGCAAACCACGAAGCCGCCGAAGCTCGACAGACCGTGCCAAAACTCGAGGAACTTGATGGGGTTCGCGAAGTACTCCGCCGGTTCGTACATGATGCCGTAGCCGAAGTGTCCACCCACGAAGGTGCCTACGATGAGCCAGGTGATGAGCTGATCGATCGAGGCCGAGGATAGACCGTAGCGGTCTGCCCGACGCTTCGCGAGCATGCCTCCGAAAACGAACCCAAGGGCCACGAAGAGGCCAAAGCCGTGCAGCGCCGCACCGTCCGGAAGACCCGGAATGAACTCGTTCAACTCGAGGATGGGTTGTTCGAACCAAGGAATCAACGCGGCCACGGGCAGTCTCCTCCAGGACGCAACCGGTAACGTCGCGACGGTATACTGGCGCGGCATGGCGACAATCAACTTCGGAAACCGCGAAATCACGTCGAAAATCGTCTACTTCGGCGCAAGCGGAGCTGGCTGCAACTCGAACGTCGAGCGGCTTTGGCACCTCGTACAGAGCAAGCGCAAGTCTCCGCTGCATCGATTTGGGCCGAAAGAGCGCCAGGAGGAATCCTGGTACTTCGACTTCGTGCCTTTGGTGGAGCCGCCCATCGAGGGATTCTCGATGTCGTGGCGGATCTACAGCCTGCCCGGCGGAATCGATGTCAAGGTCCACCGCGACGAGGTCATCGGCGGGGTCGATGCGGTGGTCTTCGTGGGTGACGCCCGCGCCGACCGGGCCGAGACGAACCTCGACCACATCCTTCAGCTCGAAGCGCTGTTGAAATCCATCGGCCTCGAACTGTCGGCTACACCGGTGGTTATCCAGGTCAACCAGACCGATGCCGTCGACGCTCGACCCGTCGACGAGGTGGTCGCCGACCTCAATCCCTTCAATTTCCCCATCGTGCCTGCCGCGACGAAGACCGGGGAAGGCGTCTTGGAAACCTTCGCCCAGACGGCCTCGGCCGTGCTCGCTCGGGTTCGCGACACGCTGTCCGGCCAGGACGCGATCACCCTGACGGCGGTGAATGACACACGGTCTCGGTCGGGCATCGAGGTGATTCGGCGCCACATGGAGAACATCCAAGCGCGCACCGAGACCACCCCGCATAGCGTGACCGTGGACCCTCCAGATCGGCGGCCGACCGCGGGCGCACCCAGCATCGAGATCCCCTTCCAGCCTGATGAATTCGTCGGCAGCCACCCTCTGCGCATCACGCACTCCAACGTCGAAGGCGACCGCATCCGCATCGACCTCGACATGCAGCGAATGGGGGGCGGAGAGGAACGCCAGCTCACGGTGTGGTTGGTGAATCGCCCCATCGCGTCACTGCCCTTGCCCCCGCCGGTGCCCCCCGGGCCTGCCCCCGAAGAGGGTCGCGTCTTCGACTACCTGCCCGAAGACGACAAGGTCGAGATCACCGAGCCGGGCGCCGACCTTCCGGGATTGGTCTACGGGATGCTCGGCATTTTTGGAGGCATCTGGATCGGGCTGTTGTCGTCGTACCTGCTCGGGTTCTCGGGATAGTCCGATGGAGAGCGCGGACCCCGTTCCCTGGCCTCTCTCGCCTCCCCCGGAAGCGACGGCCGGGCTGACCGCACCCTCGCGCCGCTACCTTCGCGACGCAAGGCTCGCGGTCGTGGCCCTCGCGCTGCTGCTCCTGCTGTACTTCTCGCTCACGGGCTGGTTTGGCTACGTCACGGTGACGCGGATCCTCGGCATCCTGAAAGGCTGGACCGAAACGCCCGTTCTCGACGGTCTGGTGGCGATTCCTGCTGCGTTTCTCTTCGTCGTCATGGTGAAGGGACTGTTTATGGTCCACCGGGGCCGGCCCTCTGGACTGACGCGGATCACCGCCGAAGACGAGCCCGCCCTGATGGCCTTCATCAACCGAGTGGCCGATGAAGCGGGGGCTCCTCGGCCGCACAAGGTGTTCCTCACCGCGCAGGTCAACGCCGCGGTCTTCTACGATCTGAGCTGGTTTGACGTTCTTTTTCCGTCTCGCAAGAACCTCCTCATTGGGCTGGGTCTTGTCAACGCGCTGAGCCTCGATGAATTCAAGGCGGTGCTCGCACACGAATTCGGCCACTTTGCCCAGCGCACCATGCGCATTGGCCGGTGGGTCTACCTCACGCAGCAGTTCGTGGGCGAACTGGTGGTTCGCCGTGATGGCCTCGACCGCTTCCTCGATGGCGTGTCACGGCTCGACATCCGCATCGCGTGGGTGGGCTGGATCATGCGGTTATGGGTGTGGTCGGTGCGATCTGTCATCGAAGCGGCATTTCGCTTCGTCGTCCTGCTCGACCGATCGTTGTCCCGAGAGATGGAGTTTCAGGCCGACCGGGTGGCGGTTTCCCTGACCGGCTCGGACAGCCTCATTCACGCGTTGCATCGGCTCACCGCGGCCGATGTCGCACTAGACCGAGCGGTCCACTTTGCGCTGGGCGAACTCGAACAGGAGCGCGCCCCAGAAGACCTGTTCGCCCTGCAAAGCCGCATCATCGAGCACCTGCGAGAGGTGCTGCACGACCCCACCTTTGGGCTCACCCCCTCCCCGCCCACTGATCGTCGCGCTGACTTTCGGGTGTTCTCGCCCGATCTCGCGGAAGTGCCTCGGATGTGGTCGACCCACCCGGCCAATCCCGACCGGGAGGCGAGTGCCAAAGACCGGTACCTGCCCTCCCGCCTCGATGGGCGCTCGGCCTGGGTGCTCTTCACGGACCCACCGACGGTTCGACGCCTCCATACCAAGCGGCTCCTCACCGCCATCGTGGAACGCGACGTCGACCAGTTCGTCGCCACGCCCACCTCGCTCGAGGAACTCAAACGCATCTTCGATCGGCCACACCTCGCTCGTCGGTTTCGGGGCGCGTGGGTCGAACGAAGCCTGTGCTTGCATACCACCGAGCCCGATGTGCTCCTCGATCCGGACGAAGCCGCCCAGTGGTCCGATGCGCAGCTGACCGCGGAACTTGGAGCGCTTTACCCGGAGACCTTGCGGCACGACCTTGAACGCTGTGAGGAGCTGCAGCGCGAACTCCACCAACTGCAGGGACTAAAAGACGGCATCCTTGAAGCACCGGGTGGCGTCATCCGCTTTCGGGGTCGCGAACTTCGGCGCCGAGACCTCCCCAAGTGGATCGAAACGGTCCAACACGACGCCGAGGCCGCGCGAGACCTGGTGCATCAGCACGATCGGCGCGTCCGAACCGCGCACTTCGAAGCCGCTCGACGCCTGGATCCCTCCGGCGCATGGCCGGCCTACCTCGCGAGTCTTCTCGACCTCATTCATTACGCCGAGCACGCCGAGGCTGACCTCGCAGATGCCCTCGATCACCTCGAGAATGCGGTGACCATGGCCATGGCGGACGCCTCGATCAACCAACACGAAATGCGCCGCATCATTGCCGCCGCGCATGAGGTGCATGCGGCCAACCAGTCGCTGTATGGCTCTCGCGATCACGTTCAACTGCCCATCGGCGTTCTGGATCCCTGGGAGATCGACAGCTGGGCGGAGGCGCTGGGAGGCCCCTACGAACTCCCCGCACCCATGGAGGAGCTGCTCGGGGACTGGTTCCCGGTGGCCGAAGGGTACACCCGACATGGCATGACGATGACCCGCCGGCTCGCTCGGGCCACCTTGGACGTGCTGATCGAGGCCGAAACCTGGGTCGAGTGGGCCTGGCAACAAGGCGAACGTCCGACCGACGTGCCAGCCCCCCCGATGGCCGCCATTCCCCTCGATTACCCACGTCGCTGTATGGGCGATGAGCGCCCCCGAATCAAGTCCCTCACCTGGTGGGACAAGTTCATCCTGGCCGAGGGACCCGTCGCTGGAGTGGCTCGTTTCACGGTCGCGGTCGGCATTCTCGGCCCGGGGCTCTGGGCCACGCTGGCGCTGGGGGGACCTGCGTTGCCTTGGGTCACCGGCCCGGGGCACCTCGAGGTCCACAATGGCCTCGGCACGGCGATCGACGTGACGATCGCCGGCACGACGTTCCCCGTGCCCCCGTTCGCGACGCGACCCATCGAGGTGAACGCCACGCGGATCAAGGGCGAAACCCGGGGGGCAGACGGCCACGTCATCGAGACCTTCGACCAGTCTGGCCCCAGACACGGCGAAACCGTGACCTACAACGTGGCCCGCGGGAGTGCGGGCATCGCGTCTGGGCAATTGCACAACGACCGGTTCCGGCCAGCTGAGGCCTCGGTTCAGTGGCTAGACGATGTTCCTCCGCCCGACCTGGTGGGACTGGTGGCTGAACACCTCGACCTGACGAGTGTCGCCGAGCAAGTCCGCGCCCACCTCGTGCACGACCCCATCACGAGCCCTTCGTACGCGGACTGGATTCGTGCGGCCGGTTCCCCGGAGTTCCGCCACGTGGTTCGGCTCGACGACGCGCTCGCCGCGCGCCAGGGGCTCTCGGTGGCCGCCAGACGCGCCTGGATGGACACCACGACCTCCGCCATGCGCCAACGGTTGTGTGCGGAGCAAGCCGCGCTCGCCGACGATGCTCACCCCGACGCAACCTACTTCGCGCTGCGCTGTCGACAAGCCGGTCCCGAAGCGTGGGCGACGGCTCGTTCGCCCCACCCGCACCATGGCTACTTGGCCTTTGGCCATGCCGCTGCGTTGTCCGACCAGGAACGCTACGCGGAAGCTGCGGCCGCCTTACCCCTCGCGTTGTTGCCTCGTGAACCCGCGGTGGCCCTGTGGCGGATGCGCCTGGCTCGGCTGGCCGACGAACCCGTCCAGGTCGAAAAGCTGGCGGAGCGCGGATCGGAACTCGCCGTTTTGGCCGAGGCTCCCGTCGAGGCACCGGTGGGCCGCTCCATCCCCGTCATCGCCTGGGTCTTTCTACGCTTCGGACCCGACCAGGCTCGCGAGATCGGCATGCCGGAGCTGGTGGATGCCTGGCAAGCCGCATCGGGGCACGACCCTCCGCGTTTCGTCCCCGAGCCCCTACCGGCCACCGTGCTGTGGCCGGCGCTCGCCGGAACCCTGCGCGAAGGACGAGACGCCGCACCCATCCAGACCGCGCTGGCCGCCCATTGGCCGACCGATCTGTCTCACGTCTTCGGCGCTCTCGAGGACTTGCGACACCACGGAAACCCTGAGCGCTTCGAGGCCGCGTTGGGGGCCACGGACTTGCTCACCCGGGCCCACGCTCGACTCACCGCCGCATCGCTGTTGGGAACCGCCACGCCGCCGCCAATGGTCGAGCGAATCCGGCAAGCCCTGTTCTGGAGCGAACGCCCCCATCTGGACAGTGTCCTTGCTGCCCCGCCCGCGATCGACCCCGCTCCCGACGGGGTTTCGGATGGACCGACGGCCGAACCTTGATCTATGCTCGGTTGGCGGATGGCGTCCTCCCCGGACGTACCGCGTCCCTCCTTCCTTCCTCTCCCCGGGGCGTTCCGCCCTTCCCTCCGCGATCGGTCAGTTTCTGGCTGGCCTGTGCGCTACTTCCCTCGTGTGACCACCGTGATCCACAGCCCTGTGTTGAGCCTCACGGGTGCCCGTTGGGCATCCATCGATGCGTCGTCTGCGCTGCCTGACGACGAAGTTCGCGCCCTTGCCAACCAGCTTGGCCTCTCGCTGCCCGCCGCCCGGGTGCTCGCCCTTCGTCTTGGCGACGCCACCGAGCGGGCCGCGGATTGGCTGAAGCCAAGCCTCGACCACTTCCACAATCCGTGGGCGATGCTCAACATGGAACGCGCCGTCGAGCGACTCCGGCGTGCCCTGTTCGATCGCCAGCGCATTCGAGTGGTCACGGACTACGATGTCGACGGCACCACGTCGTCTCTCATTCTGCAGGCCGTCATCAAGCTCATGGGCCCCGACGTGGTCCTCGACTACCACATCCCAAATCGCTTCGGTGAGGGCTACGGATTCAGCGTCGCAGCGGCCAAAAAGGCCGCCGAAGACGGGGTGGATCTGATCGTCACAGCCGACATTGGGGTTCGCGACCATGCGGCCATCGCTGAGGCAGGCAATGCGGGCATCGAAGTCTTGGTGTGCGACCATCACCTTCCTAAGGGGGCTGCGGTGCCCGAGGGTGCCACCGTGCTGTGCCCGCCCCAAGAGGGTTGTGCCTACCCGAACGGGGCCCTCGCCGCGTGTGGGGTGAGCTTCAAGGTCGCTGAGGCCTTGCTTGGCGAGCACCCCAAGCGCGATGCGATCCTCCGCAGCATGCTCAAGCTTGCGGCAATCGGCACCGTGGCCGACATGGTGCCCCTCGACACGCTCGAGAACCGTGCCATCGTCACGCTAGGGCTCGAAGCGCTCAACGTCGACCATCACCACGCGGGACTCGCCGAGTTGATCGGCGTGGCCGACCTATCCAATCGCGAAATTCGCCCCACAGATCTCGGATTTCGCTTGGGGCCGCGCATCAATGCGGCAGGCCGAATCGCCGATGCGAACCTGGTGGTCGAGTTGCTCACCACCCGCGACGTTGACGAGGCCAAGCGACTCGCCCGCAAACTCGATGGACTCAACGCCGAACGAAAGGACATCCAGCGTCGGCTCGTCGAAGAAGCGCTGGAAGAACTTGGCGATTCGCCGCCGGCGTTCGTGGTGTTGTCGGGTCGTGAAGAACATGGCTGGCACCGAGGCGTGGTCGGCATTGTCGCGGCTCGCGTCAAAGACGAAGTGCACCGCCCTACCGCCATCGTGTCCATCCAGGGTGACCTCGCGGTGGGCAGCGTGCGCAGTGTGCCCGAAGTGCATGCGGTGCGCGCGCTCGACCAAGCCTCCGACCTGCTCCTCAAGTATGGCGGCCACCCCGCTGCAGCCGGTTTCACTGTTCGCACCGACGACTTGCCGGAGTTCGAGCAGCGGCTCATCACCTATGTCGAAGGCGCACTCGGCAACCATGAGCTGCGACCCGAACACGAGTACGACGCCATTCTCTCGATCGACGACATCTCCCAAGGCCTCACCAACGAGCTTCGCCAGCTCGGCCCCTTCGGCATGAAGAATCGAGAGCCCGTCTTTCTCATCGAAGCGGTTCGGCCCTACGACTTCGAGGTCAAGGGTAAACAAGAGAACATTCTCAAGTTCAAGGTACGAGCCGGCGAAGGGCCCGCCATTGAAGCCATCTGGTGGGATCAGGCCGAACGCATCGACACGTTGCGGGACCAAATTGTCGATCTGCTCGCGCACGTCGAGGAAAACGTGTGGCGAGGGGTCCGCAGGTTGCAACTTCGGATTGTCGACGCCCGACGCATCGACTGACGCGTCCCGACAGTTGCCGAAGTTTTGAATTACGGCCC
>JBCCQY010000012.1:0-94335 GCA_039208735.1 Myxococcota bacterium | reverse complement strand
CGTCCCTCGCTACTGCCGCCGGTCGCCGCCCCCCCAGGGCCGGGATCAGCTCCAGCGCAAGGTCCCACCGCGGCCCCCCCCACCCCGGCGACCGAGCCTCCCTCGGGACTGGGCATCAAAGGGCCGATCGCCTCGGGCCCCGGCGCCGCTGCGAAAGCCCCTCCCCCGGAGCCCGCTCCACCACAGGACCCCGCCGACCGCTCCGTGTCCTATCGGTTCTACGTTGTGATGCTGGGCTTGATGGCGCTCACTGCGTCGGCCATCGTGCTGACCATCAGTGTCATCGCGGCGGTGGTGATCTTCAGCCCCGGAGACGACCCCGCTCCGCCTCCCGAACCCGCCCCCATCATCGAGCCAGCGCCGACTCCAACGCCCATCTTGGCTCCGGCCCCCGATGTCGTGGTCGAACCGCCCCCTGAAGTCGAGGCGCCCGTCCCCTCGAAGACGGCTCCCTTGACCCTGCGCCTCGCCCCGGGTTCGCCCAAGTTCGTTTCGCTTCGCATCGACTGCGAGGAACCTCCGTTCAAGAGCCGCAAGACGTTCGAGGGGGGTCAGGTGGTCGTGCCGGATGTGCCGCGAAAGTCGTGTACCGCGTCGTTTCTCGGCGGTCTGCCCGCACGAACCAAGGTCAGGGGAGGCCAGAGCCTCACGTGCCGCTTCGACGGGGCCAACGCCATCTGCAACTGACCGGGCCGATCGCACTTCAGAGCCCCACATCCGACGCCGATCCCCGCGCAGGAGGATCCGATGACGCGTCGAGCGCTGGCCGCCACCTTCGGGGGAATGCTCATTGTGGTGGGACTGGGGTTGTCGGCCGCGGTAGCCCAAAACACCCCTGCGCTCATCACGGTCCACGTTCCGGGTGCGCAAACCGTGGCGGTGTACTGCGGCGGAGAGGACACGGTCCACGCGAAAGGCGAGGTGGTGGCGTTTGCGCCAGCAAGCCTTCAATGCTTCATCGAAGCACCGTGGACGGCCGCGATGCCCCTTCGTGGGGAATTCCGCGTTGGACGATCGAGCCAACTCCTCTGTCGTCGCGCGAACATGACCCTGCGCTGCGAGTAGCGAACGCGGTCAATCGGCGACCGACACCATGTCGCGGCCCTGGTTCTTCGACCGATACATGGCCCGGTCGGCCCGTTCGATGACATCGGTAATTGAGCCGTCTTCCGCTCGACGATTGGCCACGCCAACGCTCACCGTGACGGGTAAATCACCCTTTCGGGTCGACAATGGCGCTCCGGCTACCGAATCGCGAATGCGCGCCGCAATGGTGACCGCCTCACCGGGCGCGGCACTCGACAGCAGTACGACAAACTCGTCACCCGCCAGACGCGCCACCATGTCACTGTCCCGCACGGCAGCGCGACAGCGCCCCACGACCGCCTTCAGAACGTCGTCTCCAACGAGGTGGCCGTAGGTGTCATTGACGTGCTTGAACTTGTCGAGATCGATGAGCACCACCGAGAAGTCCACAGGAGGGGACTGCGAAAACATGAGTTCGCAGCGTTCCTCGAAGAACCGACGATTCGCAATGCCGGTGAGCGGATCGAGGGTCGCCTGTTCACGAGTGGCATTTACATGCGCTTCGAGTCGACTCACGAGTTGGAGCACCCGCAGGGCGGCCTGGTGGATCTGGTCGAGATCGTCGAGGGCCTCCGCCGACTGGGACTCATCCTCCGACAGCATCTCCGAGAACCCAATGATGCTGTCGAGCTGCGTCCGAGCCTCATACGTGAGGTCAGACCAGTCGTCCTGGATCATCATCCCGGGCCGGGTTTCTTCGGAAAGCAAATCGTGTCCCTGGAAATCGGGTCTCTTCTTCCCTTCGGCACAGGGGTCCAACGATTCCATCGCAATCGACCGACGGCCCCCAAGCGTGCTACGCCTGTTGGGTCGATCGGCACCACGTCGATCCGGAGCCAGTTCGGGAGTTTTTGGGTCGATGAGGTCTGAGATCCTCAAAGCGTTTGGTCGGACGGACCGTCCGATGACGCTTCGCGAGCTGAAGGCAGAGGTGCCCGATGTTTGCCGCGCCGATCTCGAGCGACTCGTCGAGCGAGGTGTGCTCCACCCCTGCAGTCGGCGCCGTTTCTGGGACCGTGACGAGGTTGAACACCACCTCGCGCTGTTGCGGGCTCGGCTCGATGAGCGACCCCGGAGTCGACAAGACGTGTTTGCCCTGTTGTCGGATGCCGATCCCACCCTTCCGCGTTCGGTTCGACAAACGCTGTTCAATCGGCTTCGGAGCGAGCCAGGGATCTGGCTGTGGCCGGGAACCGCCCGCCACCGGGCCCCACGCTTGGCGACCCGGCCGCCCAACCCCGAGCCCTACGTGCGGACCCTGCGGGCCCAGTATCGAAAAGTACGGGAGCGTTTGACGAATGCAGGCCTCGAAGAGACGGCCATCGTCGAAGCCGTATTGGGCATCGCCCCACCTCGACCCGCCACAGCCGCCAGTCCGCCGCCCGAGCCGGCCGTGCTTCATGAACTTGCGTTCGCCTGGGCGGACGCGCCGAATGCGTCCGTTCGAGCTCCCCTCGAGCGCGTGCTTGTCAATATCGGGGCGGAACGCCTCGGCGAACCTAACGAAACCGTGCGGTTTGACGGCCGCTTCCACGATACCGAAGATGATCTCTTTCCCGACGAGCCCGCCCTGGTGGTGGAGCCCGGTTGGGTTCACGGCACCGCGCAACGGCGGGTAGTGATCGTCAAAGCCCGAGTACGAGCCGCCACATGAACGACAGCCTGATCAGCATCGACCTCGGCACCGCCTACACCAAGGTCGCCCTTCGCCGGGAACTCGGCGAGGACGCGGTGTTGGCCCAGGATCCGAACCTGGGCCTGAATGGAGGACTCGACATCAGCATCCCCACCGTGGCCGCACATGCGCTTCGGCGCGGGCACGACCACTGGTGGTTCGGCTCCGACGTGGCCAAACTCGACAATGGTTCCTCGCAAATCGACGTCTACCGCAACTGGAAACCCGAACTGCTGTCGAAGGCCCTCGATGCGGGCGATCTGCATCGAGGTCTCGCGCTTGGCTACTTCCGCTGGTTGCGACACGAGTTCTTGCCTTCGGTGGCCGCTCGTCTTGACCTCGACCTCGACCAAGCCACCACCCGGCTCGCCATTCCAGCTTTGCCCATTGGCGAAGACGTCCAGCGATCACTGCTCGGAATCATGAGCGAGGCGGGCTTCCATCCTGCAGCCACGGCTCCCCTCATTGCCGAGCCCGTCGCCAATGCCATTGGCGTGTTCAGTCGGGGTCGCAACATCGTCTGGCAGCCTGATCCCCAGGCCAAGCCTCGTCCCCAGCTCGGCAAGATGTTCGAAGACAGCACGTTCTTGGACGCGGTTCGCGCACGAACCCTCGAGAAGTCCGATCTGGCGGACCACTGGGCTCTCGTCGTCGACCTCGGTGGCTTCACAACCGACTGCGCGATGATCGGGTTCGACGTCGAGGTGCTCGATGCACCGCTCGAAGGCGAACTGCAGGGTAAACCTCGCCTTGCCGCACAGTCCTGGGTCATGGGAATCGCGGAACTCGACCGTCGCTTGATCGGGCAGCTGCCTGAAGACAAGGGCCTTGGGCTCCTGTCGATCCTGCGCCACCCCGACTCCCGGAGGCTCGAAGCCGTCCACCGCACCTTGTACGGCGAACGACGCCCCTACACCCTGGCCAACGGACAAACGTTGGGCCAAGGCGAGGAGTCCGACGTTGTCGAAACGGTGCTGTGGTCCTTTGCTGCCGAAGTCGCTCATCTCGTGGAGACGTTCCTCACCGACCGCGGCTACGATCGAGTAGACACCTTGATCCTCACCGGAGGCGGGCTGTTCGTGCGCCCGGTGAGCGACCGCCTCTGCGCCAGGCTTTCACAATTCGGCGTCCAAGGCGTGTATCTGCCTGGTCCCTCTGCCCATCTGCCGCTCGGGGGCACCTTGAGTCCCGAATTGGTGCGAGGAGGCACCGCACTGGGCGCGGGCAGCATCTACTTCGACTTTCGCACCGGGTGAACCGTCAAAACAGGTGGGCGATGTCGTCGTAGAAGTCG
Source organism: Myxococcota bacterium (assembly GCA_039208735.1). Lineage (GTDB taxonomy): Bacteria > Myxococcota_A > UBA796 > UBA796 > DRPG01. The sequence goes on along the minus strand of JBCCQY010000012.1, from coordinate 90,280 downwards.
CCAAAGTGCACGCGGTTCACCTGCTTGCCGTTCTTGTGCAACTCGCGAGCCACCGCCTCGACGATGTGGCGCATGCCTAGGGGAACACGCTCTGCACTCGCCGTGATGCACCCGTGAATGGCCGCGTTCACGATGGAACCACCCGCCAACGAGAACTGCTGCGCAAGATAGGCCAGATCGAGGTCGGGGCTCCGGGGAGCGTTCGCGGGCACGGCCCGCTCCCACAACCGAAGACGCTCCGCCACCGAGGGCAGCGGAAACTCCACCACCGCTCCAAAGCGCCGCAAAAACGCAGGGTCAATGTTCTCTTGTAGGTTGGTGGTGAGCACCGCACAGCCCTCGAACACCTCGAGACGCTGCAGCAAGAAGCTGACTTCTTGGTTGGCGAAGCGATCTTGGGCTTGCTTCACATCGCCTCGCGCACCAAACAACGCGTCCGCCTCGTCGAACAGCACGACCGAACTACCGCCCTCGGCCGCGTCGAAGATCTCTCGGAGGTTCTTTTCGGTCTCCCCAACCCAACGGCTGATGACGGCCGAGAGGTCGACCTTGAAGAGATCGAGACCCAAGGCGCCGGCAATGACCTCGGCACACATCGTCTTGCCGGTTCCCGGCGCGCCTGAGAACAGGACTTTGAGCCCATAGCCACGGGGACGCACCGCCTGGGCGCCCCACCGCTGCATGACCGTCTCTTGCTCGGCAAGGTACCGCTCCAGATGGCGAAGCTGGGCCATGATCTTGTCGGGAAGTACGAGATCTTCCCAACGGTACCGGGGCACGATGCGTTGCGCGAGCCCGCTAAGTTCGGGTCGCGCGGCCTCTCGCGCGGCCGACCAAAGGGTTTCGAGGTCAGGAGGATGCCCTCCAGCCTCTGCGGTCGCTCGGTCGAGCACCCGTTCGATGGTGGTGCCCCCAATCGAATAGAACCGTTCCGCCACATCGTCGGCGGACACCTCTACGTTCGGCCAACCGCGACGGGTCATCGCTGTCACCCAAGCCCGCGTGCGTTCGTCGGACGTCGAGCGACCGACTGGCACGGTGAGTCCGGGGCGGTCTACACCGAGCATCATGGCCACGGCCCGTCGGTCATTGCCCCCGACACAGACCGGGAACGGCAATGCGGCCAGTGCGGTTCCGACCCCCATCATTTGCATGCGCAGGGCGGGCTCGTCGGTCGTATCCGGAACGTTGACGAGGTAGGGCAACGCACCTTCGAGCATCAGATCGCGTGTCAGATCGAACGGATGCTGCAGGTAGCGTTTGCATCGTTCAAGATCGACGCGGACCAGGGGGCGCTTCGCCTGGCGGGCCACCGCCATGGCGACCCCTTCGCGCATGCCCGAGGTGCCACCGACAATGGCCACGGTGACCGGTCCCTTCAGCGCTTCATCGATGTGCACCAGCCGTTCGATCGTCGAGCCAGGCACAAACGGCTCCCGGGACACATCGATTCGCGTCGCTCCGGCTTCGAGCCCTACCGGTTGCTGACCGAACAGCCATTGCAGCAGCTGCGGCGAGGGATGGACGCGCCGCGAGGCGTGGGTGTCCATGCCGTCGGGCGGGTTGAGAAGCAGCAGTCGATGCCGTACGAGGCGGGCCCCCGGGAGGAGCCGCGATTGCAGGGCGAGGCGTTCGCGACGACGCTGGCGAAGAATGCGCGTCGCGAGATCGACCGTGAGAAAAGCCTGATTCAGGTTGTCGTTGAGGTAGGCAAAGATCTTGGCGTAGCCAGTGCTAATCTCCGGAGCGACCGACAACAGAACTAGATCGGCCTCATCGCCATCGAGATCAAAGGTGGCTCGCAACGCGCCAAATCGGTGGCCGGGGGCATCGCGGTAGCCGGTCGAGGCCGCCATCGCGTCTTCGAGTCCATCGACCCCGACGGGGTAGTCGACCTCTCCGTGCGCCCGAAGCAGTTCATCGACCTCATCGTCGGTGATGACGGTGCCCCAAAACTGTCCTTTGGCTCGCACCGCGGGGCGTGCGCGCTGCCGGCGCACCGCACGAAGCAGCAGCAAGTCGGTTCGCCGCAGGCGTCGGGCGAGATCTTGGAAGGGGCTCGCCGAGGGCCCTCCCGAGCCTTCCGGTGGGGGCTGCGTCGGGCCATCACCACTTCCGTCGGTCACGTGGCGGTCCGTCCGGCAAATCGGTACGCCCACAAACGGCGCTCTTCCTTCGACATCCGGCGCCAGCGGGTCACGAGTTCACGCACGATGCCATGCCGACTGTACCCGGCATCGAGCAGGGCTTTCATTGCATCGGGACCCCGAAGTTTGCCAGGGGCCTTCGTTGCCGGCTCCGGCTTCGCGTCGGCCTTCCGCACTTCTTGGCCCTTCGGCGACGCACGAACGCCCTGCACGACCCCTCCAGGCTGGTCGTGAGCGCTCTCGAGCCAAGCGTCGCGTTCTCCTTCGAGCCGGGACAAGATGGCGCCGATGTCGGTCACCCCTTCGTCATGGGCAAGGTGGTAGACCATCGCCTCTTGCGCTTGGGCTTTGCGCTCCTCGGCCTCACCGCCGTGCGCATGACCGTCGCGCTGGTGGAAGAACTCGTGGAAGAGAAGGGCGACGTTCTCGGGGTCATTGGCTCGAAGTTCGGGAATCGCGATCGTGCCCCGGTCCGTGGTAAATGCCCTGGCGCCAACCCGATCCACAAGCGTCTGGACCCCTTCACCCGTGACGACCTTGCCCATTCCGGTGACATGCCGGCGGACAAATCCAGGGTCGCCTGGGCGTCCGTCTGCGGCGGCCTCGAGCCTCGCAAACAGGCGATCGATCGTCGATGATGGTCGCGCCACGCTCACTCCCGCCCCCAGGTAGCACGCAGGACTTTCCCATGCCGACCCTGGCCCCTGACGCCGTCCTTACAGCATCCGGCTTTGTTCGTGATCACGTCGTTGTGGTCGACAATGGCCTTGTGACTTCGGTGACCAAATTTCCGCCGGGGCCTATCGACGTTCCGCTTCCGGGACGGGTCCTCATCCCTGGCCTTGTCAATGCGCACAGCCACGCGTTTCAAAGGGCGTTACGAGGCCAACTTCCCGATGGTTCGGCGACCGATTTCTGGCATTGGCGCGACCGGATGTACGCCCTTGTCGGCGGCCTCGATCCAAACGCAATCGAAGCGATCAGCGCGCTCGCGTTCACCGAAATGGCGGAGTCGGGCATTACGCACGTTGGCGAATTTCACTACGTGCACCACCAGCCCGACGGCTCGCCCTACGCAGACCCTGACGAACTCGCCCATCGTGTGATCGCCGCCGCGCGACGGGCCGGAATTCGAATCACCTTGTTGCGCGTGGCCTACGAACGAAACGGAGATCAACCGTTACATCCCGTGCAACGGCGGTTCATCGACACCGGTGGCGCCCCCGTGCTGGCCGCCACGGAGCGACTGCGAAGGGTCTACGGGACAGACGAGGATGTCATTATCGGTCTTGCTCCCCACTCCGTGCGGGCCGTCCCGCCATCAAGCCTCCGGACACTCGCGTCGTTTGACGGGGTGATCCACACGCATGTGTCTGAGCAACCCGCGGAGAACGCGTTTTGCCACGCGCAATCTCAATGCTCCCCCACCCAGCTGCTGGCGGACTGTGGCCTGGTGCATGACCGGTTCACGGCCGTTCACCTCACCTGGCCCGAACCGGGCGATGTGGATTGCCTCGTCGCCGCCCGGGCTCGGGTCTGTGTTTGTCCTTCGACCGAACTCGACCTTGCCGATGGCTTTCTTCCCGTCGACGCGCGTCGCCGTTTGCCACTCTGTTTGGGGTCCGACAGTCACGCGACGATCGATCTGTTCGCCGAAGCGCGCACCCTCGAAGGTCATGGTCGTGCTCAATCGGGTCAACGGGGGATCCTTGGACAACCGCAAGCCGGCGGCGATGGTCGCCTCGCCTGGCGCGCCCTTGTCGCCGCAAGTGCGGAAGGCGCGCGCGCGCTCGGGCTCCCGCGCGAGTTGGGGGTAACTCCAGGCGACCCTGCCGATCTTGTGGCCATCGATTTGACCGACCTTTCCGCGCTCGGCGTCCCTCCGCTCGAGGCCATCATTGGACAGGCCTCCCCACGCTGGGTGGACAGCGTCTGGGTGGGGGGAACCCGTATCGTGGCGGAAGGCCGACACGTTCGGCGGGAGGCCGTGGTCGAAGCGGCCCTCCAGGCCTTCGCAACTAGCTACCGCACCGCCGCCGGATGAGCGTCTTCACGATGTCGACTCCCCGCACGAGGTCCGCCAACGGGACGTATTCGTCAGCCTGATGGGCAACGTCGATCGAACCCGGACCAAACACGATGGGCGCACAGCCGAGCTTCGCGAGGTTCGCGCCGTCGGTGGCAAACCCCGCGGCGCCGCAGTGCCCACTCGCCGCGAAGGGCAGGAGTTCCCCGATCAGTTCCGCATCAGAGCGGGTGAGCATCGACGGAGTGACGCGGACCAGTTCCGTGGTCAAATCGAGGTGCGGGAGCGCCGCCAACGCCGCTTCGAGACGGTGCCAGACGGCGTCCGGCTCGGTGCCTGGGAGGGGGCGGTACCCGATCTCGACCACACACCGGTCGGGAACGATGTTGATGGCGCTGCCTCCGGTAATCGTGGCCACGTTGACCGCCACCCACGGTCGTTCCATCTCGGGTAGGTCGGCGGGTTCCGCCTTCAGCGTGGCGGCCAGTGCACGGACCACGCCAATCACCTCCGCGGCCCCCTCAATGGCATTTTTGCCTAGGTCCGGTCGTGAGGAGTGCGCGGCTTGCCCATGCACGACGATGCGGCCCGCAACGTGGCCGGGGTGCATCCGAAGCATCTCGAAACCCGTCGGTTCTCCCACGAGACACGCTCGAGGCAGCACACGTGCTTGTTCGGCGAATTCAGCGACCAGCTTCGCAGAGCCGAAGCAACCGACCTCTTCATCGTGGGTCCACACCAACACCAACGGGGCGGTCAGCTTGCGGAGATCGAGGTCGGCGAGGGCTCGCATCGTCACCGCGACGAAGCCCTTCATATCGGCGGTTCCTCGTCCGTAGAGCAGCCCGTTGTCCTCTCGCAGCACGAACGGGTCCGACGACCAGGGCTGCCCCTCGGTAGGCACCACGTCGAGATGACCGGTGATGGTCAGGCCTCGGTCCTGGTCGCTTGGCGTGGGGCCGGCCCAGGCGATCACCGAGCGCTTGCCAGGTTCATCCGGATCGATGAACGACTCCACGCGCATCCCCAAATCCTCAGCACGTTGTGCCAAATCTGCGGCGAGCGCTTCGTTCGGACGGTTCGACACCGTGTTGTAGCCAATCAACCGAGCCAGGTCGGCGGTCAGCGTCCGGGGCAGGTCACCCATCCTCTTCATGCTCCTCATCTTCCTCGTCTTCCTCTTCGGCCCACCACGGTAGGGTCAGCTTGGGCTTGCCGCGCATCTTGGGCATCTCGGCCGTGACATTGACGATTCGCCGCACGAGTTCATGCGCCTCGAAGGGAACATCGCAGGGTTGGGTGGCTGAAAGTACGGCATCGGCCAGCCAAGCGGGGTCGGGCGAAGCGCCATCCTCGAGGTCGTCGGTTCGCACGAGGTCGGTGGTCTCGGCCAACACGTGTTCTTCGATCCCCCGCGCATCTTGGACCAAGCGTTTGGCGCGCGACAGGTCACCCCGAGTGGCAGCACGAAGGGCCTCTTCGTAGGCCTCGGCCACCTTGCGCCACCGTGTGGGATGCCCTTCCTTGGTCTGGGGAAGGCCCGCATCACCCATGGCCCGCCACGCCTTCCAGTGGGCTCCGTCCTTCACCGTCAGCGCGATTTCCCGTTGTTGGATCTCGCTGACCCGCTGCAAGCGGGCCGTCACGAAAGCCAAAATGTCGTCTTGGGTGGCCCGACCGCGAGCGATCCGCTGCGCCATCGCATCATTGCCAAGCTGGTCGGCAAGGGCTTGGAGCTGGGTGCGAGCCGTGTCACTGTTCTGGGACGACCTGGGTCGTCGACGGCCCCCCGACTTCGCGCCTCGGTCCTGCATGGCGGCCCATATAAAGGGTTTGCGGAAGGATCGCGAGGTGCCGGGCCATCGAGACCACGTGACACTGATGAAAGGGATCGAAGCGCCCGGAGAACCCTCATTGTCGGTCCTCGACGCCCAGATTTCCGCTCCGGTCGCTTGACCGGTCGCCCGCACTGCATAACGATGCCTCGCCTGCGTCGGGAGTGGATTCGCGGATGGCGCGCAGTTTGGCAAAGCGGCTGGTCGCGCTTCGACCAGAGCCCCCGTTTGTGACTCAAGTTTGGTCACGCGGGCAAGGCGACCAGCGTGAACACACCATTCGCGAACTCAGGCCGATCCGGCTGGGTGAACCGGCTCCATTGCTGATTCGACTCGTAACGACCCCATTCGAACTCACGCCCGGACCGGTCGAACGCCGACCGGGTCGACCACAACGGAGGACGCGTTGAGCGAATCGATGCATTCGCAGCTGCCTCCGGGGTTTGCACGGGGGGCCTACCAGGGCCAAGCGGTCATCGGTGACGTCACCGAGGCCCTCCACTCCTGGATGCTGACCGGTTGGGATCTCGCGGATGGCCCGCGACCCCGCATCGAGGAAGACCTCTCCTTCGTCCCAAAAGACCGGGAGAAGGTGATCTACACCTACATGTACCGGGTAGCGCGCAACGACGCGATGAAGAACGCCAAGCGGTGGACCCAATCAACTCTTGAGCTGTCCGACAAGGTGGTCAACGACAAGGACATGCTCTTTGAGCGGCCGCCCGTGCACCTCTTCCTCTACTACACGGTGGCGGTCCACGCGAAGTTCCGGAGTGAGGCAGAGCGGCTATTGGGCTGGGTCATGCTTCGCCTGAACGACGCCACCCACCTGCTCTACCGCCCCCAGCAATACATGCTTCCATCCGGAAAGATCGTTGATTCGCTGGGCCGAGAGTGGAGCGCCGACGCGGCCCCCGAAGAGGTGAAGATGGAGCGCGTTTCGCTCGCGCTCGTCGACGACCTCACCATCGGTGATGCAATCAACTTCTTCACCATCCACGAAGCGCCGTTTCGGCCTTTCGTGACCTACCGCGCCACGTGTCTGCTCCGCGGTTCGATGATCTCGGGCCCTGGAGCGGTCGTGCGGGGCCAACGTGCAAACGACCTCACGCCTGCACCGTCGCGTGCAGACGAGGTCAGCCCCAATGGGCGCATGCGGTCGCAGCCGGCCGCGCCACGGTCGTCTCGACCTCACAACGTCGGGCCCCCCGGCCACGACCATCGCCCCCTTGAATCCGAAGACCCCGACAGCGACAGCGAGGACTAGCGAACATGGAATACCACACCCCAGGCGTCTACATTCGTGAGGTCGACTCCGGCGCGCGGCCCATCGCTTCGGTCGCCACCTCGATCCCCGGATTCCTCGGACTCTTCAGCCATGAATCGAAGGTGGACGCCATCGCGATTCAGGCCACCAACGGTGGCCAGCAGGTCACGGGTAAGGTCGTCCCCCAACTCGTCGACTCGCAGGGAACCCTGTCGCAGGCCGACCCCGGCGCGGCGGTCAATGCGCTGCAGACCGCATTCCGGCTTCGCCGCAGCGGTATAAAGGACCTCAAGAAGCTCCTCGAACTCAACGGCCACAAGGCGACGGTCGGCAAGGGTGCGGCGGGCAAGACCAAGATCACGGTGGGCCAAGAGTCGGTCGAGGTCGACGCCAAGGTGCTGTCGACGGAAGGCAAAGTCGTGAGCGCCGATGAAAAGGCTGTTGATGACTTGCTCAACACGGTCCAGGCCACGTTCGCCATCGACAAGCCGCGGCCCCGTACCGCCCGTGACTTGCTCGATGTCTACGGCATCCAGTTCCAGTCGGCCCGAGGCACCTCGCTCATGGGTGAGTATTCGGTGCCCCCGTTCGCGGTGTTCAACAAGAGCGAGTTCTTCCGCTGGTTGCAGAGCTACTTCGCGCAGTACCTCGTCGAAACGCGCTCGGTGGCTGAACTCGTCGGTCGCGACATCACCGATCCCGACGATGCCGCCGATGCTGTGTTCGAGGCCCTTACGTCCAACGACACCCTGAAGGACGAGTTCCGCAAGTGGCTGTCGACGCCGAGCGTCTTCAACTTCGTCACGTCGGTCAATGGCTTTTACGACAACGGCGGTGGCAAGGCGTACGTCTACCTCCTCGGAGTTCAGGACCTCGAGCTATCGATCCGCGAGAATCAAGCCGACAAGCTTGGCCTGTACGCCTTCGACGACTGTGAAGACATGGCGCTGCACGTGGCGGCCGGTCTGAACACAAACCAGCAGCGTGAGATGCTCGAGCACTGCGAGACCCGCAAGGACCGCTTCGCAGTGCTGGATGGTCCCCTCGTGAGCACGGGCGACATCGACATTCCCGCTTCCCAGAAGGGCTACGGCGCGATGTACGTGCCTTGGGTCAAGGTCACAAAGCCGAGCTGGTTTGTGGGCGAAACCCCGGACCACTCGGTCAGTGGCCCCCTTCGCCGCAAGCTCATCAAGCTTGAGCGCAACGAGCTGTTCGTCCCGCCTTCGGGCCACGTGACGGGCTTGATCGCCCGTGTCGACGGAGAGCGCGGTGTGCACAAGGCGCCGGCCAATGAAATCCTCATGGGCATCACGGGGCTGTCGCAGCGCATCAACCACCTCGAGCAGGGTCAGTACAACGACCGTGGCATCAACGTGATCCGCATCTTCAAGGATCGCGGAATCCGCGTGTGGGGGGCTCGGACCCTCGCCACGATGTCCGATCCCCAGTGGAAGTACATCAACGTTCGCCGGCTCTTCATCATGGTCGAACAGTCGGTGATGTTGGGACTGCAGTGGTCGGTATTCGAGCCGAACGACGAGTTCCTGTGGAGCAAGCTCACGCGCGACGTCCGTGCTTACCTGCTTCGCGTCTGGCGGTCGGGTGCGCTCTTCGGGTCCACGCCGGAAGAGAGCTTCTACGTCAAGTGTGACGCAGAGACCAACCCCCGCTACCTCATCGACGCGGGCCAGGTCAACATTCAGGTCGGCATCTGCCCCGTCAAGCCCGCCGAATTCGTGGTCTTCTCCATCGGCCAGTGGGACGGGGGCGCACTGATCGAAGAGTGAGTATGTTGGCGCCGCGTCCAACCCAGATGGCCATCTGTTGAGTTGGACGGTTTCGAAGGTTTCACGGTAGCCATCGCCCGAGACCTCCATCCTTGTCCGAGAGAAGAAACATGGCTGGTACTGACGAATTTCTCGGTTCCTACAACTTCCTCCTCGAGGTCGGCGGCATCACGTCCGACGCGAAGACCCTGCTTGGGGGCTTCAAGAAGGTCTCGGGGATGGAATCTGAGACCGAAATCATCGAATTCAAGCAGGGCAACGACAACGTTGTCCGCAAGAAGCCGGGTCGTACGACCTACGCCAACATCGTGCTTGAGCGTGGCTTCACCTCCACGCCCGATCTCTGGAAGTGGCGGAAGAACATCGAGGACGGCGTGATCGATCGCCGCTCGGGTACGGTCACCGTGCTCGACCAGGACCTCACCACGATCGTCGCGCAGTACAACTTCTTCGAAGCTTGGCCTTGCAAGTGGACCGTTCCGGAGCAGGACTCCGAGTCTTCGGCGATTGCAATCGAGAAGGTCGAACTCGCCGTCGAACGCGTCGAACGCGCCGACGTCTGATGCCTCCCCGCGACCGGCCTCTGCGTCGGTCGCTTTGGTGTGAAAGAGCCCGATGGAATTCAAGACCGAGTATGAGTTCACCCTGCCGCGCGGCTACGTCGACGCGGACGGCAACGTCCACCGCCAAGGCGTCATGCGCCTCGCGACGGCCAAGGACGAAATTGCGCCCTTGAACGACCTTCGGGTCCAGCGAAATCGCGCATACCTCATCATCGTGCTCTTGAGCCGTGTGATCACACGCCTCGGGACACTCTCCGAGGTGAGTTCACAGGTCATCGAAGGCCTGTACGCTGGCGATTTGCGCTTCCTCGAAGAGATGTACAACCGTATCAACGAGGACGAGGCGGTATTGACCGTCACATGCCCTGAATGCGGCGCTCACTTCGAACGGGAGTTCGGCCGCCTGGGGGAATCGTAAGCTACCCCCTCGAACGGGTGTTCAAGGAGGTAGCGTTCCTGGCCTACCATTTTCACTGGTCGAAGGAGACCTTGCTCGACATGACGCATCGTGAGCGCCACGTCTGGGTGCGTGAGGTCTCTGAAATCAACGGCAAGATCAACAAGTCCCGCGGAGGCTGACTGCGATGCGGCCGGGAATCCTCATCCAGCACGCGCGCAATCCGGCTCCCCCGCCGGGCTTCGTCCGCTCCGACATCGCGGGCTTCATCGGGGTGCTTGGGCCGGGCGGCTGGCCCGATGGCGCAAGGGCCGGTGACTTCGTCGACATTCCGTTGACGTCGCTGCAGGAACTGCTCGAACACCCTCAGTATACGAGTTTCGATGCGGCCAGCATCGAAGCGGCGCGCCAGTTTTTCGAAAACGGTGGCGCACAGTGCCGGTTGCTTGGGGCGTGCGTGCGCAGCCCCACCCACATCCTCGAGCCCAATCCGGTCGACAACCCACTCGGGCCTCTCATCGAGCACCTCAAGGGGGAAGAGTCGCTCGGCATCTTGGCCATGCCGATCCTGGCGTATCTACGCTACATCGTCGACGATCGGGGCCGAGTCCGCGCCCAAAGCACCCCTCTTCTTCGGGGATTGCTGAATCACTGCCGCGATGTCGGGCATCGATTCTTGATCATCGACCCTCCGCGGGACTTGCACGACCGTCCCCTCCGCCGTTGGGCGTCGATGCTCCGGGACCGGACCGACCTTAGCGGTGCCTACGGCGCGCTGTACTACCCATGGATCGTCAATCGCGAGACGCACGCACCGCCCAGTGGCGCCATTGCGGGAATCTTGGCGAGGAGCGAACTCACCAACAATCCGTACGGCGTGCGGTGGCCTCCCGCCAACGCACCGGTGCTCGGCATCACACATCCCGCTGTGGCCCTGCGTTGGTCCGACATCGAACCTCTGGTCGACACCCACATCAATCCCATCCTCGTGCAACCAGGTCGAGGCACGGTCGTGTGGGGCGCTCGTACGCTGTCGCGCGACCCAAAGTGGCGCTACATCAATGCCCGTCGGATTGTCTCGGCCATCGCGGAGCAGCTTCGTCGCGACGCGGAATGGCTGGTGTTCGAACGACAGCGACCGGAGCTTTGGCAGCTGGTTGAACGTACGGTTCGCGTGCGTCTCGATGAGGTCTGGAGCGGGGGCATGCTCACCGAAAGCGACGATGGCCTGCAGTATCTCGTCCGCTGCGACGACGAGTTGAATCCACCCGAAGTGCGGGATGCGGGGCAAGTTCACGCCCAGGTGCGACTCCGCCCCGTGGGAACCACCGAACAGATCATCGTCGACCTGAGGTTGGGACAGTGAGACACCACTCTGAAGCTGAATCCCCCCCATTCTGTGTCTTAGATTTCCGTTGCGTCGAGGGAGTCGGCGCAACAGATTGCGTACCGTAAACCGGAGCCCTTATGGACAGGCAGCGGCCATCGGAACGGATCGCCCAACGTCTCCTGGCACCACGGGGACCCCGCCCTGGTTTGCGGCTGTTTGAACGACTCGGGCTTCCCGACCCCTATGCCGCGCATTTGGGTGAGGACCCACTCGCCGAGCCCGTCCCAGCTAGCCCTCGGGGGCGATTGCTCGGTCGCCTCACCCGCGACCGATTAGGCCCGGTGCCCGGAGAGCGACTTCGCACGGTGGGGGCGGTCGGGTTTGGGGTTCGACCTTTCGCCGACGTTCTCGAGCGCCTCACATGGCTGTGGAACGACGCGCCGGTCGAAGAGCCTCTCCCGCCCATTCCGACGCTCCACGATGAGCTGCTGGGCGTCATGCCGGTCTCCAAGGGGCAGGCTCCGCCGGCCACGCAAGCCCTCCTTCGAGCCCAACCGCGCCGTCGGCCCCTTACCCTACGCCCCACTGCCTCCTTGCCCAGCGTGCTCACGAGTCTGTGGCGCCAGGTCGCCGGTCGGCTTCCCTCCGATCAACGGCGAGCGTTGCAAGCCGCGATGGATGGTCTCGCGGCCCTCGGGCCCGCGGAGCGAACGGCGGAGATCCGACGGCTGATCGCCCTATTGCGCGGACTTGCCCAACAGCTCGCCGCCACCGCGCTGTTCCAGGTCCGCCCCCTGGCGCGCGTCGAAGAGCGCCTCGAAGCCGCCACTGCACCCCCACCCGTACGAGCGAGCCCCCCCAACCCCTCGACTTCCCCTCGGGTGCGCCCCACGCTGCTCACTCCGGCTCCGCCGCCCCCTCTCGCGACCGCATCGCAAGCCATTCGCTCAACCGATGCGGTGGCCCCGCGACGCCGAACCTCCATGGCTCGACGAACGCGGCAGATCGAAAGCGCCGAGCCGCGCATCACCATCACGTCTGCGACCCCCAGTCCGGTGCGGCGTCGACTGGCTCGACGCACCCCATCACCCGTGCCAACGGTGCCGCCTCGTTCAAGGCCTTCCGCAGCGGCTCCCCCGCGTCCGTGGCCCCGCAGGGCGCGTCCTGTTGCGCCCGCTCTCCCTGCCGTGGAACCCGTCCTACTGGCGGTGCGTCCGGTGGCCGACGAACCATCCCCGACGACCAGGCCGATTCGCACTGCGCCGTTAGCCAGCCCCCCCGTGGCCTCCGAACGTCCCGCATCCGCGACCCCTGACGTAGCGTCGCCCCAGCGCCGCCGCCCCCTTGACCGGGTGGCCGAACGGGCCGCACCCACCGAGGCCCCGAAGGTCGCCGCCCTCGCGCCTTCACCTTCGCCCACGCGAACGCGCCCCCGTCGCGGCGTCGCATCTCCGGCTGCTCCCGAAACGATTGTAGCAACCCCAGCTTCGCCGAACGCACCTCTCGACGAAGCACGCTCGGTCCGGCAAGCCGAACGCCCGACGCCGGTGGAGAATGCCGCGGCGCGGAACCCTGACGCCCCGTCCGAGCCAAGCGGTGCCCCGCCTCGGCGCCAGCGCCCCCACGCCACGGTGGCAGCGTTCGACGAACCTACGCTGGTCATCCCCCCGGCCGCAGCACCAGCGGGGGTTCAAGACCGTCCGCAAGCCACCACCGCACCGCCTGCATCCGCGGGATCTTCAACGGTCCGACGCCCTCGCCCTTCGGTCCCTCCTGGAACTCGCGTGGCCCGCCGCGCCCGACGCCGGGCCTCCCCCACCTCGACGCCCCAGCGATTGCGGACCGCCCTCGGAGCCGTGCTTCAGGCCGAAGCGCGGGTGGTGCGAGAGGTTCGTCGTGGCCCGATGCCTCCGGTTGAGACGAGACGGGCGGCCCCACGGTCATTCGAACCTCTTTCCGAGCCCGAGATCATCGAGCTTCGTGAGGTTGCAGGGCCCCCTCCCCCGAGGTCGACCCTCCGGGCCGCCACTCGGCTCGATATCGAAGCCGCAACCAGAGTGCTCGGGGTTCGCCCTCGGCGAGCGCTCTCTTCGGAAACCCCGCCAATCGCCCTTGGATCGCCGCAGCTGGAAGCCTTGCGCCCCCCAGAGGAGCCTCGGCCCCGGCGCACCGCACCGGCCGACGACGCGCCTCCCCCTCACCGACGTCGATCTCGCCGTCGGGCTCCGCGTCCGACCGAGGCACTCGAGGCCCCCGACGAGGTGACGGTCGATCAGAGCGCGGAACGCCCAGGTCGAGGGGTGCCCCTGCGCGACACCACCGCCTTGCTCGACAGCTTGTTGCGCCGCGAGCGTGCCCTTCTTGCCGCGGCCGCCGAACTCCCGCAGGCTCGTGAACAAGCGATGCGTCGGCTGCTCGATGCCGCTCGGCGCATGGCGACTCGAACCGCGGCCGAGGCCGACGTCGAAACCCAAACCCTCGCCCCCCACGGAACCCCCGCGTCCACCGATCGGCCGCAACAGGTGCGATGGTCCAAGACCCACCAACAGGCGAAGCGAGTAGCCGATGAGCTAATGGAGCTGCTCCGCACCGCACAATCGCGACGAGCCCCCGAGGCGGCACCCCACGTTCGAATGCAAGACAGTGCACTCGAGACCGACAATTCGCCCAAGCAGGGCGAAACGCAAAAGTCCGAACCCTCTCACAAGCTGGAACGCGCCTTTGCTTCCATTCTCCGCGAGGTTGCAGCGGAGCTGCAGGGTCGCGATGCCAATGGCTATTTGACCGGGGACCACTATGGCCAATAGCAACGGGGTCGCGCTCCAGAAGGCGCACTTCATCAACGTCGACCAGAAGACGACGGACACGACCTTCCACGTCCAGTTCAATCCCAAAGAGCTGAAGCTCGACGATCGGGCGAACTACACCCCCGACCAAGGCGAGCAGTCCGGTGACCGCAAGGACTTCAACGGAAGCGACGGAGCCAAGCTCTCCATGGAACTCGTGTTCGACACGACCATTCCTAAGGGGGGAGCTTCCATGGACGACGACCCGGTCAACGTCAACGAGCAGTACGTAAGGCCGTTGCGGTCGTTCTTGGCATTGTCGAAACCCGAAGCCGAAGACAGCGACTCCAAATCCAAAGACGCGGAAAGCCGTCCCAATCGCGTGCAATTCGTTTGGGGTCCCTTCGATTTCACCGGGGTGATCGAGTCGATCAACACGACGTTCTTGATGTTCAGCGCCAAGGGAGTGCCGCTGCGCGCCCGCGTCACCGTATCCATGACCACGGACCGCACCGACGACGAGCTGAAGAGCGGTAGCCAATCTTCGCTCTTGCCGCCCATGCTCAAGCGGATTGCGCCTTCACCCGGCTCCAGCCTGGGTGCCATGGCGAGCAAGTACGGGGTGTCGGAGCAAGACATGGCGCTGGCCAACGGCATCGAAGATCCACTCGGGCTCGACGATTTCTCGCTCGATTCCCTGACCATTCCCGACACGAGCGCAATGGCAGAGAACCTTCGCCAGAAGTTCCGAGACCTTGCTCCCAAAAGCGTGATGGGCATTACCGAGGGCGACGTGTTGGCCGCCATCGACACGGTCCGGGAAGCCATCTCCGACGTCGAAGACACCGTCGACAAGGTCAACGCCAAGGCCGACGAAGTTCGCAAGGAGATCGAAGAGACCCGTCAAGTCGCGCAGAAGGTGGTCGACGACATCAACGCGCCGATCAAGCGGGTCAATCAGAAACTGGGTGAAGTCCAAGATGCCGCCGACAGCCTGGCCCGCAAGCTGCCCGGTTCTCCCGATGCGCCGACGGTCCCGACCTTGGGCGAGGTCAACGACATCCCTGATTTCGAACCGCCATTCTGATTCATTGAAGAGGTTCGCGCATGCCCCAGAGCAAGACGTACCGCATCGAAGTCGGAGACAAGGTCTTCAGTTCTACCGGCGAGGGGGAGAGCCTCACCCCCGAGCGTCTGATGCTGCATGTGCACGTCGACTTGGTAGGCCGAGCCGAACTAACCCTCACGAAGAACTCCCATAAACACTGGGACAAGTTCAAAGTAGGCGACCCCATTGGGATTCGCGTGCCCATGTTCGACGAGGAAGACCTCTCCAAGCCCGTGACGACACCTTGGGGATCGGCCACGGGCCAGAACACCTTCCAGGGCGTGATCACAGGTCTCCGCTTCTCGTTTTCCGAGACCGGAAAGTACCTGATGACCGTCATCGCCCATGACGCATTGCATTTCCTCCGCGCCACGCGGACCACGCGAAACTGGCACAAGAGTAAAGACTCGGGCCAAGGCGGGAATCAGAAAGAAGTCAATGACGCCGCCGCGATTAAGGATGTGCTCGGCGACACCACCCGCAGTCACAGCAAGGGAACGCTTGAACTCGAGGGCACACTCCAAGCGAACGTCGGTACCACCCCCCGCGAGCACATCTTTCAGCGAGCTGAGTCGGACCTGACGTTCCTCCGTCGCCTCGCCGCGCGTAATGGTGCATTGATCCTTGCTCGTCCCAAATCCGACAAGCTATCGTTCGGCGTGGTCGACCTTGTCAAGCCTGTTTTCCAGGATGAGAGCAAGGCAAAGGTGATTCGTGAACGTCCCGTCCTTGAACAACTGGACTTCACGATTTCTCCGATGGGCGTACCTGGCAGCCTGAGCGTGAACGCACAAGACGGGGAAGGAAAGTACGAACTGATCAGTGCGAGTGTCGAAAACATCTACGACGACCGGGGCGCCCTTCGGAGCCTTTGGCACGGCCCTTCCTCACTCGACAATCTCCAGATTCTCACCAATGACGCCAGACCATTGGTGAAAGCTGAACTCGAACGCATGTCGCGCAACATGCTGCGCGGCCGAGCGGTACTGAGCCATGGCTTCGTCTGGCCCACGACCACACTTCGATTCGCAGCCCCTGACAACGACCTTCCTGAATTTCAAGTCGGGGTCTGGGTCGTGGGGTGCCGGTACGAGTTCGTCTCGAATGTGTTCTCGGGCCAAACCGAGATCAGCTTTTGTGCGAACGCCAGCGCCAAGGAAGGAACATGAGCAAGGAGTTCCTGGGGCGTGGGTGGGGCTTTCCCTTCCAGTTCGACAACTCTTCCGGCGGCGTCCGTCTTTCGGCGTACGAACGCAACATCCAAGAGTCGATCACCGTCATCCTCGGCACCAAGCCCGGTGAACGCCAGCGCATGCCCGAATTCGGGTGTCGCATCCACGAACTGATGTTTGCTCCCAACACCTCGGTCACCGGCACGCTCGTAGCGAGGCACGTCCGCGATGCACTCGAGCGCTGGGAGCCTCGCATCGACATCGTACAAATCGACTCTGAGCCTGATTCGAGCGGCGTGATGCGCGTGTCCGTGTCCTATCGAATCAAGAGCAACCAACAACTCCAAGAACTCGACCTTCTGATCACCGGCTGATCAACCAGGGATCCCGACTCCATGCCCATCAAGCCCCCGGATCTCGACGATCGCAACTACGACGACATCGTCCGCGAAGCCCGCGCCCTGATCCCACAGTACTGCCCTGACTGGACCAACCTTTCCGATGCCGACCCCGGCATGACGCTGGTGCAGCTGTTTGCCTGGATGACGGAGATGACGATCTTCCGTCTCAATCGGGTCCCGGACAAGACGTACGTTCACTTCTTGAACTTCATTGGCGAAGAGCGTCGACATGCCAATGCGGCCACGGTGCCGGTGACCTTTACGCTGCGGGATGAGGAAGGAGACGCGGTCGAGTTCGGCGCCTTCTCTCGGGTCTCGACCCGAAGCGGGGATGGGGGCAGTCAGGTCCACTTCGTGACCAGCGACCACGTCACGGTGCACAGTGGCATCACCGAGCGAGTGGTGGCGGTGCACGCATCGCCCAGGCCGCGCGTGCGCGAGATCTCGTTTGTGCGCGATCCAGAGACGCCAGCCGTGCTCCGCCTCGGTGGAAGCGCAGGCCTGCAACCGTTCGTCATGGATGACGTGGCCCACGGTCCACACGCCTACACGTCCCACCAATACCTGTACTTGGCCCACGACGACTTTGCGTTGATGGATTTTGAGGTCACGGCCGAGAATCCCGCCGGCCGCATGCGCCTGCGAACCGAGACCGAAACCGAGCTTCCGCTGGCCGGGCTCTTCCGTTGGGAACGCCGAACCGCAGAAGGGTGGGTTCCCCTCGATGTCGTGGAGGAATCGGAGCGGGTGCTCGGCATGCCCGACATCACGCTTGTCGGACACCTCCCTGACCAAGCCCCCGTCGAGCACTTCGGGGTCGACGACGATCCGTTCCCCATTCCTGAGCCCTTGAACACCGAGCGCCATTGGATCCGCGGCGCGGTGGACTACGAACGGTGGCTTGCCCAACGTATGGAAGAGGACCTCGAAATCCACTGGCGTGACGACCGCGGTGGCGACGAGCGACTCATCAGCAACTGGGAAGTTCGCGCCACCGGACGCTCCATCGAGTTGTTCGTCCAAGACATGCCACCCATTCGAGCAGGATGGACGGTCAAGCTCACGATGGTCGACCGGTCGATGCCCGCCGGCCGTAACGCGTACTTTCCCCGCTATCGGTTCAGCTACCGCACCCAGGAATCCTGGATCGAAGTGCCGGCCGACCGCGTGCGCTACCAGAGCACATCCATTTTGCTCACGGGGCCCTTCGCCGACATGGCGATGGACGGCTACAACCTGCGCGCAGAGCGCATCGAGACCGTCTACCTGCGGGCGATGATGCCCAATCTCGAGATGAAGGCCACCTGGATGCGTCCGGTGGTGGTCCATCTCTCTTCCGGGTCCGACGTCAACGCAGCCTTCCCGATCGACCCCACCACGTTGCCCATCACGCCGTTCCAGCTCGGAGGACCGACCATCCCTCCTCTGGTGGGCATGAAGTTCCTCATCGGCAGCGACTTGCTCGACAATCGGGCCCAGCGCGGCGTCCTTCTCGAACTCGAGGTTTCCTTCACCCTCGACGGCGACCCCATCGAGGAGCCCACGACCGACTACCACCTGCAGCTCACGTACCGCACCAACACAACGTGGCAGGTCGTCCACACCGATGATGGTCGCTTCTCTCGGTTCACCTTCGCCGACCTCGATCCCGAGGGCGCCCGCATCCCCGGCCGACGGCGCATCGCGATTTCCCTCGACCCCCGGTCGAGTTTGAAAGGCATCCATCGGGCCAAGCTGAACGACATTGAGTCGTCGTGGCTGCGGATCGAAATGACGAAGGCCGATCTTTCGTACGCCCCCGATCCCCAAACCCCTCCCCAGCCCATCTCGCTCGTGGTGCACGCGGTTCGGCTGTCGGTCGACGGGGTCACAGGCAAGAACGCCTTCGAACAACCGATGCCTGGCTTGAAGGCCGCCACTGTCGAGTACCGCGATCAGAACCGTCGCCTTTCGCGGGCGATTGTGCGTTCCTCAGGGCGACTGTCGGAGCACCACCCGTTCGATACCTTCATTGCCATCAAAGACACGCTCGGTACCGACGACGACCCCACCGAGCACACCGCGCTGTACCTAAAGCTGTCACGTCCCTTGCCGGTGGGCCAGCGACACGCCATCACCTTCCGCACGCGCGGTGAGACCTTCCTTCCCGAAGATGTGGACGTCATCTGGGAGATGCTCGAAGACGCCGGGCACGGAGCGACCCGGTGGCGCCGCCTGACCTCGGGGGAAGGCTCCTACACACTCGCCCGCACGGGGACGCTCGAGTTCGAAATGCCCGAGGTCATCGCCCCACCGCCAGCGGCCGGCACGTGGCTTCGAGCGCTGTTGCGAAGCGAAAACCCGCTACCCGCCTTCCCGCCCATCTCGCACATCATGCTGAACACGGTCGAGGCGGTGAACCTCCACGAGTTCCGCACCGAGCGCTTCAACGGGCTGGGCACCCCCAATCAGGTCATTCAGCTGCGACGTTTTCCGCTTTACCTGCACCCTGACGAGGGCGACAACGTCTTTGCGCATCCGGACCGCTTTGCCGACATCCGGGTGACGGTGCGGGAAGATGATGGCGCCCGCCGCGAGTGGCGACGCGCGGTCGGGAACACCTTGCTCATGGCGAGCAAGGATGACCGGGTGTTCGTGGTTGACCCCGTTGAGGGTACGCTGACGTTCGGCAACGGGATTCGCGGTCGCATGCTGCCCGTTGGCAACTTCAACGTGTCGGTCGAGGTCTACCACGCGGTTCCCGGCTCGGACGGCAATGTCGGTCCCTACGAGATTGCGTCGAGCCAGCTGAACGCCGAGTTCGTCAATGTCACGAACACGCTGCCGGCCAACGGCGGACGTGACTCCGAGAGCATCAACGAGATCATTCGACGAGCCCCCTCGGTGCTCACCAGCCGCGATCGCGCGGTCACTCGGTTGGATTTCGAAGTCATCGCCAAACAGTCCTCCGCCGAAGTGGCACGCGCGGCATGCGGGGGGGCGATGACCGACGATGGCGAAGTCGAGGTGGTCATCCTGCCCCAGCGTCGCGAAGACGAAGTGATTCCCGATCCCTTCCTCTCTGCGGGCCTCAAGGACCACGTTCAGCGCTACCTATCCAAGCGGTGCCTCATCAATGTGCAACCCATCGTACGGCTGGCCACCTTCCAACCCGTCGACGTGTCCGTCACCCTGCGGCTGCGCCCAAACACCAACTTCGTCGCCGTGCGCGACCACGCCGAGGCATGGGTGCGCCGGTTCCTCGACCCCTACAAAGGCGGCCTCGACGGCGACGGATGGCCGTTTAAGGGTCCTCTGTTCGCCCAGGACTTCGCCCGAATCGTGACCGATCTGCCTGACATCCGGCACGTCGTGGAGGTCGCGGTCTATGCGATCGCTCCGGATCGCACCGATACCGCCCCCGGCTGGGAGCAAGGCGAAGGAAGCGACCTGCTGACGCAAGATCGCCATGATCTCTTCGTCATTCGCCACGTGCGTATCCTCTCGGAGGAGGCGTGAGGCGTCGTCGCATGCCTGCACGCGGAGGTCGCCAAGCGTTGGTTCTCCGCCGCCCCACAACGGACTTGCTCTACCTCGAGCAGGTCGTGCAGTTGAGCTTTCCCTTTCGAGAAGCCCGCGCTTACCTGCATCGCCACATGGCGAACCCCATTCGCTTGCGGTTCACCGAAGCCATGCGGGGAGAGCGGGTGGGTGTGGTCCGCGAAGTCGAGATCATCCATCGAAACTCGAGTCAGCGGTCCTTCGTCCGGTCCGAGCGGCTGCTTCAGACCGGTGAGGCAGCCAGCTACTACGTTCCTGACCACCTCGTGCAGGTGAAGGCGCGGGCGTTGGGCTCGATCGGCCAAACCCGCATGTTGTTTTCCGACGACGAACTGGTCCTGCACGTGCCGGTGCGCAGCTACCTGCGCTTCCTGCCCTCACTGTTCCAAGGGGAAGGCCCGGTTCAGGCCCGGCAGCTCACCACGATTCCGAATCGTCAGGTTCGAGCGCTTCCTGACGAGCACCACATCGAAGAACTCGCGGTCGACGAAGAGCCGGTTCGACGCATGCTCTTGATGTTCCAGCATGTGATGACGTCGGTGACCGACGAGATCGATGCGATTCCAAACCTCACCGACCCGATGGCCATCGAAGCCAAGTTTCTACCTTGGTTGGCGAGCTGGGTGGGCTTCGACCTCGACGCTTCGCTGCCGGTTCACCAGCAACGTGAACTCGTGCGGCGGGCCATTCGACTCATGCGCATGCGAGGGACCCGCGCCGGCATCGAAGAGATGGTTCGCGTGCTCACCTCGGCCCCCGCCCGCATTGAGGAGCGCCGCTCCCCCCAGCCCTTCGTACTGGGCAAAGCCACACTGGCCGGCGGCCCGGATCCGGTCGAGCGCTACGAACGTTCCGAACCTCCCGCTTTTTACGCGTACGAGCCCCATGGCTACAAGCCAACGTCCTTCTTCACCCTGCGTCTCGAACGACTCGAGCGCTTCCGGGAGCGGTTCGGCGAACGTGCAGGCCAGGTCATTCGACGCATCATCAACGTGGTAAGCGCCGAGCGCCCCACCCACGTGCACTTCGTGATCCGCTTCGACGACGCTCGCGGCTGAGCGACGAGGAATTCCCCATGTCCGTGCCTTCCCAGCTCAAGCGCCTGAACCCGTTTCCGGGCCTCGCCATTACCGCGACGGACCTGGCCGACGAGCAGGCCTACCATCGCCACGCCCTGAAGCGGCACGCCCTCTATCTGCATGGCTTCGGGATCGTTCAGGGTCTTCAGGTCGAACTCGAGCAGCGACGTAAGAAGTACACCGCCGTCGTCAAGTCGGGCTTCGGCATCGCCCGCACCGGACAAGGCGTGCACCTCCATCAGGACGTGGTGGTGCCGCTCGAGGTTCCGAAACAAGACGGCGAATACATCCTGTGGCTGTTTCACCTGGAACAGCCCGACACCGATAGCAAACGCCATGTCTACGACACGGCCGACGAAAAGGAGTCCCGTGTCGTGGAGAGCGTGGCCCCGCGCCTGCTTCCGGCGAACGAAGAACCTGAAGAGGGGGTCGCCCTGACTCGACTCACGGTCCGGCTGGGTCGGCTTGTGCAAGTCCAGCTGCCCGTCCCCCGCGCCGGACGTCAGATCCGCGCCGCCGAGTCCTATCTCAAACCTCGCATCGTCGAGTTCATCCGACTGTCTCGCCAGATCATCAACAACCTCTTCCGCACCGCGACCCTACAAGAGCAGTCCATCGGACTGGTTGCCTTCATGAGCGCACTCATCAGTGCCGAATTCATGCTCATCGAAGAGGGGACCGCCGACCGTGTGCTGTACCGCTCTGCAGGCACATTGATCAGCTACGGCCACGATTTCTTCCATCCGCTTCCCCAGACCACCGACCGCATCGGACAGTTCACCGAGTTCCTTCGTAGGGTGAACGCCGAGATTCCTGGGCCCGAACAGTCCGACGACACCTGGCTGCGGTGGTTCTTGCAGTTTGAGCGCCTGCTTCAGCCGCTGCAGCGCATCAACGAAGAGTTGGAGCGTACCGTCGAGGCGATGCGCTAACGATGTCAGACGCCCGCAGCATTCCCGTCCATGTGCAGGTGATCGACGCCGAGCCGTTCCGGCTTTCGGTGACGATTCCCGCCTACCTGACGGTTCGGGACCTCACCACGCGGGTGGCTCGCGACGCGGGGCTTGAAGCCTTTTGGCCAGACGGCCGGCGACGCACCTTCTACTTGCGCGCACGGGGACGACTCCTCCTGCCTGACGAGAAGCTGGCAAGCCTCGGCATCGTAGACCACGAGCTGCTGCATCTGCTACCCGAACCCCCAGGAAATTCGGGCATTGTCGAGCGACCCGCGCGCTATCGAGAATCCACCTCACGACCGAAATGGCGCGACGGAGTAGGCATCGGCCTTTCCGCCTTAGGCTTGCTCGCCTTTGCGGTCGCGGACGGCATCGCGGTTTCGGCGTCGCGGAGCACCCTTACCCAAGGCCTGGGAGCATTGGGCATTGGCCTGCTTTCGACAGGCCTGGCGCGCCGAGTCCTGGGTCCCCCCGGCAGCGCGTGGCGCGTGCTGGGCCTCGCAGCCGCCATCGGGCTTCCGCTCGCCGGTCTCGCCGCGTTGGGGAGTCTCGGCGCCGACCTTACCTGGGGGTTCCGGGGCGTGGGCTTTCTTGCCGCCGCCGCGGGGGTCCTTTCCGGCTTGCTCATCGGCTGGATGGCCTGGCATGAGCCAGTTGAGTCTTTGCCCGATTTGTCCCCCCAACAGGCCCATGACGCCAAGGCCGCGCGCACCTGGGCCTGTGCGGTATGCCAGCTGCCCGTCACCGTCGATCAGAAACAAGACTGCCAGTACGGGTGTGGGCGGGTGCTCCATCCCGGGTGTCAGGCGGCCAGTCAGTCGCTTTCGCCCAACACTCGTCGCTGCACGGTATGCGGTGAAATTCCAGCGTGATGGTGGTTTAGACAGGGTGGTTTCTCGCGCGGCTTCAGCCCCCCACAGGGGAACCGATGGAGGATCTGGAGCGCCCATGAACCCGACCATCCACCGCCCCACGATCTCCCTTGAACTCGCCCAACGCCTCATCGAAGCTGCCGAAGCGCATGCCCGCACGACAGGCCTCGCCATTGCTACAACGGTCGTCGATGAAAGCGGCATCCTGAAAGCCTTCTCGCGCATGGACCACGCAGCGCTCATCGCGGTGGGAGCCTCGCGGAAGAAGGCGCTTACCGCGGTGGGGTTCGGCATTCCGACCGGGCAAGCCTGGCACGACTTCATCAAGGACGATCCCATTCTCATGAATGGCGCAGGCCAACTCGACGACTTCATCTTGCTCGGGGGCGGCCTGCCGATTCGGGTCGCCAACGTGCTCGTTGGAGCGATTGGGGTGAGTGGAGGCCACTACGCCCAAGACGAAGCCTGTGCCAAGGCAGCGCTGAGCGTCCTTGAACCCGTCGCCTGAACGCGGCGATGGCAGGGTCTCCAACCATCGCGCCCGATGAAGGCCTCCTCGATGTCATCGACCTACTAACCGAGGTAGTCGGCGCCTTCTCGGCGGCTCAAGACCTCGAGACGGTCGCCGTTCAGGTTGAACGAACCATCGACCGACTCATCGAAGTGCAGCACTCGGGCCTCTACTTCTGGGATGCCAACCAGGAACGCATGCGCCTGTTGTTCGCTCGGGGTTTCAGCGATGACGAGCGACGCGACGCCGAGCGGACCGCCTGGTATCGTCACCCTGGCGCCGTGTTCCGTTCGCAGCAGATGTTGCACGTGCCCGATACGGCTCGAGACGAAAAAGGTCAATCTCAAAGTAGCCGACGGAGCTTTTGCATCCGATCTCGCCTCTATATGCCCGTGGTCTGGCGGGGCGAAAGCATCGCGGTGCTCGGTCTGGCCTCCCGTGAACCCGATGCGTTCAACGAGGCCCACATCTATGTCCTGCGGTTCGTGTGCCGACTGACCGGCGTGGTCTACGGCCAGATCCATGACCGCAATGCGCGGGTGCGGGCTCAGACCCACCTCTCGGGCATGGCCGAGCGATTGCAGATGGTCCTCGCTGGGCTCCCGATTGCCTTGGTCGCCGTTGACGCCACAGGCCAAATCAGTCTGGCGCAAGGGGCTGCGCTCGAGCAATTCGAACGCGTCGAGCATGGGGTATCGGTGGCCGAGGGCTTTGCGGACGCCCCTGAGGTGCTCGAGCTCCTTGAGAAGACCAAGCCTGAGCAGTCCAACGTGGAGAACGTGCGGCGCGACGACCATGTGCTCGAAGTACGCTGTCAACAGAGCCAAGAATCCAGCACGATCCTACTGTTTCACGACGTCACCGAGCAACAGCTCGCCATCGAACGGCTCGAAGAACTCAACCAAGAACTCGCGGGCGCCCACGACCAGGCGTTGGTCGCGAATCGAACAAAAAGTGAGTTCTTGGCTACGATGAGCCACGAGCTTCGCACGCCCCTCAACGCCATCATTGGGTACGCCGAGCTGCTCCGAGACGAACTTCAGGGCCCTCCTACCGCCCTCGAAGATTTGGACCGCATCCTGAATTCAGGGCGCAACCTGCTCCACTTGATCAACGACATCCTGGACCTGTCAAAGGTGGAATCAGGCAGAGTGATCTTCCATATTCAGCCGCTCGACATCGAAGGGATGATCCGCTCTGTCGAAGCCGAGCTTGCCCCACTCTGCGCCAAGCGGAACAACCGGATGCAGGTGTTCGTCGACCAACTCACCACGGTGCAAACGGATCCGGACGCCCTTCGGCGCGTTCTCATCAACCTGCTCGGCAATGCCATCAAATTCACGCACGAGGGCTGGATCACGGTTCGCGCGACCCGCTCTCACAAGCCCGGGCAGTTTGAATTCGAGGTCGAGGACAGCGGCATTGGAATGACCCAAGACGAACTTTCTCGGGTCTTCGCCCCGTTTACTCAAGCCGATGGTTCGACGTCGCGGCGATACGGAGGCACAGGGCTAGGCTTGACCATCACGCGGCACCTCATCGAGCAGCTTGGGGGGTCGATCCACGTTTCGAGCTACCCGCAGCAAGGTTCGACGTTCCGGGTCACCCTGCCGGGCGTGCCACTCGTCCCATCCGCAGATGAAGAGGAATGATCGCTTGTCGGGCCTCGGCAGGCCCCCAGGCGCCTCGTAGTTCGCCTTCGAGAGGCTCTGTGGCAAACGACCCGCGTTCTTGATGGAAGCGAATGGCCGCAGACCACGTATTGACGAAACCGAGCAGGTCGTCGAGGGTCCACGTCATGCGCAGATCGAACTTCGGCGCATCGAGCGGAGCAAACGGAAACGGAACGTCGCGATAGCCCGTCTCGACGTCGTGCCACGACTCAGACCAGTAAGGCCCAAGGATCTCAACCGCGACGCGACGCAACAACGCATCCACCTCGGGCGAGACATCCACCCGAGTGGAGTACGTCCACACCGCGATCACCGCCCCAGGGACGGCCACCCGACTCACTTCGGCATAAAACGAGGATCGATCCAGCCAATGCAGCGCAGATGCGACCGTGATGGCATCGACACTGGCGTCGGGAAGACTGGTCGCTTCCGCCGCCTCTCGACGGTAGGTCACGCCATGGCCACTCACCGCATTCGCAAGTTGTGCTTCACTGCGATCCGTGGCCACCACCTGAACAAAATGCTGGGCTAATGAGGTAGCTGCCTGGCCGTTCCCCGTTGCACAATCCCAGCATCGGTCGCGTGTGGGCGCCAAATCGGCAATCATCTCAAACAGAGCGGCAGGATAGGACGGCCGGTACCGCGCATAAGCCGTGGCTCGAGGTCCGAAGCGGTCAACAAAGCCATCAGGCTGATCCATCGGCCCTCCTTGCTGTTTCGAAACCTCGAAGAGAAGATTGAGCCCACCGCCGAAACACATGCAGAAAGCCAACCAATCCGGAGTCATTATGTCCCCTCCGCGCGTGGCGGTGGGAGCCCTGATCCAGACGACGTGTTGAGCACCCGGCGTTATTCCTCCGCTTCATGTCGTTTGCGTCACCGTCCCGCAGGGACCTCTTTCAGGCGAGCCTGATCACCGTCGCGCTGGCTTGGGGTCCCGCGGCCATCTTTGCCGTACATGACCCCACGTTGGCGCTGTGGGGGGTCCCGGACTTGGGTTTGGTGATCCTCGCGTGGCTCGGCTTGACCACGGTTCGCCCCAGCTGGGCCTCCGCACCGGGGCTGCGGATGGGTCTGGTCCTGGCGTGGGCCACCTTCGCCCTCTTTGGCGTGGCATGGACGGCGTCCCTTGTGGCCACCCAAGAACGACTACCCTTGTACGATTTGCTGTTGCTCACCCGGCCGGTTTGGGTCTTTGCCTCCGACCTCTACGGCGCATGGGCTCCGTGGACCCTCTTTGGCCTGACCCTCACCATCGGGCTCCTTTTGACGCTGCTGACGGGATGGGCTTGGCCGCGGCTGCCCCAGCCCTCGACGAGTCGCGCCAGTGCGTTCATCGCAAGCATTGCCGTGGTCGTGGGACTCTTCGGCTCGGGCTTTTGGACGCCTCGAATCGTGGCCGATCTCACCGAATCCGTCGCCCTGTACCGGCAAGTCCAATCCCAGGTCACGGCCCGCGAAGACCTCGCCGACCGTTCGGTGGACGTTCGCCCCGACGTCCGCTTGTTCGTCATTGAAAGCTACGGGGACGTGGCACTCGAAGCCCCCACGGGCGACAGGCACCGAGCGCTCCTCAAGGAACTCGAGTCCACGCTGGTCGCCGGTGGCTGGTCGATGGCATCGGGACGAAGCGTCGCACCGACCCACGGGGGCCGTTCGTGGATGGCTGATGCGACCGTCCTCACCGGCATCGAGGTCGATCGTCAGGCCACCTTCGGTCACGTGACGGCGCTGGGCAGGACCCTGCCTTCATTGCCGCGATTCTTCGCAGAGCAGGGGTACGAGACGGTGTTGGTGCGTCCGAAGGACCGGGCGCGCCCGGGGGTGCGTCTCGTGAATCACTTCGGATTCACGACGACCGTGTTTCACGACGAGCTTGCGTACACGGGCCCCGCCGTGGGTTGGGGCCACATTCCCGACCAGTACACCGTGGATGTGACCGAACAGACCGTCATCAGGCCCATGAGCGGGCCCGTGTTCGCCTTCTTTCACCTCGCCACGGCCCACTACCCCTGGGGCGAACCGCCTGCGATCTACGAGGATGCCAGAGAATGGCTGACCGAAACCGGAGAGCGAGACTACGTTCAACGCGACCGTCGCCCGTTCTTCATGCTCGGCATGGAGCTCTCCCGCTTCAAAAGCCGACGACGCGCCCTAAGGGATCGCCATGGAGCAGACCGCGAAGCGTTCCAAGGCCTCGTCGCCTACGACCTCCAGGTGCTGTCCCGAGCCTTCGCCACCCCCCGGCGCCCCACGCTGATGTTGTGGTACGGCGACCATCAGCCCCCGTTCATCGCCGACGGCGCGCCCCGAAACGCTGTGGTGCACGTCTTGGCGACCGATCCGGCCTGGCTTGAACCGTTCCTTGCCGATGGGTTCGAACCGGGCCTCGACCCAGGGCCTCGCACGCCCCCCGGACTGCACCATCGCGATCTCTTCGAGCGCATCACGTCCGCTCTGGGCAACCCAAGACGTCCAAGTGCCCGACCCGCAGAGTGAGTCGGCCAAGGGCGATGTCATCGAGCCGATCTCGTGCCCACAGGGCCGCATCCACGCCTCGAGGGTCGATTTGTTGGGCGGCCTGGGCCGTGCTCTCGACCATCGCCTCGAGCATCTCCCGATCTTGAGGTCCGATCACCCAATCCGCCGGCTGCACGGAGACCTCAAATCCCCGCACCCGAAGGAGGTCCGCGAAGATCGGAGCTGCATAGGGACCCACCGAAGTCCCGAACCCTCGATCGCCAAGCTGATGCACTCGAAAGGCAGCCTGGATGGCCTCATCATCGGGATGCTTGGGTAGCCAACGAACCCGGCCATCAACCGACAACGCAGCCAAAATGGGGATCGAACGCGCAGCCACCTCGTCCGCGAGCTTCACCAAAAAGTCGAGATCGGTCAGATCGAGCAGAGCCTGAACCTGAATGCCATCGAGGCGATCGGGCCACGCAGTGACGTCGCGTACATCGCCTTGGATGATGTGAGCCCCCTCGACCTCCATCAACAGATTGGAGTCATGATCGAGGAGCGACCACTCCACGGCATCAGCCATTCGAGGGTTGAGCCAGCGGATCCCGGAGCCCGTGCCCCCTCCCAGCTCCAAGAGCCGCCACGGCGCAGCCCCGAGCAGCGAAGCCTCGAACTCGGAAGCCAGATCCGCTCGGGCACGGTGGTCAAACGGCTCGCGCATCCGCAGCCAGTCGGTCGAGAAGCTCACGCGAATCCTCCGAGATGCGTCAGCCAGGCCTTGGCCTGGGTCGACCAGGAGGGCAACGGGATTGCTCGAGCCTCCTTCGAAAGTTGCTCGGCAAGCCGGGAATCTTTGATCACGAGCGTGATCGCATGAGCCAAGGCCTCGGGATCGTCGGGGGGGACCACCCGTACCCCACCGCATCCCGCCCCAACACCATCGAAGACGCCAGCCGGCGGGCTGATCACCGGCAATCCTCGCGCCCACGCTTCGGCGATCGCCATGCCGAATCCCTCGTACCGCGCGGCGGACACCAGCACGTCACTCTGTGCGTACGCCGCATCCAGCGCCGCGTCGTCCAAGGAGCCCAACCACGTCACAGGCAAGCCCAAAGCGGCTTTCATCACCCCCGCCGCGTAGTCGGAATCCCGATCAAGCGCTCCGGCGCATCGCAGGGTCACCGCGCCATCCATGCGTCGCACCGCCTCGATCAACACATCGTGGCCCTTTCGCGGCACCACGTTGGCGACGCACAACAACGCACCGGTGCCCGGCCGGTCCGCGACCGCTGCGGGGTCTGTGCCTGGTTCCACCACCGTCGGGGGAGTCTCGAGGTGAAGGTCCTGGGCAATGCGAGAACTGGTGCACACCACGGCGTGGGCTCGCCGCAATGCGATCTCTTCACGCGCCTTGGCCGCAAGCCCGTGTTCCCGCCACAAGGGACTATGAATGAGCACGATGACCGGGCGGTCGACACGTGGCGCCAGTGCCGTCCACAACAAGCCGTCTGCCAACACCACTCCTGTGAGACCTGCCACCACCGCGGCCGCCCTCTCCAGCGCCTCTTCGCGAGGGAACGGCCACCGCCCTGGCAACTCGTGGACCGCCACCGCACGACCCAGGGCACGCCACTCCGCCACCAGGCGGGCGTTGTAGCGGTAACCACCGGTCCGTTGGTCCGAGGATCCAGGTGACAGCAGATGAATCATGACGGGGTCCGACGGACGAGCCCGCCCAACGCAAACGGGATCGACCCGACCAACGTCGTGAGACCAAACATCGTCGAGAAGGCCGTCGCCGCCTCGGGCCCCCAGCCCACAAGAGGGAAGAGTCCCAACGCAGCGACCTCCTTGGGTCCCCATCCGCCGACCGACAAGGGAATGAGCATCGACAGGAGGTACCACGGCAACACGGTGAGAAATCCGAACCCTACCGGCAAGCCCAAGGCGAGCGCACAGCCAGCCGCTTGCAGGAAGATCGCGGCCAGAAAGCCCACTGACGTGAGGACGAGCACCCCCCGCCGCTCGCCAAGGACGGCCTCCCGGGCAGCCTGCGCGCTTGGCCCCACCCAGGCCCAGTCCTCGGACACCCTCATCACCCCCGCTCCGCCAACGACCAACAGCCCCGCCGCCCCCAGTGAAACCATTGGAGGAATGCCAGAATGGATGACTGGCCACAGCAACAGGCTCACCAGAAGCACCACGACGAATGTGGCGAGACCAAGCCCTCGATCGGCGACCGCGGCGCCCACAACCTGTGCCGTAGACCGGTCGGGACGTCGTTGCCGCCATACGCGAACCACTTCCCCGGCGATCCCCGAGGGCAGCAACTGGTTCAACAAGGTCGCCAGACCCGTTTCGGCGAACGCCTCCCCGCTGGACAGCTGCAGACCCAAGTGTGCGTTGGTGGCACGCCATCGAATGGCGGCCAAGCCCACCTGCACCGGCACCAGCGCTGCCGCTGCGAGCACCGTCCACCCCGGCACCAAGCCGAGATGTCGAACGAGTTCGGCCCGATCCACAGCCCGGCTCACGGCGAAGAGCAGACCCGCCGTCACGAGCCCTGGAACGAGCCACCGAAGGACGTCAGCCCGCGAGTTCAACAACGTGCCGCGCCCAAGCGACATCCGATTCCTTCAGGGTCACCGCCAGGCTCGCAAGCCCCTCGGGTCCCCGCAGTTCGGGCGGCAGCGCCTCGGTGAGCCGACGGGTCACTTCGCCCGCAAGGTACTCCGTCGTGGTGTTGATCCCCTTGAACTCTGGCAGTTCATCGAGGTCGCGGTAGGCCCAAGGTTCAAGGACCGCGGCGAGCAGCCGGTGGGCCAGCCCGATGTCGATGACCAGCCCATCAGAGTCAAGCTTGGCTCTTCGAAACTCCGCATCAACCACATAGGTTGCGCCGTGGGAGCGCTGGGCAGGCCCAAAGATCTCACCTTGGAACGAGTGGGCGATCATGACGCGATCGCGAACGGTGACGCTGTACATCCCGACCTCATGAATGGGGGTACCGAATCCGGTGGCATAACGATCCGCCACCCGATCGCGCGATCTTCGGTAGATCGATGTGGAGCGTGCCGAACTCGCTTTCTCCGTCGATGAGGGCGTCGAGTTCGGGAGCCTCGGCCAACAGTGCCAACGCTGCGCCAAGCCGTCGGCGGAAGTCGAACCGAGGGGCACGCTCGGGAGGAACCGCCCCCACCTGGCTCGACCGAAGCGTCAGGCGTCGACTGTGAAACGCCTCGCCGAGCGGCACCCCGATCGGCCCCGCGCCGTACCAACTCGCGACCACGATCACGGCCTCGACCCCTGCCAAGGCAAGTGCGGTGGTCAGTCCACCCGCGGCGCCGCTCGCTTCCACCACAACATCGCGATCTAAACTCGCCGATTCGGGCAGTGTAAACCTCACTCCCAGTGCATCTGCGATCCCGGAGCGCTCGGCTCGAAGGTCGATGAGCTGCACGTCGGTGCCGGGGATCCGTCCGGCAAGCCAGGCCACGAGCGAGCCCACGACCCCCGCGCCAACCACCGACACGCGATCGGCAGGTCCGATCCGACCGTCCCAGACGACGTTCAAGGCGGTTTCAAGGTTTGCTGCAAGGATGGCCCGTTCAGCCGGCAAGCCAGCCGGCAGGGGCTGAAACGCCGTGGCCGGCACGACGTAGCGGTCCTGGTGGGGCACCAACGCAAAACCCTCGGTGCCCACGGGCCATGCGCCCGCCTCCACAACGCCCACGTTGCAGTAGCCGTACTTCACGGGCCAGGGAAACGCGCCTGCCTGGAACGGCGCTCGCATCGTGGACCACAAGGCTTCAGGCACCCGACCGCCGACCACAAGGGACTCGGTGCCCCGACTGATGCCGCTAAACCGCGTGCGAACTAACACCTCGTCGTCCGCCGGTTCGGGCAGCTCCTCTTCGCGAAACTCCGCCTGGCCTTCACCGACGACCCAGAGTCCTCTCGCCTTCAAGCGAACACGCAGTCAAACAGCCAATCCTGACCGAGCGGCCACACGCGGGTAGAGGGTCGAGGGCAACTCGCCAGGGTGGCGCCCAGCGAGCCCGATAGCGAAGGACGGCCCAAGCCAACCAACAACGGCGCCATCACCAAATGGAGCCGGTCGACAAGCCCCGCTTCGAGGAAACGACTCACCGTGATGCCGCCGCCCTCGACGAGCACCCGTTGGATCCCCCGCTGCGCCAGGACCTCCAGCACCACCGAGGGCGCCACCCACGCTTCGTCGGACGGGAGCAAAACCACTTCGACCCTTCCTTCAAGGTCGGGACGAGGGGCACGCGCAACGACCAAAGTACGCTCTGGCCCCCCTTCAAAGACCTGGTAGTTTGCATTCAATCGACCGCGTGGATCCAGGATGACGCGCAACGGATGCGGCCCCTCCACGTGGCGCACCGTGAGCTGGGGATCATCGTGCATCACGGTCCTGGCCCCGACCAGCACCGCATCACACAGCGCTCGCAAGCGATGCGTGTGCACCAAGTCGTCATGGCCCGAAATCCACTGCGACTCCCCCGCAGGCAGGGCAATGCAACCATCGAGGCTCTGCGCGAGGTGGGCGACGACGTAGGGCCGCGAAGCCATTTCAGCCCCCAGCAAGGGAGCGTAGAGCGCGGCCAGGTCGTCGCCCGTCGCCAAGGAACCGAGCATTGCCCGGCGCTTCGCGCCATCACGCATTCGGGCGGCAGTCAGAAGTATGGTCCAGACGTCTGCAGTAGGAGGGGAAATTGAATAATCCATCGCGATGTTCGTAAGCCCGCGCTCGCGCCCTTATCGGCCCTTGCAGCAACGGGCCGCCCTGGCCTTCTTGCTCACTCTCCTCGGAACCGCTTCGTTCGCAGGTTTTCTGGTCATCAGCGAAACCGTGTCGCCACTTGCGATCTTGCGTTCGATTTCGGTTCCGCTCGCCCTCGCTGGATTGGCGGGACCTTATCTCGCAAGCCATCCCCACCCGGTATTAGGGCCCGCGAACCAGCTCACATTGGTGCGGGCGGGACTCGTCGGAGGACTCGCCGCGTTCATGTTTGAGGCCGATCACGCCTCCTCGATCGCCCTGACCGCGGTGGCCTGTCTCGCCTTCGGCCTCGATGGGATCGATGGCTGGCTCGCCCGTCGCACAGGAACCGCCTCGCCATTTGGGGCCCAGCTCGACATGGAACTCGACGGACTGTTCGTCGTCGTCCTGTGCGGGCTGGCGATTACGATGACAGGAGCCGGACCCTGGGTGTGGGCCGCGGGGCTCGCGCGCTACGTCTTTGTGGGTGCCGCAGCGATCTGGCCCTTCATGTCCCGGCCGTTGCCCCCCACCCGACGACGCCCGTGGGCGTGCGGACTCGGAGTGGGATTGCTCATCGGCGGTCTCGCTCCAGTGCCCTCGTGGCTTGCGCTTGGGTGTGTGTTCCTCGGCGTCGCCACGCTCGTTGGCTCGTTCGCGATCGACGCCTGGTGGTTGGTCCGGCATCGAGAGGATGGGCCATGGTAGGCGCGCTCTGGGCATGGTCCTGCAGCTTTGGTCCCACTCCTCCACCCGACGCCCCCGATGTCCTGATCATCAGCGTCGACACGCTGCGTGCGGATCGGCTTGGCTTTAGCGGCCACTCTGCAGCCCGCACGCCCGCCCTCGACGCCCTGGCCAAGCGAGGCCGGATCTTCCGACAGGCCACCACCCCACTTCCCCGCACCACCCCCGCGTTGGCCTCGCTCCACACCGGGCTCGCTCCCCACAACCACGCAAGCCGCGAGGTCGGTACTCCAATTCGAAAGGGACTACCTACCCTATCCCAATCACTTCGAAGCGTGGGATGGAAGACCGTGGCCGTATCGGCCATGAAGGTGGCCGGGCCTGCTCAGGGCCTGGATAGCGGCTTTGATGCCTTCACCGTCATGCACGATGCCCCCGCTGACGAGGTGGTCAAGAAGGCGCAGTCTTACCTTACGGGACGCGGCCCCCTTTTCCTTTGGGTTCACCTGGCTGATCCGCACTTCCCTTACACGCCCAACACGACGGAAGGTGCGTGCGCGGAGTTGGTGCCGTTTGGCCAAGAGAACGGCCGTGCGGCCGTGTTCATGAACCGAGATGACCTAGCGAGGACCGCACTGGACGACTGCCAGCGCCGGTACGACGACGAGATCGCTCGGGTGGACCAAGCGTTGGGCGCCATGATCGATGCGTTTGAGCAGCGGCCAGGCGACGGTGTGGTGATCTTCACCGCGGATCATGGCGAGAACCAGGGCGAACGAGGGCTTTTCTATGAGCACGGTCCCAACGTCCACGATGCATCGCTCCGCGTGCCCTACGTCGTGGCCGGTCCCGGCGTGGCGCCTGGCGAGGACCTTGGCGTGCTGTCACTGACCGACACCCTGCCGTCGCTGTTAGGCCTGTTGGACCTGACGATTCCCGACGGTCTGGATGGCGAGGACACCTCTGCGCGATGGCGAGGCGCGTCCCCGCCCGCAAACGGACGCCGGTTCGCGGAGTCCGGCAGTGCGCTGCATGTTCGGCTCTTCGGCGCGCTGGTGAGTGGTCGAAAGCGAAGGTGGTGCCTAAACGATCCTCCATACAGCCTATGCCATAAGGGCCGCCAGGCGCCCACCCTGCATCGACACGATCTCGATCCAGGACTTCAAACGGATCTTTCCGAGGCCTTCCCAGACGTGCGTACGCGCCTCCTCGCCGCGGCAAACCGTTGGCCCGCCGAGTCTGCCCGCGAACGCACGGTGCGTACCGATCGGTTCAAGCTCGTGGCTCGCCCCAAGCTGGAGGGCGGCTACACCCTGGCCCTGCTCGATACCAGATCGGGCGAGTCGGTCGAACGACCCGAGGTCCAAGCGGAGCTGGCCGCCGCACTCGACACTTGGGATGCTCCTAGGCCCACGTCGCAAGACCGCGACCAAGATACGATCGAGGCCCTTCGCGCGTTGGGCTACGTCGAATGAGCCCCACTCGACTCTTTGGCATCGTGCGATCGCTGGCCATTTACTATGGCCAACCGTTCAAAACGTGGCGTGCCCGACGCTTCTACGCTGAATTCGTGGGTGCTGGGGACCTCGCCTTCGACATCGGAGCCCATGCCGGGAACCGGGTTGGACATTGGCTTGCCTTGGGAGCCCGCGTCGTGGCGGTGGAACCCCAGCCGGATTTCGTGACGATCCTGCGATGGCTCTATGGACGCCGTGACGACGTGATCATCGAACCGGTCGGCGTCGCCGCCACACCCGGACACGGTCGCTTGCTCATCAGCCGTGCCACACCGACCGTTTCGACGTTCTCGGCCGACTTCGTGGCCGGGGTGAGCCCCACCGAACGATGGGCCGGGGTGCGTTGGGACGATCACATCCAGGTCTCGCTCACCACCCTCGATGCCTTGATCGAGCACCATGGTCTTCCCCGCTTCATCAAGATCGACGTCGAGGGACTCGAGGATGAGGTGTTGAACGGACTCTCAACGCCGGTGGAGGGGCTGTCGTTCGAAGCCATGTCGGAAACGCAGGACCGGGCCATCGCCTGCGTCGACCGGCTGGAGGCGCTT
The DNA here is from genome assembly GCA_039208735.1 of Myxococcota bacterium. Taxonomy (GTDB): domain Bacteria; phylum Myxococcota_A; class UBA796; order UBA796; genus DRPG01. The sequence goes on along the minus strand of JBCCQY010000012.1, from coordinate 54,820 downwards.
GGGCGCTACCAATACCGGTTTTCGGCCGCCGAGAGCTTGAAGTGGCACCACGATCGTTGGTTGGATGCGGACGCCATACGGGCAGAACTTGCGTCCCTGAAGCCCGTCGACGGTTCGGGCGATGTGTATGCTCGACTCGATGCGCGTTTGTAGCGGAACGCACATCTGGTAGACGGGATAACCAAAGGCCCCTCGATCCTTCCTCGAGCCCGGGACCGCCATGTCCGGTGCACCCAAGAATCCTACGTTCCTTCCTCTGGTGCTGCTCTCGGCCGCGATCGGCACGCCGATAATGGGCGTCGTCTGGCGAGCCACCAGCGAATCGGTGTTCGATCCCTGGTGGATGCGCATTGCGCTCTCCGCATGGTGCGTGGTGCTCGCCGTCTTGCTCCGACGCGAAGTCCCCCGCCGATGGCGAGATCGATCCCTGCATCTCACCTCCATCGTGGTCACGATTTGGGTCGGCCTCCTGCTGTGGGGCAACCAGTTTCCAACGACCCACTCGTCGGGCATCTTGGTGGTCGAAGTCGCTTGCATTGCGAGCTTCCGTTCCACTTGGGGCGCATCGCTATACGTCGTCGGCTTTGTGGCGATGGTGTTGGCGGCGGGGGCCTACGTGACGTCGCCGGGGACCTCCCCGCTGATGTTGGCCACCACAGCCCTCGTGCTAGGCGCCCTCGTCGTGGCGATCGCAGCCCAGCGTATCGCTCTCACGCGGGCGCTCCGACGTTCCCGCGACGCCCTCGAAGAAAAGGTTCGTGACCGAACCGCAGACCTGCAGAGCGAGGTTGAGGTGCGACGACGGGCCGAGATGCGCGCCCTGGCCGCTTCGGACACCAAAAGCCGCTTTCTCGCCAACATGAGCCACGAACTCCGCACACCGCTCAACGCCATTCTTGGCTACGCCGAACTCGCACGGGAAGAGGTCGCGGAACTCGAAGGCAGTGAACCGATTCAACACGATCTCGAAGCCATCCATCACGCAGGGTCACGGTTGCTGACGCTGGTGAACGACATTCTTGACCTCACCCGGGTTGAGGAAGGTGCCCTCGATTTGCGCACTGAGTCCGTACACATCACCCAGGTGGTCGATCGAGCGCTAAAAGAGACGGCCCCCCTGGCCAAGGCAAGGGGAAACGCACTTATCACCGAGATTGCCGAAGCCTTGCCTCCGCTGACCACCGATCCGGTGCGGCTCGAACAGATCTTGTTGAATCTGCTGTCGAACGCGGCCAAGTTCACCGAACAGGGGACCATTCTCGTCCGCGCCAATCAGCGAGGCGAAAGCCTCGTCATCGCCGTCGAGGACACCGGAATCGGCATTGCGGCGGACCTCCTTCCCACCCTGTTCGAGCGATTCACCCAGGCCGACGAATCCCCCACCCGGACGGTCGAGGACACCGGTCTGGGACTGGCCTTGAGCCGCGAACTCGCCAAACTCCTCGGCGGGGAGCTGACCGCGCGCAGCCAACTCGGACGCGGCAGCACCTTCACCCTCGTCCTTCCGGCTATCTGATCGCAAACCGCGGGAACTAGAGGCAAAGACCGACGCTGCCGTCGCAAACGATGCTGACGAAGCCATCGAAGTCGAAGATGGAATCGTCGAACAACACTTCGAGGTCGTTGGGATCGTTGTCGGTGATGCCAAATCCAAAGTCGACATCGGTCACGTCAAGGACGGCATCCAAGCCGATCTCAGCGCCCCCCGATGGCCGGGCGGCATTGAGCACCTCGTTCTCGATGAGCGCACCCCCATTCCAGGTCACGTCGCTCCCCGAACCCAGCCGCACCCCACCCGCTCCAAGAAAGGACTGGTTTGCAAGCACCGTCACGGTGTCGAGGGTGACCAAGCCCAGCAGTTCGAGCCCCCCTCCCAGATTTCCGGCCACATTGGATTCGATGAACACATCGCGCAACGTGGCACCGTCGACGGTTAGGCCCCCGCCACTGCCCCCGGCCGCGTTGTTGCGCAAGCGGACCCCCTGAACCTCACTGCTCGTGGCCGCACACCCTCCCGCACCGCTCTGGACCGACATGTTGTCCTCGATGAGGGCCGTGCCATCGCCCTCGAGAACCGCCAAGCCCATGAGGGCAACTCCCCCACACGACGTGCTGGTCTCGTTGAACGCAATGCGCGTGGCGTTGTCAAGGGTCACGTGGGCGCCCGAAGCCAGATAAACACCCCCTCCTGACAACTCCGCCAACGTCGCCTCATTCGACTCGACGGTCACGGCATCCATCCTCACCGTGGCATCCGTGGCGGCGTAGACGCCCCCTCCCCTCCACGCAAAATTGTCGAAGACATGGACGTCGGTCAACGTGACCCGGCCCCCGGGCTCAACGAACACCCCCCCACCGACGCGCTCGCCGAACCAAGATCGCCCGAGTCCCGCGGTGAGGGTGAGGCCCCGAATCTGGACCTCTTCATGGGTTTCTACCGACAACACGGATGATTTGGACCCTTCGAGGATGGTGCCGGCCGCCCCGCCAAGCCCCACGACGGTGAGTTCCGACGCAATCACGCCCTCGACCTGCCGATGCCGCCCCTCACAAACCTGAACGGTGTCCCCGGGAATCGCTGCGGCCAGCGCCTCTTCCACGCTTGAGTAGAGGATGCCGACCAACCGTGCACCGGTGTCGGACTGCAGCGTCGCGGGATCGCAGTCGTTGTCGAAGCCATCGCAGGGAACTTCGGCCGCTCCCGGAAACACCGAGGGCTGCGCATCATCACAGTCATCCCTCAAGTCCACAAAACCCTTAGGAGGAGAACACGCACGCACGGGGCCGTCGGAGGCCCCCCACCCGTCCTGATCGGCATCCGGAAACCACAACGGCGCATCGTCGGGCGGCGGACTGTCGACCGTCCCGTCACAGTCGGTGTCGAAGCCGTCGCACGCTTCACGGGCACCCGGAAACGCTGTTGCTTCCGCATCGTTGCAGTCGGTACCGCCGTAGACATCGCTGTCAAGACCATCGCCATCGGCATCGAAGTCCGAATCGCCGGCGCAGTCCGAATCGATGCCGTCGTAGGGCACATCGTCGGCCCCCGGAAACACCGTTGGATCGGCGTCATCGCAGTCGAAGGCCTGGGCAAACCCATCTTGGTCCGCATCCAGGCCATTCGGCGTAGGGGTGCCGTCGGTGCCCGTCGGATCGACCGTTCCGCTGCACGCTACCAACCAGCTAAGGCCAACGAACCGCATGCGACCCTCCCGGGCCGCAGGATACCCGGCTTACTCCGGTTCGGCTGGAGGCGTAGGATTCGCTGCGGGTTCTGGCGATTTCCCGGTCTTCAGTTGGGTGAGCACGCGGTCCCCGTCGAATCGCGGTGAGTCATAGCGCTCGATGAGCTTTCCACCGGCATCCAGCGCCAAGATGCGAAGGCCGTGGGCGATCTGATCCCCATCGGGCATCACGTTCATTCCCGACCGCTTCGCAAAGTCGGCCAGCACGTCAGACTCTACCCGTCCGAGCTTCCACTTGGGTCCCACACCGACATCCTCGGCGTACCGCTTGAGCACGTCGAGGCTGTCGTAGGCGGGGTCGAGCGAAATGGCGAGCAAGGTGACGGCGTCGTCGGCGGCCAACTGGTCCTGGAGGGCGGCAAACCGAGACACAATGGCCGGACAGGCCTCAGGCAGGGGGCATCGTGTATAGATGAACGTGAGCAATACCCGATCGGTCTGGCCCGCTCCCAACCGTACGGATGTTCCATCATGCACCGGCACCGTCACGTCTGGCCAGGGCTCACCAGGGCGCAATGGTGAAGTCTCGAGCTTTGGAATCGGCCCCTGGCCCGTCACCCGGATCTTGTTGAGCCGCGACTTCGGACCTTCGAGGACGTAGCGTGCAATGACCCGTTGGCCGGGTTTGATGTGCTCGAGCATCGACGGGTCTTCAACGGGAAACCCCATCACCATTGCCGGCATCAATCCATCGATGTCCTCGTGGTCGATGATGACCTCTTCGGACTTCACTTCGATCACCACACCTTCAACGATGTAGGTGTTCTCGCCTCCCCCGGTGCACGCAACGACCAGGGCCCACAACCAGCCGAACCATTTCATGGGGCTGCCTTAACGTCGTGGCCATTTCAGGATTCGCTTTGCCAAGGCCTGAGCCGTGGCGAAGGCCTTGGCATCGTCATGGCCCCCGATCACCGCGTCGTACAACACCTCGACGAAGGCTTGGTAGGCCTCCCCAAGCGCTGCATCGCCTTGCTGCGCGACCCAACGACTCGCCGCACGGGGCGGCAGCGATGACGGAACCGGCGTTTCAAGATGTTTGGCAAGGGCACTACGGACCCGAGCGTGCAGGGTTCGCCACCGGGAAGGGGCGGAGCCCTGCGGCAGCCGGGGCCGCCCACGGCCAAGCAAGCCGACCAGACCGCCCAAGCCCATCACCAACAACACCCCGGCTCCCACAGTCCCCCGCGTCACAAAAGGAGCGTCGCTCGACCACCACGCCGTCACCACGGCGACCGCACGTTGTTGATCGGTGCCATTGTAGGCAAGAGCCGCCTGCCAAAACCCGGCCGCGGCATCTTGTAGCGCCCATCCAGGCTCCTCGGAGGGGCTGGGCTCGCGAACGGGCGTTGGGTCGAAGACCACCCACCCTTCACCGGGCAGCTGCACCTCGACCCAGGAGTGGGCGTCTCGTCGCCGCACCACCCACTGCCCCGTGACGGGATTGCGCTCTCCCCCGACAAATCCGTTGACCACCCTCGAAGGAAGCCCAATGGCGCGAACCATGACCGCAAGGGCCGAGGCGAAGTACTCGCAGTGGCCCCCTCGTCGTTCAAAAAGAAACTCTGCAAGGGGATTTTCCCCTCGGTAGCCCCGACGCGCGTAAGGGTAGCCATCTCGGAGATGATCGGTGAGTCGGGCCACTTGGGTCGCCGCTGGCGCATCGCCCGCCACCGTTCGAGCTAAATCGGCAATGCGCGTCTGAACCTCCCCGTCGAACCGAGGCTCCCCGGGCAAGTCAGCCGGCGCACGGTCCGTGAAGGGGTCGACCCACGCCACAAAGGCCGACGGAGGACCGGTGGTTGCAAACCAGCCCCCTTGGGCATCGCTGGCGGCCGGCGGTCCGGCGTACCCAAGCAACGTCCCGGGCAAGAACAGGACGTCCTTGGGCGCTTCCACCATCTGAACATCCACCGTCCACGTGGGCCGTCCCGGCATCTCCGGCAACGGCAGCGGCGGCAATGCGGGAGGCTCGGCCACCGCACGTCGGGGGGTTCCCACCGCCCAGCGCGTGCCGTCGAAGGCATCGAGGGCGATGCCGCGCCAGTACGGTCGGCCCTCGGGCACAGGATCGATCGAAGCACGAAACACGACGGCCGGATCGTCGAGGAGGGCGTCGAGATCACCGAGTTCAACCTCATCGGTGAATCCGGTGGCGCCCGCAGGCACCGTCGACCCCATCGTGTTGGCCCGAGGGGCAAGCACGAACAACGCCAACCCCAGGCCCAAGGTCCCCAACACCAGCGCCCCCACCGGCGGGGCCACCGCATCTTCATCGAGAAGGGCCAGGGGCAGCCCTAGAGCCCAGGCGAGCAGACACGGCAAAAGGGCCAACGACTGGGTAGCCCCGGCGGCCGTCACGAGCATGAGGGCTGCGATGACCACGGTGACCCGATCGGCGGTGGGACCGTGCCGCGCCGTTCGGCGGTGGACCTGCAGATAGACGAGCAAACCGCCCATCACTAAGGATGAAGCCACCCCCATCCACCACACCGCTGCCGCCATTCCCACCGCAATGAGGGTCCCGACTTCACCCAGGCGCTCGAGGGTCGCCCAACGGCGGTAAAGCCAAGGTCCTCCCCATGCCAATCCCAACCCGATCAAGGCGAGCGGCCACAACCCAGGGAGCAGCGCGAGCCCGGCAAAGCCAGCGCCCATCGTCAGAGCGGTCCCTACGGTGCGTGGACTCATGGGGTGACCCGAGGCATCCGAGCCAAGGTTTCCAGCAGGTGTCGGCGCCAACCGTCCCCAGCACGCGCCGGAAGCGTGACGCGTTCTCGATCTGCCAAAGAGGGCAATGAAAGCCCGATGCGCAATCCCTGTCGCGCCGCGCGCTGAATTTGCCCGGCCGCCTTCGACAGTTCTCGCTCCCAGCTCGTCCCCGTGGCGCGGGCGACGACTTCGACGATGAGTGCATCGTGCTCATCGACCGCACGTTCCGCCATCATGAGGGTTCCGACGCGCGCGGTGGTCGGCCAATGCACCCGCCGCACAGGATCCCCCGGCGCATAAGCCCGCAACCCCACTAAGTCGCCGGTGCCCACCCGTCCGCGGCGCCCAGACCGCCCATCGCCCGACTGCGCGGTTGGCTCCAGGGCGCTGGGATGAGGGCGCACGCCCACGAGCACGGTGTCCGGGATCTGCAGGGTGCAGCTGTGGCGAAACAACCCGAAGGGCCACGTCGACGTGATGTGCAGCGGACCGACCCGGTGCACCCCCCGATCGGGAAACCGCCAGGTGCAGTGCACAACCGCCTCTTCCCCCACCGTGGCGACCCAGGTTTGCGACAATCCCGCTTCCTCGATCTGAAACGACCGACTTCGTCCCGAAGGCCGGGTGAGCACCAGTGTGCCGCGGCCCGGCCGACCCGCGACCAGCTCCCCCGGCCACCGCCTCGTGATGTGCAGACCTCGCACGTTGCGCACCCCGAGGCCCCAACCCAAGGCGATGACCGCCAGAAGAGGGGCCACCACCAACACCAGCGCATTGTTGGCTGACCACCACGCCACCCCTCCCAGGGCCAGGGCCCCCAGAGCGGCCAGCCAGCCATCGGTCGTGGGTCGGGTCATAACGGCGAAGGAATCGTATCCAGCAGAGCGCGCAGACGGTCGACGGTGGCGACATCACCGGGACCATGGCCCGCTCGGGCCATCAGCCGGTGGGCAAATACGGGCATCACGAGCCTTCGCACATCTTCGAACTCGGGGTACTCGCGACCTTCCACCACTGCCAACGCACGCACCGCGCGATGGAGCGCTTGCGCAGCCCGCGTGGAGACGCCGCGCACCAAACCCGAATCGCGTCGCGTCGCCGCCACCACATCGAGAAGGTACTCCTCGACGATCTCGGGCATCTGCATTTGCGCGGTCATTTCGATGAGCCCGTTCAGACCATCGGGATCGAGAACCGCCGCCGGAGCTGTGCGCTCGACCTGGCGCAAGATCGCTCGCTCGGTCGACCGGTCGGGGTAGCCGATCGACAACCGCATCAGGAACCGGTCCAGCTGGCTGTCGGGCAGCGCAAACGTGCCGTGGGCGTCAAAGGGGTTTTGGGTGGCGACCACGAAAAACGGGGAGGGAAGGGCTCGCGTTTCACCGTCAACGGTGACCTGACGTTCCTCCATCGCTTCGAAGAGGGCCGACTGCGTCTTGGGCGTCGTACGGTTGATCTCATCTGCAAGCACGACATTGGCAAAGATCGGGCCGGGCCGAAATCCGAACGATCCCGTGGCCGGATCGAGGACATTGACGCCGATGAGGTCGCTCGGCAGTAGGTCGGAGGTGAACTGCACCCGCGCAAACCCTCCTCCGACGACCGCGGCGAGGGCCCGAGCAAGGGTCGTTTTGCCCACCCCCGGAATGTCCTGCAGCAAGAGGTGGCCCCCGGCCAAGATCGCCGTGAGGGCCAGGTCGACGACTTCAGCCTTGCCAACCAACTGCGCGTTCACGGCCTCGCGGAGTGCTGCGAGTGCCCTTGGTGCCTCGGTCATTCCACCATCATGGTGAAATCACCGCTGACTTCGACCGTGTAGGTGCAACCAGGCGATACGTCAGGATGCTCCGAGTTCGTGATGGAGTAGGTCTCGGCGCCCACCCAATCTCCGTTCTTGTTGCACACGTCGCCCCCCTCGGGGTCGACCAAGGCTTCGCCTTCTACCTGCCAATCAATCGCAAAGCCTTGACGCTGAGACGTCCACACGATCGTGTTGTAGTTGATCGTGCAACCGTCCGAGATGCCGGTCGCAAACTCGTCAGGACCCACGGCCAAGGTGACTTCGTTGCCGCGGCGGACCAATCGATACGGAAGGTTCTCGCGGAAGTTCGTGCCGTTACCCGTGCAACGATTCTCGGCGCCCTGCCGTTCCACGTCAAAGTAGCTACCAGGCAGGTCTTCGCCGTTGCAGCCAACGGTCAGCAACAGCGGCAAGACAAGGCGCTTGACGTCGATCATCGGGGCTCCGGGGGTGGTTATGCAACCGTTGCGTCGGTGGATTCCCACCCATATATACCGACCCCCGCGGCGCCGGGGCATCCGGCCGCCCCCCAGAGTCTCTCAAAGGAGCAAGCTTGTCCGAAGAAGCTTCGATCTTCGTGGCCCGTCCGTCCGATCTCGACGCGCTCAGCACACACTGGGCTGAAGTGCAGCAGGGTCGCACCAAGACGATTCGCCTGCAGGGACCCTTCGGAGGTGGTCGCCGGGCGCTGGCCGGCGAATTCTTCCGGAAGGTCGCGAGCGCCGAGGACGGAACCATCATCTGGCGCGTGCCCTGCCTCGACCAGGAGAATGGGTTGCAATGGCTCGTGCGCATGTACGGGTCCCTCATCGCCATCCTTTCGCAGGACCCCTTGGTCCGCGGCAAGGTCGAGATGGTGTTGAATGCACAAATCCCGTCCCAGCCCAAGCGCGTCCAAAACTGGTACCAACAGTTCATCGCCGCCATGAAAGAGGCGAAGGCCGACAAGGAAACCGGGCAGATCCAGCTGCGCATGCCGCAGGACAACCCGTTGGTTGGTCTCGTTGAAGTCGTGGTGGGCATCTCGAGGAAGATCCCGATCATCCTCGAGCTGCAAAACGCCTACGCCGTACACTCGCTGGCGCTGCCATTGTTCGTCGAGGGCGTGCACACCGAGGCCAATACACGCGACGCCAAGGTGTTCCAGATCGTCTACGACGAGCCCGAGTCAGACGTCACGAAGGTGCTGTTCCCGCGGCCCTTGCTCGACATGTACGAGCGCCGCGATGACATCGAGACCGTCGCCATTGCGCCGTGGGGCGCCGACGAAGTGTCGTCCTACCTCTCGTCCAAGGGCATCGAGGCCAACGCAGCCCGGCTTGCAGAGATTGCTCGTGGACGACCCGGCTTCATCGCGGAAGTGGTCGACATCCTCACGGATCGCAACGAACTTACCGGTGAGCTCGAGGGCATTACGCTGTCGTCGCTCGTGCCGCTCGAGGTCGATGAAAGCGAACTCGACATTCCGTCGGAGCCCCCAGGCGAAGGGGATCGCAAGCACGCAACTCCCGACGACATCGGCCGCATCACGTTCTTCGCGGCGCTGTTGGGCCCTGCGTTCCCGTCGAATCTCGTGGCCGACATGGGCAACTTCGATCGGGATTCGATCGATGACCTGCTCGACGCCATGTCGGACCTGTTCGAGGAAGTGCAGTTCTCCGAGGAACTCGGAACCTGGATCTATCGGTTTTCCCGCGGTTCCTTCCACGAAGGCATCCTCGAGCGCAACGACAACGACGAAGGACACGGACTGGCACGCGGTGTGGGCCAGTTCATGGAACGCTACCTGGTGCCTCGGGGCTATGGTTTCATCGTAAAGACGGCCAAGGTCTACGCCGAGCACGGGGCTCCGCAACAGGCCGAAGTGATGCGCGCCAACATCCTCACCCAGGATTCGGCGGATGTCTGGGGTTTGTCCTACGACCTCATGCGCTACTTCGACGAACTCAAGTTCCCCGACACCATGCGGCGCACGGTGTTCATGAACCTGCTGGACCGGCTGGTCGCCAACGGCAACCTCCAGGTCGCCGACCGCGTTCATACCGAGGTGACGGAATGGGCGACGGAGCATGAAGATCGCGATTTGACGGCGTGGCTGTTGTTCAACGGCTCCAAGCTTGATCTTCGTCGTCAAGACCTGTTCCGGGCCCGTGAGCGGGCCAACGACGCCCTCAAGCTCTACGAGGCCAAAGAAAACAACCGGCGCATGGCCGAGATTCGCAACCACCTTGCCGCCGTCGAACTCCAAGACGGCAACCTCCAAACGGCGCTCGATCACGCGGATGAGGCCGAGAAACTCGGTAAAGTGAAGCTCGAGAACGAGCAGGAAGCGCAGATGGTCGACATCGCAGCCACGGTGGCGCAAATCCGTGGACTCGCGGCTCGCCAAAGCCAGCCGCCCAAGCTCGAAGAGGCCATCGAGCACTTCAAGAATGCCAACCAGATTGCGGGCCAGCACGGCGTGACGGGCATCGCGCTCGATTCGGGACTGTCCTACGGCGAAGCCCTTCTTGCGGCTCGCCAGTTCGAAGCGGGCCGCGATGCATTGCGGCGCGTCGTCGAAATCGCTCAGGCCCTGCGGAACCCCCGCCGGGAACACACGGCTTGCGAGCTGCTGGCCCAAGTCGAGGGCGTCCTCAACAATCCCGCTGAGGCCCTGCCTCCGGCCCAGCGCGCCCTCGAACTCGCTCGCCAGATGAACCTCGAGCAGGCGCTGCCGGCGGACCTCTACCACGTCGGCCTGTTCCAACTGCGGACCAACAAGCCCATCGAGGCCCGTACCCACCTCGAAGAGGCTCGCCAGCGGTCCGCACAGCTCGGCAAGCACCCCATCGTGCGACAAATCCACTTCTTCCTGGGCGCCACCTACCGCGCCCTCAAGGAATGGGATTTGGCGGAGCAGACCTTGAACCAGGCGCTGGCGATGTATCGAGAAGCCAACACGCCGCGTGAGATCGCATCGACCCTCGACCAACTGGCCGATGTAGCGGTCGCGAAGGGGCAGAAGGACCAAGCCGCGACCTTCCTCGATGAAGCTCTCGAATTGGCGAAGGCCAATGAACTGGTCGAGGAACGGAAGGCCCTGAAGAAGAAGCGCGACAGCCTCAAGTAGCCATAGGCCGGGTTGAATCCATGAAGATTCTTCCCGGCACTCTTTGGCTCATTTGATAAACTAAACTTAGTTTATTATATGAAGGCAGAAACTGGAGGCCGCCATGTGGTGGTTCGCTGTGTTGACGATGGCCCCGCCGGCGTGGGCGTCCTGCTCGAACATCCCGGGCGACGCGCCTCGATTACCTGCTCCAAAAGCCCCTTTCGAACACGAGGCGCGCATCGAAGGGATGGTCGCGCGGTGGCGGGTAGAGGAGACGACTTGGGTGGTCCAGCTGGAGGCGAAGACCCGTGGTTGGGTGGTCCTCGGGACGAATCAGGTCAACGACATCGTAGGTGCGAACCTCTTCTTCGGTTGGCAAACCGACGGCGTTGGCGGGGCTGCCCACCACATCGTGAACGCGCCGGGTCGACATGGGCCCGTGGCGCGTTCCGAGGTGGCGCTGCTGGGGTCCCATCAGACCGCGGAGGGCACAACCGTACGGCTCCGAGTTCCGGCGCCAACATTGGACAAGGCCCATGGCGCGTGGCTGGTCCTGGCTTGGTCACAGGCTCCGGAACTCGACCACCACTCTGCCGTACGTCGCCACGTGCACGTGCAGATGGAGTGAGTGTCACAAATCGGGGCCGTGGAGGACCATACGTCATCTTGCGAGGAGGGGAGATGGCCGACCCAGCATCCGTCCATGACCTGCGCGACATCCTTTCTACGCCCAAGCGCATCGCTGTGCTCGGAGCGCATCCAGACGAACACCGCGCCGCGTACTACGTACCGAAGTACCTAAAGGAGCAGGGCTGGACGGTCATTGGCATCAATCCGACCCGGGCTGGCGAAGCCTGGCTGGGCGGTACGATCCTCGCCTCGCTTGAGGAGGCTGGTCCCGTCGATCTCATCGACGTGTTCCGACGAAGCGAAGCGCTTGCGGACCACCGCGACGAGTTCCTGGCTGCGGGTGCACCCATCATCTGGTTCCAGCTGGGCATCGAAAACGAGGCCGTCGCGACGGACCTACGCGCCGCAGGCCTCCGGGTGATTCAGGACCGGTGCATGCTCGCCGACCACCGCGCACTCATCGGGAAGCGATAGCCGCTGCCTACTCGGAAGCGGGTTCTTCGGATGGCGCGGGAGCCTCGGTCGCCTCCGTCGAAGCGGATTCGCGCTTTTCGAGGAACAGGTAGTGGATGATGAACATGCCGATGCCCACGACGAGTGCGGCATCCGCGATGTTGAAGCTCGGGTACTCCGGAGGCAAGCCCAAGCCCCGAAGCCACGCCACCAAACCAGGATCTTCGGTGTAGAACCGAATGAAGTCAGTGACCTTGGCAAAGCGAAGCCGATCGAGTCCGTTGCCGATTGCGCCCGAAAGCACGAGGCCAAGGGCGGCGGCCATGTAGGTGTCGGTTGGGGGGAGGCGACGGAACATGTCGCCAATCACGAACAGCGCCACCACCGTGAACACGAGAAACACCGGCTGCGCATAGGCAGACCCTGCCCCAAGGCCAAACAGGGCCCCGGGGTTCTGCACGTAGACGAGCGACAACAACCCGTCGATGAGTGGGATTTCTCCAGTATTGAGCGCGATATTGTTGATGATCCACCACTTCGAGCCTTGATCGGCGATCAGGCCGAGCACTGCACAGAGCGCGAACGTGATGTTGCGGCGGTTCATGACGCGGTCCCCCCCGGTGAAGGGGCGTCGTAGCGCCCCCCACGGCCGTGGGCAAGCTCATGGAGGTCGCGTTCGAGGAGCCCGGTTTCGACTCGTCTGGACCACCGTGCCCCGCGGCGTCACGTGGACTTCGACCGTCCCATCCAGGTCGGTTCGCCACACCTCGGCGTGAGCCGAATGGAGCCGATCGAGCACTTCGGGAGCCGGATGCCCGTAGCGGTTGTCACGTCCCACCGACACCACCGCATGGGTCGGACGGACGACCTCAAGAAAGGCCGAGTGGGTCGACGACCGCGACCCGTGATGGGCCACTTTGAGCCACGCGTGGTGCGACAACCCACGGTCCAACAGCTCGGCCTCGATGTCGGCGTCGATGTCAGCCGCGAGGAGCAGAGGCCCCAGCGACAACACGATGGAGCCATCGTTGTCATCGCGAGGAACCCCATCGTTTGGGGGCCACAAAGCATCCCGCGGGCGACGCAGGGGAACCTCGGCCTCCGTGCAAGCTTCGATCAAGGCATCCGGTGGGTTGACGGCCCAGACCTCGTCCACCGACAACGAACGAATCACCGGTAGCGTGCCGCCTAGGTGGTCTGCATCGCTGTGTGTGACCACCACGACATCCAGATGACGAATCCGCTCCCGACGAAGCCACTGCAGCACCGCGAACGAAGGTCGTCCACCATCGACGAGCCAGCGCTTACCCGAAGGGTGTTGGACAAAGGCGGCATCACCCTGCCCCACATCGAGGAACACGAATCGCCACCCTGCAGCTTCCGAAGCGGGCCACAGCAACACCGCCGCGACTCCGCCAAACCCCCACCATGGTCGTCGCACCGCGATGACGAGCGCTCCCGCAAGAAGGGCAGCCCCGAGGGGGCCCACTGCAGGGGCCCATGGCGTGACATCGAAAGGGGCCAGGGCCCAAAAGACCGCTCGTGTCGCAAGGGTTCCGACATGCGCAGCGCCCCCGGCCAGCGGTTCAGGAAGCAGCTGGGCCAGCCCTGCCGCCGGCACGATGACCAAGCCCGTCACCGGCACGGCGATGAGGTTTGCCACCACTGACCAGGGCGCCAACTGTTGAAACCACCATGCGGCGGCGGGCAACGTCCCGAGCGTCGCTGCCACACTGGCCACGACGGATCGTCCAAGCCACCGCACCATCCACGGAACATCTGGAGGGATCCAATTCGAGAGCTGGACACCGAACGTAGCTAGGCCCGCGACCGCACCGAACGAGAGCTGAAAGCTCGGAGTGGCCAACGCGCCCGGATCCACCATGGCCACCGCCGCGGCCACGAACATCAAGATCGGCAAGATGCGTGCGGTTCGCCCCCACAACCGTCCCACCATGACCAGCCCGAGCAGCAACGTCGCGCGTTGGGCCGAAATGGGCATGCCAGCCCCCAACGCGTAGATGGATGCGGCCAAGACCGCGAAGCCCGCGGGTGCCCAAGGGGGGGCGCCGGTCGGCCAACGAACGGCCAGCGCTCGGTGCCCGACCAATCCAAGGGCAAACGCCAAGCCAGCCACGATCGAGACATGAAACCCGCTGATCGCAAGCAAGTGGGCGGTTCCCGTGCGACGCAGCCGCCCCACCAAGGCTTCATCGAGCCCCCGACGGTCACCCGTCGTGACCGCCCGGAGCAGCCCGGTGGGGTCGTTCGACGATGGGGCCGTCATCGGGGCCCCGATCACCGCGCTGCGCGATGCGAGAACCTCGGTGCGCACGCCGACCAAGCGAGCCGCGCGAAGGGGGCTGGGCGCCCCAGGCAACGCGTCGCGCACCGGCCTGGCCCGACCCACGACGAGGACCGAGGCGCCCGCAGGCGGCGCTCGCTCCCGAAAGCGAATCCGAACTCGCCCGATTGAGGGTGCCCCTGGCCCGCCGACCGCGACATCCCCCGAGCGTCCCTGTGGGGCTCCTACGCGCACGCCGCGAAGGCTGACCCATCCGGTCAGCTCGGGACCTTGGGGCACCGTGCGACTCGCCACCACGCCGACCAACAGGCCTATCCCTATGCTGCCGAGCCAGCCCCCCCGATGCCCCCAAAGGCCCAATCCGCCAAGGGCGAGGCTGGCCCAAGCCCCCCAGGAACCGGGAAGAAGTGGCGCCACCAAGACCCCAGCCACCACGCTGAACATGCCAATCGCAACCGTTTGCATGCCGCGACCCCTCGCAACTTCCGGGCCAAGAAGGCCGAGTCGAGCCGCAGTAGGGCCTGCCTGCGAGACGGTTCGCGCAGCGAACGGCCGGAGTCCGAGCGAAGCCGAGCTTCGCCGAGGACAGGGAGGCCGAGTCGAGCGGCAGTAGGGTTTACCGGAAATGTTGACGGGTGTCAGGGCCCCGCGGGCTTGGGCAAGCTCGGCTTCGGGGCGCTCGGTTTCGGCTTCGCAGGAACGACCGGACGAACCGGGTTGGTCCCCCGAGGATTGCTGTGCAGCGTCGCCGTTTCGACGCTTGCGTACCAGCCCTCCTTCGTCACTTTGACGATCTTCACGACCTTGTCGCCCACCGCGAGAACGAGCAAACCTGCATCATCGAGCATTTCCCCTGCCTCGACCAACGCTTTGTCGCCATTCGGCAAGCGCAGCACGGCGTTTGGGGGACTCGCATCGACCATCGTGCCTACCAGCGTGACACCAAATGCCTCCCCGCGAGTGGGCATCGCCGGATCCCAATTCAGGTCCACCGCGGTGGGACTGATGGCTGCGGGAGCGGCAAGCGTCGGCTCGGGCGACGGAAGCGGGTCGGGGGACGGCGCAACGCTGACCGGAGGCAGGTTCGCCTCGGCGAGTTCCTCTGCGGTCGGCGGTTCGGGAATCGGCGGCAACTGGGTCAGCCCGATGGGACCGGGCTTGGGAGCCAGCGATCCAAGAGCCGTCGGGGTCACCGGACGTGAGGCTTCGGTCGCCACGGCGTCGAAGGGTTTGCCCGTCGGGTCCACGGGAACCGGTGCACACGCGACCACCCAAATCAATGCAAGCATTGTTCCTCCGGAACGCCCCGCAAACGACCGCCCCTGGCTACCTCTACCGCCGGCGTCGCATCGCTTCCAACACGTCATCGACGAGACGCTCTTCGGCCTCCATCTCAGCCAGGCGACGACGGAATCGCCGACGACGCAGGATTCCCGTGACCAACAAGGCCACGCCTCCAAGCATGAACACCCCGGTACCGAGGTCGGCGAGCCAAGCAAACGACATGGATCCGCGCTGGTGGGTCGCCCGCCAGGCGTCTTCGACGACTTCAAGTCGTTCGCCGGTCACGTCCTCGATGCCTCGCGAAAGCGAATGACCTCGCAACGCCCCTTGCACCAACTTCGCAAGGGCCTCCTGGTCGTACTCCGCGTGGAGGTACTGCAGAAAATCGAGGGAGATCGCGTAGGCGACCTGGGCGCGAGCCGCATCCTTCGGGAACCGGCGTTCGAGGGTCTCGAGGTAGTACAAGTGGCCATTCAACGCGGCACGTCGCAGCGTTTGAGCGGTTTGAGGTCCGTCTTGATGGGCCAACAGCTGCGCCGCACCCTCCTGCAGCCAGGCCGGAGGCGCTTGGGGAGCGAACGCTCGACCGAGCAGGATGTGAACAAGCTCGTGGTCGAACACCTGTTCAAGGGGCTCGTCGGTCGCGATTCGAATCTTGGGATCGCGCAACACGACCAATCCGATTGAAGGCCAGGCCACCGCATCGGCATAGTCCGGAGGCCGTCCCGGCTGTACCGATCGAAATTGTTCATCCGTGGAAGGCACGTAGACGTCGATGGAACCTCCGATGGGCACCCGAAGCGCATCTGAGAGCCGATCGACCGATTCCGCACCATGCCGTGCAAGCCGCAACAGCAAATCTGTCCGTTCTAGCGGTCCGTGAACAGTGACGTAGGGTCCGGGCACTGAGGTCCATTCTGCTGGAGGCAATGGACGTTCTGTGACAGACTCAATCTCTACGGGCGCCTGACGAGCCTCCTGGGCCGTTGCGATGCCCATGAAGACGAACCACAGCCCCCAGATTCGGAAAATCCACATCATATCTCGTGATCTGGGCACCGAACCTCGCTCCGCCAAGTGGCGGGTGACACAACGGGACACGAAGCATGCCGAAGGAACCTGGTCCGGCACACCCGTCATCGGCGGTTCCCGACCTCCTTCCAAACAGACGACCTACCCGCGGCTTGATTGACACGTGGCTTGCCCTCGGCACCCCGACCCTGACGGTGGGCCTGGTCGCTGGCGCCGTCGCGTCGAGCCTCGGAGGGCGGCCCATCGATACCATCGCGTGGGTCGCGTTGGCCCTGGTGGTGGTGGTGACCGCTCGCTCGCACCGGGGGGGCATTCGGCGGGCGGGCTGGCTTGCCGCGGCGTCCGCAGGCTTCGTGTTTGCCGTGCTCACGGCTTCGACCCCGGTAGCCCTCAGCGTGCTCTTCCTCGGCGCACCGTGGCTCGCGGTTGGGGCGGTTGCCCTCGTGGATCCGGCCGCATTCCGGTTGTCCGGCGTCGGATTGGTCACCCTGGCCGTCACCACGTTGTGGTTGCGGCACTCGTTCGCGCCCATCCCCGAAGTCGATGTACGGGTAGAACTCGTCGCGGCGAGCGTGGCGTTCGCCGTGACGCTCGGGGGACTGCACGCGCTGGGAGCCGCCGCCTATCGGTCGGCTATCGCCCAGCAGGAGCGGACCACACGCCTCCGACGCACCCTCACCATCGTCGAGCGGCAGCTCGAAGAGTCTCAAGCACGCGCGATTGCCGCCCACGAGGCCACCGATCGACTGCTCGCGGCCGTGAGTCACGAACTCCGAACGCCGCTCAACGCGGTTCGTGGCTACGCCGAGATCGTGCTTGAGGAGCTGGAAGACACCGAACTGGTGAGCGTTCAGCATGATCTGCGGCGCATTCACCTCGCAGCATCGCAATTGCTTGAAGGAATCGGAGGCATGATCGAGTTGTCGGCCATCGATCCACACGCCCGAGAACTCGAGGTGGCTCCGGTCGACGTCGCAGGCGTGATTACGGATGCCGTCGGCATCGTGTTCCAACGCCTCGAACGAAACGGCAACAGTCTGAAGCTTGATGGCCCGTCCGAACGCCAGCGCTTCTGTACGGACCTGCACCGCCTCCGCCATCTGGTCGTAGACCTGTTAGCCAACGCCGCCTCCCTCGTGAGCAACGGGGTCGTTTCCGTGCACTGGCGCATCGAGGACCATCATCTCGAACTGGCGGTGGCTCACGTGCCAGGAATCAGCTCCAACGTACCCGACTCGCCAACCCCCATTCGGATGGAGCTTCCGGAGGCAGCACTTGCGGAGTGCCGACGAATGGCAGAGGCGCTGGAGGGCACGCTGAACGTGGACTCGATTCCCAGTGAAACAACTGGGGTTCGGGTGAGGCTGCCCGATCTCGATCGTCCCCTGGCCGCGGCCGGTTAACTTCGGGTTCGATTTTGCTGTCCCATCGGCCCCGGTCGAGGCTATCCTCGTGGGCGGGAGGGAAACCCATGTTGGGTTTGTGGTCCGCACTTCTCGGATGCAGTGGGACCTTTGAAGTTGACCAGAATTGGCCGTCTGCACCGTGGGACACCGGCTTTCCGTGGGTTTGCACCACCACGTTGGTGAGCTGGAGTCCGATTGGAGAAGACGTCAACCGGCATCGTGTGGTCACGGTCGATCTCCCCCCGGAGCGGTTGATCGAAGCGCTCGAGATCGACTTGTTGGTCGAGATGTTCTCGTCTCGTGCGGGCTGGCTGCCCGTCTCGGGGTCGACGTACGTGACCGATAGCTCCGCCGCCATACGGCTGCAGTTCAGTCCAGACGTGCCGTTTGCCCCCCTCACGAGGCATCGGGTCGTCGCACGCTCCCCCGCCTGCGACCCGCTCGTCGTCTTCGAGTTCCAAACGAACGAGATCGGAGCTCGGGTGCAGAACCCTGAAGAGGCACTCGGTCAGGTGTTCGTGGGCAACACGGCCAACGCCTCCCTCACGCAGCCGGCCAGTGCCGGCCCCTACTTCGGTCCCACCGGGCCAGTCCGCTTCGTCATCGACAACATCGATCCGGTCAGTGAGACCTTTGGCATGACCGCCAGCCGGCAGCCGCTCGACATCTACAAGGATTCGGAGCCCCCGGTGCCTCTGTTCGGCCGTTGGTCGAACCCAGGCTTCAACGTTTCGGGACCGGTGTTTCCGCTGCACGTGGGACCCGGCCTGCCGGTCGAAATCCGGAATGCCACCCTGTCGGGCGACTTATCCCCGGACCGACAGCAGCTTGCGGGGCTCGTGCTACGAGGCACCCTCGATTTCCGACAGCTCACGCTGGGCGCGGACGCCGAGGAACTCTGCGCCGAATTCACGGAAAGCGGGTTGTGCGATCCCTGCGAAGACGGGACGCTGAACTGCGCGGTAGCCGAGTTCCGGGACTGGGCGGCCCAACGCGTCAACTCGTACTGACTCAACTTTGTCGCATCGTGACCGATAGTCGAGCGATGGCTTCGGTCGGGCTCGGAGGATGCGATGAAGGTGCTCGTGACTGGTGCGGGAGCCCTGCTCGGTCAGGGGATTCTCCGGGCGCTGCAGGCGTCCTCCCTCAACGTTGAGCTGATCGCGGTCGACCCTAGCCCCCTCGCCGCAGGTCTGTACTGGGTAGACCGAGCCCATCGCGTTCCCATGGCTCGCGACCCTGCCTACCTTGACGTCCTTTCCGAGATTCTCGGTCGGGAGGAACCGGATGCGGTGCTCATTGGCACCGATGTCGAACTCGAGGTGTTGGCTTCGCATCGCCATGCCCTCGAAGAACGCTTTCGCACTCACATCATCGTTGCATCACCCGAAGTCGTAGCCATCGCCGACGACAAGTACCAGACGGCCAGCTTCTTGCTGTCCCGGGGCTTCGCAGCCCCGCTTTCGGGGCTTCCTGGCGAAGAAGAGCGGATTCTCGATGCGGTGGGCTTTCCTTTGGTCGTCAAACCGCGCGTCGGGGCTCGATCGGTGGGGCTGTCGATCGTGCATGACCGGGCCGAACTCGACCGGGCGGTCTCGAGCCTCGCCGATCCCGTGATTCAGGAGCACGTCGCCACCGCGGACGAAGAGTACACGGCGGGCACGTTGACCTTCAATGGGGTCTGCCACGCCTCCATCGTGATGCGACGGGACCTTCGTGACGGCAACACGTACCGTGCGTTCGTCGAACCCTGGCCCGAACTCAACGCCCAGGTGAGCGAACTCGCGACGGCATTGGGGGCCTACGGCCCAGCGAACTTCCAGTTCAGGCTGGACGGCGACACCGTCAAGGTCTTCGAAATCAATGCTCGGTTTTCGGGCACCACCCCTCTGCGCCATAAGGCAGGGTTTCCCGAAGTCGAGATGGTGCTTCGCCATGTCGTGTTGAAGGAGCCCATCACAAGACCCCCCGTCGAACCGATGACTTTGCTTCGTCATTGGTCGGAGACGGTGGTGCGACCGCAAGAACGACTGGCCTGGGACGCCCGATGAATCCCGTGCTCCTCACGGGCGCATCGGGGTTTCTCGGACGACGGCTCCAGCGCGCCCTTCGCGACTCGGGCCTTCGGGTGCAGACCCTCGGTCGCCATGCGAACAACGACCACGTCTGGACCGCCCCCGCACCGCCTGACCCCGCCTGGCTTGAGGGCGCCTCCGCGATGGTCCATCTCGCGGCCTACCTCCCCCCCTGCTTCGACGATCCGGATGAAGCGGCCGAATGTCTGAAGGTCAACGCGATCGGGACCCTCGCCCTCTTCCAAGCCGCCGCCGCGGCCGGAGTTCCCCACGGGGTCTACGTCTCGTCCGGGAACGTGTACCAACCCGGTCAACCCACCCCCGAGGACGCCGCGGTCTTTCCCGATCACCGCGGCTCGACCTACCTCGCGAGCAAGTTCCTCGGCGAAGTGTGGGCGTCTCACGCGAGCCGGGCGACCGGCATGACCCTGACCATCGTCCGGCCCTCCGCTATCTACGGCCCCCACATGAAAGGCGGTGTCGTGCGGGTCTTCGTGGACCGGCTGCGACATGGCGAACCCATCGTTCTCGAGGATGGCGGGCGCTTTCGTAGCGATCTGGTGTTCGTGGACGACGTCGTTCGCGCGCTGCAACGCATCCTTCAGCTCCGTGCCCAAGGGATCTTCAACGTGGGATCAGGCGAATCCACAAGCGTCCACACCCTGGCCGCGACGTTGGTGGACCTGATCGGGGTATTCCCCGAAGCGATCCGAACGTTGCCTGCCGACGATGGGCCGTCATCCGGGTTTGCCACCCTCGACATTGCGCGGGCTCGTAAGGAACTCGACCTCAGCCCTACGCCCCTCAGTGTGGGCCTGGGGCGTCTACTCGCCGAGGAAGCTTCGTGAACGCCTGGGTCCTAAGCGACATTCACGCCAATCGCGCGGCCCTCGACGCGGCGCTCGCCCAAGTCGATGCGGACCCAGCGCCCATCATCATTTTAGGCGACCTGCTCACCTACGGCCCTGACCCCTGTGCGGTCCTCGACAGGCTCTCGGAACGTTCCGACGTGTCGCATTGGGTACTTGGCAACCACGACGAGCTGTACCTCGGCTTGCTCGCGGGGACGCCTCCGCCCTCGTACCATCGTGTTCCCGACTGGCTGCGCGCGACCATTGACTGGACGTGCGAACGCATCGAGACCGATGGCGCAGCTGCCGCTTGGCTAAGGACCTTGCCGTTCGTACGCGAACACGTCGACAACGGGATCCTGTTCGCCCACGCCAACCCCTTTGGGAACTGGCGCTATGTCGACCGGGACGAAGAGCACCGCGAGGCCGCAGGCGTCCTGGCTCGCCGGGGGTTTTCCGTCGGGGTCTTCGGCCATACCCACCGCGGGCGGCTGTTTACCGATCCACCACGGTCCCGATCCCCAGGGCCCGACCGCCTCGTCTGGGGACCCAGGTCGCATGGCACGGGCACCGAGGTCCGCATTTTGAACGCGGGTTCCGTCGGCCAGCCGCGAAATCGAACCGGGACCTCCACCATTCTACGCCTTCGCGGCACCGGACGGTCGGGGGAAGCAAGTTTGTCGGTGCTTCACTACGACGTGGCCAAGTTCCTGATGCGGCTCGATCGCATGCCTCTGCCCGAATCTACGGTGGACCGCCTAGGAAGCTTCTTCGCCGCCGCCTTCGCAACCGCGGGCTGAACGTGGCCAGATTGGAAAGCTCAAAGTAGACGGGGACGGACGTCCGATGCGACCCCAGGAGCTTCCGTGAACGAATTGAGCCTCGATGTGTTCGCCGTGACGCTGGCGTACACTTTCCTCGGATTGTTCCTCTTTGGAATGTCGCTCGTCGCCGCAGCCTACCTCTCGCCATTCTCCCTCAAGAAGGAGGTAGAGGAGGACCAGAACGTCGCGGTTGGCATCATCATCGGCTCGATGTTTATTGGCATTGCCATCATCGTAGCGGCTAGCATCACCTAAATGAGCGTGCTTTCCTGCCCGAACTGTGGGGCCGTCCACGAGCGGCGCAACCCCGGTATCCAGGTCATCGTCTGCGATCGTTGCGACTCGACGATCTACGATCGGGATGGTGTGCTGGCCCTGGGGGAACGGTCGGTCGTCGCCGAGCCCCAAAGCGACATCGTGGTTGGCGCCAACGGCCGCATCGCCAACCTGTCCGTCGAGGTCATCGGCCGCATCCAGCTCGAATACCCAGGTGGAGCCTGGGACGAGTGGTACGTACGCGACGCCGAAGGCCGAGACCTCTGGCTTGTCGAGGACGAGCGGCGCTACGCCCTTGAGTGGCCGATCGAACCGCCGCCCGCCATCACCCCCGACCTGATGATCGGCGACCAGCTGCCGCTTGGCGACGCCCTGTACGAGGTCCGCGAGACGGGCCCCGGACGGGTTACCGGTGGCGAAGGGCAGCTTCCCCGAAACTTTAGGCCCGGTGAAGACATCCGCTACGTCGATCTCGCCGAGGTGGATGGTCCCCGGATGCTCCTGGTGGAGTTTGGCGACGACGGCGCCGAGGCGTTTGCTGGGCGTGCGATCGACGTCGAGCAGATCGTGTTCCCGCCTCGGCCCGACCGCCCGGTCGATGCTGCGCCGACCGCCGCCGCGTTGGAGTGCGCCAACTGTGGCTCCAACCTGGTGTTGCCCCACCAGGGCGAGCGGGCGGTTCAAATCACCTGTCGCAACTGCGACAGCGTGCTCGAACTCGACGAGGCCGGACGTTCTGTCGTCCGTGGCAAAGTCGCCAAGACCCGGTTCATGCTCGAGCTTGGCGATGAAGGCACCATCGAGGGCATGAAGGGCGAGGTCATCGCTCGCCTGAAGTGGCGAGACCCGGAGGGCTACGTCACCCAAGAGTTCCTGCTGTACTGCCCCGACCACGGCTACGTGTACCTGGAACTCGACAATGGCCACCTGTGCTACTCGCGCCCCATCGACCGGGGGCCTCCGCTGCGCGACCTCCAGCGGGCGCACTACGGCGACGTCATCAAGCACGACGGCCGGGAGTTCAAGCTGCGCGCCAAAGGCCGACAGATGCTCACCTACGTCGATGGCGCGTTGCCCTACGCCTGCGAAGTGGGTGAGGTCGTTGCAAGCTACGACCTGTCCGAGCCGCCCCACTACCTTTCCGTCGAAATCGATCGGCGCGAAGACGGCGCGGAAGTCGAGATCTTCCAGGGACAATGGCTCCCGCGTGACAAGGATGTCGTCGATTTCGGTGACAAGCCGCTCACCGAATGGGACCAACACACCGTCCACGCCGCCCAGCCCAATCCTTGGGTTGGCCGAGCCGGCTACGTCGTAGGCGCTGCACTCATCGCGTTCTTCAACCTGCTCGTCGTGGTCGCAACCTTTGGGTCAACGGGTCAGGAACTCACGACATTCACCATTCCTGCAAGTGCAACCGGTGAGCGGTCCGTCGTTTCTCCGCCGTTCGAAATTACGGAATCCGGTGGTGATGTGCTGGTGGTCAAGTATGCCGCGCCCCAGGTAAGCAACAGCTGGGTGTGGATCGACCTTGATTGGGTGGACGCAAACGGCGAAGTGCCGGTCGGCTACCTCGGTCGCGAGGTTGGGTACTACTCGGGCGTGGAAGGCGGAGAATCCTGGTCGGAAGGGAACCGGCGTTCCACCAAGTATTTGGCTGCTCCTCCGCCAGGAACCTACGCCCTTGAAGCCAGCCTCGAGTACGACCGCCCGGTGAGTGTCGACGTCGTGGTCACACAGGGGGCCTACATGTCGCGTTACCACTTGCTGGTGATGTTGGCGTTCGGCATCCTCGCCGCTGGCATGGCGTTCGCGTGGATGGGCTTCGAAGCCAAGCGGAAGGAGGAAGCATGAGCCGCCTCATCAGACAGCTGCTCATCGTGTCGGTGTTGGGCGGCGGAGCCACGTTTGGAGCGGCTGCGTTGGCGCGGTCCTCCTTCATGATGGACCGCGAACTGCACGAACAAGTGAGCGTCCGACAGGCGAACCCCATGGCGGGCCGCCTCATCCTCGGAGGGGGCCTCCGCGGTGGAAAGTAGCCCGGGTTCCCGGGGCGCTTCTGCACGCGAACTGGTCCTCCTCGCCTCCGTTTTCGGGGTCGCCATTGCCGGCCTCGTCTACGAACTGGTGGCAGGAACACTGTCGACCTACCTCCTGGGCGGGTCGGTGCTGGTGTTCTCCCTGGTCATCGGCTGGACCCTGTTCGCGATGGGCGTGGGCGCGTGGCTCGCCCAATACGTCGATGACCCCCAGTTGGGGCGCGCCTTCGTATGGGCGGAACTCCTCGCAGCGGTGGTGGGAGGAACCTCGGGACTCCTCATGTTTGCCGCCTATGCCACCCTCGACGAAGGCTATCCACTGGTCGTTGCCGTCATTTGCGGGCTCGTGGGCATCGCGTCAGGGGCTGAGATTCCGCTACTGCTGCGGATCTTCAAGCAGACCTTGACCATTCGGCTGGCCATCAGTCAGGTGCTTGCGGTCGACTACCTTGGCGCACTCGTCGGATCCGTGGCCTTCCCCCTGCTCTTGCTGCCCTACCTCGGCAGCGTACGTGCGGCGGCCCTGTTTGGTGGCCTGAACGCGGTGGTCGCCTTGGTGGCCATCCGGGTCTTGCTTCGTGGAGAACGCACGGTGGGCCTTACCGTCACGAGCAGCGCGGTCCTGGCTGGATTGCTCGGTGTGTTCTGGACGGGAGGTGCAACCTCGACCTTCCTCGAAGATCAACTGTATGAGTCCGACATCCTCGTGGCCAAGGACACCCCGTACCAGCGGCTGGTGGTCACCCGTTGGCGAGACGATGTTCGTCTGTACCTCAATGGGCACCTGCAGTTCGCCACGATGGACGAATACCGCTACCACGAAACCCTCGTGTTTCCCGCCCTTGCGGCTACGCCTCGACCCGGTCGGGTGCTCATCTTGGGGGGAGGCGACGGGCTGGCCGTGCAGCGGGTCCTCACCCATCCTGGCGTCGTGCACGTCGACCTTGTGGACCTGGATCCCGAGGTCATGGCGCTGTTTCGCGATCACCCTCGGTTGTCTGAACTCAATCAAGGTGCGCTGCGGGATGCACGCGTCACCACCCATGCCGCGGACGCCATCGCGTGGCTTCGCTCGACCGAGGATCTGTACGATGTGATCCTCATCGATCTCCCTGACCCCAACGATCCGCAGCTTGCCAGGCTCTACGCTCAATCCACGTATCGCTTGGCCCTCGAGCGCTTAGCCCCCCGTGGCGCCCTGGTCACCCAGGCAACCAGCCCGTTCTACGCACCCGATGCGTTTTGGTGCATCGCCACCACCCTAGAGGCGGCGGTCGCCGAAGCCCCGCTCGCCCGAACCGTCCATCCCGGGCATGTCCAGGTCCCCACGTTTGGGGAATGGGGCTTTGTGTTGGTCACCGAAACCGGGGTGGATGTCCGCACCCTCTCCGTACCGGATGATGCAAAATTCTTGACCAAAGCCACGATTTCGAGCATGTGGGACTTTCCGGCCGACATGGCCCGGCGCCCGGTTCAGGTCAATCGCCTTTCCGAACCCGTGCTCGCCCGCTACTACCGCCAAGGATGGGCGGCACATCGCTGACGCCCGGGGGAGGCGTCATGCTTTGGCTAACGCTCGCTGCGTGCGGGACGGAAACCCTGGTCGATCCAGCCCCTGGCGAAGCCGCCGTCGAGGCAGCCCCCGAAGTCGTCCCATCCGAAGCGCCCACCGAAAACCCAGCCTCGCAACCCTTAGCGATCCCCGTTGATGCACCGATTGAACCCATCGTTTCAACGACTGGCGTTGGCTTCATTGGACACGACACCACCCGCGCCATGCTCGTCGAAAAGCTTGGCGAAGCGGCCATCACGGAAACGAAATTCGACCTGGGCGAAGGGATGTTTGCGCCGGGTCTCGAGGTGCTTGGCGGTACGCCCTATGCGTTGCGTTTGAAGACCGATGGCACCACCGTCGACCGCATTCAGGTGCTCGGCGAGGCCTACCGCACGGACAACGGCCTACAGTTAGGCGCGAGCCTCGGTGATCTGCGAGCGGCGCTCGGTGACTTCAAGCTCTACGGCTACGGATGGGATTGGGGGGGCACCGTGGTGGCCACGCCCGTCAGGGAGTCAAGCTTCCGCCTGGCCGTAGGCACTCAGCCGCGCCATCAGCCCAAGCGTGGCGACACCCACTGGTCCAAAGCGGCCCAAGCGATCCTGAGCGGGGGCGACCGACAATTCTCGTCAGACACCGAAGGCCTAGAAGAGATCGACCCCTACGTGGCGACGATCACGCTGGTCTGGCGCGAGGTCACACCCGATGAGGAAGCCGCCTCGCCGTAAGACCTCCACCACCTCGCTACGGGTGGGAGAGGAGGAACGATGGCCAAGCGAGTGCGTCGCGTCACGGTGGCGTCGGTGGAGCAGCAAACGCCTCATCTTAGGCGCATTGTGTTCAAAGGTTCGTCGCTCGACGACTTCCCTGAGGGGATGGAGGGCGGCTACGTAAAGCTGCTCCTCGTTGACCCCGGCGATCCTTCGGTGGAACTTCCTAAAGCGCCGAAGCGAAGCTACACCATCCGGGCATTCGACCGGGCAATCCCTGCACTTACGCTGGAGTTCGTGATTCACGAACCTGCCGGCCCAGCCACCGGTTGGGCCCTACAGGCAAGCCCGGGAGACGATGCGCTGCTGGCCGGGCCCGGTGCGGTCCAGCCCATCGACGTCACCGCGGATCACGTCCTGCTGGCCAGCGACCTGTCCGGGCTTCCCGCTCTGGCCGTCAACCTCGCCCGACTCCCCGCCGAGGCCCGAGGTCACGCCGTCGTTGAAATCCCAGACTCTGCCGATGAACAGCGGCTCACCTGCCCTCCCGGAGTCACGCTGGAATGGCTCGTCAATCCGCATCCCGAGCCGGGCAACCTGGCCCTCGCCGAGCGGGTGCGGGCGTTGCCCTGGCCCGAAGGCCGCGTTGGCGCCTGGGTGGCCGGTGAGTTCAACAACATCCGTGACCTCCGGCGCTACCTTCGGAACGAGCGAGGACTCGGTCCAGACCAGCTCTACATCAGCAGCTACTGGAAGCGAGGCTCCACCGACGAGGAACATCGCGTGGCCAAGAAGGCCTTAGCAGGCGCCTGAACCGATCAAGGATCCGATTGGGTGTCTTCGAGGTCGGCCAACTCCACCTGGCCTACCTGATCGGTGAGCCCATCGAGATGGGCATTGAAGGTCTCGGGATCGACGTCCAACTCCGTTGCCGCTTCGAGCAACACCGTGCCTTCGTCATGGTGAAGGTCACCGTCGATGACGGCCATATCGACGAAACGGGTGATCATCGCGAGCTTTTCGGCCATCGGGAGGCGAGCCGGAAGTTCGCGTCTGGCCGTTTCGAGCTGGTCCACCCAAGCCGCCGTCAGCGTCCCGTCCGCCGCCATGAGTCCGTGCTCCTGAAGCGTCGCCGGCGGGCAAACCTCATCGAGCATCTGCCGCTCTTCGACCAGTAGCTTGGCGTCGACCCGAGCCAGCTTCAGCAAAAAGTGACGAGAGAACACCAGTTTCAACAACTCGAGGTCCCGTTCGGGATCCGACATCACCACCCCCATGCCGAACTCTATCTGCAGGCTCGCCTGGTGTGCTGGTCTTCCCAATGCGGCTACCTTGCGGCCATGAGTGCACACGAACCAGAGGAAGCACTGTGAAGCATCGCGTCACCCTGATCGAAGGCGACGGGATCGGGCCCGAGGTGACCCGCGCAGCGACGGAAGTCCTCGATGCCGCGGGCGCCCCCGTCGAGTGGGAGCGGGTCGTAGCAGGACAGGCCGCGTTCGAAGCGTCTGGGCACCCCCTGCCCGACGACGTCATCGCCAGCCTCCGCCGCAACCGCATCGGCCTCAAAGGCCCCCTCGGCACCCCCAAGGGCGGCGGTTACCGCTCGGCCAATGTTCAGCTGCGGCAGAAGCTCCAGCTCTTCGTGGGTTGGCGCCCGGTGGCCAGCTTGCCGGGCGTGTCATCGCGATACGATGATGTCGACCTGGTGGTCCTCCGCGAGAACACCGAAGGCTTGTACGCGGGAATCGAACACCAGGTCCGCAACGACACCGTGGTGTCGCTCAAGCTGTCTTCGAAGGCCGCGGCCACCCGCATCGCGAAATGGGCGTTCGAGTTCGCGCGAAACCACGGTCGACGCAAGATCACGGTCTGCCACAAGAAGGCCGTGCTTCCCTTGGGAGATGGTGCATTCGTCGACGCTTTCTTTGAAGTGGGGAAGGACTACCCCTTCCTCGAACAAGACGAGGCCTCGATCGACCAGGTGTCGATGGCCCTCGCGCAAGGGGGCGGAGAGGGCTACGACGTGCTGCTCCTCGAGAACCTCTACGGGGACATCTTCTCGGATCTCTGTGCGGGCCTTGTCGGGGGGCTGGGCGTGGTCCCAGGAGCCAACATCGGTCACGATGTGGCGCTGTTCGAAGCGGTCCATGGCACGGCACCGGACATTGCAGGCAGGGGCATCGCCAACCCACTGGCGGTGTTGCTTTCCGGCTGCCTCATGGTCGAGTGGATGGGGGCTCACGCGGTGGGCCAGCGCGTTCGCAACGCCATCAACCGGGTGCTTGCCGAAGGGTCCGTTCGCACGGGTGACCTCGGCGGCACCGCCAACACGGCCGAATTCACGGCCGCCCTCATCGACGCGCTGGAGCCCGCATGAGCCACGCAGTGACCGCCGTCCACGGCGATGCCCCGACGACGTTCCGTCGCGTTCAAACGCTCATCAACGCCGCGGGAGCCGACATCGCGTGGGACGATCCGTCCCCCAACGCGACCCACGAAGACATGCTCCGCAGCGCGGCACACACCAAGACAGCACTCGTGGGCTACCAGCATGCCCGAGGCGAAGGCCTCCCCCCGTCGGTGGTGTTGCGCGATGAACTCGGGGTCTACGCCCAGCATCGGCCCATTCGCCCCCTTCCCGGGGTTCCGGTCCGCCACCACGACGTCGATCTGCTCGTGGTGCGGGAGACCACCGAGGACGTGTACGCGCACCTCGAACATGAGAGCATCCAGGGCGTCTTTGAAAGCCTCAAGGTCACCACCGAACAAGCGGTGGCCCGCATCGCGAGGCATGCCTTCGAGACGGCGCGCCAGACGGGACGGCCCAAGGTCACGATCGTCCACAAGGCGAACATCATGAAGCTTTCGGACGGCATGTTCCTGCGGGTCGCGCGGGAGGTCGGCGCCTCGGAGTTTCCTGAGATCACCTGCGAGGACGTGATCGTCGATGCCCTTTGCATGAAGCTCGTGATCGACCCGTCGCAATTCGAGGTGCTGTTGTGCGGCAACCTCTTTGGCGACATCGTCGCGGACTTGTGTGCGGGCCTCGTCGGGGGCGCCACGAATGCACCGTCGATCAACTACGGCAGCGACGCAACCTTGTTCACCGCGGGGCACGGCGACACGCCGGAGGTCGATGGGACCGACCGGGCCAATCCCCTCCCCATCCTGCTGCCCGCCGTACACTTGCTTCGGCACTTGGGCCTCGACAGCGAAGCCGAGCGCCTCCACGATGCCGCCGCCACGGCGCTCGAGTCCGGGCTGCCGGTCGCGTTGGGCGGAGATCTCTCGTTTTCGGCCTTTTGCGATGCCATCGAGCAGCGGCTGGGTGCATAGACCACGCTCAGCCGGCGAGCAGCCACCAGGCGAGGCCCGCGATCAGCGTCAGCGCGGTCAGCGCGATCAACACGAGTATCGTGGCTACGAAATCGCGATGGGCGGCAAGCGCCCGCCGCACCGCGATGGGACGGCCTCTCCTGGCGTCGCGGACGGCCCTTAGGTGACGCACCATCTGTGCGCAGGCCACCACGCCACCCAAAGCCACGATGGCCTGAACCAGGATCACGGCCCGGCCAAGAATGGGGGCGTCTTCCATCAGGCGTGCGGCAAACACCACCGCGGTGAGCGTCCACACGACCGTGAGCACCAGGGCAAAGGCGGTCACGATGCGCAGCGAGCATCCCGTCGTGGCGACCAGGCGTAGATCGGGGTCGGCCACATCCGCCGCGGGGACCTCGAGCGTGGTCGCGGGTTCCGCCCGTTGCCGGGGGGTCGTATCCACTTCGGTTGAGCTAGGCGGAACCTCACTCATCGTCCGCTCCCAGCTGCTCGATCATCTGCTCGATGGCCCCGGCCGTGCCCGTAGCGATGGCGCCACACCCAATGAAACAAGTGCCGAGCAACGTGATGGCGAAGAACTGCCAGAACCGTCTCACATGCGCCAGAACGTCCCGTACGGCCCCTTCGCCTTGTTCCACCTCGGCGACCGCCCGGGCTTGTCGCGTCAGCGAGAGCGCCATCATCGCAAAGCCCACCATCAACACCACCAAGCTCGCGTACGCAGCGAGGACGGCGATGGCGCCATAGCCGACAGGACGTGTCTCGGCGTCGACCACGAACGTCTGCACGACAATCAACGATCCGATGCCTGCGACGAGCAACCACAACGCAAGGGCGCCACCACGTAACCAAGGAGACGACTGGCCAAGGACGCGGGCTACATCCGCGTCAGATGCAGAGGAAGAGGACATACGGGTCGGAGCATAGCAGGCTACGTACGCAGGGCGCGGAAGCCAACGACGAGGAGCCCATGGGCGAGACTCAAATGCCGACGACGACCCCCGAATGGACGATCTGGGCCTGGGGTGTGGGTGGCGTGGTGTTGATCTTGAGCCAGGCCGTGTTTCGACTGGCGCCTCGGGCCTTAAGCTTGTTCGACATGGAGCTTGCGGCGTGGCACGTGGCCCTCGCCGTGGGTTGGGTCATCTTCATGGCCTACACCGAGTCGTACCGGGGCTTTCACCTTCAATTCAATCCCCGGGTAGTCGTGCGCGCGGCCGGAATCGCCAAAGATCCAGCGCCGTGGCGCATCGCATTGGCTCCTCTCGTTGCCATGGGCCTGTTGTACGGCACCCCCCGTCGGCTGCTGGTGAGTCGGTTGCTTGTCGCGGGCATCGTCGTGCTCGTGCTGCTCGTTCGACTCTTGCCCGAACCGTGGCGCGCCCTGGTGGATCTTGGTGTCGTGATCGGCTTGGCCCTCGGTGTGCTGTCACTGCTGGGGTTTGCCGTTCAAGCGGTCCTCGGCCGTTTGCCCAACGTCGATCCGGAGTTCCCCGCGTAGCGTTAGGCCAAGCCCATGTGGTGGCTTGCTTTGGTGGCGTGTTCCGATTCCGATCCCGTCCTCTCGGGAGACCCCGATGCCGGCTGGGATGTGCTCCGCTACGGCGACTTCGTGGGTGCCGGGGTGCCGGCGGACCTTTGGTTCGACCTGGTTCCGAACCCCAACCCGGCCAACGAACTTGAACGTGAGGGTCGGTCGGCCGAGCTGGATCGCAGCTACAACCTGTTCGAGGCGCCCAATGGGGTCGAAGTGGTCGGAGGCCTTACGTGCATGGGCTGCCATGCGGCAGAAGTGGAAGGCACCTTCATTGCGGGGCTCGGCGACGCCCGCATCGACTTTTCGTCCGACGTTGGGGTCAACCTCTTCGGCCTCGTCGAGACGGTGCTCGACGCCACGTACGGACCCAACAGCCCCGAAGCCGAAGCCGCGACCCCGTTCATCCGCGGAGGCCGCACCGTCACCCCGGCCACCATTACGCCGTTTGCCGGAGTAAACCCAGCGTTCAGCCTTGAACGGGCCGCGGCTGCGCATCGCGAGCCCGACACGCTGCGGTGGCTTGACACGCCGTCGTACGAGATTCCGGCCACGCCCATCTGGTCGGATACGCCTCCACTATGGCATGCCAAACGCCGAGATTCACTCTACTGGACCGGATTCGGCCTGGGGCAACGCGAGCGGCTCATCCTGCAGATCAGCATCGTGGCCATTGAGGACGCTTCGCAAGCTGAACGGATCCTCCCGGACTTTTCCGATGTTGTGGCCTGGCTCGAGGCGCTGGAGCCGCCGCCATACCCCGGTCCCCTCGATGCGGGCTTGGCCAACGACGGCGAAGCCCCGTTCGTCGAGCATTGCAGCCGCTGCCATGGGACTTATGGCAACCGCCGCGAGTACCCCGAAGTCATCGTACCGCTCGAGGAGATCGGCACCGACCCGGTCTATGCCCGAGCCTTCGACAACACGCCGTTCACCGCGTGGCTTGAGGACAGCTGGTTTGGGTCGGCGGGCAACCCCGGGAAGTCCCCTGCCGTCGGGTACGTCGCCCCACCTCTCGATGGGATTTGGGCGACCGCTCCCTACTTTCACAACGGGTCGGTGCCTGATCTACGGGGGGTTCTCGATCCGGCCGCACGTCCTGCGACCTGGCGTCGGGATCCCACCGACACGACCCTCGACCACACCACGATGGGCTGGCCCTACACCGACGCACCGGCCGATGAGTGGCTGTACGACACGTCGGTCGAGGGCGCGAGCAACGCTGGACATCGCTATGGGGAGGCGTTGACGGCCGACGAACGGACGGCCGTACTCGAATACCTAAAGACCCTTTGAGGACGCCATGAACGACGATCTGCACGTCCATCACCGCGCTGGCGAGCGCGGCGCTTTCACCGTAGACCGAGGTTCGGACGAGCTGGGGACCCTCACCTACCATCGGCATGAGCGCACCCTGACCCTCATCGACACCGCAATCGCCAACGACATCCAGGGTCAGGGAGCGGGTGCGGCCCTCATCAAGGCGGCCGTGAACTACGCCAAGGAAGCCCACCTCGACGTCGAAGTGGAGTGTGTCTGGGCCAAAGAGTACCTGGAACGCCACCCTGACCTGCTCGGGTAGTCTCACCCGCGGCGGCGTTGGTCCACGAAGGGGCCCGACCCGTCTCGATTGGGCACCAGCTCGCGCGTCTCGAGGTGGCAAAACATGAGGGTGCCGCCTGCGACGACCATCGGCATGAGCAGGATGTTGAGTCCGGGCAACCACAGAAAGCCCGACGCCACCATGCCAAAGCCCAAGCACAGCGCGCGATTGGCCCAGAGCACGCGCAGCTTGTGGAAGTAGCCAAGGCGTCGGCGCGACATCGCGCCATCCATCATCTCACGCGACAAGAAGAAGCCTGTGGCCAGCGTCGTGCCCAATACCGACATCAGGTTGCCGAAGACCGGCACCAGATGAAAGACGAGCAGGCCGACCATCACAAAGCCCCAAAGAAACAGCGAAAGGGCAGAGTGAATCACGGATTGAAGCAGGTCGGTGATCAGGGTTCCCAGATGGAACGGCTCGTCGAGCGGGCCCAAGGTGAGTTGTTCCACCTTGTCGGAGAGGCGATCGTTGAAGGGAACCGCCACCAAGTTGGCCACGACGTAGGTCACGACCATGGTGAGTGCAAAGGCCACGATGTAGGCAAGTCCCGACAAGATGAAGAACGACAGTTCTTGACCGAGATTGGCGGGTTCGACGGTTTCCGCGAATGCGCCCACGAGCCGCACCGATCCGTAGAGCGCAGCCAGCAGTGCGAGCAAGGAGAGGAACATCGGGGCGACCAGGTACTTCCAGAGCTGCGGGTGCGTCAGCACCAATCGGAAGCCCTGAAGGGGGTAGGTCAGCCCGGTGAGAAACCGGCCAACTGCGCCTCGTCGAGCGAGGTCAGGGGCTGGATACGGCATGAAGCCGCATACGACTGCTGCCGTTTCTCGTCAAGACGCCTTTCGGCCGATACACTCCGCCGGTGCGGGGCCAAATAACAAACAGGAGCACGAATCTCATGCGACCCTCGTGGATGGCGGTTTCTCTCCTTCTTGCGGCGTGTGGCGGCACGCCCGACCTCGATGTGATCGAGACCCAAACGACTCCCAGCAAACGGTCCGAGATCAGGCCTGCCGCCTACGAAGCCGGCAATGAAATCTTGATTTTTGCGGGCAACGAGGGACTGGTGGTCAACCAGATCCCACGAGCCAAGTACCTCGACGACACCTGGTTGTTCGAACCCGGCAAGGGCTGGACGATGGTGGAGACGGAGACCGCCCCCTCGGCCCGGGCGCGCTACGCGATCGCCATTGACGAGGAAGGCGGTCGGGCGTTGCTGTTCGGCGGTCGCTGGCGCCAAGATGGCGAAACGGGCGATTACACCCTGTACAACGACCTTTGGGAGTTCGATTTCGGCAAGCGTGAATGGACGCTTCTCGACGATGGCCGTGGCGGCCCGGCTCCGCGATACTACGCCCAGGGCGCCTACGACCAAGCGTCGGGCAAGTTCTACATCTGGGGCGGCAACACCAACACCGACCCGCTGACCTTCAACATCACGCAGCAACTGTGGTCGTGGGACGGCACCGCGTGGGAACGCATCACCACGACGGGCGACAAGCCGTCCCGCCGCAGTTTCCTGGGCAGCTTGCACGACACGGCTCGCAATCGCCTCGTGATCTTCGGCGGTCAAGAAGGCAACTTCGTCAGCTTCGCTTACAACGACGCGTTCGCTCTCGACCTTGAGTCGGGGGAATGGATGGAGCTGAACGGCGGCGCCACCTTTGCCCCGTCCACCCGCATGCACGCGCAGATGTCGTACGATTCGAAGCTCGATCGCTACCTGTTGTTCGGTGGGCACACCGACTTTGGCGATCAAAACGACCTGTGGCAGATGGACCCCGAGACCGGCGCATGGAGCGAGGTCTATTTCGCCGACGTGCTGCTCGGCGGCCTCGGCTGCCTGGGGAACCCCAGCGAGGTTCCAGCCACGTTCGTCGAGCAGGACCTCACCGCACCTGAGCGACGTCACAACGCCATGACCACCGTCATGCACGACAGCCTGTGGATCTTCGGCGGACTGCACGCCGAGTGTAGCGACCACCTCGACGACACCTGGCGCTACGATCTGCAGACCGACACGTGGATCGAACTCATCGGGGCGACGTCGGGTGAATCCTGTGCCCGCCGCTCGGACGACTGCCAATGCCTCTGCCTCTGATCGCGTTGCTCGCGTGTACGAACGATCCGTCTGGTCCAGACGATCCCGTCGTCCTCGACCCGGGCATCGAACTGGGCACCGGCCTCGATCGCTTCGTGTCACTCGACGACGGCGATGACATCGTGATCATCTTCGGCCCTCAAGGTGGTTACCACCTCGAAGGCAGCATCCTCGTGCAAGGGATCGACCCCGGCAGCGCCAATGACCTGTCGGATCCTCGCAACCCGCTCACGACGTTTCAAGTTCGTCGCGAGGACGGCACCATCGTCTCTGGATTACAAGGCGCCGATACGGTTGATTTCCGGCAGGGAATCGCCGCGAGCGACACCCCAGGTGTGTACCAGATGATCGGGCGCCGGATCCTCCTCGACATTCAGGATGATTCCGAGCTCGAAGGGCAGACCCTGACGGTCTCGGTCACGGTCGAAGATGCCGATGGGGTCTCGCTCAGTGATGAGCGCGCGGTGATCGGAGTTGCGAGCTTCTACAACGACTGATGCGGTGGCGGATCGTCGCCGCACACCCCACCCACACCTTGCTGTACGGGGTATCCTGCAACGGTGTCCGCCATCTCTCCCCGCACGGACCTTCGGTCCTACCGAATTATGGAACTCCTCGGTCGAGGGGGGTTTGGCAAGGTCTACCGGGCACGGCTCGAAGGCCCGGTGGGGTTTGTCAAGGACGTGGCGATCAAGCTGCTGACGGACCGTCACCCCACTCCCGAAGTGCTGCAGCGGTTCCGTGATGAGTCCCGAATTCTGGGTCTCGTCCGGGATCGTGCCGTCATCTCGGTCGAACCACCCATGAAGATCGCCGGCTTTTGGGCGATCGTCATGGAGTACGTGCCCGGAGCCAGTTGTCGGGCGCTTGTGCGCCACCGAGGGCCCTTCCCGCCTCGCGTCGCGCTCGAGGTGGTCCAGGAGGTTGCGCGTGCGCTCGATCACCTGTTCCACCAACGCGGTCCTCACGACCGCCCGCTTCAGCTGATCCACCGCGACATCAAGCCAGGCAACATTCAGCTCACCCGAAGCGGAGAGGTCAAGCTTCTCGATTTCGGGGTGGCCCGGGCGCGGTTTGCCGCCCGTGAGGCCCATACGACCCACGCCATCCAGGGCACCTACGGCTACATCGCGCCCGAGCGTTTGCAAGGCATTGAAACCCCCGCGGCCGATGTGTTCTCGCTCGGCATGGTGCTTTACAAGCTCGTCACCGGTGGCCCAACGGATCGGCAGGTCATGGACGAGGCGTTAGCCCGCACCCGTGGCGCCGAACGAGCCGCCTTAGACCTGGCCGTGCGCATGTCGATCACGGACCCCCTCGATAGGCCCACCCTGCGCGACGTGGAATCGCTCTGCCGCGATCTCACCCGCCGCATGGAAGGCCCGACCCTTCGAGAGTGGGCCGAAACGCAGGTTCCGCACCGCATCGGTTCCAGCGACGACCCCTTGTGCGGCCAGATTCTCACCGCCGTGGCGGGCGATGCCTCGCCGTCGCCGGACGATCCCGCTCCGGCCCCTCCCCGCAGCACACGGAACACCACCGTGCTCGCCACGTTGACCGTGGTGAACTTGCTGCTGCTGCTTTCCGCCGTCGCCGTGGTGGGCATGCTGGGCTCGGCCGCGTGGGTCGAAGCCGCGGAGCGCGCCAGTTGGCCGTTTGATCCTGGCTCATGGTTTGGTCGCGAGGCCAACGCCAGCACCTGGGATTTCCGGTCGGAACCACCCGGCGCCGAGATCTGGATCGATGAGATGTGGCTCGGTAAAACCCCGTTCGACAACTTCGAGATGCCGGCCGGAAGTCACATCATCGAGATGCGCATCGACGACGTCTCGTCGAAGACCCAAGTAAAAGTGGTCGAGGGCGTGCCCGGCTGGCTTTCGTGGAACCCCGCCGCCGACAGCTGGACGCGCAGCCCCTAAACGGAGCTTAAAGCCAGCTCGCAAGCTTCTTCTGGTAGGAGCGCCACCCTGCCTCGATCATCGCGGTTTCGCGTTCCCCCACCGGTCGCACGACCTTACCGGGAAATCCCCTAACGAATGAGCCGGGAGGAACGTTCCGGCCCGGAGGGATCAGCGTTCCCGCCGCCACGAAGCTGCCTCGCCCTACGACGACGTTGTCCATGACGATGGCTCCCATCCCGATGAGGCAGTCATCTTCGATGCGACAACCGTGCAACACTACGCGGTGCCCGATTGTCACACGAGCCCCGACAATAGTCTCGGAAAGATTCGTCGTATCGTGGCAAATCGTCCCATCTTGGACGTTGGAATCGGGGCCGATTCGGACCGGTCCCATGTCGCCCCGAAGCACCGCGGTGGGCCAGACACTCGCGCCTGAAGCGAGGTGGACGTCGCCGATTAACACCGCTGACTCATGAGCCCAGGACCCGGGTTCGAGGTGCGGCACTGAGTCCTCGAACGGCTGTATCATCCTGCCCTCCAAGCACGTGAACCGAGGGATACCCAGCGCCCATGCTCATCACCACGCTCTTGTATTTGGGGTCGTCGGCCAATGCTGGCGACCGGTTGGAAACGGTCGTCCAGCCGACCGCGCAAGACATCGTCCTGGCCATCGATCCGGCAAAGCCCACGTTCGATGCGACCACGACGATCACGTTTGAGATCGCCCCTGGCGACAAGGTGGCAGACATACCGCTGCACGGCGAAGGCCTCATTGTGAAGAAGGCCTCGCTCCGGCGCACCGCTTCGCCTACCGGCACTCGGAACTACTCCGTGAAGGTCACCGAGGAGGGCGCGGACCGGCTCCGCCTCGCCCCGAAACGGACCCTGCGTCGCGGCACCTATGCGTTGACCCTGGAGTACCAAGGGCAGCTCCACGAACAGAGTTACGGCCTTTATCGATTCGAACACGACGGTAAGCCCTATGTGGTGAGCCAACTCGAGGCCGACGAGGCCCGTAGCGCCTGGCCGTGTTTCGATGAACCGTCCTACAAGATCCCATGGACGCTCACCGTCCAGCACCCTGCAGATGTGGTCGCGATCAGCAACATGCCGATCGTCCGCACCCGTCCCGCAGGGAATCAGCGGGTCGACTTCTTCGCGACGAGCGAACCGATGCCGTCCTACGCGGTGGCGCTTGCCGTGGGGCCCTACGTCGGAACCCCGGTCGAAGGGATGCGCGTTCCCTCCAAAGTCTGGACGGTGGCCGGCCGTGAGAACATCGCGGCGAGCGCCGCCAAGGACCTGCCAGCCATCGTCGACTACCTCGAAAACTGGTTCGGCGATCCCTACCCGTACCCCAAGCTGGATCTCATCGGAGTGCCGAAGTTCGCGTACGGGGCCATGGAGAATCCAGGCGCTATCGTCTACGTCGACAGCCTGTTTTTCGACGACACCACGGCAACCCGCCGTCGGGAGCACCGCCTCATCGAGGTTTCGGCCCACGAAGTCGCGCACATGTGGTTCGGCAACCTCGTCACGCTGGACTGGTGGGACGATCTGTGGCTCAACGAGTCGTTCGCTTCTTGGATGGGCGTGCTCACCCTAGATGGCCTGCGCCCCGACGCACGCCAAGACGTGTCTCGGGTGGGCCGGTTGCAAGGCATGCTGAGCTACGACGGCACCGCCGAGGCCCGTCCGGTCCGCACCGAAGTCGATCCGTCGGCCGTGTTCGAGACCACCAATTTCGCCGCCTACAACAAGGGCGAAGCGCTACTCGACATGACGCAGCAATGGCTCGGGGACGAAGCGTTTCAAAAGAGTGTGCGCGCCTACCTAGCCAAGTACCGTTGGGGCAATGCGACGTTTGGCGACCTCATGCAGAGCTTCCAACAAACCACGGGCAAGGACGTGGGGTCGGTCCTGTCGGGCTACCTCGATCGGTCGGGTGCCCCCCAACTTCGCGTGACGCTCAACGATGGGAGCGCCTCGCTCGAGCAGGCCCGCTACGCCCAGCTCGGCGTCGAACTTCCGTCGCAGACCTGGACGCTTCCCATCGCCCTGCGGGTGGGCCGCGCCGACGGCACCTCGGACATCGTCCAGACCGTGCTCACCAACACAACGTCGACGGTCGACCTCGGTGAGAACGTCACGTGGGTTCACCCTGCGGCCAATGGCGTGGGCTATTGGGCTTGGCTCCTCGATGAAGCTGCGATGTCGAAGCTTGTCGACGCCCGTCCTCAACTCAGCGCCGCCGAACGTCGTTCAATCTGGATGTCGCTGGCCCTCGGCCTTCAGTCCGGCGAACTCGAAGCGGCCGAGGTGCTGACGGCGTCGGGGACGTTCGCCGACGAAACGGACCTCTCGGTCCAGCGGACCGTGATTAACGCTGCCGATATGACCGGCATCCTCCGCGAAATCGGGGACGAGGACCTGCTCGACCGTTGGTTTGCGTGGCAGCGGAACCACTTCCGGCCCTGGTTCGATGCGGTCGAAACCCCCGAGGAAGGCGAAACCGCCGAGGTCGGACAACTGCGCCAGCGCTTGCTTGGCATGCTCGCCGAGGCAGGCGACAAGAAGCTGCGCAGGTCTCTGGCGAAGCTGGGAGAGCAGTTCCTCGAAGACCCGACCAGCGTGGCCTTCGACCAGATCGACAACGCCCTGTCGGTGCTCACCGATAACGGCGACCTGGCGTTGTTCGAGAAGATGGTTGCGCTCGTGGACGACGTGCAGGACCGTTCGTTGAAGGGCAAGCTCCTTTACCACGCGGCCACCATCGCCTCGCCGGAAGTGCACGATCGCGTGTTCGAACGGCTGCTTGACGAAAAGCTGCCCGTACCCCAGCGGTTTTCACTCACCGGCGGTCTGCGGTCCCAGGATGATGATGCACTCAACGACCGGCTCATCGACTGGACGATGAAGCACTACGACCTGGTCGCCAGCAGTTTGCCGCCCCAGGCCAGGATGAACCTCGCCCGGACCGGATGGGGCTGTGACCTCGAGCGGTTCGAACGCACGGTGCCCTTCTTCAACGATCCGGCTCGCAAGGTGCAAGGCACCGAGCGGATTCTCGCCGAAACGCGCGCCAGTGTGGAGCGCTGCATCCGGGTCAAGGAGACCCGCGAGCCCAGCTTGCGAGCGTTCCTCGCTCCTGAGTCGGCCAAGCGCGCCGATGAGAGGTCGAAGGGAGGCTGATCCCTACTCCAGGATGAGGGAGTCCCGGTGCTCGACCAACGTTTCGAGCGCCGCCATCAACCCGCCGCGCGCCACGCGCATCGTCGGCGCCGCGGGGTGAGCCATCGCGCGATCGAACAGCGCGGCGGGATGCAGGCCTTCGATCAACGGATACGCGATGTGATCGGCAACCGCGAGGACGGCCCGTGCACGAGGGTTGGTGTAGTGACACCCACCCTCCTCGACCGGTTCATGGTGTCGCTCGACGAGTTCGACCGCCTCAAGTGGAAGTTTCCAGCGGCGCAAACACTCCCCTGCCAACTTCGAGTGGTCGAACCCGAACACGTCCTGTTCGGCCTTGACATACGAATCGGACTCCGGGCCGTACTTGGCGATGAGATCGTGCGTGATGTCGGACTCGATGGCCAGAAGCAACTGCTGGCCGAGATCGTGGAGCATACCTCCCACAAAGAGCGCATCGCCAGCGAGTCCGCGGCCGTGACGTGCGATCACCCGGCAGGCCCAAGCGGTGGCCATGGCGTGGTACCAAAGGCTCTGTCCCACGGGGAGCCGATCACGGCTCACCGATGCGATGGCCAAGGCGATGGCAATGTCGCGGGTGCCCGTAAAGCCCAGCATCTGGAGTGCACGGCGAAGTGTTCCGACTCGAACCGTGCGCACGTAAAATGGCGAGTTGGCGACCTTGAGAATGCGTGCGGCAAGCACCGAATCCATCTCGACGGCCTTCTCAAGTTGATCCAAAGTCGCATCCGGATGTCGCGACATCTCCAGGATCTTCGCGGCCGCGGCAGGAAACACCCCCAGGCGGTCCACCCGGTCGAGACAGTCCTGCAACTCGTGATTGGCCGTCAGCATAAACGTCTCCGCGGTAGGCGCATTGGCTGTCACATCGGCGGAGCGAACCAGACCTTCACTCGAAGCAGGACCAAGGCCCGTGCGGCTGGTCGTCAAAGTGACGCTGCTGCAGTCCAAACCCTTTGTCACCGGGGAACGGTGCCGGATGCCGCGCGATGAACCGAGCCCGGCTCCACGCACTCTTGCCTTCGATGGAACGCTTGGGGTTGGGCAGGATGCCCGCGATGCGACCCACCTCAGTCTGGCTCAAACGCTTCGCGGTCTTGCCAAAGTGATGGCGGGCCCCGGCTTCAAGACCGAAGACCGCAGGACCGGTTTCCGCAACGTTCATGTAGAGTTCGAGAATTCGGTGCTTCGATAGGAATGTTTCGAGCCAAAGGGTGTACCACGCTTCCATCAACTTGCGGGTGTAGGACCGGGCTTGCCACAAAAAGACGTTCTTGGCGACCTGCTGCGAGATGGTGGAGGCTCCGCGCGACTGACCGCTCGTCGCCACCGAACAAATCGCCCCCCAATCAAACCCGTGATGAAGGAAGAACTTGGCATCTTCGCTCGCAACAAATGCGCGTGGCCCAAGGTCACCCAGTCGCCGCATCGAACGCACGCGACGACGGGGCCACCGGTCGAGTTCGCGCGCTTGCTCGATCATGGTGAGCGTCCAGGGCGGCGTCACCACCCCCACGACCATCACCTGCAGGACGGAAGATGCCATCATCCCGAGCAGGCCCAAGCCAATCGCAAAGGGCCAGGCTCGAACAATCGCCCGTCCGGTTTCGACGAAGGCCCGGCCCAGCTGGGGGAGCCACCAAGGTACGGTCATCGCCCCCGCTATAACAGCGTGAGCACGACGATCATGAGGAACCACGCAATCAGTAGCCCGCTCACCAGCACGGCATCGGCCGACGTCACGACCGGAGAAACGGGCCGTGGCTTGCGCGTTCGCACGCGGGGTCGCAGCGTGGGCGCCTCGGGCACCGCAGGCCGGGCCGCGGCTCCCACCCACGCTTGAAGGGCCGCCACAAACGCGTCGAAGCTCGTATCGGGCGAAACCGGGCCGATGCGTCGACCTCGGGGCCCCGATGGGGTCAGCCGCCACTCAGCAATGCGAGCGCCTCCATCCAACGAACGCTCCCAGGCGATGTAGCGGGTGGAGGTTCCACCGTGCAGAATCGCGACGT
The DNA here is from genome assembly GCA_039208735.1 of Myxococcota bacterium. Lineage (GTDB taxonomy): Bacteria > Myxococcota_A > UBA796 > UBA796 > DRPG01. The sequence goes on along the minus strand of JBCCQY010000012.1, from coordinate 12,816 downwards.
AGTGTGCTTCCCGCACCTGAAGCGCGAGCGGGAGTTGTACAAAGGCCACGTTGTAGCCTGCGATCTGCGTCTCACCTGCGTACGACAGGCCCACTCGCCCCATCACGTCACTGCCCGGTCCGTAGCCAATCGCCTCCCAAGGCTGGGGCTCAATCCCAAGCGATCGGCACGTCGCCTTCCAGTGCAGTCGCAGAAACGCGCGGCCATCATGCTTGAGCACTTCCTGCAGCAGGGGTGCGTTCTTCGCCGCGAGCATCGGTAACGATCGGTGGGCGAACACGTAGTGAAAGGTGCGCGGGGCATCCATCGCGTCCAACGCAGCATCCATCGAAGACCTCGGGTAGGGCGGGCTCCTTAGACCTTCCCCATGCCGAACGCGAGCGGGTTGCAACCTTCGTGTCCCCCTCACACCTTCGGGCCCCCTGGGTAGGATGGTCATCCCCCTGATGAAGGAGCCCCCTGATGACCATCGCACGCAGCTGGCTGCTGCTCTCGCTTACGGGCTGTGGCCTCAATCTGTTCTCGGTTCAGGACGACATCGATCTCGGCATGCAGTTGCGGGACCAGATCAACTCGGATCCGAAGAACTTCCCCGTCGTCGACCGCATGGATGCGCCTGAAGCGTACGACGAACTGGAGCGGATGCTCGGAATCGTGCTCGAAAGTGAGGATATTCAGTTTCGCGATGAGTTCGCCTGGGAGATCTACCTCATCGACGACGACGAGACGCTCAACGCGTTCGCCGGACCCGGGGGCTACATCTGGATCTACACCGGCATCATGGAATACCTGACAGTCGAAGATCACTTCGTGGGTGTGCTCGGACACGAAGCGGCCCACGCAGATCGACGCCACAGCACCGACCAGCTTACCCAAAACTTGGGAATCGACCTGCTGCTGGATGTCGTGCTGGGGGACGACCGAGGGGCACTGGCTCAGGTCACCGAAGGCTTGCTATCGCTGCGGTTCAGCCGTGCCGACGAAGCCGACGCTGACGATTTCTCCGTTCGGTACCTGTGCAACAGCGCCTATGCCGCGGACGGTGCAGCGGGATTCTTCCGGCAAATCCAAGAAGATGGGGGCGTGGGCGTCCCCGAGTTCCTGTCGTCGCACCCCTCCCCCGACAACCGCGTAGAAGACATCACCGCCACGGCGGGCGAACTCAACTGCCCCACCGAAAAGAAAACATCGGCAGATTGGGACCGGGTTCTCGCTACGCTTCCGTAGGACGGCAAGGGTTTCCGTCACTAGGGTGTCACACAGCCGAGGGGCCTACCTCGCTGTGGAACCAATGCGAGTCCGCGTCCTGATTTTTTCTGTCTTGATTGCGAATATGCTTCGCTAACCTCATCAATGAGGATGATCTCCGGTCCCCTGTCCCCCTGTGGGAACCCTGTGGAAAACCATGTGGACAACCTGGGGGAGACCCGGGGACCGTGACTGCGATGTCACCGCAGCGCGGTTTGGAACGGGTTGTCGCGGCACCCGTCGACGGAACCACACGCATATACGATCGCCACCTCGGGGCCTTTCGCTCCTTTGATGACGCGACCGAGCCAGACGGTATGGGGGTCGGGGCTCTGCAGCGACAACGTGACGGGTACGGAACCGTCCGAGGCCTCATCGGCCTGGGAAGCGAGTTTGATTCGACCCTGCGCAAACGTGGCACCCGCCACAAACGCCTCCCGATCGACAACCCGACCCTCCACCACGACCCACTGATGCAACAACGCGTCGAGTTGGGCGACGTCCGTGACGTGCGGGAGTCGCCCATCTCCCCGGGTTTCACCCTCGACAAGGGTCAACTGAACCTCCGTCAGATGGTCGCTTGCAATGCGGCCCTGGTCCTCTCCCAAGGGAGTTCCCTGGGCCACCACCTGCCGCCCCATGAAGGCGCGGTCCTCGGGAAGAGCGGGGTTTCGCACCACCGTCGCTCGTCCGTCAGGCTTCACGACAAGACCCGGCCGATGCCCATCCGACCCGGGAATCCAGGCCTCGACGTAGAGACCTCGGCGCTCGACCATCGGCGGGCCCGTAGGTTCTCCCCCCAACAGGGTCCGCGTTGGGGGGTCCAAGGTCGCGCCAAGCATCCAGTGCACCTGCGGTCGAGCCGTCGTCACGACCCCGGTTCGACCGTCGGCCAGGGCATCGAAATCGAGCGGAAGCAACTTCTCAACGCTCGCTAACGCCGCTTCATCGTCATCATTGAGCCCGCTTGGCGACGGCGTCGGGGGCGTCGCTGCCATCAAGGATCCTCCCGTAAACAGCACGTCGCGCCACCACCAGGTGACACTGCCGGGGGTGTGCCCTGGGGTGGGAATGCCCACGAACGTGGCGCCTTCGATGGTGACCGTTTCCTCGGCTTCGATGAGCCGAAGATCGGCCGGCAACGGAACCGAAGCGGCGTAGAATCGGGCCAACCAACCCTCAGGCGAGACATCGCCGACGAGCAAGCCCCGGTCTGCGGTACCGAGATACACCGGAACGTCTGGAAATGCGGCGAGTCCCTCCACTTGCTCGCCGTGCGCGTGGGTGATGAGAATCGCCCGCACCGATCGCTCACCCTTCCGAAGCTCAGCAAGGATCCGACTCGCCTGGGCATCGCTGCCCACGTCGACGAGCACCACCCCCTTTGGGTCGTCCGTCGGCACCACCCAGCTGTAGGCGCGGCCACTGTAGACGCCGACAAGGTCGTGAGGGCCTCGGACGAGGCGGCCTTGCGGGGAGGGCATGCTCCACCACACTTGAGCCGCAAACGCCAACGCCACGAAGCCGAGCCCCAGTGCAATGAACGCCAGCATGCTCACGATCGCCCGAATCCGCACGGCCCCCCCTCGTTCCAACGCCGGGGCCTCTATCTCGATACCGGGGCGACGTGCCGCCGCTTCCTCCCGCATTGAGACCCCGACTCCTCCACGAGGATGACGAACATGCGTCGTTGTGCCTCGAAGATGACCGCGGGGCACGTCGGCTTGCGGTGGCGTTGGGCGCGCTCGGTGTGTTGGGACTGGCCTTGGGGGTTGGGCTGACCGGAAATGCCTGGCCGGGCCTGGTGGTCTTGGGTGGGCTTGGCCTGGCCATGCTTGGATTGACGCCCCGGGTGGGCCGCCGGTTCACCCGGCTCGACCTGTCTATCCATGGTTGGTCCATCAACGGAGCGCCGCCACAGGCCTATCCGCAGACGGTCCAACTCGACGGGCCCTGGCTGGTTGCCGACGGTACGAAAATCCCTCTTCACGGCGAAGAGGAACCCACCCGCGAAGCGCTGCGTGCCTACCTTGAAGCCACGGGGTCCTACTGAGGCATCCACGCTTCGAGACGCTGGATGAGACTTCCGAAATCGGCGGCAGGTAGCCCGAGCGCAGGGCCGAACCACGCCAGGACCACGCCACCTACGGCGGCGACCGCCACCAGGGCGACCGCCGCCCATACGGGACGGAACCGCTCCTCGGGTTTGAGGACCCCTGCAGCTTCGAGACGAGCCGCAATGGCGCCCGGATGCGGCACCGTAATCGCCTCTGCTCCGGGTGCGGGTTCGTCTCGGATCGTCGCCAACAGATCCGGCGCGGTCGGCGGTTCGGGAGACGTTCGGTGCGCCGGACGAGTCGGTGCCTCGGCACTGGACGTGCTCGACGGGGCCCGAATGCGGCGTGCCCCACCGGGCCGGGTTCCCCCGACCAGCCGGGGGCCATCCGAAGGCGCGTCCTCCACGCCCCATGCCGCCAGTTCCGCATCGTCGACGGGCCCCCCGTGATCGAGCAACCAATCGGCGAGGATTTCGCCGAGCACGACCGCATCACGCGGCCGATCGATGGGTCGGGTCTCAAGGCAACCCAGCACGATCGAATCAAGGTCGGGCGGCACGTCGGCTCGAATGGTCCGCGGCGAGATCAATCGTCCGGTACGCCGAGGGTCGGCATCTGTTCCGGGCCATGCATGCTGTCCCGTCACCAAGGCGTAGAGCACCACGCCGAGCGCGTAGACATCCGCCCGTGCCGACCAAGTGGCTCCCGCCAACACTTCGGGTGCGTGGTACCGCGGTCCGGCGGGCGTACCAAAGTCGATGACCCGGGCGAATCCTTCCGGGGCCATCACAATCCGATCCGGCGACAGCCCCCCATGAATCATGGCGATGGGTTCCCCATGAACATCTTCGGCGAGAAACGCATGAGCCAGGGCCTCGGAGACATCGAGGCCAAGCCGGACCACCATGCGCAGATCCAAGGACCGTCCCCAGCCCTTTTCGGTCTGTAGTTGGTGCAGGGTCGGCCCCTCGACCCATGCGTGCACGGCGTAAGGCACTTCGCCCGCTCCCGAGACTTCGAGGATGCGGGGAAGTCCTCGATGCTTGAGTCGGGCCCCAACCCGCCCTCGGGAGATGAATTGCGAGATCTTATTGGGTTGTTCGTGGTGTTCCGCCGACAGCACATGGAGTTCCACCGCGGGCGACGCCTCATCCATCAACCGCTCACATTGGTACACGTGCGCCAATGCGGTGTCCCGGAGCCATCGCAAGACCCGGTACCGCCCGATCGAAATCGGCTCGGGAGGCGTTTTTCCCGCCACCAGACCTCCTTGCGATGTCCCACCTGCGGCAGAATACCACCTCGATTTCGTTTTGATGTCCATCAGGGTCCAGCTCGCACGTCTCCTTGACGAAAGCACGAAGGAGCCGTCATGAATGAGATGATTGCGATGCAAGCTGAAACGGCGGGGCCGGCCGATGGGCTGCGACCCGTTTCCATTCCCCTGCCCGATCCGGGTCCCGGCCAAGTCCGCATCCGGGTCGTCGCCGCATCGGTAAACTTTTCCGACGTCATGCGTCGAAGGGCCTCTCCTTATCCCTTTCCCACGACGTTCCCGTACATCCCCGGGGGTGAGGTGGCTGGCATCGTGGATGCACTCGGGCCCGACGTCGAAGGTCCGGCGGTAGGGACCCCGGTCTTCGCGGTGGTGGGAACGGGCGGCGAAGGGGGCTACGCCCAGTACGCCATCGCGGTCGCCAGTCGGGCCAACCCCATTCCCCCTCAGTTCGACCTCAACGTCGCGGCAGGCCTCATCATTACGGGGGTGACCGCCGTGTCGATGCTCCGCAACGTCGCTCGGCTCGAGCCCGGTGAGACGGTATTGGTTCCCGCGGCCGCGGGCGGGGTGGGCTCGCTCCTCGTCCAGGTTGCGAAGGTGCTTGGCGCGGGGAAGGTGATTGCGCTGGCGAGTACGGAAGCGAAGCGGGCCACCGCACGAAGGCTCGGGGCAGACGTTGCGCTGGACCCCGCAGCTTCCGATCTCGATGCGAGCATCCGGGAAGCTGCGCCCAATGGGGTGGATGTGCTCTTCGAGATGGCGGGTGGAACCTGGCTGGACCGAGGAATGGCCTGGCTTGCCCCCTTCGGACGGGCCATCGTGTACGGCAGCGCAGGAAACGACGTTCGCGCCTTCAAGCAGGACACGCTCGATCAATGGCTTTCAACGCCAGCGCTTGGCCAAACGGTGACCGCGTTCAACCTCGGATTGGTTTTTGGATTGCGTCCCCAGTGGGCCCAAGCGGCCATGCAATCGCTGATCGGCTGGATCGCCGAAGGCAAGGTCGAAGCGCCCGTCGGCCATGTCTTGCCTCTGACGCGTGCCGCCGAAGCCCATGACCTGCTCGAGGGTCGAGCCAGCACCGGCAAGATCGTACTGAATCCGTGGCCCGAGCCGGAGGCCAAGGTGGTTGCCGAGGCCCGCGGGTACCGATTCGAGCTGTCCCATGGCGGAAAGGTCCTCGCGTTCCGCTGGACGTCCGATACCGAAGACCTCACGACCCAGGGCTTCTGTGAGGCGCTGACCCACTACGCCGCAGTGACGGAACGGTACCGGCCCCAAGGGCTATTGGTGGACGTGCAAGCGCTTCGCTTTCCGGGGCCTCCCCCCGAAGAGGGCTGGCGCGACCGCGTCATCCTGCCTCGCTACCTCGCGGCGGGAAGCCGTCGCATGGCCTACATCGGATTTGGGGAGCCAGGCGACATGCCGGCGGTGCACGACCACTTTGCCGAACGCCGGTTCGCCGATGAGGCGAGCGCAATGGCGTGGCTCCAGTCCTCTCCCTCGGAGACCAAGTGACGCTGCAGTACGCCATCCTCATCTACGAAAGTGAAGCCGACCAGCAGATCCGCGAAACCGATGGCCCCGAGCAAGCCGAGGTTCAAGCCGGATATAGCGCCTACACCGATGCGCTGGTCGCCGCAGGAAAGATGCGCGGAGGCGAGCGACTCGACCTGCCGCATACGGCCACGACCGTGGCCGCACGGCCGGGTCAGGCCCTGAAGATCCAGGACGGTCCCTTCGCGGACACCAAGGACCAGTTGGCCGGGTTCTACATCATCGAAGCCAACGATCTGGACGACGCCATCGCATGGGCCGCCCGTTGCCCCGCCGCTCGCACGGGACGCATCGAAGTTCGACCCGTGCTTCCCCGGAGCCTCGATTGACCACCGCCCACGAGGCGGTGGCCCGCACCGCACGCACGTCGTACGGACGCTTGCTCGCGTACCTCGCGGTGCGGTCCCGCGACCTCGTGGCCTGTGAGGACGCCCTTTCCGAGGCGTTTGCGGCCGCCCTGCGGACGTGGCCCGAACGCGGCATTCCCGACCAGCCCGACGCCTGGCTGCTTGCGGTGGCCCGGCGCCGGCTGGTCGACCAAGGCCGCCACGCCCAAGTGCGGGAGCGAGCTGTGGAGACTCTGATCATGCGAGCCACCGAGGTCCCCGAGACCGACGAACGACTGCCGCTGCTCTTCGTCTGTGCCCACCCTGCCATCGACGTGGCCGCCCGCACTCCTCTGATGCTGCAGGTGGTGCTGGGGCTAGACGCGGCCACCATCGCACGCGCCTTTCTCGTTTCGCCGGCGAGCATGGCCAAGCGATTGGTCCGTGCCAAACAGAAGATCAAACGGGCCGGAATCCCCTTCGAAGTCCCCGAACGTGAACATTGGGCCCCGCGTCTAGCTGCGGTCCTGGATGCGATCTACGCGGCATTCGCCCGAGACTTCGACCTCGGCGCGGCACCGGAAGACCCCACCTTGGCCCAAGATCGCCACCGAGAAGCCCTCCACCTCGCCGAAGTGGTGACGGGCTTGCTTCCTGATGAGCCGGAGGCCCTTGGGCTCCTCGCCCTTCTCTGCCACGTCGATGCCCGTCGCATCGCCCGCCGTGACTCAGAAGGCGGCTACGTTCCGCTCGATCAGCAAGACCCGACGGCTTGGGATGCGGGTCGGATCCAACAGGCCGAAAAGGCCCTTCGTCGAGCCGCCCCGCACGCGGTACTGGGCCGCTTCCAGCTCGAAGCCGCCATCCAGTCGTGTCATGTGGCGCGACATCGCGATGGTGTGGACACGCGAGCCGAAGTCGTAGAGCTGTACGCGACGCTGGTTGAACTCACGGGAACGGTGGGTGCAGCGTTGGGGCATGCCGCTGCGATGGCGACCCTGCATGGTCCCAAGGCTGGTCTGACCTGCCTCGACACGATGAACGCGCCGCAGCTGCAACAGCACCAACCCTGGTGGGCCGTGCGGGCGGATTTGCTCCGTCGTGCTGGGGATCCCAAAGCAGACGAAGCCTACGAAAAAGCGATCGCGCTCACGCAAGACCCTGCGGCCCGACAATGGCTCCAGGATCGGCAGGCGACCCAGCCTTAGGCGGATACAGCGGCGTGATGCCCGTTCCCGTCCTTGGCGACCGTTCTCTGTTTCCGACCCTCCGTCCCAGGGTCTACCTCAATCATGCTGCGGTGAGCCCCCTTTCCCAGCCCGTTGTCGAGGCGGCCCGACATGCCGTCGACGACTTCGCGGCGGAGGGGATTGGGGCGGTCGGCCGATGGATGCGAGCCCGCGAGGCGTTGCGCGAAGACCTCGCCGAACTCCTGGGCGTTGCACCCGCGAGTTTGGGGTTTCCTCCAGGAACCACTCGAGGAATCGTCGACATCGCGCTCGCCATCGACTGGAAGCCCGGAGACGTGATTGTCGTTTTCGAAGGTGAATTCCCAAGCAATGTGACCCCGTGGATAGCTACGGCGGCTCGGTTCGGTGCGCGGGTGCTCTCGCTACCCCTCGACGGGTTTGGCGATGGCTCTGGGGCCGGTCTGGAGCGGGTCGAGGCCACCCTCAAAACCGAGCCGGTACGGCTCGTTGCGGTGAGCGCGGTGCAATTCGCCACCGGCCTGCGCATGCCCCTCACCGCGTTGGGCCAGCTCGCGCACGCGCACGACGCCGAGCTGTTCGTCGATGGGGTGCAGGCCTTGGGCGCCCTCGCTGTCGATCTCGATCATGTCGACTACTTGGTCGCCGGTACACACAAGTGGTGGATGAGCGTCGATGGCCTGGCCACCGCCTACGCCAGTGAGGCGGCCCGCGCACGGCTGAAGCCGCTTACTGCAGGGTGGCTTTCGGTCGAAGATCCCTTGGGGTTCCTGTTCGAAGGCCAGGGCCACCTGCGCTACGACCGCGCGGTGCGCACATCTCTCGATTGGATGGAAGGCGGGGTGCAAACTACGGCTGCCTTTGCGGGCCTTCACGCCTCGGTGACATTGCTCGCACAACTTGGCTTTCCGGCCATCGAAAACCATCTGCAGACCCTGCACGATGCGCTTGAGCCGCCACTGCAGGCCTTGGGCCTGATCTCAGGACGGGCCGCAGATCCCCAGGCGCGATCGGGCACCCTTTCGTTCCGCCCGCCACCGGGGGTCGAACTCAAAGCCCTCGCCGACGCCTTGGGCGACCGAGGCGTCAGCGTAAGCACCCCGGACGGCTGGCTGCGCTTGTCTCCCCATTGGCCCAACGGGCTGCACGAAATCGACACGGTCGTCGAGGCAACCCGCGAAGCCCTGGCCCAATCGCCTCCCCGCGACAGAGCTGTTGATCCCCGTTGACCTGCCGACCGTGGACCTGCGCCCGCCGTCCAATCGAACTTTCACGATTTTCGCCCCCACCAACGCAACATCATCGCACGATGTGCCGTAGTCGCAATTTGGGTAGGAGGTGCCGATGCGCATATTGCAGACACTCGACGATTGGATCGGTCGATCGCGGCCGGTCTTGCTGTTGTTCGGCCAACTCTTCATCATGATCTTGGGCATCCACCTGGCGAGCGACCGGCTGGATGACCATCTGGGCCAGTGGTTAGGCGCAGCCCCCATTCCCTGGCCCGAGCCCGAATGGCCGCTCACCGTGGGCACCTGGGTGGCGCTGGGGTGTGAATTCGCCACGATCGTCTGGGCCGGAACGACCCTGATGAACGCCCAATTCGGCCAGCGTGACAACACGCCATGGGCCCAACGACTTCACGTCAACCTCGTGGTCGCCGCCTTAGGCTGGCTTCCGGTGGCCTTCGCAGGCGCCTGGGTCGTCGAGATGGTGGTGGAGGATGCGCTTGCCCCTTGGCTTGGCTGGTGGCCAGGGGCCATGCAAGCGCTGGGGTGGATCGCGGCGGGGATTGTCGCGTGGCGCGCCGGGTTGACGGGATGGTGGCAGGTCACCCGACACTCACCAAAGCCTAAGCATTGGTCAGAGGGATGGCCTTGGGTGCCGCTCGTCGGAGGCGTCACCGCACTCGCGATTCGGCACGGGCTGCCGTTGTGGGGGTGGATGTGAGCCTCATTCGCGAAGGAATCGAACGCCTGGGGCAACGAACCGCCTGGCGCCCAACCGCCCCTGAGGGGTCAGGCCGAGGAGGCCTGGTCGATCTGTTGGTCATGGTGGGACTGTTCATCGCGGTCGTGTCCCGCACCCCGCTCGGGGGGCTCGCCAGCCATGGCGCGCAATGGGCACTCGGCATCTCGAGCGAGTTACCGCCCATGACCTCCTATTTCTCGCACGGCATGATCGGAGCGGACCTCTCGAACGTCGAACTCTTGCCGCCTGAGTCCGAACCCCCGCAAGGCGGCGAGGGCGCCTTACCGGAACCCTGGCGCACCGCAGTGCGAACGAGCCTGTCCCTGGGCATGCCCGATGCGCTCTCCGCCGCTCTGAAGGAGCGAGGAACCTCGGTCAACGCAACCACCGCCCTCGCCGAACTCGACGGCATGTGGAAAGAGTACGGCGATGCGAAGATCGTGCTCGAACTCGCCGCCCTAGGCCCCGAACTCCGCGAGCGGGCCATGGGCCGTGCGGTCGCCGCCAACGATCCCGATCCGAGACAGTACGAGGGCTATCGGCGCTACTTGCCCGGCCCGGTGGCCCGACGCGCCGATCGGTTTGTCGGCAACACGGTGGCCTTGGCCACGGCACTCGACTTCGAATGGCCGATCCGCGACAAACACCGCTTGAGTTCCAAATTCGGCATGCGCATGCATCCCGTGCTCAAGCGCAAGAAGCACCACAATGGCATCGATCTGGCGGTGGACGAGGGAACGCCGGTGTACGCAGCCCAATCCGGTGAGGTCGTGGTCGTAGGCGAAAGCGATACCAGCGGCCGCTATGTGGTCATCGACCATGGCTACGGCGTTCGGACCGCCTATCTGCACCTGCAAAAAGCCGAGGTTGAGGTGGGCACCATCACCGAACGTGGCGCCGCTATCGCCCTTAGCGGCAACACCGGTCGCTCAACCGGGCCACACCTTCACTTCACCGTGCGAATCGGTGGCAAGGCCACCGACCCGCTTCAGTTCAACCCGGGCCCCGCAAAGGCCGAACAGTAGCGGCCTAGAGCGGTGCCAGGGTGACCATCACGCCGGGCAGGCACATCTCGTTTTGCGTGCCCCACCCGGGCAACACCGGTTCGGTGTCGCTCGACGTATCGTAGATGCACTCCGTGAGCAGCGTGTCGGCGCTATTGAACCGCACCGGCGTCTCGTAGAAGTAGATGCGCTGCCACTCGAAGTCCCAGTTGGTGACCTGGGCGACGCACTCCTTTGTGCCGTCCTGCCGTTCGAACTCCACCGACATCTGGCGGCCGCGTTCGTGCATGTGAGGCAGGATGCCGATGATTTGAAGGTCGACGGGAAGATCGACAATCCAGCTCACCGGAAGCACGGAGGTGACCGATGCCTCCTTTTGGCCAGGCGGAATCTGGGTCACACTCGCTTCCCCGGCCAAGAAGAGATCCGGCAGCAACACGAAGGCTTCGTTGTCGACTTCTTCTTCAAGGCGAACCGCAACCGACGTTTGATCGGACTGTCCGCGAACCTCGGGGTTGACCAGGTTGTAGTGGACCTGGAACACCATCTTGGTCGAGGCACCGACGCGAACCCCCGCACCCTCGGGGTATTCGACCGCCCCCTGGCCAGGCGCCCACGAGATGACCTCTCCGCTGAACGACACTCCATCGCCGGCCCCCTCGAAGCACGGCCAGCCATCCCGGCCTTCTTCGGAAAGTTCCGCGATGATCTCACCATTCGTCTGGCGGCCCGACCAACCGGTCTCGTCGTAGTCGACGGGCATCCCGATGACGTGGTGGACAATGGCTTCGTTGCCCGGAAACACTTCGTAGCCGGTCAAGAAGCGATCCCCATCGATGGGAAGATCGACGGCAAAGCAGCGGTACTCGTCGAACTCGGCGTAGGCTCCACCCACGATCTCCGGCGAGAATTCGGGGGTCGAAAGCTCGATGGTTTCACCCGAGAGAGCAGGAAGCTCCTGTTCGGTAAACGAAAACCCGTCCCCTTCCGGAGCGCCTGCGGCGGACCAATCCGCGATCGTCGCGAGTTCGTCGTCCGTGAGCCACTGACTGTCCTCAAACTCCCCACACGAACCATCTCCCACGACGAGGAAGGGTGGCATCGAGCGGTCTGCGGTGGCCATGACTGACGCCTCGGCCCACGTCTTGGCGCTTTCGTAGTCATCGAGTCGGAAGGGCCCAATGCCGCCTTCCTGGTGACAGGCAACGCATCGCGCCTCGTAGATCGGTCCGACATCCGTGAAGGTCGGCGCGTCCGCAGCATTTCCCCCGCAAGCCACCGCGACAAGCAGTCCCAGCATCCGTGTTCGCATCGAGTTCCCTCCGTTCCCCATGACACCGACTCCTCCGAATAGCGCTACCGAAACCCACCGTCGCACACGAGGCGGACGTTGTGCACAAAGCAAGACTCGCGTTCGGGATACCGGGCCACGAGAGGTGACAGGATGACGCGACTTCCCCTGCCGATCGGCCCCCGGCTGATCGTTGTTTTCGCGGCGATCTGGATGCTCATCAGTGTGGTGTGGGACGGCGGGCCGTCGTGGGAAGCGCTGATCACCGGTGCCGTAGCCGGGCTGTTCTATGCCCTCATCACCACCTTCAGTTACGCGTGGCAACACTCGAACGGAGGCCGTCAAGCTATGCGCACGCGCCCCCCCCGAAGCGGAGAGGCCCGTCGCGTAGCGCCCCGACAGCCCATCGCGGAGCGACCGGTTCGATCACCGATCGCTGAGCGCGCGTCGGACGCGAGCCGCCGCACGTCGTGAAACTCGGGCCTGCTGGCCGTCCGACAGCACGAGGGTGGACCCTTCGAAGGCCTGAACATGGCGTCGATTGACGAGTTCACTTCGATGGGTTCGCAAAAAGCCCGCGGCGGCCAACCGTTCGGCGAGAGCGGTCAGGCTCTCATCGAGCAAATATTCTCTTCCTTCCATCCGAAAGGCCACATACTTGTCGGTTGCGTACAGCCGGGTGATGTCGCTCACGTCAAACCAGCGCATTCCCGAGGCATCGCGAGCCTGGAGCCTCATCGGCTCCGCGGACGGCGGGACCTTCGCGGACGCCGCCAACCGGCCGGGACGATCGGCAAGCCACAGCCCGCCCATCACGACAGGGCTGACCACGGCCGAGATGCGGAGGATGTTCCAATAGACGACACCTAAGGGGT
>JBCCQY010000011.1:0-95562 GCA_039208735.1 Myxococcota bacterium | reverse complement strand
CTTCGGCTTTGGCCGAGCAAAACCCGCGCGACGACGTTTTCCTGCGCGAGCCGGTGTATGACCTTCCGCGATGTCACGGAGGCGTTGGATCTCCGCCCCGGTCAGCGGCCGCAAGTCGCCCCGTTCCATCCCCCGAAGGCTGATGGTGGCGAAACTCTCACGCCGCAGCTTCGAAACGGGGTGCCCAAGCGTCCCCATCATGCGCCGAATGAGTCGATTACGGCCTTCGGTGACCGTGATTTCAACCCAGGCGTTTTCCTTGTCGGTCGCCTCAACGATGCGAGCCTTGGCAGGTTGGGTTCGTCCATCCTCGAGCATCACCCCTCGCTCGATGGCTTGCAGATCGCGTGCATCGGGCGTCCGGTAGACCTTGGCGAGGTAGCGCTTGGGCACCCTCCGCGTGGGGTGGGTCAGCGCGTGGGCCAGTTCTCCATCGTTGGTGAGCAGCAGCAATCCCTCGGTGTCAAAGTCAAGCCGTCCCACGGCTTCGACCCGGCCGCCAATCCCCTCCAACAAGTCGAAGACACTGGTGCGCCCTTCCGGATCGTCACGGCTTGTGATGACCCCCCGCGGCTTGTACAGCGCGTACACCATCAACGGAGGCTTGGGGGGAAGAGGGCGGCTGTCGACACGCACTTCGTCCGCTTGAGGATCAACGGGCTGGGTGCCGTCCGCAACCTCCCCGTTTACCGTCACTCGCCCTTCGGCAATCCAAGCTTCAGCGCCCCGGCGCGAGGCCAGACCGCGGCGTGCAATCAGTTTCGCGAGCCGCACTTCGCGCGGCGTTCCATTCGGTGAACGAGACATCGATGTTCTCCACCTCGGCGCGTCGTCCCGACGAATCCGAGGGAGGGTCCGGCGTCGTTGCCGGGATGCGAGCTGTAACCTATCGAAGGTAGGGGAGGTAGGTTGCGGAGCATCGATTGGATGGACCCAGCGGTCTGGTGGTACGTGACGTTCGCCATGGTGCTGCTCGTAAGCCCCCTGGTGATGATCGTGCGCCGTTGGGACCCGCCGGCTTGGTTGGTGGTTGGGGTCGGTCTGGCCCTAGCTGCTCCGGCCGTTTCGCTCCTTTCCTCTCGAGGGACCGAGATCGATGAAACCATGGTGCTCTTGGCACGACTAATGGGCATCTGGTGTCTGCTCACCGCGTGCGGATTCGCCTTGTTGGGGCTGGTCGCGCGAGAACCCAAGGGGGGAGACCCGAACCATCCTCCGCGCCCGCAAGGCCTGGGCCACTCCACGGTGCTGCTGGGACTCATCGTCTTTGCCATTCTTGGCTCCTCCGTGTGGGCCAGCCTTGATCGAGGCCGCCCCGAGGTCTGGGGCCCCGCTGGCTACTGGTTGATGCAACTTCCATTGGCCCTGCTTGCGATACGCTCTGGCGCACGGGCTCATCGGCTTCGTCGGACCAGTGCGTTGCTCGCGATGGGTGGAGCCATGCTGGTGTGGGCCCAACCCTCTCTTCCTCATCTCCAAAACTCCGAATGGTGGATTCACGTCGTGATAGCCGGGGGGTTTATCCACAGCCTTCTCGCAGGGTTTGGGAGTCCCCATCGGGAGCTCGCCGTGGACGAGGCACGGGCTCTCGCCATCATGTGCAGCTCGGTGGGCGCGTTGCTTGCGTCGGCAACCATCGCCGTCTTTTACGCCGAGGAACGGCTTTGGTGGACCACACGGAATATCGACCCCGCCGACGTGCCGTTCGCCGATCCAACCCTCCCGGTGGGGAAGTGGGCGCGGCGCGGCATCTTGGGACCCGCGGATCAGAAAGGCAGGTTCAACATCATCAACGTGGCCGCCGTCGCGCCAAACGAGCGCCTCAAGCTTCCACCCGGTGGTAACGAATTCTTCTGGCTTGGACTCACCCCCACTCGAGATGTCCGGGTGGCCGGCCTCACCAGACACCAGAACAGATTACGGACGTTCATCCAGCGCAGTCGCCAGATGGTGCAGCTTCACCGCGCGCCTCCAGAAGCGGACGGTCCCCGCTACTCGCTCGGAGACCACTCCGAGGCCCTCACCATGGATGAAGTTCGCCAACGACTCACCGAATGTGGAAATCCCAACGTCGGCTTTCGACCAGAGGAGGCTTGGACGGCAGGGGAACTCTTTCGCTTGTGCGCCGAGTTTGGCTGTGCCCACGACACGTATGACTCCAAGTGCGAGCCCCTGCGCAACTAAGTGGCTCGCGTGCCCCTCATTCCTCCCCACCCACGATCGCAGGTTCCAGTTCAACTTCGTCCCCATCGACGATCGCCTCATCGTCTTGCGTGCGGACGAGCGACGCCCGTTCCGAAAGGGTGGGTAGTGCCTTGAGGTTCGCGAGTCCAAACGTCTCAAGAAACCGTGTGGTCGTGCGGTAGAGCAGCGGTCGTCCAGGGTCTTCGGCACGACCCGCGGACCGCACAAGTCCCCGGTCCAGCAGGGTCTTGAGGACACCGCCACTGTCGACCCCCCGCAGCGCTTCGATCGCCGGTCGGGTCACGGGCTGACGGTACGCAATGACCGCAAGCACCTCAAGGGCTGCCTGGGAGAGCTTGGTCGGCCGCGTGCCCGTCAAGCGCTGGATCGTCGACGCGAAACGCTCCGCCGTGCGGTACCGCCAGCCCTCTCCGATCCGTTCGAGCACGATGCCGCCAGCCTGGTTGCGTTGGGCGAGATGAGCCAGCACCGCTCGCACCACCGACGTGGGTTGCCGCACCGCTTCGGCGAGGACCCGCACCTTCACAGGGTCCCCCGATGCGAACAAACAGGCCTCTACCGCCGCGACCACCTCTTGATCCACCCCGCCATCGCGACCGGGAAATGCGATGATCCCGTTATCCGACAAGCCGCGCTCCCACGTCGCCTGCGTGCTCATCCCCCAAAATGAGGGCGAGATCCATCTTGTCGGTGGGTCGAACCTGCCGCACGGTCACGGGGCCGAGATGGACCTCTTGTTCGACCTCGAGCCAGTGCAATCGACACATCTCGAGCGTGCCCACGAACGTCACGACCCGTTCTGCGCCCGTGGGCAAGGAGCGCAGCAATGGAACGAGGTCAATCGTGGCGTTGACCTTGCCCAGGCGATTGAGCACGCGCGCACAGCACTCCCCAACGTCGGGGCCACTGTTGTGCATCTGTACGACAGCATCCACCTTGTCTTTGCGCACCAACATCGCATGGTAGAGGTCGAGCAATCCAAAGGGCGACAGGTCGGTGCGAACCGGACGCGGACCTCGGCGACGTTCGAGGGGCGCCCGCGCATAGAAGTCACGACCTGCCCACGGGCGGGACTCCAGGGCCTCTGCCGCGGCCTTGACGCGTTCGTAGTCCTCGAGCTGACGACGAAGCTGCTCCTTCGGGTCGAGCGCTTCTTCATCATCGAGGATTTCTGCCGAGGCCCGTGGGAAGAGTTCAAGGCTCTTGAGGTGAATGAGGGTGGCGGCCATCACGAGCCAGTCCGCCGCCAAAGACAGGTCGAGCGCTTGCATACGACCGAGATACTCGAGGTATGCATCGGCAATATGGGCCACCGAGAGATCTCGTAGGTCGATGCCGTCCCGCTTCACCAAGTACAAAAGCAGATCGAGGGGACCCTCGAAGACGTCGGTGTGAACCGTGAAAGGAGCGGCAGGTTCGCCCGCTCCGCCCGGAATGGCAGGTTCGATGCGCACACGTCGCGCATAACCCGTGAAGCGGTCAGTGAGTGACCATCACCGCGAGCTGCCCGGACAACAGTACCCGCTCCGTACAAGTTCCAAAGAGGAAATCCTTGACTGCGTTGCGGCCCTGAAAGCCGAGGACCAACACTTCGGCATTCAGCTCGATGGCCTTGTCGATCAGCGCTTCTTCGACGGATTCGCCACGCACCACGTGGTGGTGGACGGTGCTGTCGGGGAGCTGCTCATCCACCTCGGACAGGGCCTCGTCGCCCGACCCGTCCTTCGAGACGTACACGGCGTGAATGGGGATGCCCAACGGGGCGAGAAACCGGCGCACCTCTCGGACGGCATGCCGGGCACCTTCTGACCCGTCGTACCCCACCGCCACATTGGTGATGGCATTGGCCTCGGGCGTGCCAAAGAGGACGGAGATGTTGACCTGCTGGGTAATCCAACCGGCCATCTCACCACCCTGCTTGGGGAACCGCTCTTCGGTCTCGCCACGCAGCCCCATGACCACTAAATCCGCGTCGGCGGCGTACTTCTTGACCGTCTGGGCCACCCCGCCCACTTCGACGCTGCCATGGGCCTCGATGCCCCGTTCCCGTGCACGCTGAACCCAGTCCGAGACCATCGCCGCCGCCTCGTTGTCGCGTTCACGGGCGACATCTTCGGGAACCACCGCGGGCTCGAACCCGAGATGACCCGATAGATCATCGAGGATGTTGCCGCTCTTTGGGCGAACGTTGACCACGCGCAGCGCCGTGACCCGCGAGGGCTGGGCCGCGGCGATCTGCAATGCGATCTCCGAGGCCGATGCGCAGTAGGCGGAGTTGTCGAGTGGGACCAGGATGTGCACGGCCATGGATTAGACCCTCAGACGCTTGAGTTGGGCCATCGCCTCGATGCGCTCCACAGCAAGACGATTGCTCGCCGTGACCGTGGACACTTCTTCGGCGCGGGCCCTGTGAAGAACGCGCTTGACGGTATTGAAGATGTTCTCGGCGTCATCGAGGGCCTTGTCACGTGGCCAGCCCTTCAACTCGGAGTACACACTCATCAATCCGCCCGCATTGAGCACGTAATCCGGTCCGTAGAGAATCTCGCGCTCCCCAAGACGAACCGCGTCGGCCTCTTCGTCCTCAAGGATGTTGTTGGCGCCACCGGCAACGATCGGACACCGCAGCATGGGAATGGTCCGCTCGTTGACGATGCCTCCAATGGCGCAAGGGGCAAACACATCGCATTCGACTTCGAAGATGTCTTCGCCTTCCACCACCTTCGCCCCGAACTCCTCGACCGCGCGACGTACGTTGCGCATGTTGATGTCGCTCACCACGATGCGAGCGCCGTGCTCGTGGAGGTAGCGGGCCAGGTGGTAGCCCACATTGCCCACCCCCTGGATGGCCACCGTCCGATCGGTGACGTCAGCGCTACCATACGCCACCTCGAGACACGCACGGATGCCGTGAAACACGCCCCAAGCGGTGATCGGGGAAGGGTTTCCACTCCCTCCAAGGTGGGCTCCAGCCCCCATCACGAAGGACGTTTCGCGGGCGATGAAGTTCATGTCCTCCACATTCGTGTTCATGTCCTCGGCGGTGATGTAGCGACCCCCGAGCGACTGGATGTGCCGACCAAAGGCGCGGAACAACGGCTCACTCTTGATGGATGGATCGCCAATGATCACGGACTTCCCACCTCCAATGTCGAGGCCAGCCACCGCGGCCTTGTAGGTCATCCCCCGGGACAACCGAAGCACATCCCGAAGTGCATCCGCGTCAGATGCATAGTTGTAAAGGCGACAACCCCCGAGCGAAGGCCCGAGGGTTGTGTCATGGATCGCGATGATGGCCTTTAGGCCGACGTCGGGGTTCCGGCAGAGCATGATCTGCTCATGGCCGAGAGCGTTCATCTCAACGAAGGGCTCCATGGCGGTCGACTCCCGATGAAAGAGACCACCCTTTTAACGCCGTTCATTTTCTTACGGCTGACTATCAGCGAAAGACCTACTTTTCGTCGGGGTCGGGAACCGTCACGCCGTACTTCTTCATGAGCTTGCTGAAGTTTGGCCTGGCCATTCGTGCGCTTTCCGCCGCCCGAGCAATCACCCATCCGGTCCGTTCGAGGTGGTGAGTGAGGTAGACCTTGGCAAATCGGGCGATGACCTCATCTTTGGCGGACGTCCATGACATTCCGAGGATCGCAGGATCGATGGCGGGGCCGACCGCAGGCGGGGGATCGCCCGGACGCGACCGCTCGAAGAGCTGATCCGGCGTGAGCGTGTCACCGTCACCGATGGCGATGGCTCGCTCGATCTCGTTGCGCAGTTGCCGCACGTTGCCTGGCCACGGCGCATCCTCGAGCAACCGCATGGCGTCTGGATCGATGAAGCGAATGGTCTTGCGGTAGCGCTGGTTGAACTCGTGGACGAACCGCAACGCGAGCGGTCGAATGTCCTCACGGCGAGCCCGTAGGGGCGGCAGCTCGATGTTGACCACGTCGAGGCGAAACAGCAGGTCTTGCCGAAACCGACCGGCACGAACCTCGGCTTCTAGGTCGCGATGGGTCGCCGTGATGAATCGGGCCGTGACCTCCAGCGCTTTCATGCTTCCAATCGGACGGTAGGTCCGGTCTTGGATGGCGCGCAACAGCTTGACTTGGAGGCTGCTCGGCATGTCGCCAATCTCATCGAGGAAGATCGTGCCCTCGTCAGCGCCGCCGAACACGCCTTCATAGTCACGGATCGCACCGGAAAATGCGCCCTTGACGTGACCGAAGAGGTGGTCTTCCTCGAGCGTGGACGGCAGTGCGCCACAGTTGACGTCCACGAAGTTGCCTGGCTTCCCGCTCATTTCATGGATGAGACGAGCCACCACTTCCTTGCCCGTTCCACTCTCACCGTGGATCTGAACGATCGCAGGGGTAGCCGCCACCTGTCGGATGAGCCGTCGTACGGCCACCATCCCTTCGCTGTTGCCGATCAGTCGCAATTCAGCTGGGTCATCTCGCCCGAGGGCGGTCTCCCATCGCAACTGCGCCATCTCGGCGGCGCGTTGGAGCTTCAGGTCGAAGTGATGGAAGTTTGAAATGGGTTTTTCAAGGTAGTCAAACGCCCCGAGATCCAGGCACTCGTTGGCCAGGTCCACGTGGCCATCGGCCGAGACCACAATGCATACCGAGTTTGGAGCCTTATTCCTTGCCTCTTGCAGGACTTCCAGCCCCCCCATGCGAGGCATGTGCATGTCGACCAGCACGACATCGATCTGCTCGCTTTCAAGGATGTCGAGTCCCTCTCGCCCATCTCGCGCGCAGGTGACATCGTAGCCTTGGGACTCTACGAGCTTCGAAACCCCCATTCGAGCCTGCTCGTCGTCGTCAATGATGAGCACGCGGGAAGGGGTTTTCATGGGAACTCCAGGGGCGTCAGCGTGGTCACCAGACCCTCAGCCAACCATCGGTCGGCCACCCCGTCGCAGCGGTTATCCACCGCACAGAAACGACAGCGGTCCGATTTGACCAGACGGACCAGGTCAGGCTCGAACATCAACGCTTCCTTGCCTTGATGTTCGGAATCCACATAATAGCGGTTGCGCGTCCGCCAAATCCGGTCCGTCAAAGACACAACGCTCGCCAAGGGGCTCAGCGTGCACCGGGGAAGCCCCTTGATCCCCCATGGAAAGGGGGCGTCAGTCCATCGGCCGAGGTGTTGAGCAAGGGTATTGGCCGCCTTCGATGCCGCAACCGGGCGGGCCGCCGTTCCATCGGGAAAGGGCCACACCCAGGTCACACGGGCTGGTCCAAACCGTTCCGCCGCATCGAGGACCTCTCCAAGCCGTTCGAGAACCCGGTTGGTGAGCGGCAAGGTGAGGGCGACAGCCGAGCCGTCAACCCGCTCGCCAGGCGGCGGCAGGCTCGATGGCACTTCGGAGGTCACGACAAGGTCACATCCATCGAGGCCCGCGATCCCAGCGAGCTGCTCACCCGTGAGGTGCAACACTACGGTGCTAAGACCGTGCTCCCGTAGGCCCTGGATCACGGCAAGTAGGCGCTGGGCAAGCCAATCGTCTGGCACCCCGGACAGCACGACCCGTTCGACAGGCGCACTGCGGGGTCCGGGATTCCGAAAATGGGCCGCATTCGAGAGGACTTCAGCCTCTGAAAGGGCCCGAGACGGGGCGGACACGCCGACCCGAATCCGGCCCGGCGCTCCGGGTCCCACGCGGATCTGCAACGTCGTTGGCGCCCCTACGGCGCCGCCGGTGGTGAACCGCAGCGCCACGTCCTTGGTCCTACCGCGACACGTAGAGATTGGCGCAGTCGTCGAGCTCCCACAAGACATGGAAGTCCGCTACGGGCAAACGTCGCTCTTCGTCGATCTCATTCCAGGGATTCGGGTCGGCGGCGGTGACCTCATCGGTCACGCGCTCGACGAGCAACCAGCTGGGCTCGACGGTCTGGCCTTGGCGTTCCCAGATGCGGGCCAACCAAGGGAGCTGTGAAGAGAACTGATACTTGCGAATTCGAGCCGTTCGAACCATGCGATCGCCAGCTCCTAGGTCACGCTGGACCCGGTCGCCGTACAACGCCATGGCCGCTTGGCCGAGCGCTTCTGCATCTTCGCCTGCAAGCAGCTCGCGAACCCTCGCCACGAGGACCTCGCCGGCCGCGTTGCCCTCGCCGGCCTCCGTTGCTTCGAGCACCCGTTGGCACTGCTCGGCTACGATGGCGTCGGAAGCCCGGACGCCGGCCACGTGAAGGGAGAACACCCATGTGGCGAAGGTGTAGGGAACGTGGTCGTAGTCCTGGACTGCTACGGTCATCCAGCCTCCTGTTGGAGAGGACGAATTATATGCCGATCGTGCTGACCTCGCTTTGGCTCGGTGTCCAGCTGGGTTGCTCGCCGAGCACCCCCTTCGAAGGACCCGCCGGGAAACCCACCGAGACCTTCACCGACCCCGGACTCCGGACGACGGGTGCATCGCCCACGTTCCAGCTGTGGACGATCCGAGGTCGGTACGAACTGCCAAAGACCACGCTTCCCGAGGGCTACTCCCCCGTCAGCACGTTCCCCCTTGAACTGTCCGAAGCACGAGGCAGCACCGGGACGCATCGGCACTGGCAGGCCCCTTCACCGATCGATGTGAAGCGCTTCAGTCCTCTCGGAGCCCCCCGGGGGTTCGAGGTCTTCGCCAACGACAAACCCGTGCGGTACGCCCCCAACCTGGCCGGGCAGAGCTACGCGGTCCGCAAAGGCCGCCTGCTCTTGTCATGGCCCCAAGATCAACCCAAACCCAAGGTCACGGTCAGCTACGAGTCGGTTCGAGAGCGCTTGCTCGCCCGCGACTTTGGCAGCGACCCCGGCCAAGACCCCTTCGCCTTTGTGCGGACCGACGTGACCCTGTTTCGCCAAACGCGGCAAGGTCTGGTTCTTCCCGCTCCCGGCATCGCGGAGTGGGACATCGTGGTGCCCGCGGGCGGGCGGTTCGAGGGGTGGACCGCAATCGCGCCCCTCGAACTCGCAAACCTAAGGTCTGACGGTGCGTATGTCGCGCTGTCGGTCATCGAGAACGGGTCATCGAAGCCTCTGGACCGTCGATTTGTGACGCCGGGCGCCCCCTTCGAACGCTGGCAGGTTGATCTTTCGACCTATGCCGGCCGAAAGGTCCGATTGCGGCTGGAAAGTGAAGGGTATGGCACGCGGGACTTCGACCATGTGTTCGTCGGCTCCCCGACCGTCTGGGGCGACAACGTGGCCCCGGTCAGACGGGTCATCCTCATCGGATTGGACACCACACGACCCGACCATTTTGGCTTCTATGGCTACGACAAGCCCACCACACCCAAGCTCGACAAGGTGCTGGCGGGCTCCTCGGTGTTCGTGAATGCCTGGACCCCGGCTCCGCGGACCCGTCCGTCCTTCCGCTCCTCGACCACGGGCCGCGACCCGCTGAACGCCGTAGGCGCGACCAACATCGCCGAAGTGTTCTCGGCCCAGGGATTCGCCACCGCGGGCATCGTGGCCAACATCCACCTGCAGCCCCGCTTTGGGTTTCACAAGGGGTTCGACGAATGGCAGTTCGATCCGGAAGCCCAGGTCGACGTGCAAGTGGATCGAGCCCTCGAGTTCCTCGCTCGCTACCCCGACCGGGATTTGTTCCTGTTCCTGCACATCATGGACCCCCACCTGATGTACCGAGCACCGAGTCGCTACGAACGGCAATTCGTCACCGATCCCGACCCGACCTTGCCCAACAGTTTCAACCGCTGGACGGTCAATCAGTGGCTGAAACGTGGCGATCTAAGCGAACAGCGCAAGGCTCACATCATCGGTTTGTACGACGCCGAAATGCGGTTCACCGACGACCACTTGGGCCGTCTCTTCGACCAGATCGACCGACTGGGTGAGCCCACATTGACCGTCATGCACAACGACCATGGCGAAGAGTTCTTCGAGCACGGCGGCTTCGAGCACAACCACACGTTGTATGACGACGTGACGCGGGGCCTGTTGATGTTCCGGTCGAACGCAGGCCAAGCGAACACGATGCGGATCGAGACGCCGGCCACGCTCATGGACATCGGGCCTACGCTGTACGCGTTCTTGGGGCTCGAGGAAGCCAAGTGGCCGGCCGTCGACGGGCGGAACCTTAAGTCCCTCCTCCTGCCACCAGCCGAGCCCAAACCCTGGCCCGAACGTCCGATCGGCATCGCTCACCTACGGTACGGACTCGAACAATGGGGTGTGGTGCACAAGGGCCACAAGTACATCTTTGAAACGGCATCCGGACGGGAGGAACTCTACGATCTCGCAACGGATCCCGGTGAACAGGTCGATCTGGCTCGTAAGACCGGTCTCGAGCCATGGCGCAAGGCCGCAAGCGAAGCCCACAACGCCAAGCTCGCCCGAGGGTGGCGCATCAACGTGGCGCTGACCGCCTCCAAAGACCGCTCCCCGTTCGTCTTGAAGCTGCCCAAGCCTGCGCTGGCTGCCTTGATCGTGAATCCCGAAGCCGAGATCCGCAATCCCGCGAACCAGGTATGGGGACAATCCCCGCGTCGGACGAAGGCGGACGTCGGCACAGTGGCGCTGTCCGACGACAAGAAGACGCTGACCTTCACTCCGTCGTCAAAGGCCATCGTACGGGGGCAAATCGCGGTGGTGTTCGACCTCGAGATTCGACCCAGTGAAGTGATTCTCGAGCGCGAAGGCCAGCCGTTGACCGTCATCATGTCTCGAGACCGAGCCATCTGGCGGACCAAACAGGACTCGATGGTGGTCGAAGCCAGCACGGTCATCGCCCCGCCCCCAAGCGAGATCGACCGGATCCGGGCGCTGGAAGGCGAAGCGCAGGAGATGGGCGAAAATCGCGAGATGTTGAAGGAACTCGGCTACGTCGAATAGAGCCTCGACCGCGTAGCCAGTAGGCTGGCCGACTGGAGGCGATTCGATGCACTATCGCAACCTCGGCCACAGCGGCCTCAAGGTCTCGACCCTCTGCCTGGGTACCATGACCTTCGGCGAGGCCAATGAAGGCTCCTTCATGCACCAAGTGGGCAGTGACGAGGAGACCGCGTTCGCCATTATGGACCGCGCCCTCGACGCCGGCGTCAACTTCTGGGACACCGCCGATGTGTACGGTCAGGACGGCTTGTCTGAACGCATCATCGGCAAGTGGTTTACCCGAACCGGGCGCCGAGACGAAGTCGTCCTCGCCACCAAGTTTCGCTTTCGGATGGGCAGCGGCCCGTTGGGAACGGGAGCAAGCCGCCGTCGCATCGTGCAGGCGGTCGACGACAGCCTGAAGCGGCTCCAGACCGACCGCATCGACCTATACCAGATCCACATGCAGGACATCGAGACGCCGGAAGAGGAGACCCTACGAGCACTCGACGATCTGGTTCGGGCCGGCAAGGTACTTTACCTGGGAGCTAGCAACTATGCCGCTTACCGCCTCGTCGACAGCCTCTGGACGAGCCGGAGCCAGTCGCTTGAACGATTCGTCGCGCTGCAAATGCAGTACTCGTTGGTGATTCGAGAGCTTGAACGAGAACATGTGCCGCTCTGCGAACGCTACGGTCTGGGCATCATTCCGTGGTCGCCCCTCGCCTCGGGCTTTCTCACTGGAAAATACCGTAGAAGCCAGCCGCCCCCTGAAGGCTCCCGACTCGCCAAATGGGAAGAGCGGCTCAAGACCTTCGATCAGCCACGCAACTGGCGCATCCTAGAGGCCGTGGATGCTTGTGCGGCGGCACTCGGGGCTACGCCAGCCCAGGTCTCCTTGGCCTGGCTACTCGCCAAGCCTGCCGTCACGTCCGTGATCTTTGGGGCACGGTCCGTGGAACAGCTCGACGACAACCTTGGTGCCGCCGCGCTTGAGATCCCGGACGAGTGGATGACCCGCCTCGATGAAGCCTCTGAATTCGACCTCGGCTACCCCTACACCTTCATCCAACGGATTCAGAAGCGTTGGTGACCGGGTTCGCCCCTGCGGCTTCGGTGGCTTCCATGGGACGAGCGAATCCCCATACGAATGCGCCCACCGTCGCCAACCCCACCGTCGCGACCAGATAGGCGTACTGCAGCTCGGGGTCGCGAGACAGCGTCGAGGCAAGAGCGAAGAAGAAGGGCACCAAGGCCTGGCCGACCAACGCGCTGCCCACCGCGCGAAGGGCCGGATTGCGCTTTGCGCCGCAGGTGGACAGCCAGCTCCCGTAGGTCACGGCCATCGCCAACGCACCGAAGACCCAGGTCAGAAGCCAGGCCATTCCTCCATCGCGCCATCCTTCCTCGGCCATGAAGACGAGCCAGACCATCGAGAACATGGCCGAGCCACACGCAATGGCGACACCGGACCACAAACTCGGCACGATGGCTGTCTTCGGGCGCTCCGATAGTGGCAGGAGTTGGTCGAGGGGCTCGGCCAGGCGCCGACGACCGAGGTACACCGCACCCAGGCCGAGCCCTACGCCGCCCAGCGCCCCGGTCGACCAAAGGGCGTCGATCGCGTGCTGCTCGAAGCGATGAGGTTCCACGAACGCAGCGAGAACCAGCACTAACGGCCACACCGCGACGGGTCCCCAATGGACGATCATGGTGAGTCCCCAGGCCACCAACCACCAAGCCATGCGCATTGGGCGCCCCCATCGACGATCCGCATCGACCGCCGCGGCGCCCAAGAATCCGACGAAGGGGATGCCGAAGAACATCCCAAGAACGAGCCAGCCCGCCATCGCGTCTTCGACCTGCCGCCAGCCAAGGTAGAGCGTGACTAGGCTGCCGATCGTGGCGCACACCAAGAACAGCGCCGCGAGTCCGAACATCACCAAATTTGGCGGGGGGCTCGGAGCATCGATTGTGGACGCTGGTCGTTGCATTCGAAGCTCCACCTACACGGCGCTGCCACTTAGCACTGTCGCGATGAACATGTTGGTGACATCCCGATACACCCGATCGCGGGGCTGTGGTCGTATGAAGAAGAAGTAGGACCAGTGTCCCTCGCCACGGAGCCCCTCATGGCCACTCGACTTGATCGCGTCAGCACGACCTCTCGGTTGGACCAGGAACGCAATCAAGCCGAGCAAGCTCGGGCCAGACGACGCCTTGAAGCTACCCGTACGAAGGAAGCCCCCCTGGCCGGTTCGCGGGAGCGTCTGCGGCAGCTCACGGCGGGGGAACGGGAGCTACCGTCCCGGGCGCTTGGCGGGGCCATGGCCTCGTGGCTCGCTCTTACCTTTGGGCTTTGCTACGTCCTGCTCCCTTCGTTGGCCGCGATCACGGGGGTCAACCCGGGCCTCATCAACACGTTCTGGTTCGACCTGCCATCGTTCGCGATCGCGTCGTTCGTGGCGATCATCGGCGTTCTGGTCGAACGTCCCCGCATCGATCTGTCGTCGTCATCGCGGGATCCGGTGCTCGCAGCGATGGTTGGCGGCCTTGGCGTATGGGCCTTGATCCACAACGTCAGCGCCTACTTGGTCCCGTTCGCCGACATGTCGTTTTTGCAGTTCACAAGCTTGTTCGCGATCAACATCGTCGAAATGGGCATGCTGGGCAT
The DNA here is from genome assembly GCA_039208735.1 of Myxococcota bacterium. Taxonomy (GTDB): domain Bacteria; phylum Myxococcota_A; class UBA796; order UBA796; genus DRPG01. The sequence continues at coordinate 81,857 of JBCCQY010000011.1, read as the reverse complement.
GATGTTCGCGTCGTTCTCCAAGCGCACCGACGTCGCCCTGGCGTTGGGCGGCGGCTTTCAGCTCGGCATGTTTGGCCTTTTGCTCACGCTGATCAGCCTGGTGGTCTGACCGCTTCGTTCAGCCCCGGCGCCAGCGGGCCAGCACCTCGAGGAGATCCTGCTCACGACCCGCGCTACGGCGAAGGGACGCTTCGAGTTCCGCCACTTTGCGGCTGAGATCTTCGACCTTCGCCATCTCGGCTCTCAGGTATTCGAGGGCCTGCTCCTTGGAGAGCTGGTCGAGCGCCGCTTGGGCAAGCGAAGGATTCATCGGCACCTGAACCGTTCCTGAGGGCCGCGCCGTAGCCGGTGGACCGCTCGAGGTTGGGGCCGTTTTCTCATCGTCGCGTGCCTTGGGCACCACCGGCTCGGGAACGATGGCCTCGACAATGCCGTCCTCGGGCACCACCAAGTAGCGAAACCCGTACTCGGTTTGCGGCTTCAACTCGGTCCATGAATCGGCCGGGAGCTTCGCCACGATATCGGGCGAGATCCTGGACAGCGCGTAGCTCTGACGCTGGCCCGTGCCCAAGACGTGGACAAACCGTCCCGCCCTTAGGGCCGACGGCTCGATATCTTCCTCTTCGTAGACCGCAGAAGGCGTTGGGTCCTTGCGACCCATCTTGCGGATCCCAAGGATCCCCATGCCTTCTTTGCACTCGAAGCGGATGACGAGCCCTGGCCCGTTGCTGTCTCGTCGTGCGAACACCTGGAACGGCTCGCCCTCAATCACACCGTACATGGCGGGAGTCTACCCGAGGCGGCGTCGCTGTGCCCTGCCTGTGTGCAATGATGCGCCGGCCACCGAAATGAGGAGCCCGTGAAACGAGTCTTGCTACTGCATACGGGAGGAACCCTGGGCATGGAGGGCTCACCTCTCCAGCCCGGAGCGTTTGGTGCCCAGCTGCTCGATCACGTACCCGAACTCGCGCGGCTTGCGATCGTCGACGTGCGCATCGTATGCAACCTGGATTCGTCCGATATCGGGCATCCCCAGTGGCAAGCGTTGGCGCGCATCATCGCAGCCGAACGTCGAGACTGGGATGGCTTTGTCATCGTCCATGGGACGGACACCATGGCCTATACGGCGTCGGCCCTTGCTATGACGCTGCGCGGCCTGGATCGGCCGGTCGTGCTCACCGGGGCCCAACGTCCCCTCAACGCCTTGCGCTCCGATGCGCGACGCAACCTCGCCGATGCGGTGGCCGTGGCGACCGAGCCCATCCCCGAAGTCGCGATTTGCTTCGATGGCCTGTTGTTTCGAGGGTGCCGCGCGGTCAAGGGAGATGCAAGGAGCTACCGGGCATTTGCAAGTCCCGGGGTTCCTCCGTTGGCCACGTTGGGCACGGACATCGCCTTAGGCGCCCACATTCATTGGGTGATGGGGCCCTTTCGTTGCAACCCCGTTTTCGACCCTTCGGTAGACTTGATCTACGTCTTGCCCCAGCTCTCGCCACAACGACTTGAGCATCGCCTACAGGACGATTCCCTGCGCGGGGTCGTGATGGCGGCCTTCGGCGCGGGAACGACCCCGAAGAACGGCGTTGCGAAGGTCATCGAACGGGCCGTGCAACGCGGCCTTGAAGTGCTCGTGGTCACGCAATGGGGAGGCCGAACAAACCTGGCAATGTACGAAAACTCACGTCCGCTCTTGGATGCGGGGGCCACCGATGGCGGGGCCATGCGAATTCCCGCGGCCGTGCCCAAGCTCATGCATGCGTTGGCCGCCTTCAACGACGCGACCTCTCGCAAACAGTACCTTCAGACCGATATTGCAGGGGAGTACCGCTAGTCCGGGTTGCCGGAGCGACTCGCTCGAGGGTGGAGGACTGACTCACGACGACGTCGTAAGAGAGTTCGGGCGAGACGCCACCGACGAACCGGAGGACGCTAGGCCGGCAGGTGGCCGAGCTTGCGACGGAGTCGTTTGACGCCCTGCCCACACAGCTGGCACGCGCGGGACTCCGTGACGCCCAGGTGCTTGCCCACTTCCTTTAGCGGCAGCTCATGGAAGTAGTAGAGCGTGATCGCGGTGGCTTCCCGCTCGGGAAGCTTCGTCACCGCGGTCATCACAAGGGTACGCAGCTCGTTCTCCCCCGTGGAGTTCTCGAGGTCGACTTCGCCGGCCACCTGTTCGACAAGCGGCGTCGGGTTGTCGTTGGCCGCTGGCGCATCGAGGCTCAGCAACTGACGGATCTCCGAGTCGCGAACCAGGTTACGGTAGTCCGACAGTTCGATGCCCAAGCGTTCCGCCATTTCGCGATCCGTCGGGGTCCGGCCGTGCACCGTCCGCAGGGTCCGACGCGTGTGCTCAATGGCCTGCGCTTTGCGGCGGACCGAGTGAGGAACCCAATCGACCGCACGGAGCGCGTCCAGAATTGCGCCGCGGATCCGATGACGGGCGTAGGTATCGAACGGCACGCCCCGAGAGGGGTTGTACCGGGCGATGCTTTCGATGAGGCCGACCACTCCAACACTGATGAGGTCATCCAGTTCCACGCTCTGTGGAAGGCGGCTGTGGATCTGGCGTGCGATGCGCTGCACGAGAGCGTAGTGACGCAGCACGACGTTGTTGCGCGTCCGCTTCTGCTTTGTGGTTGCCATGAGTCAACCTCCCCGACCCCGCATACGCAAGGGTCATGCCAGCGTCGTGACATTGGGGGAAGGTTAGTTTTCGGCACCTCGGCAATGGAAAAGGCGTAGCCGTCCGACTACGCGTAGTCGTTTGCATACGCTCGGCGCGTGTCCAGTTGCATACTCCCTGATCACTCGTCCACCTGCACAGAGGTTCTCGAAGGGAGGGGATCGAGGAGGGTGCGCAATTCATCGAGCACAAAAGGAAGCGGAAGCTCGCTTCGGTGCTGCCATCCCTCACTGCGAGGCACCACCCAAATCGTCCATGCATCGGGCGGAAGATTGAGCCGGTGCCCTGGGGTCACAAAGCCACCCACCACCTCAACATCGAGCGAATCATCAGGATGGGGAATCATCGCGTCCCACCCCAGATGGCGCAGCTGTTCGACGAGCATCCGCTCGACGCGGAGGTCATCCACGCAGATCGCAACGAGGCCCCGATGCAGCACCACCACGCGGTCAGCCGGGACCGCTGCCTCGATGAGCAGGGCGCGAGGGGATGTTTCGATGGTCAGGCGCGCACCAATCTGGTTGGCGACGTTGTCGCATTCCGCGATGGCCAAGGCATTCGGCTCTTCAGACGGTGGGCCAGCGACGATCTTGATGGCCACAACATCGTCGGGACGCGGCTCGAGGGAGATGGACAGCTTCGGACCTTCTACCACCTCATGGACGAGCAGCATCATACTGACGAACAGCAGCTCGAGCGCTTCACGCGGCACCGTGGTGCGCTGTCCGGCGAGCAGCGCCGTTTCGACGTCGCGCCCATCCAAGTGGGGACGGAGGGTCTCGAGCATGTCGTGGACCAGATGGTCGAGACGTACCGCCTCTTCCGACAGCGGCTCCGGAAGCGGCAACGGCCCCGCTGGAGGCGGTGGGGTGAAGCCGACAAGTTCCGCCCTTAGCTGCTCGGTCAACTCACGTTGCCGCTCCGCCTGATGCGGCGCACCGGTGGCCCAGAACCGGGCCAACAAGGCATGTCCATCCAGCGCCACCCACCGTTGACGCTGCACCGCAGCGGTCTGCAAGACCCGGTCGAGGGCATGTTGGGCCCGGGCGCTAGCATCCTCGGCAATGGCGAGGTGCGCTTCGACGAGCCATCCGAACGGCTCCAGGGTGGGGTTTTCCCGTGCCTGGTGACGCAACGCGGTGAGCCACCGCTCGGCTGGCTGGATGAAGGGCCGTCCGCGACGAACCGCCACCCAAGCGACCGCTACCAATGCCAAGTCTAGCGCCGGTGGTCGGACCGCAAACCGCTGCCGGGCTTCCCATGCCCGTTCCGCGTAGCGCTGAGCCACCACGACCTCGTCGGCTTCCACCCAAGCGAGCGCAGCGATCGCGTCGGCCCACACTCCCATCACCGTCATGGGCGGATCGCCAGTGGGCTCGACGGGCGTTCCTGGCGATCGGTCTCCACGGACGCGAATCCAACGCTGAATCGCGTCGATCAGGGGCCCAAAATCCTGCTGGTGTTGCTTGCGAGCCACGCGCCGCAGGCTCTCGAGGCGCACCTCAACGTGGTCCAACGAAGCACAGAACAGCTGATGAACGAGCAAGGCCGCTTCTGCACGGGCCTGCAGTGCGGGCTCTCCGCCCACGCGAAACCGTTCGATGGCGCGCTCAAGGGCGTGGCGAGCATCCGCGGCCCGTCCGGTGGGCCACCACAACTCGGCCCGCCCAAACCACGCAAGCCCTTCTCCCACCGCATCATCGTCGCGCTGAGCCCCTTCGAGGGCGCGCGTGAGGATCTGTTGGGCCCACCGGGGGGCAAAGGTGCGAACGGGTCCCCGCGCAAACTGAATGCGGCTTCGTCGCAGCGCCGCTTCATCCTGCGTCTGCCCGGCCACCACCAGCCCTCGGAACCACAGGATGGGCAACCGATGGGCCTCGATCAACGGCAAATGCTCGACGACCGTACGATGCAACACGCCCAACGACCGGAGCGCCGCAGGGCCTAACGACGGCCCAACGCCAAGCCACGTCCGCAACGCCTCCCAGCCCATGGACAACCACCCACCTGGGACAGGTCGCCCGATGCGGCCAAGTGCTTCGTTCACGAGTTCCATCGTGGCCTGGGGGTTCCGTACCGCAAGGGCATGCGTGGCGCGGTCGGCAATCGCCAGCACATCTTCCGGTCCGCCCGCATGCGTCAGGGCCCCCCGATAGGCCACAATGGCCTTATCGACACAGCCCGTGAGCAGTAGCGCGTCCGCGCGTCCACGTTGGGCTCGACGCTGCACGGAGGGCTCGAGGTCCCGCGCCGCGGCTCGCTCGTAGTGCCACTGAGCCCGTTCGAAGTTGAGGTGGCGCATCTGCTCTTCCGCGGCTCGGAGGTGCCGAAGCGCCAATGCCGCATCGATGCCGTCGACCTGCCCGCGATCTTCATGGGACACGAGGGCGGAGGTCGACACATCCACCTTTCGCGAGAGGTAGCGAGCCATGGCCCGATGCGCATGGCGACATTGCTCCGCCGACGCTTTGGCCACGACCTCCTGCCGGTGCCGAGGCATGATCCAGACCAGCGCGTTGCCCTCGGCACGCACAAACCCCGTTCGTCGAAGCTCGGTCAACCCCTCGCGCAATCGATCGATCGGCCACCGGGCCAGCCGCTGCAGCGAGCGAATGCCTCCGCGTCCCCCTTCGACGGCGAGCAGCAGCGCGAGCCATCGGGCATCATCACCGAGTTCGTCAAGCGCGGGAGGCCGCAACTCCGGGGTGCGAACCAATCGCCAACCCGATCGTTCCGCAATGGCCCCGGCGGAAATGGCCCGCTGGAGTCCGGCCACCAGGTCTCCCGGCCAACTCCCAACCTCCTCGTACAGCCACTGTGCCATCGCAGAAGCATCGTGAACCGAGCCCGGTAGCGTGCCCCGGAGCCACTCTTCGACCTCACTCACCGCGAGCGGGGTCAAGGTTACGGCCTCGCCAGTGGTCGACGTCATCGCACGAACGATCGCGGTGGCGTGGGCCTCACCATCGCCGAGGAGCCGATCGCAAAGATTGCGGATAGCCCCCGACACTTCATCAAAGCGATCGATCAGAAGGACCAAGGGGTGCTTGGCCGATCCGACCGCGGCGAGCAAGGCCACCAAGCGGGTGAGTCGCCGCGGATACTCTCGAACGACACGCTGTCGGGGGGGAGGCCCTCCGAACCACGCTTCGAAACGGCGATCGAAAATCGACAGCTCCTGGCTGCCATCGCCGACTTCTAGGCAGATCCGGTCCCGGATCTCCCGGCGCCGCACGCTATCGAGGGTCTCAAACGCATCGGCCAACGCGACGAGTAGTCCGCCAAGGTGTGGTTTTGTGCAGCGAACCACGACCGCTTCAGCGTCGAGTCGAGTCGCCGCATGGGTCAACAGATCGGTCTTGCCGACACCGGAAGGCCCCGCAATGGTGAGCAAGGTCGGCCCGTCCTCACGCGCGTGGTCGACGGCTTGTTCAATGACCGCCAAGGCCTCGGACCGGCCGACAAAGGGGAGATCTCGGCCGAGCACAAAGGTGGGGCCGGCCTCCGCTTCCGCAGGCCCGAGGCCCGCAAGCAACTCCGCGGCCGACGACACCTCACGGCGCGCTCCCGTCGGCCACAACGGACCTTGGAATAGGCGCTGAAGGGCGGTGACGTCATCTCGCTGCGCCGCCGGGTGCTTGGCGCGCTCGACGTCCCGCAACCACGACCAGTCGGCAAACTGCACCCGGCCTGCATCGTCGATTCGCCAGGCCTCATCATTCCAACGAATCCGGCTCCAGCCGGCTTCGTGCAGCCGCGCCAACAACCGAGCCAGGTCGTGTGCGGCTTGGCGATGCTGGTCGACGGTGAGTTCCGTCGGTAGCGGCTCAAAGGGGTGCGTGACGAGGACGACCCCATCATCGGTGGCCAACACCGCGTAGACCCGGGGTACCGCTTCCGCCATCGCATCGATCGCGGCAAACATGCGGTCGCGCTCTGCTTCCGAGACCATCATGAACACAAGTTCGAGGCGGTAATGCGGCAGGACGCCGAACCGGCGCTTGAGGTCGGTGGCGGTGACCTGCCAGCCCCCGGCGCGATGCCGTTGGGGACCGATGACGCAGAACCGGCGCGAAAGCAGAATCGCCCCCGGTTCGACGTGGAAGGGATCCGGCGCGTCGACCGTCGCGAGGCGCATCGGCACCGAAGGCCCAGAAGGGCTCCGAGCCAATTTGCCATCTGCGTCGGGCGCCGCCATCCCTACTCCCAACTCACCTCGACCAACGGGGCAATTTCATCTGACGGATCGACCCGTCCCACCCGATTGGTCGACGACCCCGGCACCAGCACGAAGGGTCGAATGTTGGGGTTGTAGCCATCGACGTCATCTTCTCCGTCCGGAACCGGCCCCGGCTGGCCAACTCGGTAAAAGAAGAACACAGGATCGCCTGACACCGAAAGGTTCCCTTCGCGAAGGCCGTCCCCATCGACGTCTCCGGTGGCTGCCGCAATCCCCGACACCACCGAGAACGTGAACACCCAACCATCCACACTCGGCGTCGACCCAGAACCCAGCAAGAAACTGATCCCTCCGTCATCCGAGACGTAGCGCTGGTCCTCGATCACCCGAGCATTCTGGATGCCGGAGATCGCACCGTCGGCCTCCCAAGTGCCGGTCAGCTGGTCAAAACGGATGCCCCAGGCCTCAGTTTTTGCGATGCCGGCGCAATCGTTCACCACGATGACATTCGGCAGGCCGTCGAGCGGAATGGCAAAGCGAGCCAAAAAGTTGGCTTCGGCAGGAATGTCTCCGGCATTGATGTCGGACGATGCCGTACCTGCGGCCGTCGTAATGCTCGTACGGGGCCCCTGCGGATCCTGAACCAAGCACCCCGTGTCTTCGTGGGCGAACACCGTCCGACCGTCTGACAGGCTCACTGCCACGGCCGTCGTGACCACCCGCTCTTCATCATCGCCAAGTTCAGGCGCGAGGTAGGGCAACGGCATCGCTTCGATGCCTTGGACCGGCGCATCGAAGACGATTCCCTGATCCCCCGCAAGGGCAGGATTCACGTCTACGATCGCCATGGATTGAGGATCGTAGCGCCACAACGAGGCCGCATCGAGGGGCACGACGTAGCGCAGGTTCGCGTCTTCGAGGCCGTCTCCATCCGTGTCGATGCGTACCCCAGCCACGTCGAGAACGGGCCACGGGGTGGGAAACTCGACCGCCTTGGTCTCGCCCCAAGGCACCTCGTAAAAAGCGTTTCGAGTGCGATCCGCCACGAGAAGGCCGCCCCCTTCCGATACCGAGAGACGATGCGGCTCAGCCCCCACGGGGAGGGTGACCTCACCCAAGACCGCTTCCGTAGCCGGGTCAAACCAGAACAACCGCGGCACATCAAGCTTTCGGTCCTGTACGATCAGGCCCATGACGCTATGGTCTGGCGCGAGTTTGAGCGCCAGCGGAGCGCCCCCCACGTCGATCGCCCGTAGGCCATTGTCGGTCTCGATGGTCACCACTTCATCGTTGCCGTTCGGCGCACGAGCCACGAGCTGAAGACGACGGTCTTCAGCGGACCAAGGTTCTCCGGGCACCACGGGCTCAGGTTGGAGTCCGCTCCGCGAGCCCTCAACGTTCCAGCGTCCCTGACCATCGGGGGTCAGCGTCCAGGTCTCAGTCGTGGTCCAACCATTCTTCACGCCCGGTTGGAACCCGTCGCCACCCGTGACGGAAGGTACAGTCCCCTCACACACGAAGGATTCGCAGGGCTCGAGGTAGGGCAACACGAGCAGTTCGCCAAACGCCAGGTCACCCGCAAACACCGTCACCCGGTCCAGCCCATCGGCATGGACCGCCACGGACGTCAACAGCCGCCGGTCGCCCGTGGCAAGCTGATTCGCGGGCAAGAACGCGCCGGTCAGGTCGTCGGTGAGAAAACGGCCTTGCTTCAGCGCGAGCAAGGCAATCTGGCCACCCTGACCGTTCGCCACAAAGCCGATCGGCTCCTCAAAGGGTCCGCCCAGTTCTGGCTGCAGCACTGCGACCGCCCGAGGCACTTCAAAGGCGCCAGCCGGCGGTTCGAACTGGTTGCAAGCGACGAGAAAGGTAAGCAGTACCGGCGTCATCGGTTGGCGATCCATGCAACGACGTCCCGGAAGGAGGGACTGGTGGGATCGAGATCGAGCACCGCCAAGGTGCTGCTCGACTGGTTGCCGTCGACTTCGCCGACGTAGTTTGCGACCACGCCATAGCGGCCGTCCGGCGAAAGCTCCACCACATGGGGATTCTCGCCAATGTTCGGGATCCAGGCGATCTGTTCGCCATATGCACCCAGCTCAAGGTCGAACATCGCCACACCATTGCCCCGGAAGTGGGTCACCACCAAGGTTCGCCCGTCGGGTGCGAGCGTCATGCCGGCACCGCCAATGAAGGTCCGGTCGCTTTCCGCCCCTGCGTCGCGAACCAAGTCGGGCAAGGGGAGCACCGCTTCGGCGGTGACCACGGTGACCTCTTTTTCGCCGTTGTCGACGAAGTCATCGAGGTTGACGACCGCCACGCCGTCGGGCTCCGTCATGGTGAGGTAGAGCGCGTTGCGCACGGGGTCGACGAGCGAATTGCGGAAGCCGCCAACCGTGCCAAACGCAAGATCGACCTCGACGACCCCTTCGAGATCCAGCACGTTGGCATCCGAAAAGCCTGCGGAACTGTCGTCGCGGACATCCACCACGGTGATACGGTCGGACGCCGACAACGATGACGTCTTGGACGTCACGTAGAGGAACCCACGCTCGGGGTCGAGCGTGAGGCCCGCCATGCCCTCGCCATCGGTCACAAACCGGGCGGTCTGCTGCGCAAGCTCGATCACGGTTTCGGGGAATCCAGCAAGGCTCCCTTGGCGCTCTGTCTCGAACGTGACGAAGTCGCCAGCCGTCGCTTGTCGAGGCACGGGGAAGATGACCGGGCGCCCTCCCATCCATGCCAGCTCCGCACGACCCATGCGACGCGCCAGACCGTCGTACCCCGCGTACAGCAGCTCAGGATCACCATCCGCAACCGGCACCACCGCCGGGGAATCTGTGCCGAACGACGAAAACGCGTTGGTCAACCCCGGGGCTGACGGCTGGGGTAGCGGCTCGAGTGGGTCCTCGTCCCGCACCCAGCTGGCCGTCGCTTCGTCGAACCGAGCCGTCCCCAGGCGCCAGACGCCATCGAGCAGGCCCGAATAGACGAGCACGGGTTGGCCATCGACGGTGGCGGGTGCTGGATCTCGGACTCCTTCACCGTCGAAGGCTCCCACCAAACCGACGTCGAAGGCCGGCTGGGGTCCATCGGCACTGAATGTCCCGCGAGCTGAGTCCGCAACGAGCGTTCCGATGGTGCAGGTCGTTCCATTGTCGGCGGTGTACCAAAGGCGGATGCGGCCATCTTCCGTGGTTTCGAACGCGTGGGGCAGCCGCCCATTGCCGTCAAAACCGTTGGCCTCGGCCGCAGCGTTCACCACGTCCGTCGTGTCGACCGTAAAGGTCACGCCATCGGTCGACGTGGCACGCTGGAGGAACGTCTGGGTGGGGCCTTGGACGGCGTAGATGAGCACGACACCTTGGTCATCGGCTATCACCGCGGGCGACAGGGCCATCTGGTCAGCCCGGAGGTCGAGGTCTTCGGTGAGCGAACCAACGAACGCGATGTCACCATCCGCTTCCTGCTCGAGGACCACCAGACGTGGGGTCTGGTCGAAGCCCGGACGACAACCCACCGGCACCACCCCGTCAACGCTGTCGGGGGTCGGACCATCGAGCGCGGTCGCATACACAAGGGTTCGCCCACCTACCTCGGCGACCGATCCTGGAAGCAAGCCCAGCTTGGCAATCGGCGCATCCCCGCTTTCGCGAACCACGACGTCGTTCGAAACCTCGTGACCGTGCACGACCGAAAGCACGAATCCGCCGAAGTCGGTGCGACCGCCCGCCCCTCCGACGACGAAGTTCTGGAATCGCCCGAAGTTTGCCCCCTCTGCCCGATACGCATTGACCTGCTCCGAAAGCACCGCGACCCGTGGCGGTGGTGCCCCCTTGGCCGCCACATCTTCGAAGATCACCCGAGGGGTGCCGAACGTGATGCCATCGGCGCTGCGGGCGTGTGCGATGTCCCAGCCCGTCGTCGTCTCCATGGCAAACCACATCTGGTATTGGGCGTCGATGACGTTGACCGTAGGAGCGGCCACCGAAACGTCGGTATCGATGACGGCCACGGGCTCATCGAACTCCAACGCGTCACGGCTCACGGCGTGCACGATGCGCCGACGACCGTCCGCCAGGATTTCGGTGCTCCACATGCGGTATCGACGAACCCGCTCGTCAAACAGCACGTAAGGGTCCGCCCGATCGATATCGGGCACGTCCGGCGCGAACGCACTTTCGAGGGTGCTGAACTGGAGGTTGCCAAACGCATCCGACGAACGCTGAATCCGCGGCCCATTTTCGGTTTCGACGGTGACGACGAGGACCTGTCCCTCGATGCCGCCCACCAACGATGGTGCCGACAACGGATCGGACGAAACGATGAGGGCAAGAGGCTCGTTCCACAGGCCGCCCACCTCGGTGGCAGGCTGGGCGAGCACCGCAAACAATGGGTTTGTCTCGTCGATCGTGAGGTCGCGGGCGAGCACCATGAGTGGCACGCCATCGCCATCGAGCGTGATGAACGGCTGCCCTTCCACCAGCAGGTCGTCGACCTCCGTCGAGCCTACGGCGATCACCCCTTGTTCGGGCCCAAATCCCGAAGTGATGAACGAAACGCCATCGCCTGAGTAGTACCGAATGAGTGTGGTCTGCTCTTCACCTGGCGTGGGCACGAAGAGCCGTCGCGTGCCCGAGATGTAGGTCATCGTGTAGACCTCGTTCTCGATCTCGCGCCGAGCCGTTTCTTCGACAAACGCCAACTCGATGAGCGAACCACTCCCGTCGGGATCGCGCACCTGGGGTCGGCCAACCCCCTGGCCCGTCGACGCGTCGACCGGGGCAAACCCATTGGGGCCTCCGTCGGGGTCACGCTCGACGATGCTGATCGAGTGATCGGTGAGGTTGCCCACGTAGGTCCGGTCGGCATCCGCATCGAAGACGACGGGATACGGATCGTCGCGGAGCAGCAATTCGTCGACCTTCTCGAGCCGGTCGGGCAACCCGCTCGTATCGATGACGAACAGCTCGTCCCGGCCCGCTCGGATGTTCGACCCTTCGGTCAGGCGACCCGCCACGAGCAGCGATGACGAGCCCGCAGGGCGACCAATACCCCCGAGGAACGGGTTGCCCCCGTCGGTGTCTTCGTCCAGTTCGTCGTCGTCTGTGAACACCGCCGCAGTCGCGATGGTGTCATTCAGCAAGATGCGTGAGGGAAACGAGGCATCTGGGTCGATCTGGTCGACCACCGCATCCCAATCGATGGCGAGTACGCTGCCCGTGATGAACGTGCGGTAGGGGTCGGCATTGGAGACCGCGAGCCACGTGCGCCCGCCCTCCTCGAAGAACTCGATGTCCGCAGGACCGGACAGGCACGTCCCGATGCCAATGTCGCCGTAGGTAAACGTTCGTCCGTCGGGTGGGGGTTCCGCACAATCGCCCAACTGGGGGCCGAGCGGAACGGTCTGGATGCATCCCCCCAGCAGGAGCGTAAACGCAGCCCCAAACAGCAACGATGACGAGCGACGCACGGCGTGACCTCCGACCGGCCTGTGTATTGGTCCCCTCGGACGCGGCACGGCGAACGCGGGGCGAGTATCCCGATGTTGGAGCCTTGGCTGGTGTGCCACTGCGCCCCCGAGCGTTACGCGGCCCATTGCAAAGCACAGGGGAGACCGAACGTGACGGTTGAGCGAATCGGCGTTGTGGGCGCGGGACAGATGGGCTCCGGAATTGCGCAGGTTGCGGCGATGTCGGGTTTTGGAGTGGTGCTGCAGGACATCTCTGATGATGCACTCACGCGCGCGAAGGGATCGATCGGCCACAGCCTGTCGAGACTTGTCGCAAAGGACAAGATCAGCGAAGAGGCCGCCACGGCAGCCCAAGGGCGCATCACGACGACGACGTCGCTCGACGGGTTCGCCGAAGCGCAGCTGGTCATCGAAGCTGCGACCGAAAACGAAGCGCTCAAGCACAAGATCTTCAGCGATCTTTCCGCGAGAGTCGATCCCGAAACCATCCTCGCCACCAACACCTCCTCCATCTCGGTGACCGGCCTCGCGGCGGTGACCCAGCGCCCCGATCGTGTCATCGGCATGCACTTCATGAATCCCGTTCCCGTGATGAAACTCATCGAGCTGATCCGCGGGTTGCCCACGAGCGATGAAACCTTTTCAACCGTCGAATCGATCGCTCAGCAGATGGGTAAGACCACGGTGGAAGCGCGCGACATGCCTGGGTTCATCGTGAACCGCATCCTCATGCCCTACATCAACGAGGCCGTACAAGCGGTCTACGAAGGCATCGGCACCGTCGAGGACATCGATGTCGCCATGAAGCTCGGCACCAACGTGCCCATGGGGCCGCTCACCCTTGCCGACTTCATTGGCCTCGACACCTGCTTGGCGATCATGGAAGTTCTACGCGACGGACTTGGCGGCGACAGCAAATACCGCCCCAGCCCCTTGCTCGCGAAGTACGTGGAAGCGGGTTGGCTCGGCCGCAAGTCGGGCCGCGGATTCTACCGCTACGACGGAGATAAGGCATGAGCGTCCTCCTTCACGAACGCCAAGGCCCCATTGCGATCCTTACGTTCAATCGTCCCGAATCACTAAACGCGATCAACGAAGACGTCCTGGCCGCCCTCGAAGCCGCGGCAACCCAGCTCGAAGGCGACGCCGAACTCCGAGCCGTCGTGTTGAAGGGTGCAGGGGATCGTGCGTTCGTGGCCGGCGCCGACATTGGATTCATGCGGACGCTGACACCGGTGCAGGCCGAGGGCTTTGCCGCCCGTGGGCAGGCCGTCCTCGACCGGCTCTCGGCGTTGCCGGTGCCCGTCCTGGCTGCAGTTCACGGCTTCGCCTTGGGCGGTGGCTGCGAGATCGCGATGGCCTGTGACATCGTAATTGCAGGTCCTAAAGCTCGTTTCGGCCAGCCCGAGGTCACGTTGGGGGTCGTGCCGGGCTTTGGAGGGTCCCAGCGCCTGGTTCGCCGAGCCGGCCACGCCGTAGCCCTCGACCTTTGCCTCTCGGGACGCATGGTGGGGGCCGAAGAGGCGTTGCGAATTGGTTTAGTGTCGCGCATCGAAGACGATGCCCAGCAGGCCACGCTGGAAGCAGCGCAACAGATCAGTGCGCTCGCTCCGGTCGCCCTCTCGATGTGCAAGAGGTTGATTCTTGATCACGGTGATGGTGGCCTTACTGCAGGACAATCGGCGGAACGTGTTGCCTTCGGATTGTGTTTCTCAACCGAGGATCAGACCGAAGGAATGACGGCGTTCCTCGAGAAACGCAAGGCCGCATTCACCGGTCGTTGATCCGGGCGGCCACCGGCTGAACAGAGGGGGGGCGGGTTACGGATGTTGGTCGTCCGTCGATGCCGTGCTGAGCTGTGCTGTTTCTGGAGGAATCCCGATGTTCGAGTTGTCCGACGACCATCGCGCCATTCGCGACCATGCCCGCGATTTCGCGCGCAACGAGGTCCTGCCTGGTGCCGGAGAGCGTGACAAGACGCACGCTTTCCCTGCCGAGTTGATTGCCCAGCTCGCCGAGCAAGGCTTCCTCGGGATGTTCGTTCCGGAGCAATACGGCGGAGCCGGGCTCGACGTTCTGTCCTACGTGCTGGCCCTCGAAGAGATCTGCTACGCGGATGCGGGCGTGGGCACCATCATGAGTGTGCAGAACAGCCTTGCGGGCTGGCCCATCCTAAACTTCGGAACCGAAGAGCAAAAGCACAAGTACCTCACCCCTCTCGCCACCGGTGAGAAGATCGGTTGCTACGCGTTGACCGAGCCTCAATCGGGTTCGGACGCCGGTTCCCAGAAGACCCGCGCCGAGCGCCAAGGCGACGACTTCGTGCTCAATGGCAACAAGATGTGGATCACGAACGGCCCCCAGGCCTCGATCATCGTGACCTACGCCAACCTGGACGTCGAAGCCCGTCATCGCGGGGTCTGCGCGTTCATCTTGGAGTCGGATTTTCCCGGCTTTTCCGTAGGCAAGATCGAAGAGAAGATGGGCATTCGCTGTTCTTCGACCGCCGAATTGGTCTACAACGACCTGCGTGTACCCGCTGCGAACCTCCTTCACGAGGAACGCGACGGGTTCCGGGTCGCGATGGCCACGCTCGATGGGGGCCGAATTGGCATTGCCGCGCAGGCCCTAGGCATCGCACAGCGCGCGCTCGATTTGTCCGTCGAATACGCCAAGGAACGGCACTCGTTTGGCAAGCCCATCGCGTCCCACCAGGCCATCCAGTGGAAGCTCGCCGATATGAAGAGTCGCGTCGACGCGGCGCGGTTGCTCACCTGGCGGGCCGCTTCGGCCAAGGATCGTGGCGAGCGAGCCTCCCTCGAATGCTCGATGGCCAAACTGTTTGCCTCCGAGACGGCCAACTTCTGCGCCTACGAAGCCGTGCAGATCTTCGGCGGCTACGGCTACAGCCAGGAATACGAGGTCGAACGTCTCTATCGTGACGCGCGCATCACGACGCTTTATGAGGGGACCTCGGAGATCCAGCGCATTGTGATCGCGAAGGCATTGCTTTCATGACAGAGCCGGCCCAAGAATCTCGTCCTCGAAGGGTCCTCATCGCCAAACCCGGCCTCGATGGCCATGACCGGGGTGCGCTCGTCGTAGCCCGGGGGTTGCGAGATGCGGGCATGGAGGTCGTGTATTCGGGCCTGCACCGCACGCCCGCTCAAATCGCCCAGACCGCCTTGGAAGAGGATGTCGACGTGGTGGGGCTGTCGGTGCTTTCGGGAGCTCACCTAAGGCTGTTGCCCGCCGTGGTGCAGGCGCTGGATTCAGTGGGAATGGGCGACACGCTGGTCATCGCCGGAGGGATCATTCCGGCCCGGGACGTCGATGCACTCACCGAAGCTGGGGTTGCCGCCGTCTTTCCGCCGGGTACGCCGATTGCCGAGATCGTGACGTACATCGATCAGAACGCTCGGACCATGGCGTAGAGGATGAGCGCGTTGATCGACGAGAGCGGCGGATTCTACTCGCCTGCATTGCTGACCGGAACGAGTTCCGAATTCATGGGACTCCGCCCGTTGCCGAGGCTGCTCAAACAGCGTCGGGTCGTATTCGTCTTGGGCCCTCCCGGAGTGGGGAAGACGAGCGTGGCCTCAGTACTCGCAAGCGAGGATCACCGAACGTTCGATGCACGTGCGATCGACACCATGCTGCTCCAGCGGGTTCGTGAAGGGGCATGGTCCGACGAATTGCTGGGCGGCCGCGATCTCATTCTCGATGGTCCAGTGTGGCTTCGCAACCGCAGTGGTGCGGTGTCACTCCTGGCCGAACTCGCCCAGGTTCGTGCCGCTCAGGGCGGCCGGACGTTTTACTGTCAGGCCGAGCCAGATGGGTCCATCGAGGAGCTCATCGCTGCGATGGAGGCCGGATCTTCCGTCGTCATCGGACTTCGATTCCCTTCAGGAAAGCGGGCTCGGTTGCGGTGTGCCCGGCGCGTCTGTGACGAGCTAGGCTTACCGAGAGACGCTGCTCTAGGCAGCGAATGCCTCGACCCATGGCGCTACGACCGACTCGTCGCGTGGCTCGTCGAGCGCACCTGGAGCACCGAGTGAATATCGATCTCGCCCAGCAACTGGTAGCCCACCCTCGGTGGTCGTGGCGCGAAGGCATGCGGGCCTCCGATGGCGTGCGCGTCGTCGATCTCGACCTGTGGTCACCGAACGAGACGCTGCCCGACCTCGACGACTTTCCAACCGCAGGGGCCATGCTTGGCATGCTCGCCGAGTTGGGGACGCTGTCGGACGTGGTCGTCCAAGGCGAGGACTGGATCGTGGCCGTCGAACTTCCGCAGTCCGGAGTTCAGGGCTGGGCTGCGGGCACACTCGGTGAAGCCGCCGGATGGGCGCTCATCGCGGCGTGGGGAGCCCTCCCCGCCCCCGAGGACGAGCTGTCGTGATCGGGCTCGGGTGGCTGTGGCTGCTCGTGCCGGACGCCCGCGCGTGCGAGATCCTCGCCGAAGGCGCAGCTACGAGCACGCTGGACTGTGCAAAGGCCACGATGTGGGCGGTCCGTTGCAAACTGCCGGGTTCCAAGGGCAAGCGACGCATCCGCCTTCGCGTCCCCGAGTGGGGGTTGAGCGCCGAGTCCCGTCTGCCATTAGCGACGGGAGAACGCTTCGAAGTCACGCTGTTGGGGCCGAATGGCAGCCGGGGCGACTTCATGGTGAAACAGAGCCCAGACCGGCTGTCCCAGCGGGTGGTGAGTGCCCTGCAGCTGTGTCGCCCGGGTGCGGAGCCCGCGACGCTGTCGGTCTCGGTCACGGAACACAAGACCACGGGAACGGCTCAACAGGTGGATGCCAACGGCGTCATCCACGAGGTCCCCACGTACGACGGCGGTAAGGTGGTTGGTTCGGCGGAAGCAAAACTGCTCCCTCCTCCTCCGGGTGACGATCCAGCCGCTCCTCCCCCTGCCGAGCGTGTGAACGGCAAGCTCTCGGTTCGTCATGGAGACGCCTGGATCGATTTGACCTGGACGGGGCGAAAACAGCGGGTGTCGACCGAAACAGGTTCCGTCACCCTGCTCCGACTGGACTTTCCGCGAGACGCTGTGGTTCAGGCGCTCGGACCAGGTGACGCGACGGCGCTACTCACCAATGACCTCGTGCAATGGCTTGCGGGCGATCTCGACAGCCGCCTTGGGCTCGTGGCCTTCCGCCGCAGCGCGATTCCCGTTCCCGTGAGGGAAATCCCGTCCTTTGCCAAGGCTCCCGACAGTCCGGCGGGATGGCGAGGCGCACGGAGCGCAACCATGGCGCTGTCGGTCGGCCCCCTGACCGACCAGACGGTTCGGGTCGCGCTCGCGCATCGCGCCAAGCCGCTCGATGAGCCAGCCCAAGCGGCTCTCGAGCACCTATGGACGGCACCGCTCGGCGATTAGCGCGGTAGGCTCAATCAAAGCCCGCGCACCCCGCCATGCGACCGCTGGTCGTGGCCCGTTCCTTGCTGATCTCGCTCTGAATCCGGTCATACTCGCGAATGTCTTCGTCGAGATCGTCTTCCCAGTGGCCCGTCGTGATGCACGGCCCCTGCTTGCCACCTTCCAGCGTGAGCCGAAAACAGCTCGGAACCACCCGGCCGTCCGCCAACGTCTGAATGCGACGAATCAGCGTTTGCTGGCCACGACGGTCGTGCGACTCTCCGAGTTGGAAGATGTGCTGGCGCATGTCGTGGTAGCCATCCGACATTCGGTCGGCCATGGCCATGTTGTCGAGAAGGGGAACGATGCTGGACTGCCCGATCTCCAGGGCCGTGCGCATGAGGCGACCGTGGTAAAAGTCGGCCTCCGCCTCGAGGCGTTGGATTCGGCTCGCGGACAGCGTGGCCGTCAGCACCACGATGAGGATGCCGAGGGAGGCGACGGTCGCGATGACGAGCACGACCGCCCGGATGGCCTCTCGATGACGCCCTGGTGACGCAGCTCGAGCGGGGGCCGGAGGGGTGCGTCGAAACTCAAGCTGTCGGTCGAGACGGTCGAGCCGATCGAGTTCCATCTCGATCTGTGGTGTGGTTGGCTTCTCGAGCGACTGTGGGTCCCCCACCTCTTCGTAGGAAACATCGTCGACGCCGATCACGTAGTCGCGATGGACAGGCGGTGGAGGCTCTTCTTCCTCGAGCTGAACCTTGCCCACGGGCACCATTGCGCCACCCGACTGTGACCCCACGCTGGCATCGAAACTCGGAGGCGTGAAGTCCTCGAGGTTCGGCATGTCGGGCGCGATGAGCGGCGGGGTGTCCAGCGGATCGGGAGCCAGGAGACGCAAGGCCCCCTCAAGCTCCCCCATCATCTCACGGACCGTCTGGTAGCGATTTTCGCGCTTGTAAGAGGACCCGCCGCGAATGATTGCGGCGAGACTTTCCGGAATCCCGTCGAAATCCTGCTCATCAGCCATGAACAGGTGAGTGGCCGCTTCACCCTTGATCAAGGTGTAGTAGGTGGCGGCGATCGAGTAGACATCGGCACGTTCGTCGGCGTGCTTGGCGCTTTCGTTCTGCTCGGGCGCCATGTAGCCCATGGTCCCCATCACCGTCCCGGTCATCGTCATCCGGGTGTCTTCCAACACCTGGGCGATGCCAAAATCGGTCACCTTGCAAGACCCGTGACGGTCGACAAGGAGGTTTTGAGGCTTGATGTCGCGGTGGATGACGCCTTGTCGGTGAGCCGCATCGATGCCCCGACAAAGCTGCAGGACGACGTCTGTGGCCATGCGAGGCGGCATGGGACCGTTGGCCTCGACCCAGTCGATCACCGAGCCACCTTCTGCGAACTCCATCACCATGAAGACGGTTTCGCTGTCGATCCCCGCGTCGAAGACCGCGATGATGTTGTCGTGAGACAGCGTCTTCATCGTGGTCGCTTCCCGTTCGAAGCGATGACGAAGCGCGGGCCGCTTCGCATATTCGGGGAGCAGGGTCTTGATGGCCCGCCACGTCTCAGTCCACGTGTCGTAGCCGAGGTAGACGTACGCCGTGCCCCCTTCGGCCACCTTGCGCACGAGGATGTAGCGACCATCGGCGAGGTCGCGTCGGACAGCAGATAGGGGAGTGGAAGAAGAGTGGTCCAGCGGCTTCTCTGAGTCCATTCGCGTCCCTGACGGCTCGTGCATGGTACGCCATGCCAGGCCACCGGGGAAAGGGGTCGCCCCCTTGTCGAGCCTATCCGACTGGGGGATGGAGTCAGAGAGTGGATGCGCCCAATCCAGAACGGATGACAACCCACTCCCGGGAATGCGAATGACTTCTAACGGTTCGACGATACCAGAGCTTCTCGAGAACCCCGCCGCGCGTGAGGCGCTCTTTCGGGATGCCGAGGATGTCCTCGCAGACCGAGTCGCTCAAAGCCGCGGCCTCACGGGCATGGCCATCCGTACGGGGTTCAGTGCATTTCAGCGCGTACAACCCGGAATTGTCGGGCTCGCGGTAGCGCGCCTGGCCCCCCATTTCGCACCGATCCTCGAAACCCATTGGGCGGTCGCCCGCGAAACGGACAATCGGGTCGCCTATTTCACGATGCACGCCCCGACGATCGCAAACGACCTGCTCTCCGTCACGGACGGCATGGCGGATCGGGCCAAGAACGCGGTCCTGGTGTCGATCTACCGGTCGCTGCGAGGACGCGCCGAGGCAGAGGTCGCGAGCGCGATGCCGGATGTGGCAGGGTTGCTCGAGCGCCATCTCGGCTAGGCGTTCTCGGAGAGGACACTCGGCGTGAAGCAGTATTTCGGGTTGCGACCGACCGGGCGCCAGTTCAAGGACTCCGGCTCTACGCTCGTCGAACTCATCGACGAAAGCGAACTCAAGCATACAGCCATCGTCCTGTACGACCCGTTTCTCGAAGATGCCGACCTCGGCCTCAACTTTCGTGGGGTGTTGTCGTTCCTCGAGTACCCGATGGTCACAGGCCTCGTGGAGCTGAAGCATCACGACCTCATCACGGGCGTCTTCGTGTACCCGACGGGGCCCATGTGGACGGTGCGCGAGCTGCTTCGGATGGCCAAGGACCGCAAGCAGCCTATTGGACTGCGTGCCGCACTTGAAATCGGTGTTCTCGGCGGGCAGATCCTCGTGGAAGCGAGCGACACAGGTGCCAAGACGGGGTGCTTTTCGCACGGCAGTCTCAACCCGTGGCGCATCGCCCTGAAGCCGGATGGTGAGCTGCAGGTTTTCGGCTACGGCGTGCCTCAGGTCGAGATCATCGCGCACCAACGAGACCCGAACAAGGTGCCCCCTCCAGACGCAATTCGGTACGTTCCTCCGGAGCGACTCGAACAGGAGCCCGAAGAGCTCGCCGCCGACACCTTTGCCCTGATGTTGATGGTTGCGGAGGTCGCCACGGGTCGCCGAGTTCACGACGACCAAAGTACCGATGCACTCTTTACCGCCGTCCGAGAGGGCGACACCGTTCGGCGCGTCCACCGGCTGGGCCTTTCGCGTCCGATGGCCGCGTTGTTCGCCAAATCCTTGAGCCCTGAGGCAGAGGCGCGACTGACCGGACCTGCGCTTGTCGAAGCGCTTCATCGGGAACTCGACAATGCGGAGGGACCCACGCTCGAGCAGGTGATGGAAGACGTGTTGGGCCATAAGCGAGTCGCATCGAGGCGAGCGGGCGGATTGGTCTCGGTGGCCACCGGACTTTTGTCCAGGAGCAACCGCCCGGATGATGAGCCCGATGAACGCTGGTCCAAACCCGATCGAGGAGGCTCCGAGGACACCTCGGCCACCGGACTGCGCCGGCGACGCCAGGCCATCCGCTCCCCCCTTCCAGATGCCGCAGGTCAAGCGCCCGAGCCGACCGAAGAAGAAGCGAGCCCTCCCGAGACCACGGGAGCGATTCGACGCGCCCGCCGCAAACCGATGTCGGACCCTGGCGATGCGCCTCGCAAATCGTCCGCTCCACCCCGGCCCGACATTCTTCCCAAGCCCGACCCGGTGCCCGAACGGCCGCGTCGACGACAGCGCACAGGGACGTTCGCCCGCCCCACACCCATCGGCGACCGCATCCCGAGCCCGGCCGAGGAGTTGCCACCACCGTCAGTGGGAACGAGCGACGATGAAACGGGAACCTTTGCTCGTCGACGCCGAAAGCCTCGTCGCACCAAGACGCCAGCCGCCGTCACCGAATCGCCTCCCGAAATCGGGGCCCGAGCAGAGCCGAGACGTCCCCGACGCACACCGACCGAGGGAGAAGGCAGAGCGCCCCAGCGCCACATCCCCCAGCCTGAAGATCAGGAAACGGAAGTCGGAGACCTCGGACCCGCTCCTGAGCTGCCGCTGCCGCCGCGAGCGCGGCGAGGAGCCCGCCCTCCTGGACACACCGAGGACGATCCACCGGCTTCGCCCGACGACAGCCTGCCCCGAAGGCGACGCCGACGTGCGCGTCGCAATCCACCTCCCGAGGACGAGTAGACCGTCAGGGGCAGGACAACCCGTTGCCCTGCATGATGCTGCGGACTTCTCGGCGTAGCGATGCGCTCGCGACTTCGATCGCGGCGCATAGAGCGTCGCTGGCCTCTTCCTCCTTGCCCTGCTTCATCAGCGTATAGCCCCGCCCGTACAACCCATCGGGATGATTCGGATCACGTTCGACCGCCTCGTCGAACAACCCAAGGGCCTTGCTGAATTCACCCCGATCAACAGCTGCCCAGCCAGCTTTGTGGATGCTCTCCACGTCGGGCTCGGGCTCCGGAGTGGGTTCGGGCTCCGGAGTGGCTTCCGGCTCCGGAGCGGGTTCGGGCTCCGGAGCGGGTTCGGGTTCAGGAGCAGGTTCGGGCGCTTGCGCGGCGGCTGCGGCCTCCGGCGTGATGGGGAGCGGTACCACGGGCCGGGGATCGTTCGTCAACGGCCTCCGAACCTCGCCTGAGGCCATGTTGACCTCGACCTCTTCCATGAACTCTTCCCCAAAGAGCATCCAAGCGAGGGCCACACCTGCAGCCAACACCAACACGATCGCCGTGATGCCCCACATCACGGAACGAGTACGGTCCTGGCGCAGCTGAACGATCGCATCGTCAATGGAATCCAAGCCCACCTCGGGAATGGGCTCGGGCGGCACATGGACGTCGCTGACCTCGAAGTAGGGGATCGGTTCGGGTTCTTCCGCTTCCTCGGTGTCGGGGTCGAGCGATTCATCCCCTGGCTCATCGAGGCCAACGTCATCCAAGTCTTCGTCGATCACGCTGACCGTCGCCGGCACCGCCTCGGCGACGTCCGCGATCGCAGCGAGCGCCGCGGGCGCGTCGAGTGGCTCAGGAACGGGCCTAATGTCGGTGTCCTGTGCTTCGACTGGGGTTGGGGGACGGCGCTTTTCTTTCACCGGAGGCGGCGTGAGCCTCACATTGGGGGGAAGGGTGCGCAGCGGCCTGGGAGCCGGGGTCTGGGCGGCGGCTGGCGTGCGCTCCGGGTAGCCCTGGGCCACGAGTTCCTGACCTTCATCGAGCGACCCTGCCACGTTCGGAGGCTCCGCCGGCCACTCCCGCAGGCGAGCCCACCGCTTCAAGGAACTTCCGGTCAGGTCATCGGCTAGATCTTCACCACGCCGCGCGACTTCAGCCGGACTAGGCCGTTGATCTGGGTCCGCCGCCAACAGATCGCGCAGGAGGAGTTCGAGGTCCTCATGCAAGGGGGGCAGGGCCTGAATCCGCTGGTCCTGGTGAAACTGCAGCTTTCGGTTCGAAAGCATGACCCCGTAGATCGTCTTGAGGCTCATGCCGTGGAAGTAGCGCTGGCGAGCCAGGCCTTCGTACAGCACACAGCCCAGCGCGAACATGTCAGAAGCGGGCTCTACGATATCGTCGGCAAACCGCTCCGGCGCCATGTAGAGGTAGCTGCCCATCATGGCGTGATCGGCAGTATGGGCTTCGCGCTGCATGTCGACGGCCCGCGCAACGCCAAAGTCGAGAAGCTTCACTTCCCCGTGCCGGCCGAGCCGAATGTTGGCTGGCTTGATGTCACGGTGGACCAGCTCAATGGGATGGCCCGTGATCGGCGAACGAGAGGACCATGCCGCATCGAGGGCCGAGGCCACGTCTGACAACGCCATGACCAGCGCACGAGGGGGCAAAGAAGGCTCGGCGACGATGCATCGGTCGAGATCCTGCCCCTCGACGTACTCGGTGACCAGCGCCACCCGGCCTTCCAACAAGACCAAATCGTGGACATGGAGGATCGAAGGATGCCGAATGGCGCCGAGGACACGGCCCTCATCCCGCAAGCGGGCCACCGCCTCAGACCCCGGGTCGATGTCGGCCCGGAGTACCTTGACCGCCACTTCTGACCGCACCCCACCGGGGCTGATCATCACCGCTCGGTACACCTCTCCAAATCCGCCGCGCCCCAGGCAGCTGTGAATCTGGAATCGGTGTTCCGAATGCGAGAGATCGTCGCTCGATGCGCTCACTTCGGCTCCCGTAGGCACTCCGGGCGGCAGCATATCCTCCCCCGACGGCTCGTGGGCTCGGGCGCAACCAGGTGATCGTGCGGTGGTGGCATGGCCGACACCCGTGATTCCCCCTGGCTTCCGTATCGGCACATCGCGGTTCGTGCTTCAGGCCCCACGACGGGTATGCTCCCCGCATGCCGAGCTTTCACGACACGTCCCGAGACGTAGTCCTCCACTACCAGATCACGGGTTCCCCCGATGCCTTCCCGGTTTTGTTGCTTGCCCCCGGGGGGATGACTTCGACCATTCAAGCCTGGCAACGTGGGTGGATCGACCCCCACGGCTACCTTGACCGGGTGCGCCTGATCGCGATGGATCAGCGCAACGCAGGTGCATCGAAGGGTCCGATCGAGCCCGATCACGACTGGTCGACGTACCTCGCCGATCAATTGGCGCTGGTGGACCACCTGAACCTTCCGCGCTTCGCAGTCCTCGGCATGTGCATTGGGGGTCCTTACGGGCTTGCGCTTTGCCGCGCGAGAGCCGAGCAGGTGGCCGCCGCCGTACTGTTTCAGCCCCTTGGCAAGAGTGAGAACCAGGATGCGCTCGATCAGCGATTCGACGCCTGGCGATCCGAGATCGAGGCCGACCATCCCGAAGCCGACGAGGATCGATGGCAACGGTTTCGCGCCGCGATGTTCGGTGGGACCTTCGTCTTCACCGTGACCCCCGATGAGGCAGCCGCCATTCGAACCCCGGTACTCTTGTTCGCCGGCAACGATTCCTTCCATCCTCTAGATGTCTCGGAACTTCTCGCAGAACAGCTGCCTCACGTCACCTTTGTTCGCGAATGGAAGGCCCCACACCACGCGGACGCCGTGCAGACCCAGGTCCGCGAGTTCCTCGCCACCCACCGCTGATTCGACGACCCGCGGTGGGGTCGGTACGAATCGCGGATGGGCGATCCCGTTTCGACCTTCGAACGCTTCTTGATGGCGGAACATCAGGCCCGCAATGGGCGCATCGAAACCCGCGCTGCCGCTAAGGCCATGGCCGACCTCTTCTTTCGACGATGGCAGTCGTTTCCCCAGCTCGTCCGGCAGCGGGTCGAAGAGCACTTCAAGCCTGGCTGCACGCCGGTCTCCCGGGCGCCCCATTTGCCGGAAGATGCGGACGCCACGCTCCGCGACCTCGCCGCCGCGGCCTACCAACATCCCTACAACAGCGTTGAGCACCAGCGATCGTGGCTCGTGGTGCTCGACTACGAAGAGGAGCACTGTCCCGCGCGGAACAAGAACTACTCCTTGCTCCGCGCGGTCTGTGAGCGACTCATCGCTCGCTTAGCCCACGAAGACTAAGCCGGAGCATCGGGGCGCTCGGCCTCTTCGCGGGCCCGGCGACGCTTCTCGCTTTCGGTCATGGGCGGACCGCCGTCATCGTCCTCTTCTTCTTCGTTGATCGCGATGAGCTGCTGGAGGTAGGGCTTGACCCGCTCCATGACAAGAATCATGGGCGATGCCACGAAGATCGTCGAGTAGGTACCAAAGACGATGCCGAGCAGCATGGCGAACGCGAAGTTCCGGATGACCGGGCCGCCGATGGCGAGGAAGGCGATGATGGCGAGCATCGTGGTGAGCGACGTTGCGACGGTTCGCGTCAACGTCTCGCTAATGGAGACGTTGATGAGGCCGGGCAGGTCGGTTCGTCGGTGACGCTCGCGATTCTCGCGAATGCGGTCGTAAATGACGATCGTGTCGTTGAGCGAGTACCCGACAATGGTGAGCAGGGCGCCGATCATGGGCAGGTTGAATTCGAGCTGCAGGGCGACGAAGACCCCGACGGTCAGTGACACGTCGTGGAACAACGCCACCACCGCTCCTGGGGCAAAGCCCACGTCGAACCTGAAGGCCACGTACAGCAGCACCAGGGCCAAGGTCGCGGCAATCGAGATGAAGCCCTGGCGACGGAGTTCACCGCCCACCTTGGGCCCCACCGCCGACAACTCGGTCACCTCGAACGGCTGATTGATGGCCTCCTTGATTCGCGCCTTAATGCGCTGATCAATCCCTCCCACGGTGAGGACGATCTGATTCTCGTCGCTCCCCGGTCCCACCGCGGACAGCTGGGGCAGCGCTCCTTCGAGTTCCTTGCCCAACTCCTGGAACGGTCGAGGCTCGCCGTTGTAATTCACCACGAAGCGCGCCGAGACCTCGACGCTCGACTGGATCTCGCCATCGACGAAGTCGTTGCCGAAGGTCGATTCGAGAGCGTTGCGGACGTCGTCCTCCAGACCCTCCATCCCAAAGCGAGGGTCTTGGATCCGCACGATAAACTCGCCCGAATCCTCGCCGTTGACCGACTGAATGGAGTCGCCAGCCACCCCGATCGTCGTCAGCGCGCGACGCATCTCGCCGATCTCAATGGGCTCTGCAAACTTCAGCTGGATCTGGGTGCCGCCTGTAAAGTCGATGCCCCAATTCGGGCCAATCGCCGCGAACAACACCCACGACAGAGCCACCAAGATGGCACTCGCGGCGCCCAGTCGATTCCGCAACGAGACGAAGTCGAATTCGAACCCGTCGAGTCGCCGTTTGATCTCTTCGAACATGTTCGCCTCAGATCCGCAGACGGGCCGTGGAGCTGCGCGTGACGAGCTCCATGATCGTTCGGGTGACGAAGAGAGCGGTCACCAGGGTGGTGCCGATCCCAATGAGCAGGGTGACGGCGAAGCCCTTGATGGGCCCCGTGCCGTACGAGTACAGGACGATACCGGCGATGGCCGTGGTGATGTTGGCGTCAAGAACCGCCACCACCGCCTTTTCGAAGCCCACATCCACCGCCTTGCGAGGCTGTACGCCGAGCCGTAGCTCCTCGCGGACTCGCTCGTAGATGATGATGTTGGCGTCGACCGCCATACCAACGGTCAAGGCAATACCAGCAATACCGGGGAGCGTGAGCGTCGCGCCGAAGCTCGCGAGGGCCGCGAGGACGAGCAAAATGTTCACGACGATGGCGAAATCCGCGATGAGTCCCGCCGTCCGGTACCACAGGGCCATGAAGAGCAGCACGATGAGCACCCCGACGACGGCTCCCGTCGCCCCGGCCCGAATCGCGTCGGCCCCTAGCGAGGCTCCGACCTGACTGACACTGGCTACCACCACCGGTGCGTCGAGGGCCCCCGTGCGTAGCACCAGCGCCAACGCCTTGGACTCCGAGAGGGGATCGACGGAAGCATTCATGTCGATCCGAGCCGACCCGCCGCAGATGCGCTCCCGAATGCTCGGCGCGCTCATGATGATGCGGTCAAGCACAATGGCGAACCGCTGACCTACCGCATCCTTGGTGAGGTCGCAGAAGACCTGTCCGCCGCGCGGCTTGAAGTCGATGGAAACGCCGGCCTGGTTGTTCTGGTCAAATCCGACCCCAGCATCGTTGATGTCGTTGCCGGTCAACTCGATCTTATCGAAGAGGACCATGGGGGCTGCTTCAAGAACCCCATCGTTGTTGAGTTCACGCGGCCAAATGTCGACCGCACCGGCCCATTGTTCTTCGTTGCCGGGCTCGCTCCACAACACGATGCGGTCGCGGTCGAGGCGCCCCGTGTCGTGTAGCCACTTGTTCAGCAGCTCGTCGTCGAAGAACTCGCTTTGGGGAAGCTGGTCCTGAGCACTGTCGAGGACCTCTTCGAGCAGAGCGTCGTCAAACTCCATGTCGACCATATGGAATTCGAGGACCGCAGCCTGACCGATGACGTCGAGGGCTACCTTGGGGTCTTCGAGGCCTGGCAGCTGCACATTGATGCGGCCGCTGCCTTTGCGGACGATGGCAGGCTCCTTGACGCCGGTGGCGTCGATCCGCTTCCGCAGCGTTTCGAGCACCTGGTTCATCGACTGCTCTTCGACCTCGGCGCGCCGTTCGTCGGTCATCTCATAGCGGTGGGTCGTGCCGTCGGACTCGACGTACTGGTAGTTCTGGGCCCCGAGCTGGTTCCGCATGAAGGTGGTGATCTTGCCGAGTTCAGCGTCGGAAACCACCTCGAGGGTGGGCTCACCGAACATTCGAGTCACCGAATCGAGGATCAGGTCATCCTCTTTGGCCTTCTCCACAAGGCCCTGGGTGTCGCGCTTGGCCTGGTTGAGGACCGCCGCATCGAGTTCGACCTGCAACGTGAGGTCGATGCCTCCCTGCAGGTCAAGGCCCAGGTTGACCTGGGTGTCGGGGAGGATGGCCGCAAGCCAAGGCGGAACATTCTCAAGCGAGTCATCTTCGACGGCTTCGGTCTTGACGGTCTTGCTGCGTTTCGGCGAGACCGTACCTGCCAGCGAAACCAACTTCGCCAAGTCAGGGCGGACCGCATCGGTCAACGGCACCACCGCATCCTCTTCAAGCACGAGGCCCGCGGGCTTGCCATTGATGAGCAGCACGCGGGCCTTCGCCGTCGCTTCGTCGTCGCTGGGCGCGAGAACCGCCACGAGCGACGCGGGCTTGCCGTCCTCGGCCTCCGCTTGCTGCAACCCCATGACGGCTCGACTCTGGAGTTCCGCAAGTGCAAGGTCGTCGAGAGCCACGGCTCGCACGACGGCACCGAGCTTCTTGGACGTCGCATCCACCGGAAGCCCTGCTGCCTCCACCGCCTCCTTGACCGCGTCGGAAACGCTGTCATCGTCCTGTTCGTCGACCGAAAGGTCGTCCAATGCGACGACCACGGCCGCGCCAGGCTTGCCGAGCAACCCCGAAACGGTGTCGAACGAGGCATCCCCTAGGTCGATGACCAGACCCTCATCACCGTCCGCCTCGATCGACGCCACGTCGACGGAGGCGACGCCGAGACGCGTCTGGATGGCCGCGATGACCTCCGCAGCATCGCCTGCGGTCACCGTCAATGGCAGTCGCTTCGTGCTCTCTGGCTGGCCAACTTCGTTCTGGAAGCTCTCAACTCGAGCATCCGTGTCGTCCACCAATGCGGCGGGCAATAGAACGTAGATGGAACCCAGCACCAGGGCCGCGATGGCGCCCAGTCGAAGCCAGTTCATGCTTTCCACTTCGTCTCCCTACGACGTGGGCTTCTCGGGCTCGCCCTGGCGACGTGCCACGCTACTTTTGTCGACGGTCACACGCGCCTTGTCGGCGATCTGAAGTTCGACCGTGTGGTCGGACACGCTCACCACAGTGCCCCACAGACCTGCGGCCGTCACGACTTTGTCATCCTTGGCTAGCGAGGCCAGGAGCTTCTCCTTGGCCTCCCGTTCCTGGTTGGCCGGTCGGATCACCAGAAAATAGAAGATCCCAATTCCGATCAATAAGGGGAACAGGGGATTTGAGAGGATTGCTTCCACCCTCGCCTCGCAGTCGTCGCAGTCTACGGTTCGGCTAAGGGGAATCACCCCAGCCAAAGGGTCAAGCCGTCGGCGCGAATTTCACGCCCAGCGGAGACCGCTATGCGGTCAGGGAGCCGCCTTAACTCCCATTCGGAAGACCATGCCAATGGAAGACCGCCTCGCGGCGTGGGACTTTGATCTCCCCGATGCGCTCATCGCCCGCGTACCCGCCTCACCTCGACGTTCTTCTCGCCTTCTCGTTCTCCCTCGGGACGAAGCCCCTCTTCGACACCACGCGTTTGTCGATCTTCCCGACCTGCTTCGCGAGGGTGACCTTCTCGTGGCGAACGACACGAAGGTCATGGCCGCGCGACTGTTCGGCCAACGGGCCAGTGGAGGCCGCATCGAACTCTTGGTGCTCGCCCCGGGACCTGGGCCCGTCGAAGCCCTCGCAAAGCCAGCCAAGAAGCTTTCGCCCGGCGATATCATCACCATCGGATCCCACGAAGTCCCCATTCTCGCGAAACGGGCCAATGGAATTGTTGAAATTCAACCCTCGGTAGACCTTCCAACCCTCTTCGACGCCCACGGGGAGCTTCCCCTGCCGCCCTACCTGGGCCGTCGCGCAGAGCCGCTGGATCAAGAACGCTACCAGACGATCTTCGCAGGGCCCCTTGGGGCAGCCGCCGCCCCCACGGCGGGCCTTCACTTTGACGAGACCGTTCTGGCCGACCTCAACACCCGCGGTATCGAACTCGTGACCGTGACCCTGCACGTCGGTCTGGGCACCTTTCGACCGTTGCGCGACGACGACCTCGACCGAGGCCACCTGCACGAAGAGGCCTACGTCGTTCCTGAATCCACCCGCGAAGCGATGGCGCGCACCCGGGCCCGAGGGGGACGCATCATCGCAATTGGCACGACGAGCGCGCGAACACTGGAGTCCGCAACGCCAGCCGGGTCCTTTCTCCCACGGCCGGGGGCCGGAACCACGGACTTGTTCGTGCGGCCTCCCTACACCTTCAAAGCGATCGACGGCCTCATCACGAACTTTCACTTGCCTCGTTCAAGCTTGCTCATGATCGTTGCCGCCCTGACCTCTCGGGTCCGGCTGCTCGACGCCTACGCCGAAGCCATCCGGGCGGGCTATCGGTTCTACTCTTATGGCGACGCGATGCTCCTCCTATGATTTGCAGGGTCGGTCGGGCCTCGCCCGCGCCGGCACGCTGCACCTTCCGCACGGCGACGTGCCCACCCCGGCGTTCATGCCCGTCGGAACTCGGGCGACGGTTCGCGGCCTGGATCCCGACGACCTCCACGCGGTGGGCTCTCACATCGTGCTGTCGAACACCTACCACCTGTGGGTACGCCCAGGACCCGACGTCATCGCGGAACTCGGCGGACTCCACACCTTCATGGGCTGGTCGGGTCCAATCCTCACTGATTCAGGTGGATACCAGGTTTTTTCCCTGCGAGAGCACACGAAGGTCACCGAGGAAGGCGTACGCTTTCGCTCTCCTGAGGACGGTGCGTACCGCATGCTGACCCCCGAGGTCGCGGTCGAAGTGCAAGAGGCGTTGGGCGTCGATGTGGCCATGGCCTTTGACGAGTGCCTGGAGCACCCCGCAACGAAAGAGCGCGCCGCGGAAAGCCTCGCCCGGACGCAGCGCTGGCTCGATCGCTGTCTTGCCGCCCGTAAGCATCCCGATCGCACCGCCTTGTTCGGCATTCTCCAGGGGGGATTGTACGAGGAGCTACGCGCGGCTCACGCCCAGCAACTCACCGAACTCGATCTGGATGGCTACGCCATTGGCGGCCTGTCGGTGGGCGAAGACCGCGCCGAGCTTGTCCACTATGCGGCGTTTTCCGCGGCCCAACTCCCCGAGGACCGGGTCCGGTACCTGATGGGGGTGGGTCATCCCATCGATTTGGCCGAGTCCATCCTTGCCGGGGTCGACCTTTTTGATTGTGTGCTTCCGACGAGAGCTGGCCGGCACGGACTTGCGTACACAAGCCAAGGGCGCCGAAATCTGAAGAACGGGCGGTATCGGAACGACGCCGCTCCGTTGGACCCTGAATGCCCCTGTTCGACTTGCCAGCGGTTCTCGCGGGGCTACCTCTCCCACCTCGTCCGCGCCGACGAGATCCTGGGCAAGCGCCTGCTCACGCACCACAACTTGGCGTATTATCACCGTCTGCTCGCACGATTCCGCGAGGCCATTCTCGCGAACGATGCCAGCCGTTGCGTCGCGCTACGCGATGAGGCTGCCAGAGCCTCCATCGCGGCGACCGACTGAACCGAGGAACCCATGGCCAATCCGAAACCGCCGCGCCGCGTGCCCGCCGGTCAACCCCGTCGCCCAGAGCGCAAGCCCGAACCAGAGACGCCGGTCGAGACGCCGGCTGCATCGCCGGTGGACGATGGACCTGCTACCGGCGAAGTGGAGGGTGGAAAGCTCGATCTGTCGGATCTCGAGCTTCTCGCATCGATGAACCCCGACGAGCTGGCCGCCTTGATGGATGGCTCAAGCCAACGGGTCTCCCTCGAGCCCGGCACCAAAGTGACGGGCAAAATCACGCGCATCGGACGGGACACAGCGTTCATCGATCTGGGGGGCAAGTCCGAGGGGCAGCTCGAACGGGGCGACCTTCCCGATCCGGACGCCAAGGCAGGCGACGAGATCACCGCGTTTGTGGTGCGCGCCGACGATGGGCTCGTCTTGCTCACGAGCAAGCTCACGGGAGCCGCCGCGGCGGAACACCTCGCAGACGCGCAAGCGGCCGGCCTTCCGGTGGAAGGAAAGGTCGAGTCGCGGAACAAGGGTGGGTTTACCGTGCGCGTGGGCCCGGTTCGCGCCTTCGTACCCGCTTCGCAGATGTCGCGTCGTCAGGGCGTGGACCCGGATGGCTACATCGGCCAGGTGCTCCAGTTTGAGGTGCTTGAGACCGGCGACCGCGTCGTGTTGTCCCGACGCGCCTTGCAAGAGAAGGAAGCCGAAGAGAAGGCTCGCGCACTGTGGCCAACCCTCGAAGAGGGACAGAGCCATCGTGGCCTCGTGACGTCGGTGCAGCCCTTCGGCTTCTTTGTCGACATCGGAGGCGTGGATGGCCTTGTGCCAAAGTCCGAGATCGGCTGGGGTCGCATCGACGATCCGCGCCAGGTCGTGAAGCCGGGCCAGGCGGTCGAGGTCATCGTGCTGAATGTCGATGCGGTGGCCCGCAAGCTCACCCTGTCCGCGAAGGCCCTCGAGGACGACCCCTGGAGTGCCGTGGGAACCGAATTCATGGGCGGAGGGGTGTACCCGGGCACGGTCACGAACACGATGGAGTTTGGCGTGTTTGTGGAGCTGGCCCCGGGTCTCGAGGGCTTGGCCCACATCTCCCGTCTCGCTGGAAGTACCTACAAAAAGGGTGACACGCTTCAGGTGCGCTTGCTCGAGGTGGATCACGATCGGCGGCGTCTGTCGTTGGCGCCAGTCCTTGGGGATGCGGAAGTCGTCCCGGTGGGGGCCGAGGTGACGGGTACCGTCGTCGAGGTCAACCCTGCGGGCGTGGTTCTGCAGTTGGGCGATGGTCGTCAGGCCTTCCTTCCCTCTGGAGAAGTGGCCTTGCCCCCTGGAACGGTCCTTGCGCAGCGCTTTCGACGTGGCCGAGAGGTCACCGCCCGCATCCTGCGGGAAGACGGGTCTCGCGTCACCGTCTCGCTCCTCGACGATCCCTCCGAAGCGGACCGTGGTTGGCGGCAACACCAGTCTCAGGCCAAGTCCAGCAGCTTTGGCACGTTCGGAGACCTCCTGAAGGGACTCAAGCTGCCCGACAAATGAGTACGGTGGCGGCGTGATGACCTGGCTCTCCCTGCTCGTGGCGTGTGCCGAGCCTCCGCCGCCTCCCGACCATCCTCCTCCCCTCCGCTCGTCGGCGCGCCTGATTCGGCCTGACGCCCCCGCCGTGGCGACCCTCGAAGGCATCGGCGATGTTCATCGCTACGCCATGCGCATTCCCCCGGGGGCTCACCGCTTGACCTACACGGTGGACTTTGACCACGATGCCACCGCGCTCCTGGCTCAAGTGTGGCAGGGCGGGCGCATCGTTGACGAAGCTCGCGCCGACGATCTGCGCGAAGCTCGAACGCTTGGAGTACACCCTGGAAAGCGCTACGGCTTCGTCCTCACGCGCCAAGGGGGGCGAGAGCACGTGCCCTACCGACTCGCCGTGGAATGGGGCACCGAACGCTGGGAACTCGAGCCCAACCCTCCCGAAGCCGGGCACATCCTTCCCACGGGGGTCCTCGTTCAGGGGGAGCTTAGCGACGACGATGCGTTCGTGGTCATTCCCGGCCCTGACACGGGCCATCTGTCCCTCGGTCTCGAACTGGAGGGTGGCGCGGCATGGTTCACCGCAATGTGGCGTGGGGGCGAGGCCCTGCCCCCGATGCTCGTGGACGGGCAGGTGACCAAAACCATCGGGGTCCTGGCCGGGGAGCCCATGACCGTGCTGCTACGACCGGTGTTTGGGGCGCCACGCTACCGTTTCGCCGTCGAGGAGTCCCCTGGCGCCTTTGTGGTCGAGCCCAACGACGAACCGGAACGCGCCGCCATTGTGGAGCGCGGCATCCGGTACCGCGGCACCCTGCAGGGCGGCGTGGACCACGTGCGACTTCCAGAATTGGCGCCAGGGCCACATCGGGTGGTGATCGAACGCCACCCAGATGCCCGCGGGCGCCTCGAGGTTGAAGTCCGGCAAGCAGAGCAACCGTCCGTGGTTCGCCGAGGCAGGCGCGCGGTGGTGGCAGTTACGGGTCCGGGGCCTGTCTTGATCGCCGTCCGCAGCCGTGCAAAGCCACCTCCGAGCTACACGCTGCAGATCGATCCGTCGCGTTGACCAACGGCTCAGTCCGAATCTGCGGTGAGGGGTTCGGCGTTGGCGCGAGCGGCCTCAGAAGGATCGAGCCAACCCCGGTCCACCATTTGTGCGAGCACCCAAGCCCGACGCGCCCGGGCGGCGACCGGCGCAGTCCGGGGGTTGTAGGCAGCAGGGCCCGCAGGCAGTGCGGCCAGCATCGCGGCTTGACCCACGCTTAAGGCCTCGGGCGTCGTGTGGAAAAAGTCCGCCGCTGCAGCGTCGATGCCTCGCGTGGTTCCGCCGAACCACACCTCGCTTAGGTAGCGGTCCAGGATCGTCGCTTTGTCCAGGTCTGTCTCCAACTTCCAGGCGTACAACGTCTCCGCGATCTTGCCCTCGAGGCGCGAGGCCGTCCGGCCTTGGAGGCGTTGCTTTGCGAGCTGTTGCGTGAGCGTACTTCCGCCTTGCATCCCACGATCCGAAGTCAGGTTGTGGAACGTTGCCCTCAAGATCGCACGGCCGTCCACCCCGCCGTGTTCATAGAACCGCGCATCTTCCGCCGCGAGCAACGCGGCTTCGATGTGGGCTCGTCCGCGGGTGCTGGCGGGCGGCGTACCTTGCGGTACCTGCCCCTCCACGACAGTGGGACCGTTCGGAGGAGTACTTGGCGGCAACGACTCGGCTACCCCCTGCACGGTCTGGGCCACGCCGACTCCCAGCATCATGCAGACGGCGGCGGAAAGCCCAAGCCCGACCGCCCATGCCCGACGCGTCACGCTCGCGGCCACCAAGGCCCCGACGGTGACAGCAGCCCGTTGAGCCACAAGTTCTGCGTCGCGCCGGAGATCAGCGCGAGCCCGCGACAACCGTTTGCGAACCGTGGGTTCAGGGACCTCGAGTTGCTCGGCGACCTCGGCCACCGAGCGTCCCTCGCGGTAGTACAGCAACACCGCGTCCCGCTGGCCGGGTGAGAGCAACTCGACGGCCGACCACAACGTTCCTGCGGATTCTTCCAACATCAGCCGCTGTTCGGGTGGCGGTGAGGACTCCGCGACCTGCATGTCGGCAACGGGCACGTCCCGACTACGGCGGGCCAAGTCCTGAGCCCGACGGCGCGCAATCCCGAGGACCCACCCTGAAAAGCGCTCTGCGTCGCGCAATTTGGGGAGTCCTCGCCATGCGGCGAGAAAGGTCTCCTGCACAACGTCATCTGCGGCCACCGGGTCCTTGACGATGCGTAGGGCCACGGCATGGACGGCCACGGCGTGGGCGCGAACCAGGCCTTCGAATGCCTCGCGTCGACCTCGTCGTGCCGCCTCGACTTGGGGGTTCAGCGACATGGCTTGCTTCCTCCTTCGACCGATGTCGCGGGGCAAGCCAAAAAGGTGACAGCGCCTAAAACCCGACGCGTCGCATGACCGCCCGGGGAAGCAGGCGAATGACCCACATGATCCAGCCCCAAATCCATGGCGCATAGACCAACGGGGCCTTCCCGTCGATCGCGGCGAGTACCCGTCGGGCGACGTCGGCGGGCTCCCCCGCAAACGGGGGCGGTTTGAGACCCGCCGTCATCGTGGTCTTCACGAACCCTGGCTTGACGCAGAGGGTGACGAGGCCGTCGCTGCGATATTTGTGATCGAGGCTTTCGAGATAGTGCGAGAGCCCTGCTTTGCTCGAGCCATACAGCGCGACCGGCTTGCGACCCCGATCACCAGCCACGGATGAGAACACACACAGCGTTCCCCCGCCCTGTTCAAGCAACCTTCGGCGAGCGTGCTCGCAGAAGATCACCGTGTGAGCGTGGTTGATCACCAGCACGCGGCGGGCAAGGTCGAGGTCCTCTTCGAGGGCTTCTTGCGTGCCGAAGAGGCCCGCAGTGACGACCACGGCATCGACGCGGTCCAGCGCCTCCCAGGCTTCGGCCAGGGCCGGAGCAAACGAGTCCGGATCTTCGAGGTTACACGGCCCCACGCCAACGTCGGGCGCTCCGCGCTCACGAAGGTCTGCTGCGGAGCGGGTCGCATCGTCGACGTCCCTCGCGAGCAGGTAAAGCCGGTCACCCCGACTGGCCATGCGGCGAGCCAACGCTCGGCCCATGCCCTTCGTGGCTCCCAGAATCACTGCGTTCAAGACTTCTCCAGGCTTGCGGCATGAGGGGCCGCAGAGCGCTCCAAGAACAGCGCGATACGCGCATTGATCGCATGAGGATGCTCGACGATGGCCGCATGCGTGGCATCGTGTAGAACCATCAACTCGGAATGGGGAAGCGCCTGCGCCATGTTCTCAGACAGGAACAGCGGCGTGAAGCTATCGCGCCCTCCCGCCACGACCAACGCAGGGGCTTCGATGGAAGGCAAATAGGGCACCGCATCATGCTCGCCGGCCAACGTCGCCATCCGCAGGAAGATGCGGGGGTCCAAGTGCCCGAGGTGATCGAGGTACTCCTTCAGGTCTTTGTCGGCGATGTACTCGAGGTCGACGAAGCCCACCACCGCGGCCAAGGGTGCCATCAGCGGTGACTCATACAATGGCCGCAACCAACGCGACGCCCGCGGTCCTCCCAACGATACCGCGCGTCGAAGCAGCGTAAAGGCAGGCCGCGACAACGATGTGTTGAGGAACGTGTCGATCGGTCGACCGGGTGTCCCAAACAACAGGATCATGCCTGCGATACGGTCAGGGTGCCGATGCGTGTATTCGAGCAGGACCTGACACCCCATGGAGTGGCCCACGAGTACGATGGGGCCATCCACTCCGGCCACTTCAAGTACGCGATCGAGGTCTTCTGCACACGTCTCGATCGAGAGGTCCGCCTCTTCGATGGGCTCCGCGGGAATCGCAGAACGACCGTGGCCTCGGTAGTCCCACACCAACACACCGTGGGTCTGGGCGAACCGCTCGACGATGTACTTGAAGAAGAACGTCGAGACGCCAAGGCCATTGCAACACACAATAGTGGGTTGGGGACCACCATTACCAGCGTGTCGCCAGTACAAATCAAGGCCGTCTTTGGTGTCGGCGAAACCGGTACGAACCATCACGTGGTGTCAGACAGTGGAGGATAGGGGAGTCGAACCCCTGACCTCAGCATTGCGAACGCTGCGCTCTCCCAACTGAGCTAATCCCCCAGTCGACGAAGCTGTAACGCGTTGCGATTGGTGCGCCACGGTCATCCGAGTCCTCGGGCCTCGACCTCGTCTTCGTTGAGACCGAGGAAGTGTCCCACTTCGTGCAGGACGGTGATGCGGAGTTGCTCGAGCAAGGTCTCACGGTGCCAGGCAAACCGCTGCAGATTGCGCCGATACAGGACGATCGTAGCCGGCATGGCCGACCACGGATCCTCATCGGACCGATCGGTCAGGCTGTGGCCATTGAACAACCCCAACAGCTCGCCCGGGGGCGCAATGGGGTCGAACTGCAGACATATCTCTGCGCTCGGCACGTCCTCGACCAGAATCGGGACCTGGGTGAGGTAGCTGCGAATCGCAGGGTGAAGCGGCTGTGTGGCCTCATGCACCAACGACTCGATCATCGCATCGGTCAGGGGCATGGGACGGGGCCACGACATGGGGTCGAGGCGCCAGGCCCGCAGAAAGTCGCGGTCCGCGCCATCGAGGTCGAGGCGACGTTCCCGAATCATCGCGCGAAGGTAGTAGGCATCTCCAAGGCGTGGGTCGAGCCGAATGGCGCGAAGGGCGGCCACCCGCGCAAGCTCGAACTGAAGACGGTCGAAACGGGTTGACGCAAGGCCTGCCCATGCGGGCGCGTAGTTCGGCCGCTGGCGGGTCACTTCCTGGTAGCGTTCCTCGGCTTCTTCGTTGGCCCCAAGGTCACGATGGGCCTCAGCGGAAACGAAGATCGCACCGGCGTGGTCAGGAGCCCACTGAAGGACCTGACCACACAGATGAAGGGCCTGGGTCGCATCGCCAGCTTCGAGCGCCTCCTCGGCAAGGTCCAAAAGCGCTTCGACCGCCTGACGATCGGCGGCATTAGGGCGAACGGTCATCTTCCATCCATGCAGCCCTATAGCTCCCCGCGACCGCTTCGCGAAGCGGGCGGAGGCATTGTTGGCGAGTCTGACGCAGGGCCTCTTTGCGCCCACCCGTATCGTGAGGGCGGGCGTTAGAGCCCATGATCAGCGCTGGGCGTCGCGGATATTCGCCTGTTCACGGAGCCGCATCAGCGCCTCCCGTTCGATTTGGCGAACGCGCTCGCGGGACAAGTTCATGCCCTTGCCCACTTGCGACAACGTACGGAACTGGTTGTCTTCGAGGCCGTAGCGACGGGACAACACGTAGCGGTGGCGCTCGGAGAGGACGCTGTGGAACGCCTCCAGCATGCGCCGGATCTCTTGGGCGTGAATCGCTTCGTCGTCGGGGTCGGCGGCGGTCTCGTCGGCGAGGAAGTGCTCGAGCGACCGCGCACGGGGACCATCATCAACCGGCTGGTCGAGAGAGACGGTCTGGCCCTGGGAGAGCAAAAACTCCGCGCGCTTCTTATCGATGCCCACTTCGTCAGCGAGATCAGAAACCGTGTAATCCGCCCCAAGATCTTCGAACCGCTTGATCGCCTTACGCAAGTTCCGCGTCTGTTCGACCGCACACCCCGGCAAACGGACCGGACGACCGGTGTGGTCGATGGCTCGCGTCATCTGGGCGCGAACCCACCAACGCGCATAGGTCGAAAACCGGATCCCACGATCAGGATCGAAGCGCTTCGCCGCGCGCAGCAGGCCGATGTAGCCTTCCTGCACCAGATCGGCCTCGTCCATAAACGGGCCCGCGAGCTTGCGCGCTTCGCCGTGCGCAATTCGTCGCCCGCTCATCGCAAGCTCCCAGCGCACCGCTTCAGCTTCCGCCCACGCCTGCTTGGCCGTACGCGCGGACATCTTGTGGGTAGGGTGGTTGCGGAACTGCCGCCACACTTCGTAAACCGCCTCTTCGAGTCGATCGACCATGCCCGCGCGAGTCCGTTCCGCCCGCTTGGGTTTACGAGTCAAGATCTCGGATGCGCAGCCGATGCCGTCGATGGCTTCTCGAGCCCGCCGCTCGGCCGAATGAATCCGCCGAGCCATTTCCTTTTCTTGATCCGCTGAAAGTCGTTCCGACTTTTTCTGGCGGGGAACGAAAGACTCGATCGCCATCATCACTCCCAGGGCACAGAATAGATACGAAATCGAACGGGCCAACACGGTCGTTCGATCAGACCCGTGCAGGTAGTGGCCCGCTCACGGGTGCGCAAGTCAATCACACGAACCCCCACGGCGCTAGTCTATGCCCGGGTTCAGTGAAAACTTGACATTTTCTCGTTTTGAACATCGGCAGATAGTCTTACCTGAACCTTACGTTCCGTCCGGTCGCATTCTGTCGGATCGTGAGAAATTCTTCTTGCGAGACGCGAAACGCTGGCCATGGCGGCCAGACTTCGTCCTCTTTCGTGGCGCGAAGTTGGCGCGGGCGACCTGTTGGACGACTGCCCTGCTATGCTCCACGCATGTCCGACACGCTCTGGCCCACGGTTTTCGCACGCCTCGGCCTCGTTCCGGTCGGGGTCGTCGAAGACGGTCTCCTCTATGCCTACCAGGCGGCCAGCCACCGCCTTGAAGCGCACTACCGTGCCTGGCGCAATCCGCTGACGGTTCGGATCGTGGTACGCCCAGAGCCTGTCGGAGAGTCGTTTTTGCTCGTGCCCCGGGACAAAGTGCCCACCGCACCCCAATGGCGCACGGGAGACGATGCCTTCGACGACCAGGTCGCCATTCTCGCGGGGGGACGTGCGGTTCTCCATCGCCTTGGGCAACGACAACGCCAAGCACTGGCCGAGGTCGTGGGTCGGCTGTCGGCCACCATCGGAGCTCAAGAGGCCACGCTCGAGCCCGCAGTGACGGTCCGGTTTGCCGATCCACACGCGGCGACCGCTGCGGTCCAGGAGCTCGTGAGCATCGCGGTGAGCCTCGGCCACGAACCGTCGATCGAGGCCTTGCTGCAGCGGTGGCTGAGGGAAGATGAAGCGCCTGGGGTCCAGGCTGCGTTGTCGCGTCGGGTGCTCGAATTGCTGCCCGACCTCACCGCATCGCAGGCCGAACTTGCCTGCGAAGCCCTCATCGAACGGACCCAAGAGCCTCCGCTGTCCTTGCTCGCCGCGATGCCGCCCTACCCTGTGGTGTTGTCGACGTGGTTCGAACTCGGCGACCCTCTCGATGCTCGAATCAGCGAGCGGGTCATTGAGGCCTGGCACAGTGGCGATGCACGCCCCGCCGCACAATACGTCGGCTCACTGTTCAACCAGCTCGACCACGATTCGGAGCGATTGGCGGTGGTGGACCGTCTTTGGTCGACGCCAGGGTTGGTCGAAGATCCACATTTTGTACGCGATTTACTGCGTTCGCTGCCCGATCGTCCTCCCTCCTCATCCCGGTCGCTGCTCCAACAGCTGCACCCTCGCTCCTCCTCCGAAGCGCGAAGGCTCGCCAAGGTCCTTGCCGCGTTTGCGCATCCGGAGTCCGATGAGCGACTCACGCAGTGGCTTCGGCTTCCGGGTTCGGGCATCCGACGAGCCGCGGCACTGGCCCTCGCAGGACGCGTCGTCGACGATCTACGGCATGAGAATGTGGGTCGGGTGCGGCCGATCGCCCAGGCCGCGCGGCACTCCAGTGCGCTCGTCGCCGCCCTCATCGCCGCCATCCCCCAGGAATACGCCTGGTGGCTCGCGAAACTGAGGCCACACGGCGAACCAGATGCCGTAGCGCTCATCCAACGGCTCGGCGAAGGCGGGGCGATGGTCGATGACACCCTGCTGTATTGGCTTGACCGAGGAACGCGGGCCGTCCGCTTGGCAGCCGTTTCGGCCTTGACCACCGCCGGTTCGCCCCGCGCGATTCCTGCGCTTCGTGAGCGTTCATCGGGGTGGTTTGGCGACGGGCTCGTCCGTGAACAGTGTCGGGCCGCCGCCGAACTCATTCGGCAGCGGGCTGGCGGCGCGGGGAACCTGGCCATCGCGCCGCCCACCGGAGGCCATCTCGCCGAGACCATGAGCGGTGGCGAACTCGCCGAAGATTAGAGCCGGACGTACTCGTAGCTGAGTTCCTGCCCGTTGATGCCCTTGCGCGGCGCCGCGATCCAGTTCGCCATCTTTCCCGTCTCGTAGCAGGGCGCCATCAGCGAACGGACGTAGTCCCGTTCTTCGTCCGTGGGAAGCCAGGACGCGCGCTTCGCTTCAAACGCTTCGGCCGAGATGGGGTTGCCCGCGGTATCGAAGTGTGCGTCTGCATAGATGCCCTGTCGGCGATGGAAACGAACCGATGGCAGCGTGATTTCGAAGTCGGTCTCCCCTTCGGCCACCAGCGCGCGATTCCACTTTTCGAGGACCTTCTCGCAGTCCTTCACATACTCGTCC
This sequence comes from Myxococcota bacterium, assembly GCA_039208735.1. Lineage (GTDB taxonomy): Bacteria > Myxococcota_A > UBA796 > UBA796 > DRPG01. Next base: position 40,584 of record JBCCQY010000011.1, on the reverse strand, counting down.
CGCAGGACCTCGTTCATCGCGTTCCGCATGGGCACATCGACGTCGATGAGCTTGCCGCCTTCGAGCTGGGACATCGTGTAGTGTCCCTCGGTCACGAGGTGGTCTTCGTACTGATTCTCGCGCCAACGCCCCTTGAGCCCACTCGCGAAGAAGTCAGCCGCATTTGAAGAGATCTCCGAGCCAAACAGATCGAGGCTGTAGCTGAACCAGAAGTTCACGAACTTCTGGACGATCTCGAGTGGGATGCCGCCCTGATCACGAACCGACACCCCTGGGTTTTCCTTGGCGAGCTGCACCGCCCGCCGAAGCACCCGCTCTACGCCGGTCTGACCGACAAAGAGGTGATGGGCCTCTTCGGTAAGCATGAAGCGGCACGTGCGTGACAGCGGGTCGAACGCGGACTCTGCCAGGGCACCGAGCTGGAACTTCCCGTCACGGTCGGTGAACGTGGTGAAACAGAAGAAGGTCAACCAGTCGGGACATTCCTGATTGAAGGCATCGAGGATGCGGGGCTTGTCCGCATCTCCAGCGCGACGGGCCAACAACTCTTCGGCCTCATCGCGGCCATCACGGCCAAAGAAGCCGTGCAACAGGTAGACCATGGCCCACAGGTGACGGCCTTCCTCCACGTTGACCTGAAACAGATTGCGCAGGTCGTACAACGACGGTGCCGTGGCCCCGAGAATACGCTGCTGCTCGACACTCGCAGGCTCTGTGTCGCCTTGGGTGACGATGATGCGGCGCAGCATGTTGCGGTACTCGCCGGGCACTTCCTGCCACGCAGGCTGTCCCGCGTGGTCGCCAAATCCGATCGTCCGGTCGGGCTCGGCGTCGGCGAGGAAAATGCCCCAGCGGTAGTCGGGCATCTGAACGTAGTCGAAATGGGCCCAACCACCCTTGTCAACGCTCACCGCCGTACGCAGGTAAACGTCCTTTTCCTGCCAGCCCTCGGGCCCCATTTGGCGCCACCAGTCGAGGTACGCCGGTTGCCACTTCTCGAGTGCCCGCTGTAGACGCCGGTTGTCCGACAGCCCAACGTTGTTCGGAATCCGTTCATTATAGTCGATGCCGGCCATGAATCGTCTCCTGCAAGTGGGCAGGGTAACATGACCGACATCGCCCCTGTCAGGTCCGTCGCCAGTCGAAGGACGGCCGCGTCGGATGGCCGTACAACGTAAGCGCTCCTTCGTCACCAACCGCGTTGGGGCGCTGGAAGATCCAATTCTGCCATGCGGACAGCCGGCCGAAGATCTTCGAGTCGCAGGTCTCTCGACCCACGAAACGCAAGTTCTGCTCCATCCCCGTCAACGCATCGGGCGAAAGGCTGACGCGCTCCTCCACCGCGATGCGGATCTCGTCTTCCCAGTCAATGTCGTCAGGCGCCAACGTGACCAGCCCCAAATCGAGAGCGGTCTGTGCGTCGAGCGGGCCGTCCGTCGTGAGAGCCCGGTTCACCAACGCCTCATCGTTTTGGTACCGGGCCTGCAATCGCGTAAGACCAGTCGACATCGGGTAGGCGCCGGCAGACGCTTGCGTCACGCGAATGGTCACGGCTCCGTCTTCATCATCGAGCATGTAAGAACGGTCAGCCGCCAGCGTGATTTCGAACAGCGACCCCGCAAAGCAACTTCCCTCGTCGATAAGGGCGAACATCGAACGGGCCGTGTTGTCGAGGCGGCGGAAGACACGAGCCTGGAAGAGCCGGATTTCACGGGCCAACCAATCGTCTGGGTGGTCAAGCACGGTGGCGTCATGGGCCACGACGGCGTCAGCATCACCTTCGGTCCGCAACAGGATGGTGCCTACGGTGTCGTGGTTGAACCGCAGCCGCAGCAGCACGTCGTCGAGTTCGCGGTAGGCGCGGAAGACCCAGGCCTGATCGCCCTGGGCGTGCAGGTCCTCGATCGAAGGAGCCGGCCCTTCCGGAGCACGCACCGTGATGGTTGCCGTGCGCAGGGTCTCGTCGAGGGTCAATGACACGGACCCATAGGTACGCGTGTGGCCGTCTTCCGAGACTTCGCTCTTCACTTCGGTGAGTTGAATGCCCTTGATCGTGTCGTCGGATCCTTGGGTCTTCGCCGCCTCGCCTGCGATGCCATCTTCCCACTTGGAGCGGGGGAACGCACCATCGACGAGCTGGAACCGCACGGCATCTCGAGCCCGGAACCCTTCCGCCTTGGTGCAGAAGAGATCGGCCACGTCACGGCGCACGCGGCGCTTGTCAACGAGGCGGGTCAGTCCGCCGGTGCCGGGAAGAACGCCCAGCAGGGGCACTTCGGGCAGGCTCACGGCGGAGGAGCCGTCATCGATGAGGAAGATCTCGTCGCAGGCCAGTGCCAACTCGTAGCCGCCCCCTGCAGCCGTTCCGTTGAGGGCTGCAATGCTCCGCAATCCGGAATTCGCAGAGGCATCTTCGAGGCCGCATCGCGTTTCGTTGGTGTAGCGGCAGAAGTTGACCTTGAACCCATGGGTCGACGTGGCGAGCATGCGAATGTTCGCGCCGGCGCAAAAGACCTTGGGCTGTGAGGACGTGATGATGACCGTGCGCACCTGGGGGTGCTCGAACCGAAGCCGTTCGATGGCATCGGCCAGCTCCATGTCGACCCCGAGGTCGTAGCTGTTCTGCTTGAGAACGTAGTCGTCAGGACGCAAGCCCTGATCTTCCTTCACGTCGAGGGCCAATGTGGCGGTGGCGCCGTCGACCTCGAGCGACCAATGCTTGTACGAATCGGGGTGCCGATGGAAGGATTGGATGTGTTGGACGCGGGTTTGACTCGCCATTTTCGCTCCGTGGCCCGAGCCGATGCTCGGCATCCGGCCCTCTAACCCCGTCGACGGGGTACGCTTCGGAGTCCAGCATCACACGGGAGCGCCAGTGAGCGGAGAAGTCACGAGCCTCAAGGGGAAGACCTTGTTCATCACCGGGGCGAGCCGTGGGATCGGCAAGGCGATCGCTGTGCGAGCCGCAAAGGACGGTGCAAACGTCGTGATCGCCGCAAAGACAGCCACGCCTCACCCCAAGTTGGAAGGCACCATCTACACCGCCGCCGAGGCCATCGAAGCGGCTGGCGGGCAGGCGTTGCCTTTGGTGGTGGATGTGCGCGACCCCGATCGCATCGCGCAAGCCGTCCAAGAGGCCGTTGACCGCTTCGGCGGACTGGACATCTGCGTCAACAATGCGTCCGCGATTCAGCTCACCAGCACGGCTGACACGGCAATGAAGCGGTTTGACCTTATGTTTGGGGTCAATGTCCGAGGTACCTTCGCCACGTCGCAGGCCTGTTTGCCCCACCTTCTGAAATCCGACCACGCGAAGATCCTGAATCTCTCGCCGCCGTTGAACATGGAGGAGCGCTGGTTTGCCCCCCATGTGGCCTACACCATGAGCAAGTTCGGCATGAGCATGTGCGTACTCGGCATGGCTGGCGAATTCCGCAATAAGATTGCGGTGAATGCCCTTTGGCCCAAGACGACCATCGCCACCGCGGCGGTCAACATGCTGGGTGGGGACGCACTGATGAACAGCAGCCGAACCCCCGAATGCATGGCCGATGCCGCCCACTGGATCCTCACCCAAGACGTTGCCGTCACCGGCAACTTCTTCATCGACGAAGAGGTGCTCCTCAAGGCGGGCGAAACCGACTTGGACAAGTACGCGGTATCGCCAGGCACTCCCTTGACGCCTGACTTCTTCGTGTAAGTTCCTGCGGCGGGGAGGCGGCATGGCACGGCGGCCCAGCAACGACGACGAGTTCGGACCCAAGGGGGCCCCGGGAAGACGCTTGTCCCGCAAGCCCGACCCGGCTGCAAAGCCCGCTTCATCCACGCCAGCAAGGTCCCCCTCGGCATCCCCGCCCGTCGACCCACGAGCCCCGTTCACGCCCCATCAGGCGGACCCCTCCACGCTCTCCGGCGCTCCGGATCGCCGGCCTGCGGGACGCGCCCCCTGGCTTGTCCTGGGCACAGGGCTCGTCACCGGCGTGACCACGGCGCTCCTCATCGCCCTCGTCCTGCTTGAAGGCTACGAACCCGAAGGTCCCAAGCCGATTCTCACGCCGAGCAATCCTCGCCACATCGCGGATGCTGGCTACGGCGGAGACATCGTCGACAACGAGCCGGATCCGGTTCCGGACGCCGGCCCCGTGGCCCCCAAGCCAGGTCCCATCAAGATCTTCAGCTCCTCAGATCGGGGCTTTGTGTCGATCGAGGTGGACTGCCCATCGAGCGGATTCCAACGCCGGGGCCGATTCTTCCCCGAAGGTCCTGGAAAGATGGCGGCCACCGTCCAAGGGGTGCCGCCCAACGAGAAGTGCCGCATCACCTTTCAGGGCACCGAAGCTGCGACAACCTGGGCCAATGCGCATGAAACGCGCGAGTGCGTGAGCTTCAACCCAACGGTCTGTCCGGTACAATGAAGCTTGTCCGGCTCTCTCCAGCCCCGTAAGCACGGGGCACAAGTTCGGTCACCGTGTGCAGCGGCACGGCGAGGTGCGGCGACGTTTCGAGCGCTTGGTCGGTCAGGTAGCCGTACAGACACCGAATCACCGCCTGGTGAGCCACAATGATGACCGGTGAACGCTGCCGTTCAACCTCGATGATGACCGGATCGAGCCGTTGGATGACATCTTCGTAGGACTCGCCCCGAGGATACCGATAGCGGAGCTTATCGGCCTGGCGCGAGGCATATTCTTCAGGCAAACGTTCCATCATGTCGGCGTAGGTCCACCCATCGCAGACCCCCGCATCGATCTCATCGAGGTTCTTGATGGAGTTGACCTCGAACGGCAGCGCCTCTGCGGTCTGCCGTGCCCGCTTCAACGTACTCGTGAACACGATGGGGGGTTCGGCGAGTCGCTGCGTAAAAAACTGGGCCAGGTCGCGCGCAAACGAACGACCTCGCGCCGTCAGATCAGGGTCACCGCCAAGTCGACCCTGCACGTTGAAATCGGACTCTCCATGCCGGGTGAGAAACACCGGTCGAGGAACGATGTGCAGGTTCATCAGGAAAAACACGATCCGGGAGAGCAAGCTGCCGTGAATGCGATGCAGGTTCACGCGCTCGCCCACGTCGATGACCTTGACATGCGGTCCCTCGTCGACGTCGACCGGCTCATACGCACTTTGGTAGTGGGCAATACGCTCACGAAAGTCGCGCACCGCCTCCTCGGGCTCGACGTTGGCATAGTCCGGCATCGACAACTTGGTTTGCCGAATGTTGTGTTCAATGAGCCCTCGGTCAGAACTCATCGACTCCACAAAAACAGGTTCAATGCCATGGTTGGCCAGCTGCTGGCGAAGCCACTGGCGGCGTTGTCGGGTCACGTTGGTCGCGTCGTAGATCGCCACCGCACGACCCGCCTGGTCTTTGAGCCAGGTGAGGAGATCGTCGAGGGCTGCCATCGCCATTTGCCGGCGTTTGTCGAATCCTTCTGGATTCTTAGGGTCGAAGAACGTCGCGGGCTGGGCCGAGCCCAAGTAATGTCGGCGATAATTGCCAACATTGAACACTCGCGACGTCACGCCGAGCCAATTGAGGTACCGCGCAATCTTTCGCGCCATGAAGGTCTTGCCGCGAGCCGGTAACCCCACCATCACCAGGACCAGCGCCGTATCGTGAGCCAGTGTGTGCATGCCCGCACGTAGCTTGACACCGCGCTGCGCGGTCGGGATTCTTCGGCATGGCCAACCGTCTCGATCCGGATGTTCTGTCTGCGGCGCTGGAAGTCCTCACTCAGAGGACCGCACGCTCCCATGACCCTCCTGCAGCCCCCAAGCCGCTGTGGGTCGAATCCTTTGTGGTCAATGGAACCGATCTGCAGCCCGACTTCATGAGCCGGGCAAATCGCTCCGCGATGTTGGCGATGCAGACCTTTGCGCCCGACTGTGTGGAGTTGTGGCGCGCCTTGCGCTTGCCGGGCTGGGAAGTCCTTCCCACCGACCCGAAGCGCGTCGACGAGATCCTCTCTGGACTGGAGCGCCGCGATGCGGCCACGGAAGCGCAATGGCCGGAGGCAAAACTCGCCCATGAGGTCTACCGACGAGTCACCGAACGCCTCGCGTCGCGGTCGATCCAGGACCTGCGCGTCCAGCTCACAAGCGCCGCGGCCGCCGCCTCAGGACCCGACATCGCCGTCGCGATCGCCCGGGCGTTCGCCATCGACGCGGAGCAGCGCAACCTGCCGGACCAGATCACGCTGGAGCTTGGTTCACTGGCGGCAACCGATGCCCCACGTACCGTCGAACGGCTGGTCACGATGTTCCGCGACTGGCGCGACCACCACCAGACGCCTTTCCCCGCGCTCCAGCTGACCGTCGACGATCTAAGCGATCGCGTCATCGGAGCCTTGACCCCATTGCTGGACCATCTCGAGCGCTCGGTGGGCTGGCCACTTGGAACGGTGGGCCTCGAGTGGCACATCACCCGGCCCGCCGCGGTCCTCGCGAACGCCCGTTATCCGCTGTCGACATCGGTAAGTCGAGGCCGTCTTCGGTCGGTTCGCGTCGACCTCGAGAGCCTTCGCCAGACCCACGGCACCGCGGTTGCGGACTTGGTCCTCGCCACCGCGCGGGCCCAAGTTTCGGAAACCTCCATTCAGCTGTCCGCGGGCCGGTCGCCGAACCTCCGAGACCTCGATCCGGAAGCGGTCAGCCCCGCGGAACGGGCGGAACGGTTCGCGGAGGTCCATGAGGTCTGGCGCCGGGGCGCCGATCGCGTCCACGCACTGCTGAAGCAAGGCGTCTCGTGGGGCACCGACGATGACCCGCGGCAGCTCCCGGCTCGATGGGCCGCCTACTTTGCCTACGCTCGAAGCACCTGGCCCGAGGTGACAGACGGAATGGCCGAAACCCTGCTGCGGTGCCTCGCAGGGGCCGAAGCCCGGCCTGACTTGCTGTGGCGTGGACAGGAGCTGCTCACCAAGGTGCTCCGCATGGTGGACGCGGGGGCGTTGAGCCTCGAGGAACTCGCCCCGTCGGGCCTGGATGCCGACGACCTCGCGGGCCGTTCCTTTGCCCTCATGGTGCAGCGCCGTCGGCCGTCGTAGGCCGTCCGCAATACAGCCAGGGCCATGCTCATTGCCCTTTTCGTCATTCTTGGTGCCCTCGCCCAACCGGTGGCTCCCGGTCGCTGGCGAACCCTCCAAACCCCTCACTTCCGCATCCACTACCCGCGAGCGGCCAAGGCCTATGCCACGGATGTGGGTGAACGCATCGAGGCCATGCGCGAACGTGTGGCCGCCGAGGTCGGGGTGGTGCCAGACCATCCGGTGGACGTGCTCATTGTGGATCCGTTCGCGGCGTCCAACGGCCAAGCCCTTCCCGACAGTCGCGGACCAAGAATGCGGCTGTTCACGAGTCCGCCGCCCGCCGACTCGGTGATTGGCCATCAGCGGGACTGGGTCGAGAATCTGGTCGTGCACGAAGACACCCACATCGTGCACCTGACGTTGGAGTCCCGAAATGGTCTTCGGCGATTCCTTCAGCGCACGACGGGCTGGGGACCCGTCCCCACGAAGATCCCCCGCTGGGTGGTCGAAGGCTACGCCACCGTGGTGGAAGGCCGACTTACCGGGGCCGGCCGCCCCAATGATGATGCGTCGCTCGTCTGGCTGCGCCTGCTCGCGCGTACGGGGCGATTTCCCGTCTATGGCGAACTTTCTGGCGCGAACCGTCATCGCGGTGGAGGTTTTGCGTACCTCGTAGGGGCCGCCTTCCTCGACTGGATCGAAGCTCAGCATCACCAGGGCGCGCTCCGGGACCTGTGGGCCCGGCTTACTGCTAGGCAGGATCGAAGCTTCAAATCCGCATTCGCGGGCCTCTTCGGCGAGTCGCCCCAAGTGGCGTACGGTCGGTTCGTCGCGGAAGTCATGGCCGAAGCGTGGCCAACGCCCTGGCCCGATCGCTCAAATCGGGTCTTCGAACGTCCAGCGGGCCTGGGTCATCTCTCGGTGAGCCCCGATGGAGAACGCATCGCGGTGCCGGTCTTTTCGCGGAATGGCCGGTCTTCCCTGGTGGTGTTTTCCGCAATGCCGCCCGAGGACTTCGAGTCCGAGCGACAAGCTGCGATCGAACGTCAACTCCGGGCAGATCCGGAAGACGTCGCGGCGATTCCGCCCCCGTACGTTCCTCACGCCATCGACCGGGTCCGGGTTCATCGCCGCCGGGTCGCGCGCAACCCGCGTTTCGTGGACGACTCGACGATTTTGTTCGAATCTCGGGTTCCCGATCGCAAAGGCCGTTTCCGGTCCGACCTTTACCTTTGGAATGTGGATGAGGAAACGGAGCGCCGGGTGACCCGAAGGGCCGATGTCCGGTCGGCCGATCCCGCCCCCTCCGGAACCTGGGCCGTCGCCGTGCGCCAGCGTTGGGGCGAGACCCAAATCGTGGAGGTCGACTTGGCGACGGGCGACCTCACCCCCGTTTCCGAGCCCGGGCTGACCCCCCAGGTAGACCATCCGCGCGTGACCCCGAACGGCCAAGGGCTGGTCTGGCTCGAGAACCGGGGCCGCGGCTACGGTTGGATGTATTGGGACCGGCAAAAAGGCCAGCCACGCTGGCACCCCGTGTCCCTCGACGGACCGCAACTCCGCCATCTGGCATTCACCCCCGAAGGGCACGTGGTGGCGGAAGTCGCCTGGCGAGGGGAACTGGCGGTTTACGACCTTGGCCCTGCCGACGCCCCCGCGGGCCCTGTGGACCTTGGGGATGCCATCCCTCGGACCTTGGTGGGGGGCGCCGAGGCGCCTGAGGTGGGACCCGACGGGACCTGGTGGGTCACGACGATGACCCCAGACGGCGGAGCGATCCATCGGTTGGACGAACCCGTCGACCGTCCCCTTCCCGGTTCTGGGGACATCCTCAAACGTGCCGGCCCTGACCAGCCTCCGCCGCTGGTCGAACGGCGAGTTCCCATGCGGCGGTCCTACCGGTTGGGCCACTGGACGTGGATTCCATTGGGGGGGTTTGGGGTTTCCACAACGGGGCAGGGTCAGGGTGAGCTGGCGCTGACCGGAGGGGACGTAATGGGGCGCTATTCCGCCCAAGGATTCGTGGCTCTTGCGCCGGCCGAGCGAGGGGTGCGAGGGGCATCGGTGGGGCTGGGGGCCCGGGGGGCGAACCAGCGATGGAAACTCACAGGGTTTCTCGGTGAAGATCGCCGCTTTGGAGTTCGTCGAGCTGGCGGTGCACTGACCCGGAAGGGTGGGCATCGCCTGGGCATCGCGGCAAATCTTCGCACCTCGCTCGGAGCGGTCGTCGAACGGGTCGATCTTGGCGACGGAGGGCTGACCCGAGTGGCGGGCCAACTCGGCGCCTCGCTTGCGGTCGTCGAACCCCGTCGCGACATTGTTGCGCTCGAAGGCTTCGTTACCGGACAGGTTGGCCAGACCGGAGGATTGGACTGGCAACTCGTGCGCGGAGGCGGACGGTTCCAACTGGGCCGATACGGGTTGACGCTTCGCTACGAGACCGGTCTCTCCACCGGTGAGACGGTCCTCGACCAGTGGACCCATGGAGGCACCCCCGTCTCGGTGTGGCCTGCCGTCGCCAATGGGGGTTGGCTCACCGACCCGGCGTTCGAGGCGGTCCGCCAACAAGGCACTCACTATGACCGCCTGGACCTCGCTCTGGGATTGTGGCAGGTGCAAGCGTTTGCCACGCGCACCCGAGTCGGGCGAAGCTTACCCTCCGGAGGACTCACCGTGGTGGGCATCCGAGGAGGCACCCAAGTGGCGTCGGACCCCTTTGTTTCGTTGTTCGCTGATGGGCGCGGCACCGTAGGGGTGGGGCGCATCGTCGAGGATCCGGCTGCCGGCTGGTCGTGGCAAGACGGACAGTGGGTCGCCTTTGCAACGTGGACCTGGCAATGAGTGAGACCGTTCTGCATCCGCGCCGACTGGGGCCCTTTGAGCTGTCGAAGGTGGTGGGCAAAGGCGGCATGGCTGAAGTGTGGCTCGGCCACCACCATGAACAGGGTACGCCGGTCGCGCTGAAGGTGCTGACGAACCAAGGTTCATCAGGATCGAACCTCGAAAAGCGATTCTCAGAAGAAGTGCGCGCGGTCGCAGGGTTGGACCATCCCAACATCGTCATGGTGCTCGACCATGGCCGCGTGCCCGCCGAGGTTTGCGCCGCGATTCCCGAAGTCCCAGCAGGAGCCCCCTGGCTGGCCATGGAGTACGCGTCTGGGGGCACCCTGGCCCACCCGAAACAGACGCGAAGCTGGCCCCAGATCCGAACCATCCTGCACGATTTGTTGGACGGCTTGGCGCACGCCCACGCCCATGGGGTCATCCACCGAGATCTGAAGCCGGCCAACGTCCTGCTCGCCGGAACGGACGACCTGCGACCCGGAACCAAGCTGACCGATTTCGGCATCGCCTGGGCAACCACATCCAAAGCCTATGCCGACGAGCGCGTTGCGGGAACCCCGTCCTACATGGCTCCCGAACAGATCCGCGCCACCTCCCGCGATTTCGGGCCATGGACCGATCTGTATTCGCTCGGCTGCCTGGCTTGGTGGATGTGTACGGGGTTTGCGCCGTTCACGCGGGGCCGTTCGGTTCCCCAGATCCTGGCTGCGCACCTGCGCCTCGGACTCCCGGCGTTTGAACCGCGTATGCCTGTGCCACAGGGGTTCGAGGGCTGGCTACATCGCTTGCTCGCCAAGCCCCTCCATCGCCGCTACCAGTTCGCGCGGGACGCCGCCGAGGCCCTGTCGGAGCTCGGGGACCCGACGATGGAGTTGTCGCTGGGGGAGGCCACCGAAGACGACCTCGCCGAGACCCTCCTCGCCGACGACATGCCGCTTCCCGCCCTCGATCCCGGCCCGGGTCCTGGGACCGTTCACATCGACCCCGAACCGAGCTACCCACGGTTGCGCGAGGTGCCAAACTGGCGTTCGGCCGAGATTGCACCGGTGCCCCTTCAGCTTGTGGGAGCGGGCCTCTCGCTGTATGGGCTGCGCTCCATTCCCTTGACCGGTCGCCACGATGAGCGGGACCGCCTCTGGGAAGAACTGCAACGGGTTGCCAAGGAAGGACGTTCCCGCGCGGTTCTCATCCACGGTCCCGCAGGCACCGGCAAGTCGCGTCTCGCGGAGTGGCTTTGCCGGCGCGGACACGAACTGGGCGCGTTGACGTGGTGCAAAGCCAGCTTCAGCCCTGAGAAAGCGCCTGGCAAGGCCTTGGAGGAACTCGCCGCAAACTACATCGGGGTGGTCGGCATGCCTCGTCCCGAAGCGGCAAAGCGGGTGGCGCGCTTCTTGAAGCGACATGGTTCGACCGATGAACTTGAAGCCGCAGTGGTCACCGAACTCGCCTACCCCGCCACCGAAGCGGACCGCGCTTCGGGCATGCGAACCGTGCGCCTGACGTCCCCGCGTGAGTACTACGTCGCCAGCGCCAACACCTTTGCTCGGGTGTCCGTGGAGCGGCCCCTGGTCTGCTGGCTCGACGACATCCAGTGGGGCTGGACGGGCCTTGGCCTGACCATCGAGATCCTCAAGTCGCAGGCGGTGAGGCCGTTCCCCTGCCTCATCATCATGACCATGCGCAACGAGGCGCTCGCCGAAGACAGCAAGGAGGCTTCTCGGTTGCGGCGGCTTGTCGAGGTCGACGGATCGAGCGTCATGCCGCTCGGTCCGCTGGACCGCATTCACCATCATCACTTGATTGGCGGACTATTGCGGCTCGAGGACCGGCTCGTCGAACGGGTGGCCGACCGAACCCAGGGCAACCCGCTGTTCGCGGTCCAGCTCGTCGGGTCTTGGGTTCAAAATCGCACCCTCGAACTCGGTCCCCAGGGCTTTCGGCTTCCCGAAGGCCACGCTCCGGCGATTCCCGATGACATGCACGAGGTCTGGAAAACCCAGGTCGAACAGGTTCTCGGCGAGTTTCCCGAGCAAGCCCAACGCTTCGTCGAGCTCGCGGCATGCCTTGGGATGCAAGTGGACCGTGAGGAGTGGACGCGGGCTTGTGATGACCCAGAAGATCACTTTGGGGGGCGGTTCCCCGCAGACGAAGCCCTTCGCGCCCGGCTGACGGACCGACTGCTCGACCGCCGGCTCATCGTGGGCAACCAGGCCCGTTTCGAATTCGTGCACGGCATGCTTCGCGAAAGCCTTCAACGAACTGCGAATGAAACCGGTCGTTTGGCCGAGCACCATTGGTCCTGTGCCTTGATGCTGCGTTCGATGGGCCAACGCCCTGGAGTCGCCGAGCGGCTTGGACTGCACCTTCGCGAGGCGGACCGCGCCACCGAAGCCATCCAGCCGCTCATTCAGGGAATCGAAGAACGCTTGCTCACCGTGGGACCAAACCAGGCCGAAGGGCTCCTCGACACGTTGTCGTTGTGCCTCGATGCAGGCGAGGTACCCCTTGATGATCCGCGCCGCGGCGAAGTGGCGGTGCTCGAGGCCCGGCTCATGGCGGAACGTGGGCAACCCAAGCAGGCGTTCGATGCCATCGTGACCCTCCTTGAGCGAGCCGACCCTCCCGAATGGGCCGGCGTGCGTCGCCGCGCGATGTGGGCTCAGGCCCGCCTTGCCCTCAAGCTGAAGCAGCTCGAACTCGCGGAGCAAATGTTCGAACGTTTGGGCATGGACGCGGTTGAGCAACGTGACCATGGGCGACATGGATCGGCGCTCTTGGGGCTTGCCCAGGTCGCCTTCAAGCAGAAGAAATGGCTTCTTGCCGCGTCGCTCCTGGACCATGCCGATCAGGTCTTCGGACGTGCGACGCTCGACCCAGATGCGCACTGGCGTCTCGACGAGGCGCGGGCACGGGTGCTTCGCGGTCGAACCGCTCACCAACTCGGCGACTCCGCACTCGCTACCGAGCACTACCGCGCCGCCCAGTCTCGGTTTGAAGACCTCGGGTCGGGCACCGGGGTGGCCGAATGCTACGACCGGCTCGGACGACTCGCCATTGCGGAGGGCCGTTGGGAAGATGCAGAACGTGAGCTACGCCATGCCCTTTCCCGATACGAGACCCTGGGCTCGCTCCACATGTTTTCGTGCCGAATGCGGCTTGTGCAGGTGCTGCTACGCCGGGACCCCGACAACGCGTTGGTCGTGCTCTCACGCGTTGAAACCTGGCTTGCGCGCTTTGGAAACACGGAGCGGCAGCTCGCATCGCTCGGCTTGCAATTGGTGAGTCAGGCAGTCCATGAGGAGCGCGACGCGGTGCGCGCAAGCACCGCCGAAGCCGTGAATGCGATGCCCCAACTCGCCCAAACGAAAGACCCCGCGGCCGCAGGCGCCATCGCCTGGTTGGTCCAGCTCGCCGGAGAGGCGAGCCTTGTCCGGGACGATCGAGGAGCGGCCATGCCGCTTCTGCAGGGTGCCGTGATGTTGTGGAAGGCCATGGGCCAATCGGCCCAGGCCAAAGAGGTCGAGGCGCAGCTCGCTACGAGCTAGGCGTCCAGGGCCTCTGCATCAATGCGCGCTTCCTTGATGCGGTCACGACGCTTGGCCGGATCCTTGCCCATCAGCTCGTTCACCCGGCGTTCGGTCGTTTCCGGATCGCCGATCTCGACCTGCACGAGGCGCCGATTCTCGGGGTCAAGCGTGGTCTGGAACAGCGTCTTGGGCGGCATCTCGCCGAGGCCCTTGAATCGGGTGATCTCGGCGTTCGCCCGCGCGGGCAGATTCGCCAAAATCGCGTCGCGCTCGGCGTCATCGATAGCCCAAAACGTCTGTTTACCGACGTTGATGCGGTAGAGCGGCGGTTTGGCAAGGAACACGTAGCCGCCTTCGATCAGCGGACGCAGGTAGCGGTAGAAGAACGTCAGCAGCAGGGTGGTGATGTGGTGTCCGTCGCTGTCGGCGTCCATCAGCAACACGATGCGGTGGTACCGCAGGCGGTCTTCGCGGAGGTCTTCGCCAATGCCCGCCCCGAGTGCGGTCACCACGTTCGACAACTCCTCGTTCGAAAGCACCTTCTTGTCGCTTGCCTGCTCGGCATTGAGCACCTTGCCTCGCAACGGCAAGATGGCCTGTGTGCGGCGGTCTCGCGCCTGTTTGGCCGAGCCTCCGGCGGAGTCACCCTCGACGATGAACAACTCGCTTTCGGTGGCGTCGCTGCTCGAACAGTCGGCGAGCTTGCCGGGCAGGTGCAATCGACCGCTGGTGGGCGTCTTGCGACGGATGGTCGACGCCGCTTGCCGCGAAGCGATGCGGGCTCGAGCGGCCTGGACAGCCCGGGCCACGATGGCCTCACCAGCCGACTTGTGCTCGTGCAACCACTGCTCGAGCTGGGGCCGCACCGCCGAATCCACGATGCCTCGCACCTCTGGATTGTTGAGTCGCCCTTTCGTCTGACCCTGGAACTGCGGCTCGCGGACCCTGACCGACAGCACCATCATCACGCCTTCGCGAATGTCTTCGGCCTGCAGCTGAACGCCGCGAGGCGCAAGCTGGTGCGTGTCGATGAACGCGCGCAGTGCCTTCACGAGCGCATCGCGAAGGCCTTGTTCGTGGGTGCCGCCATCGGGTGTCGGAATGCCGTTGACGTAGGAGCGCGCATGCTCCTTCGGAAGGTCGGTCCACGTTAGCGCCAGGTCGAGCCCCACCTCCTCGACCTGTCGGTCAACCGCAAATGTGAGTTCGACGATACGACTCGCCGTGGCTCGCGTCACCAACATGGCCAGAAAGTCGACCACGCCACCTTCGTGGCGAAGCTCCGACGTCGTCTCGGACAGCTCATCGCGGAAAACGATGCGCAGGTTGCGATGAAGGAACGACTTGACCTCGAGGTGTTCCCGAATCCGGTCTGGGTCGAAGCCAATCTCGTCGAAAATCTCACGATCTGGCGTAAACCGGATGGTGGTGCCCGTGCCGCGAGCCGCTCCGATGTCTTCGATCGGGGCGAGCGGTTCGCCCCGCCGGTATTCCTGGGCCCAGGTCCGACCGTCGCGCTTGACCTTGGCCATGAGCATGCTGGACAAGGCGTTGACGGCCGAAGCACCGACCCCGTGCAACCCACCCGCCGCGTCGTAACTGCCCCCGCCAAACTTCGACCCCGAATGCAGGGTCGTGAGGATGACCTCGAGCGCGCTCTTCTTCAGCTTGGGGTGGATGCCGACCGGAATGCCGCGCCCATTGTCCGTCACACCGACGGTTTCACCGTCCTTTTCAAGGGTAACCGTGACCGACGAGGCATAGCCCGCCATGGCCTCGTCACAGGCGTTGTCGACGATTTCCCAAAGCAAGTGGTGCAGACCATCGATGCCCGTGCCGCCGATGTACATGCCGGGGCGCTTGCGAACCGCAGCAACACCCTCGAGCACGGTGATGTCGGCCGCGGTGTAATCGTCCTGTGGCGTGAGTTCGCGCGCTTCCATCAGGCCACCTCGGGGTCATCGTCAGCTTCGTCTTCGGCACTGGGGTCGTGGGCGGCGAGCACCGGTGGTTGCGACCAATCCCTCATGGAACCTCGCTTGAGGATCACCCGCCCTCGGCTGCCATGAGCATGTAGCCCCTGATCACGTTCGGTGACGCGCACCTCGCGTCCCTGCCGGGTCAAGACGGTGGGGCCCTCCGTCGCCGACGAGGCCAACATGAAGGCGATGACCTCATCCTCTCCGATGAGCTTGATTCCCGATGACCCCTTGCCCGCAGCCTTCAGCACCGGCACCTCCACAACGGGGTAGACGGCGACCCGGCCTCGACGTGTCGCGAGACACACCCGTTGTTTGGCGCCGCCAACCATCTCGGCCGAAATCACCCGATCGTCGTCGTTGAGTCGCGCAAACCGACGCCCCGCTTTGGTGGACACTTCGAGGTGAGGGCCCATCGCAAACCGCAACACGCGCCCTTGTTGGGTCACGGCAATCCCGTGCGGGGGCGGAGGGTCGTCCTCGGCCACAAGTTTGGCGTCGTCCTGACCCTCGAGCCGATGACGCGGATCGTGCGAAACGACCCCTACGATGCGTTCGCCGTCGGCCAGCGAGAACATCGCCGACAGCGGGTCACCGTACCCCATGGTGGAGGGAATCGTGTCAACCCGGACCACGTACGCGCTACCATGGGTGGTGAAGAACGTGAGCGTTGTGGCGGTATTTGCCAGGTACAACCAGCCAATTTCATCGCCATCGCGCACACGAATCTTGTCGAGCGTCGTAAACGAGGATTGCCGCTTGATCCGACCATCGCGGGTGATCACGACGTAGGAATCTTCCTTGATGATGTAGGCATCTTCGTCGAACTGAAGCCGCTTGCGGGGGAACCCGATCACCGTCTTGCGGTCATCTCCGTAGATCCGGCGGATTTCGACCAGTTCTTTGCGTACCTCGGCCCAGAGCTTCTTCTTGGACTTCAGAATGCGTTCCTTTTTCGTTGCTTCCTTCCGCTTCTCCTTCAGCTCAGCCTGGATCTCCTTGACTTCCAACTTAGCAAGTCGGTAAAGCGGAAGTTGAAGGATCGCTTCAACCTGCTCTTCTGACAGCTTGAAGTGCTCCATGAGCCGATCTGCGGCGTCGCGTTTCGAATCGGAATTGCGAATCAGGGTGATGGCCGTGTCGAGGTCTCCGAAGAGCACCTCGAACCCTTCCAAGATGTGGATTCGCGCTTGGAGCTTTTTCAGCTCGTAGGTGAACCGGCGCTTGACCGTCTCAAAGCGAAAGTCCAGGAAGTGACGGAGGATCTGCTGGAGATCAAGCTGTTCAGGGCGTAGTCCCCCGTCTTCGGACGGGATGAGCGCCGTCATGTTGACCGGCCAGGTCGTCTCGAGGTTCGTGCGCTTGAACAAATAGGCCATGGCCGCTTCGGGCGAGGCATCGGTCTTCAGTTCGAGCACGATGCGCACCACTTCGGTGGACTCGTCGCGGACGTCCACCACCTGGGGCAGCTTCTTGGTGCGAACCTGCTCGCCGATCGCCTCGACGAGCTTGGCCTTGTTCTGGCCATAGGGAATGCTCGTGATGATGACCTTCTTCGGCCGTCCGCGTTCGATCTCCCACGTGGCGCGCACTCGGAGGGTTCCTCGACCGGTCTCGTAGACCTTTCGCAGATCCTCCTTCTTGGCGAGAATGCGACCTCCTGTGGGAAAATCAGGGCCTTTGATATGCCCCAGGAGATCGGCAACCGTCTGGTTCGGATCGTCAATGAGCGCCACAGCGGCGTCGATGCACTCGCCCAGGTTGTGGGGTGGGACTCGCGTCGCCATCCCCACCGCGATGCCTTCGCAGCCCATGGCGAGGAGCGACGGAAACTGGGCGGGGAGAACCTCGGGCTCATCTTGCTGCCCGTCGTAGGTTCGGCGCCAGTCGATCGTGTCGCTACCGATCTCATCGAGGAGTTCGTTGGCCAACGGACGGAGCTTGCACTCCGTGTAGCGCATGGCCGCTGGAGGGTCGCCGTCGAGCGACCCAAAGTTGCCTTGGCCATCGACCAGCGGGTTGCGCAGTGAGAAGTCCTGCGCGAGTCGAACCAGGGCGTCATAAATCGCGCCATCCCCATGGGGGTGGTAGCGCTTCATGACCTCGCCTACGACCGCCGCACACTTGGTGTAGCGACCGTCGGGTCGCAGACGGAGGTCGCGGTGCATGCCGTACAGAATGCGACGTTGGACTGGCTTGAGGCCGTCGCGGACGTCTGGAAGGGCGCGGGTCTTGATGACGGAGAGGGCGTACGTGAGGTACCGGTCGTTCAACGCATCGTGCAGCGGGACGCGTTCGACGACATCGGTTGTCGTCATGGTCGCTCCGACGAGGGGGAAGAGGGGAGGCGCACGGACGTGACGGAATCGCTTCCGTGGTGAGGTTCACAAAGATCCATCACCCAAAGGGGCATGAATGCGAACCCTTCTCGGCGAAAAACAACGCGCGTTCAGGGCGTGCGTGGCAATACCGCGTCACAGGCGACCGACGCAACCCGAACCTCGCCCGCCGCGGTCACCGTACCTTCGGCCAGCCACGACGTCGATGCCGACGATTCCGCCTTCGGGGCATCTTTCCAAGGATCGAGGATCGACAGTGCCGACTCCTTGGCGACTAAAGCGGACAGTTCCTGGTAGGCGGATCCCCGGCGATCCGGGGCGATCGGGAGGGGGAAGAGGAACCAGACGTGCGTAGGCGCCTCTGCATAGCGACCGAACACGCCGATCAGCCCTTTGAGATCGATATTCTCGGGAGCCAGCTCGCTGGCCAAGGCCACGACGAGCCGACTTGCCCGCTGGTCTGCGAACTGCGCGAGGGCCTCCGAGAGTCCGGCCCAGTGGCTCTTAGGATCTCGGCGATCGATGACTTGAAAAGCCCCGGATTTCCGTTCTTCTAGGCAGTCACCGAGCCCCGCCACCCAGCCGGGTTCGGACCCTCGGACCGGAGCGCCAACCACGAGAATGCGCTCTGGAGACGCAGGCGTGACCGGAGTTTCCGGGGCATCGGCCAGCGCCACCGCCATCGACAACGTCATCCACATGGGGGCTCCCGTTTGATCGGACGCTGCCTTCGACCCCGCAACCCCCCGGGAAAGTCCGCACAGCACCCTTCGCCACACCATACAACCCGTGCAGAAGGGGATCGTGGGTAGATCCACGGGAGGCATGATGGAGCGACTCACCCCTGGGGTGCACGCCCTTTGGCCCAATGTCATCGTCTCGGTGAAGGAGGCGTCAGAGGCGGGTCCAACCGCGATCATTCAAGCGGGCATCCACGGCGACGAGATCGCGGGGGTCCACGCGTTGCAAGAGATGCTCGAGGCCGGGTTGACGCCCCGAAAGGGGCGCCTGTTGGTGATTCCAGTGATGAACCCGCCCGCGTATCGAGCCCGCACCCGATCGGCGCCCGGCGGGGCGGACCTCAACCGAAGCTTTCCCGGCGACCCCACCTCGGCAGACGATGAGCCACGACTCGCCGCCCGCTTCATGAGGCTCATCGAAGCAGAAAAACCTGCACTCGTGGCCACCCTCCACGAAAGCCAGAAGCGCTACGACCCTGCGGTCACCCCGTCCTTTGGCCAAACGCTGGTTTACGGGGTGGATCCCTGCCCTCCATTGCTCGAAACGGTCACCGCCGACCTCAATGCGAACCGCGAGTCCGACGAGGAGCACTGGGCCACGCAGTACTACCCGGTGTCCACCAGTTCGACCGAGGTGATCGTCGACCGGGTGGGTTGCATTGGAACCTGCGTTGAAACTTGGATGGGCTTTCCGTTGGCACGGCGCACGGCCATGCAACGACAAGTCGTCGAACATCTGCTGACGCGGCTAGGCATGCCCTTTGCCTACGCGGGTCGCGGACACGTGCCGCTGGCCTGATATGTCCCCCGTTCAAGGGGAGACCAGATGTCCAACGTCCGTACTCGCTTCGCCCCCTCACCGACGGGCTCGCTGCACGTCGGGGGCGTTCGCACGGCCCTCTACTGCTTGCTCTTTGCTCGAAAGCATGGCGGAACGTTCGTGCTGCGCATTGAAGACACCGACCAGACGCGCAGCACCGAAGAAGCCGCAGTCGGCATCATGACCGATCTACGGTGGCTCGGCCTACGGTGGGACGAGGGTCCAGAGGAAGGCGGCGAATTGGGGTCGTACTTCCAATCGCGACGGCTCGCGCTCTACCAGCGCTACATCAAGCAGCTGCTCGACGAGGGCAAGGCCTACGAGGCTTGGGACACCCGTGAGGAACTCCAGGCCATGCGGGAGGCCGCAAGGGCCCAAAAACGCGACTTCGCGTACCGCGGCGGCCCCGTCAGTGACGAGCAACGGGAGGCCTACGTCGCGGAAGGCCGCAAGCCGGTGGTGCGGTTCAAGATGCCGGACGAGGACGTGACGATTCTGGACCAGGTTCAGGGCGAAGTCACCGTGCCGTCTCACCGAATGGACGACATCGTCATCCAAAAGGCCGATGGTTGGCCAACCTACCATTTGGCAGTCGTCGTCGACGACCACCACATGCAGATCAGCCACGTGACGCGAGGGCGTGACCACCTCAACAACACTCACAAGCACCGGCAGCTTTACCGGGCCTTCGGCTGGGAGTTCCCTCACCACGCCCACCTGTCCACGATCAACAACATGTCCGGCGGCCGAATGAGCAAGCGCGACAAGGCCAAAGAGGCCCGACAGGCCCTGCGTGAGCACGTCAAGACGCTGGGGTTGGGCAAGGGAGAGGTCGGCGACCTGCCCGAGCAATGGGCGATCGACCCTGAGTTGCTCAGGCGGTTCCTGGCCAAGAAGAGCGATGATGTGCCCACTGCCGAAGCGATCGCCAAACACCTGGGTGTGGAGCTGCCGTTCATCGAGGTCGCAGACTTTCGAAAGGGCGGCTTTCTACCCGAGGCCTTGCTCAACTACCTGGCGCTCCTGGGGTGGTCTCCCGGTGACGACCGAGAAATCATGACTTTCGATGAGATGGTCGAGGCGTTCTCGCTCGAAAGGGTGGTGAAGACCGATGCGAAGTTCGACCTCAAGAAGCTCACGTCCTTCAACCGCACCTACATCAAGGACCTACCTCTCGACGTCGTTCATGCGCACTTCGAGACGTGGCTTGCCCATCGCGACAGCCCGATTCAGTCCTTCGACGAAGACCGCCGCCGTGCGTTGGTCGCGATGTACCAGGGTCGAGCCAATACGTTCGTGGACCTTGAACAACAGGCTTCGTTCCTATGGACCGCGCCGACCGAGTACGACCCCAAAGCCGTACGCAAGCGCCTGGATGGAAACGATGGATGGTCGCGCTTGGACCAAGTTACCGCAGCCCTCGCCGATGTAGGGCGATGGGAGGCTCCCAGCCTCGTCAAGGCCCTCGAGGACCTGTGCGAGTCGACCGGAGCCACGATCGATAAGTTTGCCCAACCCATTCGCGTGGCGCTCACCGGCACCGGAACGAGCCCCGCGATCGGCGACACCCTCGCTTTCTTAGGCCGAGATGAGTCGATCGAACGGATGAAGCGCTGTTTGTCGAACCGTCCTACGGAGTAGCGTCTCGCCG
Source organism: Myxococcota bacterium (assembly GCA_039208735.1). GTDB lineage: Bacteria > Myxococcota_A > UBA796 > UBA796 > DRPG01. The sequence continues at coordinate 19,659 of JBCCQY010000011.1, read as the reverse complement.
CAGCTCAACGGCGTAGACGGGCTCTCCTTTGCGCTTGAACTTGCGTTGGTAGTTCGTTTCGATGTCGTCAGGCCACGGCGCGGGGCCTGTGTTCACGTCTTCGCTTCGCCCCGTCACCACGAAGGGAAGTCGCGGCAAGGGTTCATCGTCAGGTCCGTGGTCGATGAGGTGGGCCGCTCGTGTCACATTCGGCTCAAAGTCGCTCTTCAATCGGAAGAAGCCCCCTGGCATCACCAAGCGCGCAACATCTTCGAGAAACCACCGACTGATCAGCCTGTTTTTCTCGTGCTTCTCCTTCGGCCAAGGGTCTGGATGATGGACCCATAGGACGTCGATGGCGCCCGGTTCGAACAAGTCGTCGAGGAACGCAGCGTGGTAGCGCGCAATGCGGGCATTCGAGACCCCGGCTTCGCGAAGCTTCCGTCCGCACAGCACCGTGCGCTTGTAGCGGATCTCAATCCCCAGCACGTTGATGTCAGGATTGCGTATGGCCAATTCGGACAGGAAAAACCCATTGCCCGAGCCGATTTCGACGTGAAGGGGAGCTGCTCGTCCGAAGAGCGTGGCCCAATCGCGGTCCACACCAAACGCGGCGTCGGCCGTCAAGAGTTCGGGCCCAAAGTCGCGATGGCTTGCCACGTACGGGTTCGCTTCGGGACGGCGATAATCGCCGGGCATGCGGTCCTCGAACCGCGGCCGGTCGGCCTCCCGGCTCGGGTCACGACGTTGGGGCGTTGGCCTTCCAGGCGGAGCCATCGTCGTAGATCTCCTTCTTCCACACGGGTAGACGCTCCTTTAGCGCCTCGATCGCATAGCGACTGGCGTCGTAGCACTCAGCGCGATGAGGCGTGGCTACCGCGATCACCACCGAGGGTTCCCCAATGGCCACCGGACCGGTGCGATGCACAAGGCTCGCCTTGGCGCCCGGCCATTTCTCGGCCACTTCATCGGCGATCGCCTGCAATACCGGCACCGCCATTTCGGGGTAGGCCTCGTACTCGAGGTGGGTGACGGGCCGCCCATCGAAGTGGTTTCGTCCCACACCTTCGAAGACCAAGATGGCGCCGAACCCATCGTCCGAAACACTGGCGCGAACCGCTGCGACGTCGATCGCTTGATCCGTAAGCTCGACCATCAGCCACCTCCAACCGGAGGTAGAAAGGCGATCTCATCGCCGTCCTCGATGGTTTCAGAAGGTTTGGCATGCATGTGGTTTCGGGCGTACGCGACGGGCATGCGTGTGTCTGCGGGACCGGGGAAGAGACGCTCGTAGAGCGCCTGCAGTGTCTCACCGGGGGTCACCGCCACCCGCTCCATGGTTGTACCCCGCTTCTCGCGGAGCGCGGCGAAGTACCGCACCTGAACCTGCACGATGCCTCCTCGTTGGAGGTAGGCGTAACGAGCCATGAGATTCCGCGACTTGGCTTCGTAGGGGCTCGGTCATACGGCTCATGCATTGAAAGGAGCGGATTTCATGATTCGGATGTTGCTCACCGCAGTGATGGCGGTCGGGTGCTCGACCACGACCGCCGAGGCCAAGACGTCGGAGGCCCCCCCGGTCGAAGAGGGTCAGGCGGCGGCGATCTTTGCGGGAGGCTGCTTCTGGTGCATGGAGAAGCCGTTCGACGTGGTCGACGGTGTCATCTCAACGACCAGTGGCTACACCGGCGGTCCTGAGAAGGGCCCGACCTATCAGGAAGTCAGCTACCACCGTACCGGTCACTACGAAGCGATCCGAGTGGTCTATGACCCGAAGAAGGTGAGCTACGATCGACTGCTCGAGATCTTCTGGCACAACGTCGACCCCACCGACGCCCGGGGCCAGTTCTGCGACAAGGGCGACCAGTATCGGACCGGCATCTTCACGTCGGAGCCTTCGGAGATCCGAAAGGCGAAAGCATCGAAGAAGAAGGCCGAGAAGGATTTGGGCAAGACGATTGTGACCGAGGTTCTTCCCGAACAGCCATTTTGGGTCGCCGAGGCGTACCACCAGGACTTCTACAAGACCAATCCGCTGCATTACACGCGCTACCGGACGGGGTGTGGGCGGGATGCGCGGCTTCGTCAGCTTTGGGGGGAGAAGGCGGGCCATTAATCAGCCAGCCTCCGGCTGGCTGACACGCGTAGACCTGCAGGCGCAAAGCGCCGAAGGTCAGCGTGACTCCCGTTCGACAACCCCCTGCCCTTCGCTACCGGCGCAACGCGCCGAAGGTCAGCGGGACTTCCCGTTCGACAAACCCCCGCCCTTCGCTACCCAGCGCAAAGCGCCGAAGGTCAGCGTGACTCCCGTTCGACAAACCCCCGCCCTTCGCTACCCAGCGCAAAGCGCCCAAGGTCAGCGGGACTCCCGTTCGTCAAACCCCTGCCCTTTGCCCCCGGGCGCAACGCGCCCAAGGTCAGCGGGACTCCCGTTCGACAAACCCCCGCCCTTCGCTACCCAGCGCAAAGCGCCCAAGGTCAGCGGGACAAGACGGTCGCCCAGTCTCCCGTGAAGTCAGGGTGACGACGAACCGCCCACGCCGTGGCGGTCAGGCGGTCCCCGACCTTGATGGTTGCATCGAAAAAGGCTGCCCCGTCCTCGGATCCCGTCAGCGAGAGTTCGACGGTGACCCGTTCGGGCGCGACCACACCGGACCGGTAGGTCACCGACTCAGCGACCGCAATGCTTTCCTGCGGGTCCATGCCTTGAGCCACCAGCCAGCGGAGCCACGCTTCATCCACCCAATCCACGTAGGCAGGGTGGTTCGCGTGGGCGAGAGGGTCCATTTGGCTATGCCAAGTTGCAAAGTCAGTTCTAAAACCAATCTTCTCGTGGAAGTCGGATTCGGCCGCCGGCAGGTTGAGGTCCAGCGGTTCGAGGAGTTCTCCCAACGCCTGCTTCAGCTCCGCTGAGGCGCGTACGGGCTTCAGATCGGGAAGGCGGACATGAACCCATCGTTGATCCGCCAGCACCACAGGCTCACCGTCGGACGAGAGGCGAATTTGTCGATTGCTGAAGATTTCACGCTCAAACGTGGAGATCCAGGACTCGGCAACCACGTGTTCGCCGAATCGGATCTCGGCCAGGTGTCGGACCGTCATCGTGCGCATCACCCAGCTGATCTGCTGTTCGCGGTAATCGCGCGGCGTGTAGCCCGCCTCGCTCGACGCCCGTACCGCCACGTCCTGCAACGTGCGCCAAATCTCACCCGGCCGTGCGGTCTCTCGGGGACCGAACGCATGGCGAGGTAGCGTGAGGTTGAAGCGATGCATCCCTTCCTCCAACGGAGTCAGGGGCGTATCGCGTAGGTCTGGCCTTGGCGCAAGGGCTCGATGACGCTGGATTCAACATCGAATCCATCTGGATAGTGCACGAGCCACATCTTTTGTCGGAGCGACACTGGCAAAGCAGCAAGCTTCTCGTAGGGGGTGTGGACGCCGTAGTTCGTTTCGTGGACGAAGCGATCGGCCTCGGCCAACCATGCGATGAGCTCAGGGTCGTAGGCCGTATCGGCGCTCCACCCAAGGCTGGCCTGCCCATCGCTCAAGCGGAGGGCAAAGGTCGGGATGTGGTGAATCGTGCGACGCACCTCGATCGAAAATCCACACGCCTCGGTCGCCGCCGCCTCGTCACGCGCCATCGGCACGGCAACGTCCTCAAACGTGAGCCGGTGGCGACTTCCGTCGGAGGCCAGGAGTTCCTGCATGCCAGCTTGGAGGTGGTGCGTCCACAAGTCGGCCAGCACCTCCGGATGCGCAAGCACAGGCAGCTTCCGGCCAAGCACAAAGTGAGCGAAGAAGAGCATGGGCTCGACCCCGCTCACGTGATCGGCGTGGTTGTGAGTGATGATCACCGCATCCAAGTCCCCCACATCGAGGGTGCCTCCGGCGTCTGCCATCGCGCGACGAATCGGATGCGGACAGTCGATCAGCAAGGTTTTACCATAACTACGGACTGCAGCACAGGTCGAATAGTAGCGCGCGGTAAACGCATCTCCGACGCCCAAAGCCATCAGTTCCATGGGACCTCCCGAGGAGCGGGCACAAAGCGCGCCGCCACGACCGCGAACATCGCCAGTCCGGTACACAACACAAGGTGGCCGACGTACCCAAACGTTGCCGCGCTGACTCCGGAAAGAGCAGTCGCAAAGCCAACCATCCAGACCAACCATGAGGCCTGGAGCGTGTAGTCGGTCGACTCAAAGCCCGGCCTGCACCGGTCCATCATCGCAGCGAAGACTGCCGCCGTCGCGGTGCCCGACCCCAGGTCCTCGAGCCACACCAACGCCATGGGAACCCAGGGGCCCGCCTCGATCGACAGCCCAATGGCCAACAGCCCCACCGTGACCGCTTGAAGGGTCGTCGTGGTCACAAGCGCCCGCCGTCGCGACATCACCGTGGCAATTCCTCCGCCGATCGCAGCCCCAAGCAACCCGAACACCGAGCCACCAAACCCAAGCGCTCCCGCAAGGCCGTCGAGCGACCAGCCTGCATCCACGAAGTAGGGGCGAACCATCGCGGAGGCCGCGGCATCACCCGCCTTGGCCACCGCAAGAAAGCCCAGCCACGGCCCCATGATACGGGCTGCATCCCAGAGGCTGAACCAGGAGGGCGCGGTCTCCGAAGGCACGCGCCGAGGCAGGGCGTGGCCCCAAATGAATATCGGAACCGTCGCAAACAGCAGCAACCCGCTCATTACGGCGAAACAGACGCGCCACCCGCCTTGGCTGTAGAGGATCAGCAGTGCGCTTCCGCCCAGGATCATGCCCAGCCGATAGGCCGCGACCTGCAGCCCGTTGCCCCAACCTCGTTCTTCCGGGGTCAGCAATACGGTCGCCAGGCCATCCGTCGCCACGTCCTGCGTAGCCGCAAGAAACGAAGCCCCAACCATCGCAATGGCGAGCGCCTCGGTCACTCGAGAGGGATTCAACAGGGCCAGCCCGGCAAATCCCACCACCGTGAGCAACTGCAGCGTCAAGATCCAGGTTCGCTTGTCGCCGTACCGATCGACGAGAGGCGCCCAAAGGACCTTGGCGGCCCATGGCAAAAGCAGAAGGCTGCTCGCGCCAACCAACTCGAGCGACGCGCCCTCAGCCCGCAACAAGACCGGCACGGCAAGCGCGAAGAAACCGTAGGGCAAGCCCTGTGCGAAGTACAACCCACCGAGCAAGGTCGCTTTGGCACGGGGACGCATCGAGTCAGTCACGAGTTGCCTCAAAGGACGCGAGGATTGCATCGAGAAACCTGCGCTGGACCCGGGCCGCTGACCCGGGAACCAACGCCCCCGGGGCCACAGTCCCCAGTTGCCACGCCCCCAACACCCCCGAGAGCACCGCGCCAGCAAGGCCTGCAGCATCGTCTGCGCCGACCTGATCGAACGCGTTCGTGAGTTGATCGAGCCAGACCGTCGCCTGCGCCTGCCACCGTTCCGCAAGCCCTTCGTCGTGCAACGCTTCGGCCGACAACCACACCCAGGCGCGGACCCCTTCTGGATCTGCATCGTCGCCCAGAGCTAACGCCCGATCGACGAACCCCCGCAGCACCGCTTCGGGACCGTCGACCGTCTCGAGCCGAGCCCCAAAGTCCGCCACTAACGAATCGAACAGGGCATGCACGAGGGCTTGCTTCGAAGGGAAGTAGTAGTGCACGAGGCCCGGCGTAATGTCGGCTTTGCGGGCGACGTCGGCCACGGTCGCCCGCGGCACGCCACGCTCGGCCACCAACGTCTTGCAGGCTCGCACGAGTCGCCCTCGCTTGGAGTCAGGGTCAGGAAGCATGTTGGTTGGTTAACCAACCAACTCAAAGATTGGCAATGCCGAGCCAAGATGTGCATGCTCGGATCGACCATTCCGACAGAGGCGATCGCGCGGGCCCCACGGCGGCTTCTCCGCGCTAGGAGGCGCCCATTAGGAGGGGTTGATGGCGGTGTTCGTGTTGGCGGGCGGCGGGACTGGCGGCCACGTCTATCCGGCGCTGGCAATCGGTGATGAGCTGCGAAAGCGCGGTCACGAAGTGCTCTATTATGGCGATCCGGACCGGCTTGAAGGCCGGGTGGCGCCCCAACGCGGCTACACCTTCCGGCCCGTGCGGGCGTTGCAGTATCCCCGGGGTGGACTGTGGGGACGCATCAAGTTCGCTTGGGGGCTGTTGCGCGCTATTGTCGCCACCCGCCGCCCATTACGGGCGGACCACGTGGACGCGGTCCTCGGGGTCGGCGGTTACATCAGCGCCCCTCCGGTGCTTGCCGCGTGGACGCTGGGTCGTGGTGCCGCCATTCATGAGGCCAATGTGGTGCCTGGACTCGCCAACCAACTGTGTGCTCGGGTCGCAAACCTCATCCTTCTGACGTATGAGCGGACCCGCGCTCGGATGCCTGGATCGGCCCCCAAACACCTCGTTGGCGTGCCGATCAACCCGGCCATCCGAGACGGCTCACGAGAGGGCGCCGCCGAAAAGTACGGCCTTGATGCGGCCACCCCCACGGTGTTGCTCGTGGGTGGTTCGCTCGGGGCCGAGCGCATCAACGAACTCGCCTTGTCGCTGGCCAAGCTCGAAGGGCGCGCCTTTCAAGTGCTTCACCTCTGTGGTCGTCGCTACCACGAGGCCGTGTCGCAGGCCCTCGGAACGCCGCCCCCCGGCGTCCGCTTGGTCGACTATGAAGACCGGATGGCCGACGCCTACGCCATGGCGGACCTCGTAGTGGCGCGGGCGGGGTCGTCGACCCTTGGCGAACTCGCCGCGGTGGGCAAGCCAAGCATCCTCGTGCCAAGCCCCAACGTGACCGAAAACCACCAGGAAGAAAACGCCAAGGGGCTTCAGGCCGTGGGTGCGGCCGAAGTCATCGTAGAAGCGGGTTGGGACCTCGATCAGTCGACACGCCGGGTGGCCGACTTGGTGGTCGACGCAGAGCGACTGCAGGCCATGTCAGCCGCCGCGACGTCACAAGCCCGCCTTGACGCGGCCGAACGAGCCGCGGACCTCGTTGAGGGCCTGGTAAAGGCCTAAAGTGCGCGGTATACCCGGCGGAACTCCTGGGGCGTGACCCCGGTGCCATCGATGCGAATCACCACCGCCACTTCGCCAGGCTCGCTGATCGGCAGGAAGGTCTCGCGAATGATTGCGCCGGCCGCCCGGCGTTCGATAACGAGGTTCTGTCCCTGCTCGACACGAAGTCGGACCCGGGTCTTGCCCCAGTCGACCTTGGTCCACTTCCGGCCAAGGGGCACGGTTACTGGTTCCTCGCCAGCAAACTTCACCACGACCCCATCATCGGCCGGAGCCAGCAAGATCCGCCCCGAACGGGACAAGAGGTGCTGGAGGCTGCTGACAAGCCGCAAGCGGTCATCTTGCTGGGTCTGTTGCCCCGATGTGGGATCGGGCGAAAGCCCAGCTGCATTCTGACCCGTCGTAATGGGACCTCGCACGAGCCGATCGATCACTTCGGGCCCCGCGTCGCTCTGCGTAGGATCCAAGGCCCAGTCTCCCGCCCAGGGGAGCGGTCCTGCGAACGCCGCCGCCATCCACCACCACATTGTCACTCTCCTCCATCGGGATTCACCACGAGGTCCGTTGGATCCTGGAACTCCGGCTGGGGCACTACGAGATCCGTGGGGTCATTGAGCGGCGCCGGAGACTCGGGTTCGGGCTCCAAGTACGCCCCCGTATCGACCGTGTCGGCCGTAGGGCTGGTCGGCAGTTCAGGTTCGTCGACGGCTTCCTCCACGGCAGTGTCGCCCGTTGCTCCTGTAAAGCCCGTGAAACCCGTCACGGCCGTACTCTCTTCCGGGTCCACATCGCCGGTGTCTTGGGGACCCTGACGACGAGGCCGGGGAGCCCCGGTGTCGCTGGTATCGGCGGTGTCCGCAGTCGTCGCGGTCGTGCCGGTGATGGCCGTAGTAGGCCCATCCGCGGTATCGCGAGGCGACCCTGTGTCTCCCACGGTGATCGGCCAAGGCACGTCCCAGTCCACCTCATTGCCCACCACGACGTAGCCGGTGTCGAGGGGATCAAGAAAGCCCAACGGGAGCACTTCGTAGGCGGCAGACGGCGGTCTACAACCCCAGACGGTAGGAGGCTGGCTGCCCGGGGGACCATACCAAAGCCTGGGCTGAGCACAGTTTTCGACCGGCCCTGACTGACACGGGAACGCCGTGCAGCCGACAAGTACCAACAGCCCGACGCCGGAGATGTTCACGCGGGGTAGCGCGCAATGCGATGGGTCAGGCGTGCGGCAAGCGTCGGATCCGCATGACCCAACGTGTCGAGGATGAGCTGCGCCTCACGGCGATACGCCTCACACTTCTCGGCCGTCCAATGCGGCGGCGGAGGACCCAGGTTCACCGTTCGATCAGCCAGCTTCACCGCAGCCACCTCAAGGGGTTGTTCGCAGATCCGTCGAAGGCTGTCGGGCATGCGCTCAGGCTTGGGGAGCGCAGCGTCTTTCGAAAGAGCGAGTACACCAGCCGCCACCGCACGACCAAACTCCTCTGCCACCTCGGCCTCGGTGACGGGCGTGTCTTCAATCACATCGTGAAGCAACGCGCATCGCACAGCGAGGTCATGGTCCACATCGTGGCGAGTACGCAGCGCCAGGTCGACCTCTGCTGCCACCATGCAGACGTGGGTCAGGTAGGGCAGGCCGTGGGGCGTGCGTTGGTCGCGATGGGCCCGGGCCGCGAACGTCAACACTGCGTGGTACTCATCGGGCGTCATGGGGCCAGCGTAGCCCGTGGGTGTTGCGCAGGGGGCATGGCGTTACGAACAATGCCGTTCGACGCCCGATTGATGAAGAGGCCTCAATGGATCCCGACTCCGAAGCTGCATCCGATTCCGGCGAGGTCGACAAGGCCACCGATGAGCCCAAGGGTACCGCAGAACGCCTCATGCGCTTCGCTCGTCGATTGTTGGATCGTCGGGAACTCGCGGAAGACACAAAAGAGTTAATCACCGCCGTCCTGACCACGTCGGACAAGGCGAAGACGGAGGCGGTCCGCATGGTCGCCCGGGAAGTGAGAAACTACCTCTCCGAGCTCCGCCTGAAGGACGACCTCATGGAGCTTGTGCGTTCCCACTCCCTCGAAATCAGCCTTTCCATGCACCTCAAGCCGCTCACCCCTCCCGCCTCTTCCCCCTCCGGGACCTCCGAGGCGCCTTCCCCGCGCCCCGACGATCCCACCAGCGAGTCCTGACATGCAGTACGAAGTTCCCGTCGGCGGCCTGTTGGTCGTCGCCATGGCCGGCGTCGTCGCCTACGAACTCGGCATGCTCGATTTTTCGGACCCGATCGACGTGGCGGTACCCCTCGAAGATGCATCGGGCATCCAGGTGGGCGCGAGGGTAACGATTTCCGGAGTGTCGGTAGGTGAAGTGGACGATGTCTACCTCGCCGGCGCTAAGGCCATCGTAAAGCTGTCATTGGATCGCGAAGCGGAACTCCGACGCGACGTTCAGGCCAAGATCCACGTGACGCCCTGGTCGCCTTCGCCGACCGTCGAGCTCATCCCCTCGGGCGACGACGCCGTACCTCTGCTGCAGGACGGTGACGTGCTCACGGTGCAAGGCCAGAAGGGCCTACACCCCGAAGACTTGCTGCTCCGACTCACGCAGATCGTCGAGAAACTCGACCCCGATGATCTCGCGAACCTTTCGCGCGCAATTCGCGAACTCTCGGCCGATCCTGAGGCCTTGCGTCGGATTGTGACGAACCTCGACACGTCACTGCAGCAAGCCGCCGAACTGGGGCCGTCCGCGGAGCGGACGCTGCGCCGCACGCAGTACACGCTTAGCAACGTCGATGACCGAGCGTCCCAACTGGACGAGGTGCTGCAAAAGGCGAGTGAATGGCTCGACCGCATGCCCGAGACGTCACCGCCAGTCGCGACCGACTGGCGTTAGGCCAGTAAACAAAGGAGGATTTGCCATGTGGCTCGCCTTGCTGGTGTCCACCCTCAGTTACGCCCAAAGTCCCTTACTTCTCGGCAACAAGGGTGAGTCCCGTTGGTTGGTCGAAGACGTCGAATCGGATCGGTTCTTCGAGTACGACCAAGAAGCCAAGGGGCCCCAGCTCTTTAAGGGCGACGAGGTAGAGCTGATCGTTACGAGCGGTGACCGTGTCCGCATCAAGAAAGGCACCCGCTATGGCTGGGTCTCGGCCAGCGTGCTCAGCACCGACGCACCGGTGGACGACACCACGCCTGAGGGCCTCACGGGCAACCCGCTACTTACGCCGACCCCCTAGTTCATCTCGGGTCGGCAACGACATTGGGCGCCAGCGACATGCTCAGAAACGGACTCAGAGCCGACAGCGCCCAATGATCGACACCGTCATCCAGGGCTCCGCATGAACAGCGGAAGCTGAATTCGTGGCTCGGAGTCGACCAAAGGTAAGTTGCGTCGCCGACTCTTGCCCTTCTTTGGTCTGACGGATGGCAAAACTTCCGTGGCTTCAATCTCAGCTGGCGTCGCAGGGCGCTCCTGAGGAGCCACCTGAACCTGGACCCCGTCGAGACCCGCTCGATGCAATGCCCGATGTGCGGCATCGAGCGCCCGCTCCGGAAGATTGTTGTCGTCGGAGAGGTGAGCGAGCAACAGGTGTTTCAGTCGATCACTTGCGCCGTTGGCCACCAGATCCGCGGCTTGTTCGTTGGACAGGTGGCCATGGTTTCCGCGCACGCGCTGCTTCAATGACCACGGGTACGGACCGTCGAGCAACATCTCCAGGTCGTGATTGAATTCCACAACGGCGAGATGCGCCTGCGAAAGCTGACGTTCGATCAGGCGTGTCGACCGCCCCAAATCGGTAACCACAAACGCATAGCGGCCTCGGTAGCCCACCAAGTAAGCCACCGGATCGAGCACATCGTGCGGGACGCGGGTGGGGGTGACCTCAAACGGCCCGACACGAAACGGTTGACCGGCCACGATCAGCCTGTGGTGCTCAGGTCGGCAGCGAGGATTGAGGCTCGCCTCGGTGCCGCGCGTCAAAAAGAACGGCACCGCAGACCCCTGCCGCTCATGAAGCCGCCGGGACAAAATGCGCGCCGCACCCACGTGGTCGGAATGTTCGTGGGTCACCAAGACCCCGTCGATGCGGGCCTGGTCGAGGCCCACCGCCTCTAGCCGCAACAACACCTGCCGAGTGGAGAGACCGCAATCCACAAGAAGCCCGTGGGCGGCACTGCCCACGTAGGTGCAGTTGCCGCGCGACCCGGAGCCGAGCGGCGCGACGATCAAATCATGGTGAAAGAGGGGAAGCATGGAGGGAAGGGTGGAGGATCCTTGAAGAAGCCAGCATAGGTCAATCTCGGAACCTGTGCGAGCCCGAAATCGTCCGCCTAAACGACGATCGCCCGCTCGCTACCGCCGATACCCCACCGAAGTGGACAATCGCCACATCCACGCCCCAAATCCCCCATCGGGATTCGCAGGAAATGACCCGACGACGCGCTCCCCTGCGATCGTAAAGCCTACGGACCAGTGCGCGGTGCGCCGGTAGCTGGCTTGAACTTGAGGTCCGACAAACAGAGCCGAAGAATCCACCCCCGGTACCCGTCCCGCGCGCAAATCGAGGGCTGGAATGAGCACCCAGGGATGCCCAATGCGGAAGCGTCGACCAGCCCGAAGGCCGACCGAGCCCCCGATCCCTGTCTCGACGACCTCCTCACCGAACCGCTGCGCCGTTACTTGGCCCACCAGCCCCGCAATCCACCCTCGGAATGGCACGGTGACCGCCAACTCCGCCAGGCCCGAGGCGAGGAGCGGCTGATCGGTAGCCCACCCCAATCCGCCGGCCGAAAGATCGATGGTGAGGGCATCGAATCCCGAAGCGTCTACGACGGCCCCTTCAACCACGGTGGTCTCGCCAGCTTCGATGTCGACCGACTGCCCATTGACCGCGTAGCTTCCAACCGGAACGCCGAGGGAAAAGGGCAACGCCACTTCGTCGTCAGCAAGCCGGGTCCGCCATCGCGAAACGTAGGCCTTCAACTCGGGATCCAACTGATTGCTGGTTTGTTGAAGATCGACCGCCGTGCGTTGGCCCTCGGGACCCGCGATGGTCATCATCCCAAAGCGACCTTGGAAGAACGCGTAAAGTTCTTGCGTTTGGCTCAGCTCTGAGGGCGTCCGACTGAAGATTCTCGCGCGATTCGCAGCCTCGGTCGCCGCATCGAGCTGCCCTCGTTCGTAGTGAATCTTCGCCAGTAGGAACCAGGTCTCCGCATCCCGGCTCCCCGGCAAGGTCGTCACGGCGACCTCAAGCTGCTCCTGGGCGTCTGCAAGCTGCTCTCGCTCGAGGAAGAAGCGTGCTTGATCCATCACGCTATCGAAGTCCGCTGCGACCGCAACGGCAAGGAAGGCGAGGTACGTCGTCATCACGAGACGACCTCCGAAGGCAAGAGGCCGGCCGCGCCGAGCAGTTCGGCCGTCACGGGGTGGGAAGGGGCAAAAGACGCGTCCACATCACGGGTGCGGAATTGCTCGACAACGCGTCCTTCGGCGAGGACGACCACCCGATGGCAGACGCGCGCTACCGTCTTCAGGTCGTGGCTGACCATGACCACTGCCGCGTGGGTCGCCCGGGCCAACATGAGGTCCAGCATGTCGCGTTTGACCGCCGCGTCGAGGCCCGCCGTCGGCTCATCGACCACCAGCAGTTCAGGCTTTGCGAGCAACACGCGGGCGAGCCCCACTCGGCGTTGTTCACCGCCCGAGAGCTGCCGAGGCAAGGACGCTCCTCGTCCGCCAAGGCCGACCTCTTGCAGGGCTTGCTCCGCCGCCATCTGCGGTTGCTCATGGCCGTGCAGAGAGGCGCTTTCGGTGAGCAAGGCACCTACCGGAACCTCTGGGTGCAACATCGCCCGAGGGTTTTGAACGAGAAGCTGCACACGACGACGAATTGCACGCCACTGGGCTCGACTCCACCCTTCCGTCGATTCACCAAACAGCTGAATGCGGCCCGACGTTCGTGGAATCAGCTGCAAACCGCAGCGGATGAGGGTGGACTTGCCGGAACCCGAAGGTCCGACCACCGCCACGCGTTCACCGGCCACCACACCCAGGTCAATCTCGTCGAGCACCGTCCAGGACTCACGAAACGGGAACCGTCCTCGATCGTAGTGCTTGGTGATTCCTTCGAGTTGCCAGATCATGGCATGGCCCTCAGCAATCGCAAGCCCGCAGCCGTACTGGCCGTTCGCGCTTCGATCTGGGTTCGAGACCACACTTCCGCAATGCGTCCGCGGTCCACCAAGAGCACCCGGTCCGCAATGGCATGGACGAGCGACAAGTCGTGCGTGACGATGATGACGCCCAGACCACGTTCGGCAAGGCCTCGGAACCGACGGGCGAGACGCTGCTGCACGGGTGCATCGAGTCCGGTCATCGGTTCATCCGCCACCACGAAGCGGCTTCCTCGAGCTAACAATTGAGCGATCGCCACGCGTTGGGCCATGCCGCCGGACAGTTCATGGGGAAACCGGTCCACCACGCTTTGCCGATCAGACTCGGAGAAACCAGCCTGGCCGAGCCATTCGGTGGGATCCGGATCGTTGCCCCCCAATTGAGCGGCGCGCGCCACTTGAGGCCCCACGCGCTCGAGGGGGTCCAGCGCCGCGCCGGCTTGCTGTGGCAGGTAGCCCACCACATCACCGCGAACCGACCGAAACGACCGGTCCCTGGCCGTTCGCCCCACCCCAATGGCGTACTGATAGGGCCGATGACGGACCTGATCGGCCATGATCGTGAGATCGGCTTGAACGACCCCTGGCTGCAGGTCGACCAAGCCCAGCAGGGCCCGGCACGTGAGCGTCTTGCCCGAGCCGCTCGCGCCCACGACGGCGAGCAGTTCGCCGGCGGTGCAGGTCAACGCCACATCGTCGACCAGCAACCGTCCTGCCGCTTCGATGCGAAGGTTCCGAAGTCGGATCTGGTCAGCCATCCTCCTCCTCCGCAAACGCTGTCCCCGCCGCCACAGTCGCGGCAACGGTGGCCCAGATCGCCAAGGCTGGCGCAGTGACGGAAAGGCCCAACGTCCGTCCCCAATCGAACACGAGCATGTTCCCCCACGACGGTTGGGGCTCGGGCACCCCGAAGCCGCCCAGGTACGACAGCGTGCATTCCAGAACAACGAACTGACCGAACGTTGCAAGCCCCTGTCGCACGATGGCCGGGCCCGCACCGGCGCCCACGAGATGTGCGAGCAATAGCCGTCCCAGAGGAACCCCGTGTGCCTGGGCGGCCAACACAAATTCGGACCGTTTCAATGCGTCCACGCGGTCGTGCACCGTCTGGGCGATGGCCGGCGCCGCCGCGATGCCCGCAGAGGTGGCCAGTTGCCAGGTGCCCGCGCCGTAAATCGTGCAGAACAGCAGCACGAAGACCAACGTTGGCAAGCTGGCCACCGACCCCAACACAAAGCGGATGGCGTTGCTCACGACGCCCCCCACGAAGCCGGCCCACGCCCCGAGCGACACTCCGATGGACAAGGCAAGCCCCACCGCGGCAAAACCCGGCCCTACGAACGCCCGGGATGCGAGGACCCACCGCCAGAACACGTCCCGTCCAAGGTGATCGGTGCCCATCCAGTGGGCAGCACTCGGCGAAAGGTCGCGCGCCGTGGCATCGACATCGGCCCCCACCGGGTAGCCAGACAACGGTGACAACAGGGCGGCAAGCACAATCAGGGCGAGAAGCCCGAAACCGAGCCCCGCCGATGGCGACAGGCGCTGAAGCCGAACGCGAAGAACCGCCAAGACCATGGCCACCGATGTCATGCGTTCTCTCGGAGCCTAGGATCCAAGGAGACCCGGACCACCTCGGCCCCAACCCGGATCGACCCTACAAACGCGGCCGACAGTAGCGCAATGACCAACGCAAGGTCGTAATCTCGCAGTTTCGCGGCTTCCCAAAGCACAGCTCCTAAGCCGTTTAGCAACAGCACCTTCTCGGCGATCACCACCCCGCCCACCACGAACGCCACCCGTTCCGACGCGGTGGCGGCGAGTTCCGGGATGAGATTCCGCCAAATGTGAGGCCACAAGGGGGCCCCACGTGCTCGCGCGGCGTCGATGTAGGGACTCGACTCAATGCGCGCCAACGCATCGTGGATTTGCGCATGGGTCTCGGCGAGGGTGCCCGAGGCGACCGCGAGCAGGACGATGGCCATCGTTGTGCGAAGAAGCGAGGGCTGGTCCGGCAAGGCAAACCACTCGGGCCGCGCAATGAGGCCCTCCTCCATCAGCGCAAAGGCGGACTCGTTGAACACCGTGACAAGGCCGTGGGCGAGCAGGAACAGCGGGATGATGCTCCCCGCCTGGACGGCAAGCCGAACCCGACGCTGCCCCCGCACCGTGACAAACGCCAAGCCCGTTCCCCAGAGCAACGCAAACCCAAGCCCGGCCGCGGCGAGTCCGACGGAGCTGGCGGCAGGTCCCTGCACCACATCCCACACCCGCGCACCAGGACGGTACGACAGCGATTGGCCCCAGTCGAGCAGCACGAGTCGCCGCGCAAAGCGCACAAACCGCACCGGAGCAGGCTGGTCGAGCCCCCACTCGACCTCAAGTTGAGGACGGAGTTCCGCCCCGTTTGGAATGAGGTCGACAGGGTCGCCAGGTGCTGTCACGAGCAGCGCGAGAACGAAGGCCATCGCGCCGGCAAGGGTGGCCACAAACTGTCCGACCGTACGAAGGACGGACAGCCCGACCTTCAGCGTGTGAGCTTCCAATCAGAGGCCCATGTGAAGAAGTAGAACGGGTGGATGGTCACGGATTTCACCCGCGTGGACATCGCGGCGTAGCTGTCGAGGGTCCAGAGAAACACCATGGGCTGACCCGCAGAAATCTGACGGTGGGCCTGCCGCATGAGCGCCTTTTTGCGCTGTGGGTCCGTGGTGCCGCGAGCCTGTTCGAGCAGCTTGTCGGTCGTTGCGTCCGAAAAGCCCGTGAAATTGCGCGAACCGCGAGAGTGGAACTGCTCAAAGATGTCTTCGCTGCGGTCGAAGGACCACTGCGACAACAGCATATCAAAGTCCTGATTTCCCCAGATTCGAGCCCGATACTCCGCCATTCCGAGAAACTCGGGTTCGACCTTGACGCCCTGGTTCTGCAGCTGCGACTGCACGTTGATGACCACATCCTGGGCCGCCTCGAGGTTCGACAACGTGACCAGCTTGATCGTAAGCGGCTTGCCGTTGGGCTGCTTCCAGTTTTCACCGTCAAACTTGAAACCAGCCGACTTCAGCAGCGTTGCTGCCTTGTTGGGATCGTGCGGAAGGAGCGGAACGTCGTGGTTGTAGAAGGGCGAACTCGTGACGAACGGTCCACTCACCCGGTCCCCGGTGCCAATCGGCTTGAGCAGCTTGTCGACATCCATCATGAGCGCGATGGCCTGGCGAACCCGCACATCCCCAAACGGAGCCCGGCGCTCATTGAGCCCGAAGTACCACCAAGAATTCGTTTGGTAAGGATGAAGCTCGATCTTCCGGTCGTTCTGCAGCGTCGCAAGGTCGCGGGGAAGCACCCGAATCAGCGCCTCGAGGCTCTCGTAGACCAAGAGCTTGGCCTGGTAGTTCTTGTCCGACACCTCGCGCATCACCATCTCTTCGATGCCGGCGGGATCCCAACGCTGCATATGCCGCGACATGGAGACCGAGTTGTCGTCGTTGAACGATTCGACCTTGAAGGGACCGGTGCCTACGGGTCGGGCCCGGAACGGGTCACTCCGCTTCACCGTGGTCGATGAAAACTTGTGCTCAGGCAAGATCTTGAAGTGCAGCTTGTCCTGCGGAGCGTACTCGGGCTTCACGAACTGGAGCCGCACGACGTGCGGGCTCATCGCCTCGGCCTTCGCAATCCACGCCACGCGACCTGCTTCGCTCGAAGCGGTGCCCTTGTCGCGGTACGCGTTGATCGAGAAAACGACATCGCCCGAGTCGAACGGCTGCCCGTCATGCCACGCAATGTCTTGCCGCAAACGGAGCGTCATCGACTGTTGATCCGCAGCCAGCTCGAACGACTGCACCAAGCGCGGCACAGACCGCAGCTCCTGGTCATCGCTGAACAACCCATCGAAGACCAATTCGTCGATTCGCGCTTCGCTCATCGTGGTGGCGAAGAGCGGGTTGACGATGGCGGGCGCACGGTCCTCGGCGTAGCGCATGGGAGCACCCTGCGCCGTGCTGAGTCCCGCTACCAAAAGCCCCATGGCAAACGCAATCACGGATTCTCCTTGCTGTCGCCGCGCCGATCGAGTCCCTTCAGGACCGCCCAATCTCCGAGGGTCTCTCGGGTTCCTTGGAGTACGGGCCAAACCTCAACCAGAGGCTGCACCGCATCCATCGCCTCACGTGTACGTCCGAGCCGCAGGTGGGCCTCGGCCAACAACGCATAAAGGGCCGGAGGATTTGCCGGACCGAGGCCCTCACTCGGATCGCGGGCTTGCTCCAACATCGCCCACGCCTGGCGGGGATGCCCTCTGCGAAGCGCCTCCCGTGCCTGCACGATCACGACCTCCTGGCGAAGGCGTCCTATCAGCTGCAGGTCGGCAAGGAGCGCTCGGCCGTCATCATCGATCTGGTTCCGCAACTGCTCGCCCCAGTGGTCAAGCGCACGATCTAAACGACGAAGCCAGTCTTTGGCCGAATCCACATCATCGGAATCTTCGTTGATGGGGCCCAAACGATCGAGCAGCGCACTCGCTGCGCCCAGACCTCGCACGCGTTCGTCGAGGGGGATTCCCTCTTCACCCAACACCCGGCGAACGTCTTCGCGTCGTGGCCAGCTTGCAAACAGGGTTGCCGCCAAGCCTGTTTCCACCAAGGCAGCGGCCCCCCCCATCGCCTCGAGACTTGCCAACGTGTCCGCCATGGCCCGTTCGGCCAACGTGGGAGCCACGCAGGGGTCCCAGTACTCCCGGCGAAAATCGCCTTCATCCTTAACAAGCAGGGGCTCTGCCGCCTCGCGAAGCAAGGCCTCGGGGGCACGGTCGCCCGCCCGAACCCCAGCGTGCAGGGCCATTCGCTGGCCCACGGGGGTGTCTGCCCGATCGGTCGTCATGGGCGAATCGCCAGCCCGAAGACGTTGCGCCAATGCGAGATCTGGACCCGAGGTCACCTGAGTCGCCCATCCGGCCGGATCACGGTCCGCGCAGGACGCAGCCAACGCTGCGATCAGGGGAGCTTCGGGACCCTTCGGAAGGGATCCGCGTTCCTTCCACGCGTCGAACAACTCGCCAGTTCCAAAGCCGGTAAGGCGAGCCAAATCGTCATAGAACGTGGCCAACGCGAGTTGAGCCCGGAACCGTCCCGAGCCAGGAGCGCCGAATGCCTTGACGGCGCTTCTGTAATCGTGAGCGTGGAGCGAAACCCACCCCTCCCGCCCCTGGCTCATCAAGGTGGCAAAGCGCTGCGGGGTTTGAGCCACGTCTGCCACCCAACCCAGATCGTCGAGGGGCACATCGGTCCCGGGCTCGGACGAACCAGACCGGCAACCGATCAACGCCGCGAGGGCAAACGCCAGCATGGACCCAATCACTGCCACTCGAATGTGGCGCCGGTTGACGTTGCGGCGTCGGCATTCGCGGCCGGGTCGAGGTTCTCGGGAAGGTCCTGAATGGCGATGGTCTCTTCGACGAGCGTGATGGGAGCGACCACCACCTCACCCTTGCGAAAATACACGCTGGTGTCGTGGAGGTGAAAACCCGGCTTGAACACTTCGATGTCGTACTCAGCGCGTTTCGCCAACTTGATGCGCCGCTCGGACTCTTCGGGCCTTAGGTAGTCCACGCGGAACGTCCCACGGCGGTCCGTCATCAACGCCACATTGAAGCTCGCCTGCTTCTTGCTCGTGACGTTCACAGAGATCACGGCCCTCGGCACCGGATCCCCGTTGCGGTCGACCACGGTACCTACGATGGCGTGCTTGCCGGCAAAGGCCATTGTCCCGAACAGAAGCCAGGTCACTTGAGACGCTCCTCGAGCTCGCGCAGGCGTTGGAGCTGCTCCTCCGCCCGCGATGCCATGTCGTTGCGGCCCTTGCGGGCCACGTGTCGCTGGAACTTCTCCCATCCTCGGATCGCGCCGCGCAACTCGTTCGCGTCACGCCCCTCGCTCGCGAAGAACAGACCCGTGTGAGCGTTGGCTTCGATCTCGTAGATCAACGCCTTGCGCGTGAACACCAGTGAGGACGGCATACGCGCCCAGTGCTGCTCGGCAACCTGTGCCCGCTTAAGCGCCTCGCCGTACTGCTTTTGCTCGATCGCGTCTCGGGCGTGCTCGACCAACAGCACAGGATTGTACTGATTCTCCGGTACCGACATTAGCAAACGCAAGTGGCCGCGCTGCTCCTCGAGCTGCCCCCGCTTCTTTGCGTTGAGGTAGAGCAGGGTGCGCGCCCGCGTAAACTGCGGATCATCGATCTCGACACCCGCCAGCCGCTCGGCCGACCCCGGTGACAACCGACCTTCGAAAGCTGACTTGCTCCAGCGGTCCATCTCGCCCGAAGCAATCTTGGCACCATCGGCGGCGGGCTCGGATTCCACGGGTGGCGGTGGTGGCTCAAACTCGAGCCGCGCGGGGTCAGGTTCGGGCTCGCGGTCTCGTTCCTTACGACGGTTGCGCTTCCGCTCGGGCTCGTCGTCGATGAACTGCGGGAGTGGGTCGAGCGCCCGGGTGGCGGTCTCGGG
>JBCCQY010000010.1:0-98038 GCA_039208735.1 Myxococcota bacterium | reverse complement strand
GGTGGCCGTTGCAGAGGCGTTGGGAGACCGGTGTGACGGCGTTCTCACCCATGCCGGCCAAAGCTACGGCGCGGTCGGAGCGACGGCGATTGCCGCGATTGCGGAAGAGGAACGGCAATCCATTGTCGCAGCCGCAGCCCGCCTTCGCGAACGCGGGCTTCCCTGCGCCATGGTGAGCCTCGGCTCGACCCCTACCGCAGTCCACGCCGAGCGAGCCTCCGGGGCGACCGAGATGCGGCCTGGTGTCTACCTGTTCATGGATCTCTTTCAGGCGGCAATCGGCTGCTGCGAGCAGGATGACATCGCGCTTACCGTGATCAGCACGGTGATCAGCCGGCGTGGCGACCGGGTGGTGCTCGACGCGGGTGGATTGGCCCTGTCCAAGGACCGCAGCACCGCGCATAGCCCCGTCGACGCAGGCTACGGCGTCGTTTGCGACCTCGAAGGACACCCCTTCGCGGGAGCGATCCACGTGGACGATGTCCACCAAGAACATGGCCTCATCGACCGAGCCCCTTCGACGCTGAACGTTGGCGACCGGGTTCGCATCTTGCCTAATCACGCCTGCATGACCGCCGCCGCCCATGGGCACTACCATGTCGTTGAGGGCGGGACGGCCATTGTCGATCGCTACGAACGGTGCAACGGCTGGGAGTAGATCCGGCGCACCACTTCCTCGATGCGAGCCTCCTGAACCGAGAGGTCCCGGACATCGTGGTCGGCGAGGAGTTGCCGGACCAGGTCGGGGGCGGCGATGCGGTCGGCATCGAACACAATGGTGATGGTTGCGGCGTCTCGTTCGTCGATCTCGGCGCCGTCCGGCAGTTCGAGGTCCGACGTTGGATCGCCGAGTTGCACGGTCAGTCGCCGCAAGTGGCCATACCGCCGGTACAGCGAGGTCAGATCGCCATCGTGAAGGAGGTGCCCTTGGTCGAGCACCATCACCCGTCGGCAGAGTCGCTCGATGTCGTCGAGGTCGTGCGACGTCAGCAGCACGGTCACGCCGTCGTCCGCGTTGATCTGACGCAGGAAGGCGTGGAGCTGGGTCTTCACCACGACATCAAGCCCGATGGTGGGTTCGTCGAGAAACAGCACGTCGGGGCCATGCAAGAGCGCGGCGGCAAGCTCGCAACGCATCTTCTGGCCGAGCGAAAGCTTGCGAACCGGCGCCCGAACGAAATCGCCGAGATCGAGCCGTTCGCGGAGTGCTGCGAGTCGTCGGCGATGGGTGGCTTCGTCGACGCGGTAGATGTGGCGCAACAGGTCAAACCCCTCTTCGGGGGAGAGGTCCCACCACAGCTGGGTGCGCTGACCAAACACCACTCCGATGCGACTGGCCAATCGCGTCCGTTGCTGGTGGGGCACGAGGCCGCCGACCTCGATGTGACCGCCGGTGGGGCGCAGGATGCCCGTGAGCATCTTGAGGGTGCTCGACTTGCCGGCCCCGTTCGGTCCGACGTAGCCCACGAACTCACCAGGTTCGATGCGGAACGACACGCCATCGACGGCCTTCACTAAGGTCTCATCGCCGGTGGCCAATGCGCGGAGTCGACCCCACAAGCCGCCGCTGCCCGAGCTCATCCGGTAGTAACGTTGCAGGTCGGTGACCTCGATCATCAGCTTCCCGTACTTTGGTAGCGGTCGAGTGCGGTACGCCACCACAACAGCGCCACACCCACGAAGGCCAGCGTGACGAAAGGCACCGCATACGGCGCCCAGGGCCCTAGCGAGGGATCGGGACCCTTGCCGAGCACCACCAGCGCTGGAGCGTAGCTTGTCACGCCTACGGGCACGACAAACACAAAGAGCCGCTGGAGCCACCGGGGGTAGACGTTCAAGGGGAACTGGGCGAGTTGCACCCCGCCGTAGGTGAACGCCGAAAACGCCTCGGCCGACTGGATGGTGAAGATCTTGGTCGCTGCACCCATCACGAAGATGGCCCCAAACACTAGCGTCGTCGAAACGAGGTTCACGACCAACATGGCCACCTGAAGCGGCTGCGCAGGCCACTGGAGCACCACGAGGGCCGAGACCAAGGCAAGCATCCCTTGCAAGACCCGACCCGCATGCAGAGGACGGCACTGGCGCGCCATGATTTGGAGGAGCGGGGACAGCGGCCGTACCAGGACACCGTCGAGCGTGCCCTGCCGCACCAGGGCCGTCATGTCGTTGAGGCCGTCGGTGAACAACTCCGCCGTTCCGAGACCGATCGACGCCACGCCGTACAGATAGACGACCTCCCACTTCGTAAAGCCGCCGATCGCATCGACGTGGTCGAACAGTACGAATACCGCCGCGAGTTCGAGCAAGGTCAGGGTGAATCGACCTGCCATCTCGAGAAGGAAGGACCGTCGGTAGGTGAGTTGGCCGGTCAACGAGGCCCCAAGAAGCCTGACCCACACCGAGAGATCAGAGAGGATCGAGGGTTTAGCCACCAAGCACCTGCAGTCGCGATGCGCCGGCCGCGAGTACCCGGCGAGCCAGCCACACCAACGCCACCGCCCACCCCCCTTGGAGCGCGAGCAGGCCGCCTACCTCGGCACCGGTCAGTCCCCCCATCCAGATGCGGGTCGGGGTGTAGAGGGAGTGGGCGAAAGGCAAGACGGTCGCCACCACCTCGAGCCAGGGGCCAAAGAAGTCCACCGGGACCAGGAGCCCCGAGGGAAGAACCGCGGCGCCGAGAATGAGGTAGCGGACGCCGCGCTCGGATTCGAACCAGAACGCCGAGGCCTCCGCGAGGACCAAGATGCTCGTCCCGATGATGGCCCCAAGGACCACGCTGATCACGAAGGCCGGGAGCCAGGTGGGGTCGGGCCACGACAACAGGCCGGCCATGCCGCCAATGCACAGCACCGGGAGCATCCGTGCGCCTACGTAGTACGCCGATAGCGCCAGCCGGCGGGCGAGCACCGAGCCATACAGATCGACCGGCCGAAGCAGTTGAATCGCCACTTGGCCTGACTTGACGGCGGCCGCGAGTCCAAGCGCGCCCCACTGCGGGCACACCATCACGAGGCTTTGGCTGACCGTGACGTAGGTGACCACTGCCTGTGCATCGAGGCCTCCGATCTCGTTCCGGGCGTCAAAGCAAGCTTCGAGCGCGTAGGCACGGAAGAACAGAAAGAAGGAGTTGGTGAACAACCCCGCCCAGTTGGCCGTGCCATAGGTCCATTGGCGTGCGAACGCGGCACGCGCAAAGGCCAGGTAGGGAGCGACTTCGGCGAGCAACGTGCGCACGCCGCATCGTAACGGGGTGACGTGTTCTGGTTTGACCCTTCTTGACCTTCGGAACCTCGGCCCCACGGGTTCTACGGGAGCATGGCGACTCCATTCCGGTTTCACATAGGATGGGCGGCTCTGATGTGTGGGATCGGGGGTTTGGCCGTGTACGCCACCGCCCCGCGCGTGAGCCGACCTGCGCTGGCCCACGTCGCGTCGGTGAAGATCGAGGCGCCAGCCCCTGACGAGGTCTTGGTGCCGCCACGAGATGCGGCGGACTATGCCACGCAGCGTGGCGACCTAAACCAGCTCCAGGCCCAACTGGCGGTCCGTCATGCCAAGGGCGAGGATGTGGTCGACCTCGCACAGGAAGCCGTCGCTCAGCACCTGGGCGCAATGGTCGAGTCGTGGATTGGCACGCCCTACGGGTTCTTCGGTACCTCCGAGGAGCCCGGTGGGGGGCGCATTGCCTGCGGGTTTTTCGTCTCGACGCTGCTCGAGCACGCAGGCTTCGATGTGCAGCGCATTGAGCTTGGCAAGGAGCCTTCAGAGCGGATCGTGCAGACCATGGTGGCCGCCGAGGCCATCGAGCGATTCGACAAGGTGCCGCACACCAACGTCGTCCAGCGGGCGGTGGCCGCAGGCCCGGGCATCTACCTCGTGGGGCTCGACACCCACACGGGTTTCCTCATCCATGACACCCGGGCGATCCGCTTTTGCCATGCAACCTCGCGCAAAGCGAACGCGGTGGTGTGTGAGCCGGCTCGCGAAAGCCGCTCGCTTCGGTCCGACTACACCGTGCTGGGCAAGCTCGGCGCCAAGGCCGCGGTCGCGTGGCTCGAGGGGCGGGCTCTGCGTCCGCCGAGCTAACGGAGGTGGCGTCGGTGCGGAGGGAGAAACCGGTGACCGAAAAGACGATCGCGGTCGTGGGCGAGTCGATCATGGACCTCATCCGTCAACCCTCGGGGGCGTTTCGCCCACACGTGGGTGGGTCGCCCTACAACGTGGCGCGAGCCTTGGCCCGACAAGGCGTCCCCGTCAGCTACATGTCACCGCTGTCTGCGGATGCGTTTGGTGATGCCCTGCACGACGCCCTGGTCGCGGAGGGGGCTCAGGTCCCCGAGTGCCCTCGCTCCTCCCGGCCGACGTCGCTGGCCGTGGTCACCATCGATGAATCTGGACAGCCCGCCTATGGGCTCTACCGCGAAGGCATCGCCGATCGTGACATCTCCGCGGACGAGCTGTTAGCGCGGTTGCCCCCCGATGTGGGGGTGTTGCACACCGGCTCCCTGGCCCTGGTGCCGGGTGAGCTGCCGAAGATGCGTCGGGTGCTGCAGACGGCCCGCGCGCGTGGAGTGTTGGTGGCCATCGACCTCAACGTACGATTGAGCGCCGAGCCAAACCGGGACGCCTACGTGCAGGGGCTCATCGACCTGTTGCCGCTGGGTGACATTGTGAAGGCCTCGGATGAAGATCTCGATGCCCTAGGCATGGGTCCCAACCCACGCTCCGCGGCGCGTCAGGTGCTCGACCGACTCGAGGGGGGGCTTGTGGCCCTCACGATGGGGTCCGAAGGGGCCATGTTGGTGACCGCCACGGGCGAGGTGGAGCGACCCGCGTTTTCCGTCGCCGACGTGGTCGACACCGTTGGGGCCGGAGACTGCTTTCAGGCGGCCCTCCTCGCCGCGCTCCAGCGCTCCGGCCTCCTCGATCAGCGAGGCTTCGCCAAGGCCCCCACGGCCGCCTTGGTGGATGCATTGGACCATGCCCGCGTGGCCGCCGCCCTGAACGTGACGCGAGCCGGTGCCTCGCCCCCCACGTGGGAGGAGGTCATGGCGGCCCGCGCTTGAGCCCAGTCAGCCGCCGAGCATCACCGCGACCCGTTGTCCGAGGGTCGATGCGGTTGCGTGGACGGTCTCGAGAATCGTGCCGGAAAGATCGACGACGGTGAGGTCTCGCGCGCGGCGCTTGACCGGCGTTTCGAGGGTTTGCTGGGTCCACATGGTGTAGACAGGCGCTGCCTCATCGGCGGAGGGGGGCTTAAGGAGGACCGGTTCCCCATCGCGCGTGACTCGTGCCTCCGCCTCGACCCGCACGGTGGTGAGCCGTTTCCGGCCTTTGGTTTTGTGGGTCACCTTGACGATGAATTGGGTGCTCAACGTACGCGGTGCGGAGACCGGTTCCCGCGAGATCTCACCTGCGAAACCGCTCCGGGCGACGCTCACCACCACGCCATCGAGGGTCGCCTGATCGTCGTCGGAAGCAACGATGGCCAGACCTTCGGCCTGATGCAGCCCGGCCCACGCCGCGCGGTCGATGACGGGAAGCTCGGCGCCTCCGCTCACCACGGGAGGTTCGATGACGACCGGGGGCCCTCCCTTGCGACCTCCGACCGGGGTAAACCGGTCGCCCACCTTGGCGGACCCCGGCGCAAGCCAGGCCGCCTCGATGCGTTGCTTCTCGAGTCCCAACACCCGGGCCACCCCAATTCGCTCCGCGGGCCCATCGAGCGACTCCCCGTTGGGTCCTTCAAACACCAGGGGCCGCTGGACTTCGCCGATGACGCCAGCCGGCAGCGGAGCCGCCGTCGACGTCCACGCAAAGCCCGCGGGGCGGAGTTTTTCGAGCGTGGCGGTGGGAAGCGGCGCCGTCGGATAGGCCGCAGGGGCCTGTGCCAACACCACCGCCGCATCCTTGACCACACTCACCTGCATCGCCTTGGAGAACGCTTCGAGCGCATCACTGCGGGTGTCGTGCTCGGCGAGTTCGACGACGGGGGTGGATTGCACGAGCAACCCGGTGGATAGGTCGAACACGTCGACCTGAAGCCCGGTCGTGACGGTCAGTCGAGCGGCCCCGGTGGGGTCGGTGACCGAAGCCGTGCTGAGGCGCCAAACCCGCGGAATCGCGACGCGTTCGGGTGGGGTCTGGGCGTTGAGCAGCGACGCCTCGGGAATGTCGAGGCTCGCTGCCTCGCGGAGCTGGGTGGAAAACAGCTCAGTTCCACGCGGCACGACCACCCAACCCGCCTGGGCGAGCGCCTCTTCGACCCACATCGTCACCGCTTCGGGGTCAGGTCCGTTCGCGGGCACGCGACGGGGGGCGGCCACCAAGACGCGTGGAGCCTTCCCCAAAGGTCGGGCCAGCCCTGGTCGCACCACTGTGGACCCTGCACTGGGCAATCGCCCACCGGTTGGCGAAACCACTCGGGAGACCCGAGCGCCGGTTTCGATCACCTCGACGATCTCGCCCGAATCGGTCCGTAGACGTTCCCCAACAAAGCTGCCGTCGAGCTGTCCACGGGCGATGAAGGCGCCCGCCTTGGTTCGCTCCACGACGCGCGCCTCGAGCCGGTCGGGGGCAAACCCGGTGGCGAACCGCTCCACGGCGCGCGGGACGCCAGTTTCGACGAAGGCCTGGCGCAGAGCCTCGGCATCGGAATCGGTCTTGGTGCCGAGGCGCTCGCTCGTCACCACAAAGCTGAACGGAGCACTGGCGATGACTTCGCCGGTGCCTAGATCGATGGCAAACGGCGCCACTGTGGCCCGCAAGGCTTCGACCGTTTTCTCCTTGCCGAAAACGACGCGGTCTTCCTCGAAGCGGGTGACCCGAAGCCCCACATGGACCACAGGGTCGGCCTGGGACGAGACGGGTCCTGTGGTGCGTGCGTCGCCCGCCGCGGTGGCGTCCGGCCAGGTTTGCCGCACCGCGTCCTGAAAAGAGCGTTCGACGTCGGATTTGACGGCGCGAGGGAGGGGCGTTTCGCGACCCACGAGGGCCGGTTCGATCACGCGAAGAGGAAGGTCATCTGCGAAGGCCGTGCACACCCACCAAAACGCGATCACGGAGCCTCCCACAGCCATACGCCTCGCGTGTAGGTGTCTTCGCGGAGCCGCGATGTGCGGCTGGCGCTCTGAAGGGCGTCGAGAATGCGGGGCCGAAGCAGCCGGGGCGAGGCCTTCCCGACCACCAGGATTTCGACGGCCTCCCGGTTGGCCATGCGCAACTCGGCCGAGACGACGCCTTGCACCCCTTCCACCACCCCGATGATGGTGTCGCCGAGGCGTGCATCGACCTTACCCGTGACCCGAATCGTCAGGGGCCAACCGTCGCGCTCCCGCACCCGCCAATGCTGACGAAGCCCTTCGGCGAGGTCTTCCCCCACGATCTTTCCGACCCGGGTGGCCGCCGCACGCTGGGCCGCCTCTGCATCGGCGCCCAGGCCGGTGGCGTTGCGTGCGGCCGAGGCCAGCACCTCACCGGTTGCTGCATCCACCATGCGGGCGGCGAGGCTCGCCATCGCACGAGCCCCATCGTCGACCGGTCCGTCGGACCGAATCACTGTCGCCCCCACCACAATGGCGTCGGCTGCGTAGCGCTGACCGAACTCGGCGGCCGCATCGCCCAGTCGAACCGTGTCGGCGAGGGTAGTCACCAAGGGCGTTTCCGACGTCCCATCCGACTCGAGAAGCTGCCGCAGGTCCTTCATG
This sequence comes from Myxococcota bacterium, assembly GCA_039208735.1. Classification (GTDB taxonomy): domain Bacteria; phylum Myxococcota_A; class UBA796; order UBA796; genus DRPG01. Next base: position 90,329 of record JBCCQY010000010.1, on the reverse strand, counting down.
GAGCCCGGGTCGACCACGCCGATGCGTCGCGCTTTCAGGCGCCCTTCAATGGCCACCCCCGAGGGGGCATCAACGCCGGACCGCAGCAAGGCTGCGGGGTCCTGCATGACCACGTTGAAGAAGGTCGTCGATTGGTCGCGGGGCAGCACCGGAGCCGGCACCTGAGGCACGCCACCTTCGGCATCGGCGAAGTAGAAATGGCCGGTGAGCGAGGTGTATTCCTGTGGCACCTGGGCCCCTCGGCTCTCCGCACTCACCCGGGCGCGCACCGCCTTGAAGGTGTCTTCGAGCGACAGCCCGGGGCGACCCATGTTCTCGAGCAGCGCTTGCGTATAGAGGCCATTGTCGCCGGTACCATCCGAAGCCACGTTGCCGGGGTTCGTGGCGAAGGCGATGAGGGTGCCCTGGGGCGGGTCCATGATGGTGAGCCCCGCCCCCTTGGTCGAGCGGAATCGCGCCTCGTACGGGTTGTTGCGGCAGGCGTCGAGAATGACGATGTTCAGGCGATTGCCCGACGCGCGCATGGCGGCGAGCACACGTTCCACCCGCACCGATTCCAATTCAATTTCCGACTCGTCATCGATCTGAGCGTCGGTGGGCACGAGGAAGTTCTCGCCTGCCGCCTGCAGGCCATGCCCCGCGTAGAAGAAGAGGCCCGTTCCCCCCTCTTGGAGTCGCTCCCCGAACTCCCGGATGGCGGTGATGAGACCCCGCCGGTCGGTGTCGAGGACCGTGGTGGTCTCGAAGCCGAGCGACTCGAGCCGGGTGCTGATGGCGCTGGCGTCGCGAACCGGGTTGCGCAAGGGGCCGCGCTCGTAGGCCGCATTGCCAATGACGAGCGCGATGCGGGCTTCCGTGGCGAGAAGTTCGCGACGAATGGGGTCGAGGCCGCGAGTGGCAGGAGCCGGGGGAGGAACCGCCGTATCGGGGCGGGCGAGGCTCCGGGACGCGGCCGACCCCTTCTGGAGGTACTCGTCGATGACGACGGCCACGCGGTAACCGGGCCCTCGGGTCCCCGGGTCGATCGACACGCGGTCGAGCACCTTTCGAAGGGCGGACTCGTCGACCCGCGCTTCGACGGTCACCGTGTAGGTGGTCGACGTGGCCGTTTCGTCGACGACTTCGGCATCGCCATCGAGGAGGGCCGCGGCGCGGGGCATCACCGCGTTGCGCAGAGCGGCCTCATTGCTGGTTGCCGTCGCCTCGCCAAGTTCAGCGATGACGGCTCGCCACACCGCATCCGCTATCGCGGCACGCTTTGCGCGATCTCGAACTTCAAGCCGTTTCTTTGGCTTGATCTTCTTTTCGGTGATGCTTCCGTGCCCGACGTACGACGGTTCGGAGGCCAGAGCTTCGGGGGACCCCACGCCGCACAACAAGGCGAACAGGGCCGACAGGGCAAGGAGCCAGTGCGTCACAGGGCCTCCGACGGTCTTGGTTTAGAATCCGCTCTGTTCGAGAAGCTTCTTGGGCTCTTCGGCCGAGATGGGCGCAAACAGCGACTTCTTCTTGCGGTACTTGTCCATGACCTGGGACACTTCTTTCGACTGCGATGCCATGGCATCGGCGGCCTTCTTGATGCCGCCCGCACGGGCTCCAAGGCCCGTCACGAACACGGGTCCGTTCGAGGCATGCTCCGCGACCTCTTCTTTGGCGTCATCGTCGCCCGAGGCCAAACGCTGGTTGAGCTTGATGGTCGCGCCCGAAACCGTTCCCGCATCTTCGGTCGTGGCAAGGGCCATCAGGCGGGCCACGGCAATGCCGAGCGTCGCGTCACGCGCCGCACGCTTCCGCTCGTCGTTCATCTTGTTGGCCTTGTCTTTGAGCGCCTCAACCATGGCGTCGATGATGGCCTGGTCGGTGGTGAGGGCCAGCATCTCGGCGTCGCGTTCCACGCTCGTGCCCTTGGCCTGCAGCGCGGCAATCTTCTTGCGGTAGTCCAGCGCCATGTCGGCCCGTCCGAGGGCTTCGAGCAGCTTCATCTCGGAGTCGAACAATCGGTCGGCCGAACGCGTGAGCTTGCGGTCAGCATCGTCGAGCGCCTTGAGCATGTCGGCAACCGTCATGTCAGGCAGGTCGGGCAAATCAGGGACATTCGCCGCGTCGGGCGTCTTTGGGACCTTCGTGGGCACGCCTGGCAACGCGAATGCGCTGTTGAGCAGGCCCATCGAGCCTCCGAGTACGAGGATTCCAACCAGCAGCCGTTGCATTCCGCCTCCCCATGGTCCCGCGTACACGCGCGGATCCCGTCCGCGTCGGAACTTAGAACACGACTTCAAGTGAGGCAACAAGCGGGCTGAAAGCTCTCGAATCCCTAATTGAACGACATGACGCGCTGAAACCAGGCATCGGCCTCGCGAAGACTGGGAACGGCAAGGATGGGACCCCACCGCGAGGCGAAGTGTCGTTCGATATGGGTTTGTGAGCCTGGAATACAGCGACGGCCCAGCGTCGCGTAGGTCACGAGCAACGATCGACCGCCTACCGCGCCTGTGGCCCGGGCTCCGCCGATGAGTTCGGCCGAGAACGCGTCCATCGCACCTCGGATCGACATCGAGAACCGGTGCACACAGGGCTTTCCAATCAACAATTCATCGAGGTCACCCAGCAAGATGGGGTACCCCCGAACGTAGGTGACACGGTGCATCGGCCCGTCGTTGTGAAGGTGCACGGCGAGGATGCGTTCGAGTTCGGGCAAGCGCTGGATCAGAAAACCACCTCGAGGGCGAGCGAACGGGGCCGCTACGACTCAAACGCGTCGCGCGGCCGGGTTCGGCCAAACGAGGCGAAGAAGGGAACCGCCATCGAGCCACCGACAGGCGAATAGCCCATGGTGATCGACGCGAGGGAGTCAAAGGGGTTGCAGGGGCTGCACGGCCTTTGCACAGGCGTGGCACGTCCTTGCCGGACCTCGGACGGCGAGTCTCCGCAATTGGCCCCCTAGACGGACGGGGGAGGCATCATGGATGCAGCAGTGGAAGCGGGCGATGGACCCGGGGTGATGCACCTCGTTCGGGCGTCCGTGGGATTTCTGGCCCTGGGGGCCATGGCAGGGTCGAGCGGCGACGTCTCTGCACTCGACGATGGGCCGGTGACGTTGGTGACCCACCTTGGGGCGCTCGCGTTGACCGGTCCGAGCTTGTTGGTGGCGCATTCGGTGCTGGGGCTGCGGGCGGCCCCTGAAGGATTGGTTCGGGCTTTGGGGAGGACCTACGCCCGTACCGGAGACCTCGCGCTGGGCCTCGTTCCGTTCGCGTTGTTTTTTGCGTGGACGACGTCGATCGGACCGCAGGTCGTAGCTGTGGCCTCGCTTGGAGCGGGGGCGATGGGGCTGTCGGCTGCCTCGGCCGGGCTGATCGCGATCGAGGCCTCCGCCTCGGAGACCGTGGAAGCCCCCACCCGCATGAGCGCCCTCGTGGCCGTCTGGGTGCTCCTCACGTTGGCCGGCGCAGCACGCATCGCCTGGGAGGTGTCGGCATGACCCCAACCTCAGAGCATGCGCTGACGTTGTTGACCGCTATGCTTCGAGACCCCAGTGCGGTCGTTCAACGGATGGATGCCGAGGGTCGCTTTGCCGTGGATGGGCCTCGTTTGCTTGCGTTCACCGTTGTCGGGGCTGCCCTTTTCGGTGCCGTAGTGGGCAGCTACCGAGGCGGGCTTCAGGTGGCCTTTGCGGCGCTCAAGATGCCGGTCTTGTTGCTACTCCCCGGCCTCGTGTTGTTGCCTGCGCTGAGGGCCCTGTGGGCGCTCGGGGGCGGGGTGGAGGTGTCCTACCGGCGACTCGCGGCGGCGGCCCTGGTGGGAAGTGCCCGAAGTGCAGTGTTGGCGGCCGCGATGGGGCCCATCCTGTGGTTGCTCTGGCCGATGCTTGGCTATCACACTGCCATTCTCTGGTTCTGCGGCGTGCTCGCGGTCGCCGGGGCGGCGGGGCTGACGGTGGTGTCACGGCTCGTCGATGGCGGCCTGCATGCACCCGTTCGCCTGGCGGGACTTGCGCTGGTGGGAGCCTTGTCGATGCAGAGTGGTTGGATGCTGCGGCCGTTTGTGGCTCGGCCCAACACGGATGTCGCGTTGGTGCGACCCATCGAAGATGACGTGTTTTCGAGCCTAGGCACGACCATGGAATCGGCGCTGCGCGAGGATGGCTACCGACGTCGCCGGGTGGATCGATGAGCGCCGCGGTGGCCCTGTTGGGCGTGCTCTATACGCTCGCGGGAGTGTTCTTCGCCGTGCGATTGCATGGTCGAGGCCACGGGCTGCCCGTTTCGGGGGCGTCGTTGTTGGCCTGGCCGTTGTTCGTCCCGTTGTTGACCGAGGGGCCGAGGCCCTCGCGAGGCCCATTGGCGGATCGCATCGAACAAACGTTCGACCAGCTTCGAGGCGCGCTCCAAGACCCAGCGGCGACCGTCGTTCGGGCCGATCTCGATCTCACCGCCGTTCAAGAAGCGCTTCACGCGATGGATCGGCGGCTCGCCTTCGTGGATGGCCTCATTTCCGACAGCGAGGCCACCGAGACGCAGGCTCGGCTCACGGCGGCTCGCATGGAGACCGTCTCGGCCATTGAGGGCCTTCTCAAGGAGATCCACGATCTGCGACTGCTCGTGGGATTGCTCGCGCTCGAAGGCGAACCTGAGGTCATTCGCGTTCGGTGGCAGGGACTGGTGGAGCGACTGCAGTAAGCCGCCTTTTCAAGGCCTCGAGGAGGGGCACCAAGGTGGGATGTTCGATGACCTTGGCGGCAGACGTCAGGAACTCGACGAGGTCATCGCGCCGTTGCGGTTGTCGCTCGGCATAGTGGACCGCCTGAAGTGCCATGTCGAGCCGGTCGAGCTGCCGTACGAATTGCGCCTCAGGGTCGGTTTGGTCCTCATAGGCTTCCCAGAGACGAGCCAGGCGCGTGCCCCGGTCCGTACCGGCGGTCAATCCGTGCATCGCGGCCTGCTCGCGCCGAGCCTTTTCTTCGCGGGGGATGAGATCGTGGGGCGTGAGGTCGCCCACGCGCACCTCGGGAAGATCGTGCAACACGGCGTAGGTGAGGGCTCGGGTTTGGTCGAGTTCGTCGGGCAGCAGGGCGAGGACCAGCCAGGCTACGCCCCATGAGTGGCCCGCCACCGACTCGGGATGGTGCAGGCCCTGGCGTACCCACCCCGCCCGCGGCAGCTCCTTGAGTCGAACCGCCTCGAGCAGTTGCTCGATGGTCACGCCACCACCGTGGCGCGTTGCTCGGCAATGCCGAAGGACCGCAACACGGCCCGCTCCTTTAGGTCTGCGCGTTGCCGAACGCCCCCCCACCCCTCGGTCACAAGCCCATAGGCCAAGGGGCCGCCGAGGCTGTTTCCGGGACCCAGGGCAATCACGACGTTGGGGCAACACTCTCGAAGGGTGGTGCGGAACGCCGTGGCGAAATCGTAGGGCGCAACTACCTGATGGCCCAGCGTATAGGCGCGTAGGGCCTCGGGGTTGGCGGAGAATGGGCGATGAATTGCCCCTTGGCCGTCCACCAGTGTGCGTTCGGGAGACCGGAAGTCGAGATGCGCCAGTTCGGTCTGGGCTCGCTGCGAGGTTTCGGTGAGCAGCGACGTATGGAATGCGGAATGCAGCGGCAGCTGAGCGGGGAACTCGCGCTTGCCTCGGGTGACCTTCGGCAAACGCTCGAGGAGCCGCTTGATTCCTTTAGAGTCGGCCCCAAGGACCACGAAACTTCCCAGCTCGATCGACACCTCGACGGTGCGACCTTCCGAAGCGAGGTCTTCGACGACGGCGTCGATGCGCGCTCTCAGTTCGGGGGCGGGCGTCCAATCGGCATGGACCACCGGCATCATGACTTGCCCGCCAATCACGTTTTTGGTTTGGTAGGCGCCCATCGTTTCGACGAGTTCAATCGCATCGGCAAGGGAAAGCACCCCTGCGACCGCCAGCGCCGTGTACCAGCCCATCGAGTTTCCGGTCACCCCTACGATGTCGTATTGACCGTGGTCGATGCGAGCCGCATCGGCCAGGCTGACCGCGAACGTCAGCAACGAGGCGTGTTCGCCCGCGACGTGCTTCTTCGCGGAGTAGCGCTTCGCTCCGTCGAGTTCGCGAACCGTCGGTCGGTCGAGGGACCGGCGCCACGCATCGCAGGCATCGATCACTTCGGTGGCCGGCCCCAGATCGCCTTGTAAGGAGCGCAGCTGGTCGCGACCGTAAGAGCCCCGACCCGGACAGACGAGCAACGCGCGCGTCCGGCTCATGCGACCTCCACACGGCGGGCTTCGACGAGCTTTCGCGCCGCCGCCTCGACCTGCTCTTCCTGCACCAGCACCAGGTTGGCCGCCGCCCCGAGCGGAATGTAGCTGTCGGCGCCCGTGACTCGAGCGGTGCGCACGCGACCCTCGGTGGCTTCCACCACTTCAGCAACCAGCGTATCGGCGATGCCCGAAGACGCCCGACATTCATCGACCACCAGCATACGGCCCGTGGCTCGGGCATGCTCGACCACCGCCGCGATGGGAAGGGGCTGAAGCCAGCGCACGTCGACCACCCGCACCCGAATGCCGTCCTGTTCGAGTCGCTGGGCCACCCGTAACGACTGGTAGAACCCATTGGCGTAGCTCACGATGAGCAGATCTTCGCCATCGCCGACCACCCCAACCTCGTCGATGGCCAAGGATTCGCCGGGAGCCGGATAGTGGGCCATCCACTTCCCATCACCAGGTTTGTATAGGTCTCTCGTCATGTACAGCGCAATGGGCTCAAGCAACACGGCCAAACGACCGTGGGCCGTGGCCGCGGCGGCCATCGTGCGCAGCATCTTCACCCCATCGTCGGGGCGAGCGGGACACCCAAGCAAGACCCCAGGGATCTCTCGAAGCGCCGCAATCCCGTTGTCGTTGTGGAAGTGTCCGCCAAACCCGCGCTGATAAGCGAGCCCTGCGACGCGAACGACCATGGGGTTTTGGAACTGCCCGTTGCTGAAGAACTGCATCGAGCCTGCTTCACCACGGAGCTGGTCGATCGCGTTCATCAGATAGGCCAAGTACTGGATCTCGGGGATGGGAAGCAGTCCCTGGTGGCCGGCCCCGATGGCCAATCCGAGGATCGACGTCTCATCCAGCATGGTGTTGAACACCCGCCCCACCCCAAAGCGTTCGGCGAGGCTGGCGGTGACGTGGTACACGCCGCCTTTCTTCGCGACATCTTCGCCAAACACGATCGCCTCGTCGCATGCGAGCAGCAGGTCGGTCAGGGCGCGGTTGAGTTGGACGGCCAGGTGACGCGGCCGTTCCTCGTCCTCGGGTAGCGTCTCGCCGAAGACGTCGTGGCGTCGCGCTTCGTCGGCGACCTGGGCCCGGGCGGTGTTCGCGACGCGATCGGCATCGTGAGGGGCGAGCGGGGCCATGACCGCGGCCCGGGTCTCGAGCTTGGGTCGCTGGATCGCTTCTTCGGCCAACGCCGCGATGCGGGCGCGATGGGCATCGACGACCGATCGGATGGCCTCGGGCGTCATCGCGCCATGCTCGACCAACGAGGAAACGGTCCGTTGCAACGGGTCTTGAGCCTCGGTCGCTTCGATTTCCGAGCGGGACCGGTAGAGCTGCTCGACGTCCGATCCCGCGTGGCCGAGCAGACGCACCACGCGCAAGTGCAGCACCGCAGGCTTGCGCTCCTCTCGGACGTACGCGACGGCCTCACGCGCGACCCGGACCGCTTCGAGCAGGTCCAGGCCATTGGCGGTGAAGGTGCGAAGCCCAGGACGTCCGCCGGTACTGGCGTCAACCCAGCCCTTCGGGGTGCGCACCGAGATGCCAAATCCATTGTCTTCACAGACGAACAGGCATGGACAGGGCACGCGCTGGAAGGTGGCCCACGCGGCTGCATTCAATGCGGTTTGCGAGGACGCATGGTTCAAAGAGGCATCCCCAAAGCTGGCCACGGCAATGGCGCGCGACGTTTCACCCTTGAGGTGGGCCCTCCGATCGATGGCGATGGCGGCCCCAACGGCCTTCGGAAGGTGGCTCGCGATGGTGGACGTCTGCGGCGGAATGCCGAGGGTGACCGACCCAAAGACCTTGTGGCGACCTCCGGCGATGGGCTCGTCGGAACTCGCCGCCAATCCCAAAAGGACATCGAACGCGCCCTCCGGACCCGGCATGCGGTCGGCCAGGGCGCAGAAGAACGCGCCCGAGCGGTAGTGCAGAAAGCACTGGTCGCCGGGTTCGATGAACTCGGCCACCGCAGCGTTGCCTTCGTGGCCACTCGATCCGATGGTGTAGAACGACTCGCCGCGAGCCTTGAGTTCTCGAGCCGTCAGGTCGAGAAGTCGAGACTGGATCTGGGCTTCGAAGAGCCGGACCGCGTCGCAAACCCGCAAGGGGTCGCTTTCAACCAGACGGTCAGAGGGAGACTTGTGCAACCGCGCCGCAGGACGCGACGCGATGAAGGAAAGCAGCTGCTCATCAACGGCAGCCGCACGAGACACGGCCATGAATCACGCAGGCAAACGCGGGTGACGGCCCCATCGCGGATCCGGATCCGTGAACTGGATTTCAACCCGGCCCGCCTGGGGCTCGACCACCACGTTGCGGTCGAAATGGGGCTCGAGAGCCGCCTGGACGTTTCGATGGAAGCTGCGCTCGAGGTGCGAGACCTGAACGAGCTGGATCCGTGCGCGAGGCGGGGTGGGAATGCTCACGATGAACTCAACGAAGCTCATCATGGCCCGCACCGCGACGGTAGGGGTCGCTCGTGCAATCACGAGCGTGAACGGAAGATGGGGTTCCTGCGAGTAGGCGAGCTGCGCCTGGGCAGGAAGATGCCGGGCCAACGCATCGGCCCGCCGGACAATTTCACCAATCCAACGGTCTTCGGCCGTCTCCCGCGCCCCGGTCGGGAATGCGGAGGCACCCAGAACCGTCACCTCATCGTCGTCGTAGTCGACCGACTCGGACTCGAGCGGTTCGAGGCGGGCCAGCGCGGCAAGGTTGCGGGCCTTTTCGTCGGGCGCGGCCTTGGTGCGGGGTGGACTGGGATTCCGTGAGACGCGCCCGGTTTCTTGGGGAGGGGCTCCGAGGGGGGTGCCGCCACGCGTGCTGCGAGCGGGCTTTTGGGCGGGGCTCTTCATGGAAGGGGCGGAACTTGGTCGAATACGACCCGCACTTCCGTAGGGAGTGGACCGAGAGGCCCAACCGCCGGCCCGCGCCCGCGCGAGGATTCCGTCCTGGTGGATTTCTTCGACCGAAGCCGTGTCTTCCACCGGGGCCTTTTTCGGGGCCTCGACCCCGTCCACCAACGTGTCGATGGTGATGGGCGCTTCTTCTGCCGCGCCCGCCTCCGCTTCCACCTCTTCGATCACCGCCTGGCGGACCGTTGCGGCAGACTCTTCGTCCTCATCGGTCGGAAACTCCACGAGGTCGGACGAGACGACGGGGCCTCGAACGGTCGTGGCATCGGACGAAGCGGCGGGGCGGCGCACCTGCTCGGGCTGGACGGGGCTCGCGCGCACCGGCGAAGACCGGAGCGCGGCAGGGTCGTAGACGACGGGGCCATCCGACGGAGGAACCGGGCCGGTTTGGGGGTCAATGCCGGGCAGCGTGGGTTCGGTGATCCGAGCCGCGCCGGGAGCTTCGTCCTCATCGTCGTCGAGTTCGACCTCAGCGAGCTGGTCCACATCGATGTCGTCCGGACCATCGAGGTCGTCTTCGAGGTCGAGGAGGGGGACCAGCGAGGCGGCCTCGAGTCCGGAGGGGGCTTCGGGGACCCATTGGCCGCCGGACGCGAGCGAGCCGTCGATGCCGATGGTCTCTCGACCGGACGGCGGCAACTCCCACGGCGCGGGCCGTGGCTCGGCGAAAAGGTCGGGCGATGTGGGGTCAAAGCCCTCGTCGGCGACCGGTAAGGTGTCGCTCGTGTCGATCAGGCCGAGGGACTTTTCGGGAGGGGCGTCGTCGAGTGCGGCCTCGTCGAATGCGGGGAGGTCGCGGGCGCCCATCTGCGGGGTGGCGGACAGCGGTGCCGGTGGGGGCGAGGCGATGGGCCGAGGGGAGGGCGGCGACACCGGGACCACCGGCGGCCGAACTTCACCAGGGGGTGTAGGCGGCATCGAGCTGCTGGGCGCCTGGCGAAACCCTGCGTAAGGGTAGTCGCGGCCCACGGGCGACGGTGTATTGGCGCGATGGCCACTCGCTTGGGGATTCGGCGGCCGGGTGCCCCCAGCGGGGGTCGGTGTGCGGCGGAAGCCGAGACTACCGGCATCGGCCCCAATGGGCTTCGCCCGACTGGGGGCTGGCGTGTACGCTCCCCCGGGGGCGGGCGACAGGCTCCGCATCGTGGCGGGCGCCGGGGTGGCGATGCGCGGCCGGGCGCTCGCCGGAGTGCTGCGAATCCGTTGCACCGCGGTGAGCCGGGTGATCTCGTTGACCAGTGCTTGATGCTGCTTCTGTTCGAACGGCAACATCTTGGACTCGCGTCCGATGGCCAGCGCGGCACCCGTCGTCATGACCCACGCGATCAACATGCAGATGGCGAGCAGACCGCACACCGCGGGAAGAGCGGGCACATCCGCAGGAACGTAGGGGATGACCGATTCGACGACCGCCAGTTCGCGCGCCAGTTCTTGGTTGAGGAACGGCAGCGACAGCACGCCAAGCCCCAACAGGGCTGCCACCACGGCCAAGGCGCCAAACAAAAAGCGGGCGAGCAGAACCGGGTGGGCAGGCGATGCGGTTCGCAACCGCAACAGCAAACGAGAGTAGTCGACACGATCCTCGAAGGCCCGCAAGCGGCGGCGTGCTTCGTCGAGGAGTTGCTGGACTTCTTCTTGGTTCTCGTGAGTCTGGACCATCAGTGTCGGAATGCCTCACTGAACCCACAAGGGCCTGGGGTGCGCCAGAGCGCTTCTAGTCTACCCGAGCGTCACGCGCAGGGCGAATCAGCGCGACGCGGACTGTAACTGAGCGATCCAGGACATTCGACAGTCGGCTGGTGCTTCGTTCGGCTGCCCATCGCTCGATGTGAGCCTCCTCGGGAACCCCGGCGATTAGGGTCACGTCGGTTCCATCGTCCTCAACCGCCAATTCTTGAACCAGCTGACCATGAGACCGGTCCAGAGAATCTGCCGCACGCAAAATGCCTGAAAGGAGTTCGACTTTGCGCTGCTGGCTTGACTCTAGTGTGGCAAATGCGGGGTGATCGGACTTTGGGCGACCCCGATGGTAGCGAACGACGTTGGCAAGGACCGCGACATCCGGGGCGGTAAACCCTACCATCCGAGAGTTAAGGATCAGGTATTGGCCATGTTTGTGGTGGTCGCGGCCGTTGATGTGGTGCCCAATGTCATGCAAGAGGGCCGCGTCTTCGAGCATGGCTCGGAGGTCCTGCAGCAGCGGTTCGTCAAAATCGAGCTCCAGTCCGTCGAAGATCGCCAACGCGAGGCGCCGAACCTGTTCAACATGGGCGCGATCGACCGTGTAGCGATCCATCATTCGGAGCACGGTGCGCCGGCGTGGCGATCCACCTCGGGCAGACGCCGCGAGTTCAGGGCGGTGGCGTTCCACCCAATCCGCGAGCAACCCATCGCGCAGTGAACGGTCTGAGGTCACGAGCGGCAGCGGCTCGAAGGCCTCGAGGACCGCCCGGATGACCACGGCCGCGGCGGGCAGGGTGGCGCGACGACGCGGATCCATGCCCGGTACGTCGGCCAGTCGAGCGCGTTTGGTCGCGGCGAAGATCTTTTGCAGGGCCTTGAGTTCCGCAAGGCCAATCACCAACCCTTGCCCGTGGGGAGGTTCCTGCTCGCCCCGGTGTCGCGTGGCCATGCGTCCCAGCGTTCGGATGGAACCGCTGGTGCCCACAAGCCGAGCGATGGCGGCGACCGATCGGATGTCCTCGAGGGTGGCGTGAAGCGTTTGCTCGACGTGCTTGGTGAGCGCAGACCATTCGCCGCGGCGTGGTGGGTCGTTTTCAAAGAAGCGCTCGGACAACCGGATGTGTCCGAGTGGCATCGAACGCGCGAGCAGGACTTCGTCCTGATTGCAGGCCACGATTTCGAGCGAACCCCCACCAATATCGACGAGAAGCACCGGTCCATCGGAAAAATCGAGGTCGGCCTTGACACCTTGGTACAGCAGGCGCGCTTCCTCGGCCCCCGACACCGGTCGAATGTGGATGCCCGTGGCCTGCTGAACCGCCCGCACGAAGTCGGGTCCGTTTTCAGCCTCCCGGACGGCCGAGGTTGCGGCGGCGGTGATCGCTTCTGCGCCGAGGGCTTCGATGGTGTGTCGGTACGTGGTCAGCGCGCGAATGCCTCGCGCCATCGCATCGTCGGCAATGCGGGTCTGGTCCAGGCCTCCTCGACCCAGTTCCACTTGGTTGCGTTGCTTTTCGACCAGCCGCATCACCCCGTCGGGGCCGACGTCGGCCACGAGCAGGTGAATCGAGTTGGTTCCCACGTCGATCGCGGCAACTCTCATGCGTCCGACTCCCAAGGGCCCCGCTCGGTAGGGAGGGGCACGCCATGACTTTTCGCCGCCTTCACCACCGTGGTGATGAGGTTGGGATCGCCGAAGGCATCGGCGGACCGTAGTGCGCGCTCGATTTCGCGTGATGCGACATCGGGAGTGGCCCGAGCGAGCGAGAGCCGGGCGAGGATCTCGAGTCGAACGTCGCCCAAGGTCATCGCGTCGACCACCGCGCGTTCCGCGATGGGCACCGCGGCTTCGGATCGTCCCACGTCGACCTCTGCATTGGCCTTGCGCACAAGCACTTCAACGAGCGCCCTTGGATCTCGACTTCGCGACTCGATCTCCTCGACGGGCATCGCAGCCAGTCGCTCGGACTGCACCCGCGATCGTTCATCGAGTTCGAGCCGGGCGTCGATGCGCCCTGCAAGCTCGACAAGCACCTTGCGGTCGTCGCTCGGGGGGGCGATGGACAACGCCGCATCGATGCGAGGCTTGGCCTGTGCGACCTGGTTGGTTTCGAGGTACGCCTGGGCGAGCAACGACAGGGCTCGCGCCCGCACGTCGGCCAAATCCGGGCTCTTGGCGAGTTCGGGGTCATCGGCGACTTCGAGGAGGGGCGCAATGGCCTCGGCGGCACGGCCGTTGCGAAGCTGTTCGAGGCCGCGGAGCAGTCGCTTGGCGAGGTGGTCTTCGTCAGCCATGAATCGAAGGATCGAGGGCTTGAAGGGCGAAACGAGCGGCGCGGTTCTCGATGTCGTCAGGGATCGAGACCTCGCCGGGTCGAAGATCGGGCTGCGAAGTGAGCCATTCGAGCGTGAGACCCAGAACCGCAAAGTGCAGCAGAACCGGTTCGGGCGACCCTGAATTCAGCACGATGTTGAGGGGGTGGCCATCGCCAAGCACCGTCACATGACGTCCGTTCTGGAGTTGGTACCGCGCCACTTGGTCGCTGATGTGGTCGCGATTCGTCGCAGCACGACGAATGCCGGCCACGTCGAACTCGTCGCCCCCGTGCCCCGCATTGACCAGCACGATGCCATCGCGCGCGTAGGCAAGGTGATCGACGGTCACCGCATCGCGACGACCGGTGGCTGTGACGAGGAGGCCCGCTCGCTTCAGCCCATCTTCGAGGGTGGGGGTGGGGTACCCGTCATAGTGGGCGAACAGCCGACGCACGGGGTCGGTATCGCAGACTTCGACCGACATCCCCGCCGCGGCTGCGTACCGCGCCAAGCCCCGCCCCACCGGGCCGTAGCCCACCACCAACACACGCCGACCGGCCAGGTGCATGCCCGTGGTTTGCCCCACGGCCTGCCAAATCGCCTCCCCCACCCCGTGACGGTTCTCAACGCGGTCGCGAAGGCGTCCATCGTTGATGTTGACCACCGGGAACGGCGTGCTGCCACGCAGTTGAAGCTTGGTGATGCCCTGGCGCGTGATTTCAACTGCCGCCTTGACGTTGTCGAGGCCGGTGCGGCTGCGTTCGAGTAGCGTCTCGATGAGGTCGAAGCCCGTATCGACGATGAAGTGGGGCTCATGCTCGAGCGTCTGGAGGTAGCGATCCTCCATGTCGCCGCCCGTATAGACGGTGAAACCAAGGTTCCGAAGTAGGTCGACGCTCGCGGAGTCGGTGGTCCGAGGGTTGGCTGCCGTGAGGACGAACTGCCCGCCCCCGAGCGACAGTTCGCGGACCAGGCTCGCGGTCAGCGAGGTGAGGTGCAGGTTCAGGGCGATCGTCAGGCCTTCCCAGGGGCGGGTCGCAGCCCAATGGTTGCCGAGTCGCGGCAAGATGGGAAAGAAAGCGTTGATACGACCAACTTCCTGTTCGGCGGCCAGCGAACGATCTTCGGACAACGGTGTCTCCCAGTGGTCCACCGCCGTAACCCCAGAATGCGGCTCAGGGCGAGGTGACCGCCGCAACGCAGGCCGGATCTTCGTTGAGAACGAGTTCGAAACATCCCGCGCTGGGATCGGTTGTCGGGTCCTTCGGGTCGGGAATGACGCACTCCCCCCGCGCCACGCCCTCGGTCAGGCAGTCAAGGTAGCTGTCGATGGCGTCGATCGTCTCGCTGTCGCAATCGCGAATGGTGGTCCGGCAGGCGCCGAGAGCCACTTCCGAGATGGGGTCGTCGCAGTCTTGGCGAAGGTCTGCGGTGCGGTTGCAGACGTTCTGACCACAGCCGGTGCCCAGCACGAGCAGGGCAAGCGTGAAGGTTCGCATCGGTCCTCCAGGAGAACCGCATCGTAGACCAGGACTACGGCTCCTTGCTGATGGCCTCAGCGCGGGACCGCAACACGTCGAGCACGCCCATCGCGCGCAGCACGAATCGGTCGAGGTTGGGCATGAGCTGCGCGAGTGCAAGGAGCGGTCGCACCGCCGTGGGGGTCACGAGGACTTCCGGGGCGCCCTCGGCGGCGCGACGGACCCCCGCGACCACCCGCTTCATAGGCACTTCAGGGAGGAGTGCGGGCGCCTTCACCCCGGTATCCGCCCACATACCGGCATCCGCCACAAACGATGGGCAGACGGTGGCGACGTGGACGCCGGTGTCTCCGAGTTCAACCCGAAGACTGGCTGCGAACCCGTTCAACCCGAATTTGGTCGCCGAGTAGATCGTGTTGTACGGCGTGGGACTCTTCCCTGACATCGAGCTGATCATGACGATGGCGCCTTGGCCACGTTCGACCATGCGCGGCAACAGGCGCCGGGTCAGCAAGATCGGGCCGGTGAGGTTCACCCCGATCTCGCGCTCGATGTCCTCTGCGGTGCGATGCTCGAGCGCCACGGGATGTTCAATCCCCGCGTTTTGCACCACCACATCGACAGGGCCGAAGGCTTCGGCTTCCGTTGCGAGGCGCTCGCGATCGCTGGCGTCTCGGATGTCGCCCGTCACGATGACGGGGTCTCCTCCTGCCGCTTCGACTTCCGCGGCCACCGCTTGCAGGCCGTCTGTGGATCGGGCGAACAGCACGACCCGGTAACCACGAGAGGCCCAATCCACTGCGATGTGGCGGCCGATACCGCGGGAAGCGCCCGTCAGAACCAGCTGACGGGAGGGAGACGGTCGAGACATCGGCAACTCCGGCTTGGTCGGAGCCACCTTACCCGAAGCTTCCGAAGCTTCGTCCTACTTGTCTTCGTCCTTGTCCTTGTCTTCGCCATCGACCGTCTCGGTGGGGCGCACATCGCCCGCAATCAAGTATTGGATTTCAAGCTGTGACAACGCGGGCGGACGGTAATCCGTGAAGATGATGCTGTTGCGTACCGGCACATAGTCCCACTGACCTTCGGCTTCCTGGGTCTCGGGATCGATCGTGATGCGTTCGAGCTTCACGCGGGGACCGTCCGGAATGATCACAAACACTTCGATCGATTCGATGATCGGCTGCGCGGAAAGGAAGAACTCGGCGCGCTGGGCCACTGCCTGAATGGCGAGGCGCTCGAGCAGCGAACCGTAGTCCTCGGAGGTGATATCCCAGCTGATCCCGCCGATGTTCTCGGTGGCGGTGAGGTAGATCTGACCGGCCACACTGCACGGACCTTCGAAGCCACCGGCGCCCGAGAAGCACACGATGCTGTTGAAGGTGCGCTCGTCGAGCGTGGGCCGCAGGCCGCGGAACCACAACTCAAACTCGCGCGGGGTGATGAGGGTGGGGTCCGTCTGGTCGTTCTCGTTCGAGAAAACGATGGTGTGGGTCGATGCATTGGCCCGGAAGAAGCCACGGTTCGCGTCCGCCGCCTGATCCTCGTAGGCCTGGAACGTGGAACCGAGGCCCGTTTCCGTGCCCGAGCCCGAAGTCCCAAGCGACAACGCCAAGTTCGTAAAGGTGGTCACGGGGTCGGGTGTGTTCTCATCAATCCAGCGAACACCGTCGTACTCGACCAGGGCACCTTCATCGCCCGGATCCATCGTGGTGACGCCGATGTGAAAGTCGAGGCCCGATCCGTCCAGGAAGTTCATGAACGTGTCGAATTCGTCGGTGACCCGGACAAAGTCCGTGTTGCCGTTGCCGCCGTGACAGCCCACGATGCAGTTCATCGAGCCCGAATTGTCGATCGTCCAGAGGATATCGACCTGCGGTTGTGCTGCTTGGACGATTCGGTCGATGCGCAGTTGCCCTTCGAGAGGATCCGCCTCTGCGGGGGACGGAACGGGGGCCTCTGGCGCAACGCCAAAGTCACTCCCGCACCCGACCAACAAGGTCAATACTGCGATAGTCGAAAAGGGTTTCAATGGAGTCTCCCCGGCATTTACTGGTCCATGCCCACAAAGAACCCTAGCCGTCACACCGATCGATCTGCTTGGAAAAACGACACCGGGACGTAGGATTTGCAAGCTTGTCACGAGTTGCCCCGCACGTGCCCAGGACCAAGACCAGCATTATGCCGCGTGCGGAGGAGCCTTGAACCCTACCCCTCGCCCGCGGTTGTCGCTGCTCGGTCCCCCTGATGGCTGGATTCGTACGATCATCAGGGTTTTTCGCGAACTCGGAGAAGACAACCTCACCGTGGTCGCGGCCGGGGTGGCGTTCTACTTCCTGCTTGCCGTCGTGCCATTGCTTGCCGCGATGGTCTCGATCTATGGGCTCGTAGCGGATCCCGAACTCGTTCATGAGACGGTAGTATCGACGGCGAGTGTTCTCCCGGCGGAAGGGCGGGCGGTTCTCGAGTCCCAACTGTTGCGGATCTCGGCTGGAACCGAGGAGTCCCTATCGCTTGGCGTGATGAGCGGGATTGCCCTTTCGTTGTGGTCCGCTGCCTACGGCACGAATGCCCTGATGGCAGGCCTCAACGTGGCCTACGACACCCGAGAAACCAGGCACATCATCGTTCGCTACCTCGTTTCCTTTGCCCTGCTCGCCGTAGGGATGGTTCCTGCGTTCATGGCCATCACGGCGCTTGGTGTGCTTCCGGCCATGTTCACCGCGGTGGTGGACGTGCTAACCTGGCCCATTCTCGCTCTCGCTTTTTGGGCCTATCTTCTGGTGTTCTACCGCTTTGGCCCGTCTCGCCCTCGCACGCGGACCGCTTGGGTGATGCCCGGTGCGTTCCTCGCCACTGGACTGTGGGTCGCGGTGAGCATCGGGTTTTCGAACTACGTGAGCACTTTCGACACCTACACCGAGATGTACGGCAGTCTTGCTGGGGTGGTGGTCCTATTGGTTTGGTTGTGGCTCACCGCGCTCATGATCCTCGTCGGCGCCGAGTTGAATGCCGAACTTGAGCGCCAGACCTCGGAAGCGGCGGTGGCGTAGCCGCGGCTGCTGCGACCCTACCGAAGCGAAATCTGCGCGCCGAATGGATACGGAGCCGCAGGGAGAACACCATGATCGCGTTGCTGTGCCTGTTGGTTGCCCATGGGGCTTCGCTCGATCCGAAGTTTGTGGGCGAGGTTGCCAAGACCGCCGAGCAGCCCACGACCGAGGTCGAGGCCCAGTTGGCGACGCTCGAGCGCGATGAATCGGTCCTTGAACGCCTGGCGACGCCATGGGAAGCGAAGCCCTGGCACGAATACGGCCCGTTGTTTCTGACCGAGGACCGCATCGATGGGGGACGTGCCTTTCTCGCCAAACACGAGGATCTGTTCATTCGAGCCGAGCGGACCTATGGGGTTCCCCGGGAGGTTGTTTGCGCCATTTTGGGTGTTGAAACCAGCTATGGCGGAAACATGGGCGCAGACAGCATCGCCACTGCGTTGTTCACGCTGGGCTTTTTTCACGAACGTCGAGGGCCGTTCTTTCGCAAGGAACTTGGCCACTTCCTCTTCCTCGCGAAGCGCGAAGGATGGACGCTGACCGACCCCAAAGGCTCCTATGCAGGGGCCATGGGCATGGGGCAGTTCATTCCGAGTAGCTACCTCGATTATGCCGTGGACTTCGATGAGGATGGTAAGACCGACCTGTTTGGCAGCCCCGCCGATGCCATCGGTAGCGTGGCCCGGTACCTCGCCCTGCATGGCTGGCTGAAGGGCGAGCCCATCCTCATCGGGGCGCAGCGAGCGCCCAAGGCCGCCGCCAAGGTGCGGAAAGGCCTGAAGCTCGACACCACCGTGGGGGCCCTGTTGCGCAGCGGAGTGACCCTCGATCAGGATGCGGATCCGCATGCGCGCGCCAAGCTCTTTGCATTCGAGATGCCCGAGGGCGTCGAGTACCGAGTGGGACTGCGCAACTTCTACGTGATCACCCGCTACAATCGAAGCACGTTGTACGCGCGCGCAGTCACGGAACTCGCCGCCGCCTATTGACGGCTCGCCAGACGCGCGCGAGGGGAGGCTCCAGGAGGGCCTCGTGCTCGAATCGTCGCGGTTTTCGACTGCGGTTCTTCTCGTCTGCGCGCTCGTGACGTCGGTGCTCCTCTTCGGCATTCCGCGACTCGAGACCCGCCTGGACCTGTTGGCTCTTTACGCCCAATCTTCGGGTGGAACGGCGCTGGCCCCGTCCTTGCTCGTGGCCTTGCCCGATCCGGCGCGCCCTGACGTGGTCGAGGAAGCCCGCAAGCAGGTTGCGGCCGTAGCCGGCGTCGATCAGGTGGAGGCCTTGGCGGTCCCGGAGGGCCTGGCTCCCTTCGTGGCGGAGCAGATGGCCACCGCCATGTGGGGTCAAGCCGATGCCCGGCCGGCGGTGCTGCGCACTACGTTGACCCGATCGGACCCGGCCACGGTCAAATCCCTAGAGGCGGCCGCCGCGGCTCACAATGGGGCTTTGCTGGGGCTTCCGGTTCTCGACGAGGCCCATCGAAAACTGGTTTCGTCCGCCGTGGCCTGGTCGCTGGCCGTGGTGGCCCTCACCTTCTTTGGGATTCTGACGGTGCTATGGCGCCGGCCTTATGCCGCGCTGGTTCCGATTGGGGCCGTGGCCGTCGGTGTAGTGTGGTTTCTCGGATTGGTCGGGTGGGCTGGCGTTCCCCTCGGGGGGCCCATGTTGGCGCTCATCCCCCTGATCGCAGTGCTCGGGTTGACCGATGCCATCCACGTGGCCTGGCGTCTTGCGGAACCCGGACCCGACCCTTGGCGCACGCTCATCACCGTCGCTCGGGCCTGCACCTGGACGTCCGTAACCACGGGAGTGGGCCTCCTTGCATTGTTGGTGACCGACTCGACGTTGTTGCATCGCTTCGGCATGTGGGGAGCCCTGGGCATGGCCTTGGTGCTCGTGACCGGAGTGGGGCTTCCGGCCGCGATTCTCCTTCGGTTCCCTTGGCTTGCTCCGCGACCTCGGACGCTGCTTGTGGGCCCGATGCCTGCGGTGTCGGCCGGGGTGGCTCGGTGGGGAACGGTGGGCCTCTTGGTGGTCCTTGGCGCGCTTGCCTCGGGGCTGCAGGTCGATCTGATCCCGGGCAATGATCTGCCGGCGGATCATCCGATCTCCGTCCGCCACACCGAAAACGACGCGGCGCTTGGCGGTCTTCACCCGTTGCGGGTGCACGTTCGGCCGCTCGGGGGCCAAACCGATGATCCAGACGCGTTTCTTAGCTTGGTGGCCCTACAGCGCGCAGCGGTGAATCACCCGGCGGTGGGCAGTGTGGTGTCGTTTGCCGACGCGGTGCTCATCACGGGGAAGGCGGGCCGTCGAACCATCGAGCAACTCGCGGGCCGGCCGGGGGCTCGGGGGCCGGGGCGAACGCGGCGCTACCAACGGGTCCGGGACCGCGCGCGGGAGGCGTCAAAGGAGCTGACCGCGCTTGAACTCGACGACGGCGAGACCTGGACGATGCACCTGCGGTTGCATCACGTGGGAGCGAGCCAGTGGAGCGACCTGCTCGAAGCCTTGTCACGGACTGCCGCAGGGCATGCAACGCTCACGTTCGAGGGGTATCCGCCGCTCGTGGTGCAGACGCGGGCGGGCCTGCCTCGGGATGCCGGGGCCGTCTTTGGCCTGGCCGGGGGCGTCGCCCTGATCTGCCTCGTGTTGCTCACCCGGCGGACGGCGGCACTCGTCGCCCTTCCCCTCGTGGGGGTGACGGGGCTCGCGGTTCTCGCGGGCCTTGCGGTGACCATGGTGCCTTTGTCACACGCCAACTTGTTTGCATTGTCGGTGGCGATTGGTGTGGCCCTCGATCCCTGGATTCACCTCGTGATGGCCCGCGGGGAGTCGAGTGGGCCTCCCGTCGTCGTTGGCCAGTCCCTCATCGTGGTGGGACTGGCCTTGCTGGGCACCTCAGAGGTGACGACACTCGCTCAAACGGGGCCCGTTCTCGCTGGGGCCGTCATGCTCAATGGCGTCGTCACCGCGCTGTGGTGGCTTAGCGGAACAACTCGAGGAGCGGTTCCATGATGACCGAGGGCTCGCCCGTCTGCGGGTTCTCGAGTTCCTCGTAGCGGTACCCATCGAGCAGCACCGGATAGGGGCCATTGCCGTTGATGGCGGAGTTCGGAATCTCCATGGCGCCGAACCCATTGGATACGAGCCAATCTGCGGCGTCCTCATCGAAGAACAGCTCGTCTTCACAGGAGGAGTCGACCAGGCCCACCACGGTACCTGAGTAGGAGTTGTTGATCAGCACCGTACGGTCCGTCGGGTTCGTAAAGAACGCATCGAGGGTCACGTTCCAACCGGCCGCCGAAGGCAGGGTACCGTCCGTCCCCTGCAGCGAATTGATGATGGTGTCGAGGTCGAACAGCACGTCAACGGCCCACCCGGTCGCGTACGCAAAGTCGTACAGCTCGGTTTCGCCGGTCGCCGAGGCGATGGCTTCCCGGAGTTCCGTGAAGGCTTCGAGCATGCCCTGGCGGGCAGCCGGGAAGTCAGCCACCGACGAGATCGAGAAGAGGTTGGTGCTCAGCTGCTGACCTGCTTCCGCCACGGAGAGGCCGTAAAACTCGGTTTCGACGCACTGGCCGTACTCGTATTCGTACTCGGTCGACGTGAACTCGGGGTCGTCGCCGAACTGGAAGGAGTCGGCCGTGTAGATGTTCGTGAGATCGGTAGGTACGGCGGTCGGCTCCATCAGGTTGTAGCCGCTCGCCAGGCGCGCCGATGCGGCAGCAGCATGCAGGAAGCTGGCGAATGCACGCATCTCGCCCGCGCCGAAGGGCAACGGCTTGCCGATGAAGAACACCTCGTCGAAGCGTGCCTCGTGGCGACCGGCCTTGTCGGCCGCGGCGGCGAACGCATCGCCCACCGCTTCTAGGTCGTCCGCCACGCCGATGGCGATCTCGTTGAGTTCCAGGTGGTCGCGAACCGTACAGAGGTCGGCCCCGACGGTGTAGGGTGCGGTGCGGTCGTCGCAGTTCTGGTCGTCACACGAGGTCTGCACGTCGGTGAAGGGCAGCCACGAGGTGTCGAAGTCGCCCGTGAGGGTGTCGGTGACGACCCCGTCCAGCGCGAAGTAGTGGTTGCAGTAGCCGTTGGCACAAGCTGAAGGGATCTCGACGTCCACTTCGAGCTCGATGGTGTCACCATCCTCCGTGCCGAACTGGTTTACACGAATCGTGCCCTGCTGCGGGTGCGTGGACTGGTACCAGCCATTGCACGTGCTGCCGGGTTCGCCACAGGCGGTGTAGACCGTGACCGGCCGCTGCAGGTTGGCGATCGAAATCTCGAGACCAGGGGCCAGCGCCACGTTGCTGCCGTCGCCGTAGACGTCTTCCACGTCGAGTTCGAACCGAACTTCGTTCACATAAGAGAACGAGCCTGCGATTTCGACGACGAGCGTGTCGCGGAGTTCGCCGTAGCCAGGCTCGTCGGTGCCGGTGTAGGCGTAGTAGTAGCCTCCCGATCGGCGACGTTGGATCTGGCTTAGGACGATGCGGGGGTCGTCGAAGGCGGGCAGGTCGGTGCGGCCATTCTCGTCGAGGAAGTCAACGTCGATGGTCGACGTTCCACCGTATTCGGCCCCGAGCTGCTTCAATTCGCCGTTCGCCCCGTAGAAACGGTCGGCGAGGTTCGAGGGCTGGCCGCAACGACCGAGGGCGTCCACAAACGACGTGCGGTCGGACAAGAGCAGCAGCTCCGTCATGGCAAGGCCGATGTAGGCACCGCCATTGTCCGCGTCGGCCGCGATGCAGGCTTCATACTCCGTCCGAGCCCCGTTGAGGTCGAGGGCCTGGAACAGTGCGGAGGCGGCCGCGCAGGTGTCGGTGATGGGGCCGTTGGGGTCGTAGGGAGGCGGTGGCGGCGGAGTGCCCGTATCGGTGCCGGTTTCACCGGTGGGCTCAACGACGGGTGGGACCCCAGGGGGCGGGTCGGGTTCGGGGGCGGGACAGGCCGTAAGCCCCAAGAAAACAACGGGCAGCACGCTCGTGAGCGCAATGGACTTCACGACGGACCTCCTGCAAAACGGGTCGGGTTGGTCACTTCCATCTCGACGCTAGCACCCACCTCGTCCATGTGCTTGGAAATGTGAGGCGAGCAATGTTTACTATCTGTTAGGTTCTTGCTCCGCTTTGGAGGTCTCATCCAACCGAACTGGTTTATCGCTTGGCCCGTCGTTGTAGACGAGCGGTTTGCCATGCCGACGGCGCCGCCTGCGGTACGGGTCTTTCACCCGGAGGATCGCCACATCACGGCTGCCTTTTTGGGCTCTTGTGGGCAAGCCGCGGCCGAAGAAGCGTTTGCGTCAGCCCGTCAGGTCGCAGGACCCATCGATCGAGCCACGTTCGGGTCCGTCAAGGCGCTTGGAAACCCGAAACGGCCTTCGAGTTTTAGTGCACTACTCGATGATGGAAATGAACCCCTTTCACAAGTGATTGCGACGTGGCGAAACCGGTGGCTGAACCTGGCGGGTAAGTCGTCCGATCCGCGCCCTCCGCTGCCCCACTGCACCTTGGCCCGTGCCACCCGGCGGGCGACCGATGCGCAACGGGAGCGTGCAGTCGCGTGGGGGCTCGCATTACCGACGTTGGGCGCGGAGCTTCAACTTCGTCCCTTGGCGCTCTACACCTGGACCTCCGACCGTCGCGAGCGCTTGTTCCGCATCTGGAGCTGACCTCGTCCCGCAGGTTCCGCTTCCCAGGACCGATAGGTCCCCCATGACCATCCTGGAGCCCGAATCCACCCCGTCGGTTTCTGCAGGTGCGCGCTTCGGTCATTGGCAACTGGAGCGCTGCCTCGGAGAAGGCGGTTTCGGATCTGCGTGGCTGGCCCGCGATGCGGCTGGCCACCTCGCCGTGGTCAAGCTGCTGTCCGCACCTCCCGGGAATGAGATCCGGGCCCTCGCCAAGATCCACCACCCCGCGGTGGTTCCAGCGCTGGGAGCGGGAACGGAGCCTTGTCCCTACTTGGTGATGGGGCTCGCACCAGGGCGGCCGCTCGGGGAGCGTCTCGAATTTGGGCTTGCGACCACCGCGTTGGCCCGACTCGCAGATGGTCTGGCGGCGTGCCACGATGCGGGCGTTGCGCACGGCGATATCAAGCCCGACAACGTGATGTTCGACGCGGAGTCCGGCCGCGTGACGGTGATCGACTTTGGTTTGGCGGGGGGTACCGGAGGGACCCCTCGCTATGCGGCGCCGGAGCGGCCGGGCACCGGGGCTAAACCCCCTGCGGACGTCTATGCGTGGGGGCTCGTCGCATGGGAGATCCTGGCCGGGGTCTTTCCCTGGCCCGACGACGCGCCCTTTTCGGTTCGGTCCGAGCCCGAGGTGCCTCGTTTGCCCGAAGGGAGTGCTCCCGCCTGGTTGGGCGAGTTGGTGGGGTCTGCGCTGCATCCCGATCCAACGCGTCGACCGACGGCGGCCGCGTTGGCCGATGCGTGCGAAGCGCACGGAGTGGCGCTGCCTGTCCGCACGGCTGACGAGGTGGCTCGCCAGGCACGAACCGTGTTCGTGGCCCGTCCTGCGGTTGAGCAGGCCGTGGACCACTGGTTGGCGGATGGCCAACCGTTGGCTCTCGTGGGGCCCCGAGGCGCGGGCCGGAGCCACCAGCTGGCCCGGATCGTCAACGAGCTCCTCGCCCGCGGAGTCCCCTACGCGACCCTCTATGCGTCCGAAGAACCCTGGAGCGGCATCGAGTCGGCGCTCGCCGACCCCTCTTTGCCCGGGGCTCCCGTCGATCTCCCAACGGCGGCGGACGACATCACTCGGGCCGAGACGGCGGCGGAAGCCCTCATCGCAAGGGCGGGCACGCGTCTTGTCCTGTTGGTGGACGATGCGGAGGCGCTTGACCCAGGCACGGCGGCCACCCTCGAGGTGTTGACCCAACACGATGTCGCCATCGTGCTCACCACGGATGAGGCGCCGGAGGGCGTGCAGGCGTGCGCCCTCGATCCGTTTTCGCCTGACGACATCGAGACGCTGGTACACGGGATCCTCGGGCCGGTGGCCCCTTCCTTCGTCGAGGCTACGATCGAGGCGGCAGAAGGCTCCCCTCGCGATGCGGTGGCCTTCATGGTGGCCGCGGTGGATGCGGATGCCCTAGTGTGGCGTCGGCGGTCGTGGGTGGTGGTTCCCGAGGCGCTTGACCATCACGCCAGCACCTGGGTGGCAGGGGCGCTACCCTCCCTCGAAGCCCTGCCGGCAGCCGCGAGACGCTTGGGCGGGTTGGTCGCCTTGGCGGGAGTGGTCGACCGCTCTGAAGCGCTGTCGGCCGCGGAAGCGGATGACGAAGCACTCTCGCTGTTGATCAATGCGGGGTTGGTTCGGGGAAGCGCATCGCTGCAATGCACCGGTGCGGCAGCCACGACGGCCCTCGTCGGGTCTCCCGAACGATGCCGCGACCCTGCCGCTCGGCTGCTCACCGCTTGGTTGGCCCGCCAGCCCGTACCCTACGCGCGGCTAGGCCCCTTGCTCGCGGCAACCGAAGACACCGCGATCATCGAGGAACATGGTCCGGTCTGCATCTCGGCTATGGCCCAGCGCGACATCGACCGGGCTCTTGAAGTGGCCACCGCCCTTTGGACCCGGCATCCCACCCCTGAACTCGCCGTGTCGCGGAGCAAAGCGCTTCTTCAAGCAGGCCAGATCGACGAAGCCCGACAGGCCTGCTTCGACCATCTGGGGGAACGGGCACCTACGGTTCAGGATGTCCCCATCCTCATTGCTCTTGCTGAGGTGGAGGGGGTTGTTGATGACCTCGAGGCCCGTCTCAGCTGGATTCGCAAGGCGGTGGCGGCGTCGGGTCCGGGAGCGTTGTCATCGAACGTCCGCTTAGCTCGGGCCCAGGCGAGTCTCATCGCGGGAGACTTCGCCGCAGCCGAAGACGATTGTCTCGCCGTATGTGCCGCCCCTCCGGAAGCCGATGAGGTCGACGCCTGGCTGCGTGCCAAGCGGTTGCTGTCGCAGGTCCGTGAACAGACCCAAGGAGCCAAAGCCGGGTTGGCGGTGCTCGATGAGATTCCGGCCGAACTGGGGGCTCAGACTCGAGAAAAGGCCCTGATCGAGGGCGACCGGGGGCGACTGCTCTGGCACGCTGGTGATCCAGGGCGTGCGGCCGCGGCGATGGAGCGCGCGGCCACCTTCCGTAGGGCCCTCCCCTTGGTCGATCGGGCGCGCCTCGAGAACAACGCAGGGCTCGGCTGGTACTCGGTGGGCGACATCGTGATGGCGGTGGCGTGCTGGGAGCGCGCGCTGCACGCGTTCGAGCGGATTGGGGCACCCCGTGATGCTGCGACGTCTCGTGTGAACCTTTGCCAGGGCTACCGAGAACTCGGTCGTTGGGCACGGGCCGAGACGATCGGAGAGGCGGCGGTCGAGTGGGCTCGGCAAACCAAGGCCGTGGGTCTGCAAGCCATGGTGCTTGGCAACTTGGGGGACGTCTACCTGTGGCAGCGCAAGCTCGACCAGGCGGAGGAGCGCTACGACGAAGCGCAGAGGCTCGCTGAAGGGTTGGAGGAGCCTGGATCCGGACCGAGTTCCGAGATCGTGGAGTTGTCGCGTCGGCGGTGTGAGCTTGCGGGGTTGCGAGGCGATCGAGACTGGGAGGCGCGGCTGGACGAAGCGGAGACCCTGACCACCGCCGTCGAAGCGAAGGACGAGGTGGCCCGGGTGTGGGCGATGCGCGCCCTGGCCGAAGCGCGGGCCGGTCGGTTTGACGCGGTCGACGAGCCCGCCTCACGGGCGTTGGCCCAACTCCGAGAACTCGGCGCTACCGGCGAACTCGCAATTGCTCGGTTGTGGATTTCGGAAGCGTGGGTGGCCGCTGGGCAGCCGGACCGCGCCGTGGCCGAGGCGGAAGCGGTGGTTCACTACGCCGAGGAGTTTGTTCGTCCCCCGCTCCTCGAGTGGGCCCGATCGATCCTCGAGCGTGCGCGTCCCGATCGCACGTTGTCGGATCTCGAACGACTCACCACGGTGGCGGTTCGGGTTGCGATGCAAGCGTCGCTTGGCCAAGTCCTCGAAGATCTCGCCCATGCAGCCGTCGATCTCGTCGAGGTGGACCGTGCGTTGGTGGTGTTGGCGGACGGCCAGGAGGTCAACATCGTGGCGCGTGCGGGGCGGGGGCTCGCAAGCCCACCTTCCATGTCGATCGTTCGCCGCGTCCTGCAGTCGGGTCGGGAGGTGGTGGCGTCCGACCTGGAAGAGCGAGGCGACCTGCGTGGCAATGCCAGCGTTGTGGCGATGAACCTGCGGGCGGCGATGTGCATGCCACTGGTGGTCGACGATGTCGTCGTTGGGGCGTTGTATCTGGACAGCCAGGGCCTTCCCGGCGGCAAACTGCGCGAGGCGGCGTCCTTGACCCGGAGCTTGGCTGCGCATGCCGCGGTGGCGGTGCGCAACGCGCAGCTGGCCGAGCAACTCGAAGAGCGGGTGGCCGATGCCGAAGGAGCCCATCGGTTTGCCAATGCGCTGCTTCGCTCGGTCCCCGCACCCGTCGTGGTGGCGGGCGAGGACGGCACGACGGTCGATACGAACGATGCCGCGGTGACGTTGTTGGCCCATGGCGAGCGCGCGGCGCTGCCGACGAACTTCTCAGCGTGCCTCGAACGCCTCGAAGACGGGCTCGCCGATGAATACCAACTGCGGGTGCCGGGACAACGGTGGTCGGTGCCCGTCCACGTCAATCGCGCGCGCGTGCAGACCCCCGAGGGCCAGCCCCGGATGGTGTATGCCCTTGCGGATCTCACCCCGCGACTTGCGGCGGAAGCCCAGCAGATTCGGGCCATCGCGGCGGCACGGGAGGCGAGTGCGGCCAAAGACCGGTTCCTCGCTTCGATGAGCCACGAGCTGCGCACACCGCTCAACGCGATCATTGGCTACACCGAGTTGGTTCTCGAAGATGTCTTTGAAGAAGACGCGCAGGTCGACTTGGGGCGGATCTTGTCTGCGGGTCGGCACCTGCTCGGCCTCATCGACGATGTGCTCGACATCTCTAGGATCGAAGCGGGTCGTCTCGATCTCAACGTTGTCGAGCAGCCGTTGGACGTGGTCTTCGACGAGATCCTTGCCATCACCCGTCCTGCGGTTCTCGACGTGGGGGCCCGCTTCGATGTTGAAGTGCCTGAAGGGTTGGGCACCGCCAAGACGGATCATCGACGGGTTCGCCAGGTTTGTACCAACCTGCTCATGAATGCGATTCAGCACAGCCAAGGTCGGACGGTGCGGCTTTGCGTCCATGCCGATGCGCACACGGTCTTCGTGACCGTGGCGGACGATGGGGTAGGCATCGCCAAGGATCGTCTGGAGATGCTGTTCGTGCCGTTCGTTCGCCTTTCCTCGACCGGTGGTGGAGCGGGCATTGGCCTGTCGATCGCAAAGCGCTTGGCTGAACAATTGGGGGGTGATCTGAGCGTTGAATCCGAGGTGGGCATCGGATCGACGTTCCGGTTTTCGTTCCAGCGCAATTGGACGTCGCCCGAGGGGTAGCGCAGGCTACGGTTGAGTCATGGATCCGTGGATCGTGATCACTGGCCTGTCGGCCATGGCGGCGCTGATGGGCGCCCTCCGGCAGCGCCGCGCGCAGTTGTGGGTCGAGCAGTCACGACAAGCCCGGGAACATGGGCTTGTCGTGACCGAACTTGGGCGCTGGAGCGGACGTCGCGACGGGGTCTACGTGGTGGTCCAGGTGGACGTTGAACCGAACGACCCTTGGAGCGTTCGGGCCAAGCTACCCTTTCCCACGCCCCGAGGGTTTCGCCTTGGCACGAAGAAGGCGGGCCGCGACGGAGAGCGGTTGATGGTGCCCATCCAACCCATCGTGGATCGGCTCCAGGCTCGAGGCTGGCGAGTCGAACTCGGGGCTTCGGTCATCTTGCGTCGCCCCCGACAATTCTCGCCCTTCACCAGTGCGCAACGCCAGGTCGAACTCGCCGACGGCATCCAGAGCGTCGTGACGATGGTGCGACAACTGCAGCGCCGCTACCGGGAGCTCATCGAAACGGGATTGGAGCGCGTCCTGCCGGCCGTGCCTCGCCCCGTGCCTACGCCCGGACGTCCCGGCGAGCTGCGCGGCATGGTCGATGGGGTGGGCCTGTCATTGGTGGGCCCCCGCCTCAAGGATGACCACTGGACCTTGTCCATTCGCGCGGAGCTGCCCGTTCCGTTGCCCATCAGCACTCGGGTGAAGGCACGCCAAGGCCCCGGGGGGCCGCTGGGCGATCTGGTCCTCGATCAGGCGCTAAGCGCCAGCTCGAGCGATCTCGGAGAACTCGGGCGGCGACTGGCCCGAGATGCGGTGCGAGGGCCCGTGCTCGACGTGCTGGCAGCGCACCCCGCTTCCGAGCTGCGTACCGGCGAGGTGATTCATGTTGTCACGGACGGCGCGCTCGACGTGAGCGCCGCCCTTGACCGCGTGACCGAACTCGTCGAGGTGTTGACCCCGAGGCGTTCGCCCACGCAGCCCGATCACGCCACCGCGTAGACGAGGTTGGCGGCGAGGCCCGCCACCCGGTGCTTCGGCCGCACGAAGCTGTTGCGGAATCGCCAAGATTTGGCAACCCGCCGCTTGAACTCCTCTTTGGTGAGGCCCGTCTCTTCGAGTGCGCGCTCGAACTCTTCCTGGGCCCGCTGACGGGCCTTGAACATCTGCATCTGCACGCGCGAGTGAGCGTTGACTTCCTGGTCGCCGGTGGTCTCGATCGCGACGAAGATGGCCTCGGGGTAGTCCCCCAGCACGCGGCTTTGCACGCCGTCCGAAACGCCCGAACTCGGCATGCAGCCAAACGGCTTGACCGACACCGTCATGTGGTTGACCTTGTCGACCACAAAGTGGATGAGCTTGCCGACTTCCATGTGGCCTTCGCCACCGCGGACGTCGTTGCTGTAGTGCTCCTTCGAGATTCGAGCGATTTCGTGCATGTCGGGGAGGTGGTAGTTGTGCAGCCCGACGATGTTCGCGTAGGTCTGGAAGATGGCCCGAACCGCGTAGTAGCCGGCCTTGACGCCCCAGATCTTCTTGGTCGCGTCCTTGCCCTTGAGGCCCTTGCGCGCTTCGTCTTCGTTGCGCAGCTCCTGCCGGACCTCGGTGTCGTACCCGGCTTCCCACAACAGGAACAACAACCAGTTCGTGATGCCCTGGATGTCGACCTCGGCGCCCTCCTTCTCGAGGAACTTCTGCATGTGGTAGTTGCCGTCGCCTTCGGTGGTCATGGCCCAGAACTCACCGATGAGGCTGACCACCGGCTTGGGCTGGGTGCGGTCGACCTTGACCTTGCCAAGGATGCGGCGGCATTTCAGCATGGCGAGCGAGATGCGGCCACGGTTCCGCAGCGTGTGCGACAACACGGCCTTGCACTGCTCAATGGCTTCGTTGGTGCTGCCGGGCACCACTTCGTAGGGCCGCAGACGGTAGCCCATGAGGTTGAGCACATCCCCTGCGATGAGCGACCGGACGATCTGCCAGGCGAAGGTGGGGTCGATCTTGAGACCGAGTTCCTTGCCCGTGGCCTGGTTGATGCCGCCCGCCATCTGGAAGGTCATGACCCGGAAGCCGTCAAAGCCCGCGTCGCGTAAGGCCTTGCGGTACTCCGTGACGTACATGCCGAACCGGCACGGGCCGCAGCCCCCGGCCGTCAGGAAGACGTAGCTGTTGACAATGTCTTCGACCGACTCGCCTTCGACGTCGCGCTTGTGGATGAGCGTCTTTACCAGGTTGCCGACCGTGAAGTACGTCGGGCTGCACTGCCCCCGGTTTCCGAATTCCT
This sequence comes from Myxococcota bacterium, assembly GCA_039208735.1. Taxonomy (GTDB): domain Bacteria; phylum Myxococcota_A; class UBA796; order UBA796; genus DRPG01. The sequence goes on along the minus strand of JBCCQY010000010.1, from coordinate 59,873 downwards.
TACCCACCTGGAGGGACTCAACGTCAGGAACGTCGAGGGTGGCCACTTTGTAGCCAATCCCGGCGAGCGCCGCGGTCACGAGGTGGTCGTGGGCCAGCGAAAGTCCCGAGACCAAGATGGTGGTGTGGGGACGCTGATCCGCCCAGAATTCGGCCGAGACCTGCTCGGTGTACTGCGGCCGGTCGAGGCCAAGCGCCTTGACCTGCTCGGCACGGAATCCCGCGAGTTCCCGTTCGAGTTCTTCGCGTTCGGCGTCGTTCAGCGATTCGCTGGGGTCCAGATCGGCTTCATCGGACATCATGGGGGCGCTCCATCCATCTCACGGGTCGGGAAAGTCTACTTGGCAGCATTGATGAGTTCGCGGCGGCGGGCCAGGATTTGGGCCTTGAGTTCGGCTCGTTTGGCCTCGAGCAAGCGGTCGAGTTCGGCGTGGGCCTCGGCTTTCTCGCGGAGTTCGTCCTCGACGAGCTTCAGCTTGTGCACGTACGTCCGGACGCGGATGAGGATGGATCCGCCGGGCTTGTTCGCGTCGAGGTCATGCAACGCCGCATAGGGGACGTTGGCCGCTTTCACGATGTTGTCGATGATGCCGTAGGTCGGCGCATCGTGGCCGCACTTGAAGCTCGACAAATCGAGCAGCGCGAGGTTCGGGTGGCGCGAGGCGAGCCTTGCCGCCCAGACCTTCTGCGCGGAGTTCGTCGAGAAGTTCTCGGGCCAGACGTCGCGAATGTCGAGCGGGTCGTCGGCCCCAAAGTACTGCTGCCACCATTCGCGCTGCTGCGGCAGGCTGCGAATCGAGAGGATCGGGTACCCACGAACCTGGAATTCCTCGGGAATCCCGTGGTTGAGGCCAGGGTCCATGTGGTAGGGGCGGCCGATCATCAAGATGGCGACCCTGTTTTCACGCTTCACCCGGTCGAGGATTTCGCGACCCGCCTTCTGCATGCGCTCCGCGAAGTCGTCCATCGCCTTGAAGGCTTCGTCGACCGCCCAGTCGCTTTCGTCTTCGGTGATGCCGAGCACAGGCCCGAACCCGTCGAAGAGCTGCTTCTTGAGGAGGTTAGGCTCGGTGAAGTTGAGTGAAGGGTCGAGGAATTCGATGCCTTCGCGGGCGAAGAAGTCGATTTCCTTGGTGAACGCGGCCTTGGTCACGTTCGGAGCTCCGGCCACGATGGTGCAGCTGGTGCTGTCCATCACGCCGTCCATCCATGTAGGAATGTGGGTGATGCAGGGGAAGAAGATGTAGTCGAGGGGGCCCCGACGCTTTCGCTCGTCCTTGTGGGCGTGGAACAGCAGCTCATGGACGTGCGCCTGAATGACCTTTGACGGGTAGCACGGGTCGATCGAGCCGTACCGGCCGCCCTCCTGCCACATCTCTTCGGAGGTGGGGGTCGAGAACACGATGTTCTGCTTCGGCATGCCGAGGGTCTCGAAGTACGTGCGAACGAACGGCGCCACCGTGTAGAGATTGAGCACGCGCGGGATGCCAATTTTTACCTTCGTAAGGTCGACATTGCTCCGCTTGAAGCCGCGCTGGATGGCTTTGCGAACCACCCGGCGGAACGACAAACGCCTCACGTGGACGTCGTTTTTGCTCGAACCGGCGTGGGGCAGTGGCGCAGGCTCGCGGAAGTGCTGGAATGCCAGCTTGGATTCGTACTCGACGAGGTTGGGGAACTGCTTGCGCGTTGCGTTCCGCTCCTTCTGGAGGGCCTTCAGCGCATCCTTGCTCTCGACCGTGCCCTTTTCACAGGAAAAGCCCGAGATGTAGCGCGATGTACGCCCGTCCGGCGTTTCCGTGTCGATGAAGGTGCGGCTGCAGAGGTTGGGGCAGAAATGGCAAACCGTCGACTCGTCGTTCTTGGTGGAGTACGCGAGGTCGATGGCCTGATCGATGCCGATGAAGGTGCTTTCCCCGCGCTTCTTGACGACACGAAGCGTTTCCATGGCCGCGCCGATGGCCCCCGCTTCCCCGCAGTGCGGATGGACCACGACCTTGGCGTTGGGCACGCGGTCCTTGATGTAGTCGACCTGGGCCTTGACCGCGGCCAGGTTGCGCTGGGTGCCTCCCTGAAGGACGTAGACCCGACCGAACTCGGCGAGCCGGGGCACCTGAACGACGTATTGCCACACGTTCTTGGGCAGCACCTGGGCGAGCCCCGCGAGCATCTCGGCCTTCTGGAAGCCTTCCTTTTGGAAGTTCACGCGGTCGGCGTCGAGGAACACCGCGCAGCCGTAGGAGAACTTGGGCGCCAAGCCGGCTGAGAACGCGGTGGAAGCGTACTCCTGGAGGGGCACGCCGAACTGGTCGGCCATCGCCTGCAGGAGCATTCCGTTGCCTGCAGAACACTGGTTCGACAGGCGGAAGTCTTTGACATCACGGCCCCCGCTCTCGTTTTCGCGGAGGAACAAGACCTTGATGTCCTGTCCGCCGATGTCACAGACCACGTCGGCGTCAGGTACGTAGCGAACCGCGCTCTGCATATGGGCGACGGTCTCGACGATGTTGACGTCGGCACGAACGGACTCCTCGAGCACGTCGGCCGCATAGCCGGTTGCCCCGAAGCCCATACACTCAAGCGAAGCCCCAAAAGACTCGACGTATCCCTTGATTTCGGCCAGGATGTCCTTGGTGTCCTGGATGGGATTGCCCTTCGACAGGGTGTACGCCTTGTAGACGACCTCCCCATCCTCGTAGTCGACGAGCACCGCCTTCGATGAGGTCGAGCCACCGTCGAGCCCGATGACGCCACGGACGACCTCGCCTTTCTTGAACTCCCGAGCCTCGAACTTCGGAATGGTGTATTCGGCGGTGAACGCGTCGAGTTCGTCCTGGGTTTCGACCAACGGTCCGGCCGCAGAATCGCCAAGGCGTGCCGAACGACCGTTCGCGATGTAGTCGCGAAGCCCGTTGAGGCCGAGGTACTGGCCTTCGAGTTTGGCCGCTGCGTCAGTAATCCCGTAGAGCACCGCGCCAAACGCCGCATAATACTCGGCGTTGTCAGGGGTATAGACCAGCTCCTCGATGGGGCGGTCCTTCGGATAGTCGTAGCCGCGGGACTCCCAGCTTTCGCGAATGCGCATGCGCCAGCAGGTGACGAGGAAGGGCAGATACTTGTTGGGTCCCCCGAGCAGCAGCACCTCGTCGCGCAGGGTGTTGCCGCGCGTGAGCACCGACAGGTTCTGGTGCACGATGGCGTCGGCCAGACTGTTCATGATTTCGTCACTCGGAATGCCCGATTTGACGAGGTTTACGATATCGGTTTCGGCGAACACACCACACTTCGCGGCAACGTGGTGCAGCCGCGTGGGGTCGAAACGCAGATTGCCAATCACCGACGGCTCCATGCCCACCTTGAGCATGCATTTGTCGATGGTGGCTCCGGTCCCCGACGCACACTTGTCGTTCATCGAGGTGATCGCGGTCTTCTCGACCTTGCCATCTGGGCCCTGCTGCTCGCGGAACATGATGATCTTGGCATCCTGCCCACCCAGTTCGACGACGCTGCCCACGTTGGGGTGCAGCCGTTCCACGGCAAGTGTGACGGCGTTGACTTCCTGCACGAACTTGGCGCCGATGGGCTTGGCGAGTGGCCCCGAACCGGACCCGGTGCAGAACACCCGAAGGTCTTCGGCGTGGGGAAACGCATCGCCGATGCGCACCAGGAACTCCTGAACCATCTCGGGCTGCCGCGTCTCGTGCCGCTTGTAGTCCTGCCAGACGATTTCGAGGGTGTCGCGGTCACAGACCACCGCTTTGACGGTGGTGGAACCCACATCGATGCCGATCGCTAAGCGTCGGGGCGTCATTCGTCTCCCGTACTGTCAGCCAATCCTGGCCGCGCTCGCGCAGCATACCCCACGCTTTCATGGGGTGATCGTGATAGGTTGGGCCTTTCGGCATCAGGCGCAAACCGAGTCGCGAATCCGTCTACGCTTGGCCTATGGTAGTGCCATGAAGGCGAAGCACGGGCATCCACCCCTGCACGAAATCGACTGGCCGCTTCACTATGCTGGGTTTGCCGTGTTGTCGGTTGCGGGATTGTTGCTTCCCATCGCGGTGGAACGCGTCTTTCAGGTGACCGTGTTGCTGGCGCTGACGGCACTCATTGGCGCGGGGCTTGGGCGATTGACCGAGCACGTGTTGGCGCATGCTCGTCCGGGCCGCGAGGTCGCCTGGGTGACCACCATCGTACCTGCGGTCGCTGCCCTGGCCGGAGGGGGTCTGGTGGCGGTGGACTACGCCAGCTGGTGGATGGAAAGAGGTGGCGGAGGTTCCCCCCTCAATCTGGCTGCCGTCGGCCTCCCGACCCTGGGGGCGACGGTGGCCTGGGTCCACAACCTGTGGTTTGTTCGAGCCACCTTGCAAATGACCGAACAGGGGTTTGCCGCCACGGCCGCGGTGTTGCTTGCCCCTGTTCTCATCTGGGTTTCCGCGCTCGCGGGCTTGCTGTTGGTGAGCGGTGTGGCATGCCTGCTTTCGTTCGGCAGCCACCTGCTCGCGTAAGGTCAACTGGCGATGAGAATGTCGCCGTCGTGCACGAAGATCCAGCGCCGGTAGGGCTCACCGGGATGTTCGTCGAGTTTGAGAAGGTCGCGGCCGACCCGCAGGTTGGCCCCTCCCCTTTCGAGGACGACGAGCAGCGTTCCATCCGGGTGTAGCGACACGTCGGCTACCTCGAGCGACTCGTCGCCGTTCTGGTAGCGATTGGGGTAGGTGAGGTGGTGGCGTTCGAAGGGGAGATCGACCAGCCGCACTCCCTGTGGGCGTTCCACCCAGGCGATGGCGTCGTCCCAAATCGAAATCCGGCTCATGCCCGGCTCCGCACGTCCCACCCACGACACCTGCGTGGCGTTGAGCCAGTAAACCCACGTTCCCGCAATCACGGCGGCAGTGCCTCGAGGACAGCCCGCAAGCCCTGTGATGGAGTCCCCAAAGTCGATCTCACGGCCGTTTTTGAAGCCCGAGAGCACGGACCCTCGGGCGACGAGCACGCGATCCGCCAAAGCTGCGATTCCATCAACCGATTCTTCGTGCAATGCGATGAATCGTCCCTGAAGGTCGACTTCTCCGTATTGGGTTGGCGTACGGAACACGATGCTCGGTTTTGCCCGTAAGGGGCAGGCGAGCTGAAGAACGGGCCCGTCCACTTTGGCGAAAGACCCCATCCCCCGAGCGGCCGCATGGGAGCCGAACGAACGCAAGAGCAGGTGCCCCTTTTCGTCTCCCACCACCAGGTTCTGGGGTAAGCCCAACAACGCGGTGATGGGGTGTTCGTGGGTGAATCGGTCTTCCGGCGCATCATCGAGATTCCACCTGCAAATCGTGCCTTCGCTTAGGGCCCAGCGATTGTCGACCTCTTCGCTCCAGGTCACCGCGCCGCGACGTTGGCCGGTGTGGCTTAGGATGCGATGGCCCCGGTCTCCAAAGGGGTCGTCGAGTGGGTGGGCCGCGTGCAGATGGCGATGCGGATGGCGAATCCACGCGGCTCGGTTGTCGATGCGGGCCAGATCGCGGGCCGCAATATCGCATCCCCGGAGGTCGGCTTCCCGCCAACTGCGGTCAAGGTCGAGCCAGGCCCTAACCAAGGTTTCATCTGGCTCTTGGCCATGCCCGCGAGGTGGGCTCCGCAAGGCGATTCGGCCGGCGTTGGGTACGGCTTGTAGCCAGTCTGCGACATGGTCGGCGGTGATTCCTTCGAGGCCGATGTCCCGTACCCAGGGCCAGGAGGTTGGTGGCGCAGGGATCGGTTCGACAAACGCGATCTGGGCTACCGCAGGCTTCGATCGCTGGATGGCTTCAACGGCAAGGGGCAACGACCATTCGCCCACGTCGAGAAGGCGAAGGCCGTAAACGGAGCCACAGGCGAGGACGAAGCGGGTCCACGCGTCATCGAGCTTGTCAGGGGTGAGCGCGGAACCTTCGCGGACCTCACGCTGGCTAGGGATGCGCAGGGTCACGATGGCCAAAGGATGCGCGTCGAAACTTGGCGCCCGAGGGGTGGCGTTTACGAAGTCCTCGAGGTGGACTTCGACCTCCAAGACGAACCCTGCCTCTGCGCGAATTCGACGGGGCGGAGCGGGCCACGGTCCCTGGACGAGTCGTTGCCGTTCGAGGGTGGCGGTGGCTTCATCCCGACGTCGCAGCGCCGAACCCCAAGCGCTGCGGGGATCTCCATGTTCGAGCCAATGGTCGAGAACGACTTCCCGAAGCGCACCATCTGCGGGGTTTGCCCGAAGTTCCGCAAACAACGAATCCATGGGGCTTTGGTTAACGCGGCCCCGGCACCTGACTGACGAGTCGTGTGATGCCGTCGGGATCGTGGCGGTTGGGCACCGCGTAGGTGAGGCGAAGGTCGGGACCTAGGCGTTGGACGTCTCGCAGGCGCAGCCGTGGCGCGTTCACCAGCCCCTCAAGCGGGGGCCCCGCCATCCAAGGTCTCCCCCCGACCACCAACCGTCCCGCCACATAGATCTGCAACGTGTCGACCACGCCTGCATCGAAGAACGCCCGATGGATAATGCCGCCCCCTTCCACGAGGATGCGGTGACGGCCCTGTCGGACGAGCGCCTTGAGCGCAGCCACGACGTCGACGTGCCCAGAGTCTCCACGCTGCACTCGCACGATGCGGCCGGGCAGGTCGCGCTGCGGGGCGTCCTCGGCACAGATGACGATGGCCTCTTCGTTGCGAAGCAGCCGGGCGTCTGCGGGAATCCGGAGTTCGGTATCGAGGACCACTGGCGTGGGTGGCACCAAGTTCTCACCGTCGGGTAGCCGCAGGGTGAGGCGGGGGTCATCCGCGAGGACGGTGCCGATGCCCACGAGCAGGGCGTCGTGGCGAGCCCGGAGTTCATGTCCATCGGCCCGGGCAGCCTCTCCGGTGATCCATTGGCTCTCGCCAGCGGCGGTTGCAATGTGACCATCCAGCGAAATCGCAGCCTTGGCAGTGACTTCAGGCAGCCCAAGCCGATGGGCGCGAGCAAAGCCAAGAATGGTCCGCGCACTGGGCTCTGCACCGACCCCCAGATCGACATCGATCCCGGCCGTGCGGAGTTCTTCGACGGATCGGCCCTGCACTTTCTCGTACGGGTCGAGCACGCCTATCACAACGCGGCCGATGCCCGCGCGGATGAGCGCTTGCGAACAGGGTGGGGTGCGCCCGAAATGGCAACAGGGCTCGAGCGTCACATACATCGTGGCGCCTGCCGGATCGTCTCCTCGATCCAAAACATTGGCGAGGGCTCGTACCTCGGCGTGAGGGCCCCCGATCGGTTGGGTGTAGCCCTCGCCGATGATCTGTCCGTCGCGGACGATGACCGCGCCGACCGGGGGATTGGGAGCCGTGGTGCCCGTGGCAATGGAGGCGAGTTCCAGCGCTCGCCGCATGAAGCGCTGGTCATCGGTCATGACGAGGTTTTCTCGAACGGCAGCACGATCTCCGCGAACTTCTCGACGCTTTCGAACTCTTGGTAGACGCTGGCAAACCGGACGTAGGCCACCTCGTCGACCTCGCGCAGCACGTCCATCACAATGCGTCCGACCGCTTCGGCGCTCACCTCGTTCTTGCGCAGTCCAATCAAGCGCTGTTCGACCTGTCGGACCGCCTCATCGAGCTGTTCGGCATCGACGGGCCGCTTGCGACACGCCAAAGCGATGCCGTGAAGCACCTTGTCACGCTGGAAGGGCTCTCGTCCCCCCTGCTTTTTCACGATCCAGGGGAGCTTCAGTTCCACCCGTTCGAGGGTCGAGAACCGATGGCCACACGCTTGGCAGCTGCGCCGGCGCCGAATCGCATCACGGATGGTTCGGGAGTCGATCACGCGACTTTCGTCGTGTTGGCAGGCCGGACAGCGCATCAGGCGAGCAGGTCTGTCGGGTAGACGGGGAAGCGCCCACACAGTTCGTTGACCTGACCGCGAATGCGGGCCTGCCCTTCGGTGTCTTCCGTGTTCTGCACGACGTCCGCAATCCACTCCGCCACTTGGGTCATCTCGGCCGTTCCCATGCCCCGGGTCGTGATGGCAGGGACGCCAATGCGAACCCCACTCGTCACGAAGGGGCTGCGCTTCTCACCGGGGACGGTGTTCTTATTGACCGTGATGGCTGCACGCCCCAACGCCTCTTCGGCGTCTTTGCCGCTGCACGTCTCGCCGAGGTCGATGAGGATGAGGTGGTTGTCGGTGCCCCCGGTGACCAGGTTCAGGCCTCGCGCCAGCAGCGTTTCGGCCATGGCTTTTGCATTGTCGAGCACCTGCTGGATGTAGTCGTTGAATTCCGGCTTGAGGGCTTCACCGAAAGCCACCGCCTTGGCGGCGATCACATGCATGAGCGGTCCGCCCTGGGTGCCGGGGAACACGGCCTTGTTCATCTTGGGAGCCCATTCCCGGTTGGAGAGAATGAGCCCACCCCGAGGTCCTCGAAGGGTCTTGTGCGTCGTCGTCGTGACGAAGTCGCAGTAAGGCACGGGGTCAGGGTGCAGCTTTGCGGCCACGATGCCCGCAATATGGGCGATATCGGCCACGAGCAGTGCACCGACCTCATCGGCGATGGACCGGAAGGCTTCGAAGTCAATGAACCGAGGGTAGGCCGACGCGCCCGTCATCAGGATGCGCGGCTGGTGCTGTTTGGCGAGATCTCGCACCTGGTCGAGGTCGAGGCGTCCCGTGGCCTCGTCGACGCCGTAGTGCACGCCCTTGTAGATGAGGCCCGAACTGTTGACGGGAGACCCATGCGTGAGGTGCCCGCCGTGGGTCAGGTTGAGGCCCAAGATGGTGTCGCCAGGTTCGAGGGCCGCCAGGTAGACCGCTGCGTTGGCCTGGGCTCCCGAGTGGGGCTGGACGTTCGCGCCCACCGACCCAAACAGCTGCTTGGCCCGGCTGCGTGCCACGTTTTCGACGATATCGACGTACTCGCAACCGCCATAGTACCGCTTTCCAGGAAGCCCTTCGGCGTACTTGTTGGTGAGTACGGTGCCCATGGCCTGCATGACGGCGAGGGAGGCGTAGTTCTCCGAAGCGATGAGTTCGAGTTCGTCCTGCTGGCGAGCGAACTCCTTCTCGATCGCCGAAAAAACCTCTGGATCATGAGAGGCAAGCGGCTCCATGGCGTCCTCCGGGGGAAGGAACGCCGTAACCCGCCTCGCGCGCACGTCAGGGCTCAGGTTGCGACGGCGTGTCGGACTCGCTTTCGACCTCGGGAGCCGGGGCTTCGCAGGCGGTGGCGCGTTCGTACTGCAAGACCTGTTCGAAACCGACGGTAAAGCCAAGCGCTCCGCCCGCCAACGACACCGATTCGTAGATCGGGACGGCTTCACCGTCGATGTTCTGGGTCCGGATGTGCAATTGGGGACGCAACAGCGTGATGCGGACGGGTGAGGCCTTGATCCGATGCCGCTTGGGGAAGGTCACATCGAGCGAGGCAGGCACCGCGTCGCCGTTGGGAAAGAACGTCCGCAAGTCGACGGTTTTGCGTCCTGAGCCATCCTTGATGGGGTACTCCTCGAACAATTCGACCCCTGGAGGTTCGTCCGACCATTGGGCATAGGTGGTCGTGACGTCCGCGTCGACGGCATCGAGAATGGTGTCGAGCATGGTGATGGCCTCGCGCGTGCCTGACGCACTTGCCGCTTCATCATCCTGGCTCGTGTCGTCGCCCCGGCGCCGTTGCGAGGATGCATCCTCCGGTGCCCGGCCTACAAGGGGTCGAACCGGCACGTCCCAGTCGATCCCCACGTCCTCTTCCTCTGAGTTCTGAGCGGCCTTCGACGTGGGCTTCATGTCGGCGGTGAACGCGGTCCAGTTTCCGTCTTCGAAGGTGCCTGAAAAGGTCCCCTCAAAGACGTAGTCCGTCTGACTGGCTCGCCCGAACACGGTCGGCGGCCGGAACACGGCCACATGCGTCTCGGCTTTGCCAGAGAGGCGCCAACAGGCCTTGGGGCCCTTACGCAGGTCGGCCGCGCGGCCCTGCCAGACCTCCACCGCTTCGATGTCTACGCCCTCGGGGGCAGCCGCGAGGGCCGTGCCCACCCACCATGCAACGACCATCACACCTCCCATCATCACAGCGACCTCAGGCCGAATTGAAGGCCGACATCGACCTCGGCGCCGATCGCGGTCTCCCGCCACAGACCCCGAAGTCCAACGAAAATCCGATTGCCCTGGCGACCGACGCCGAGTCGATAAGCGGTTTCGTCACCCACCACGGGCAATGTGGCGCGGTCGGGATCCGCGGGAGGCCGGTTTCCCGCGACGAGCCAGGCGCTTTCGAAGCCGGCCGTCGCTCTCCATTCACCGAGCTGCACCGAGAGGTCGGCGCGGCCCCCGAGGGCCAGGGTGTCGGGCAGGAGGGCATCGGCGTTGCGCCACTGCACCCGGTCCGAGCGTACGACGGCGCCTAACGCAAGTCCCACAGGGCCTATCCAAGGGCCGAAGGTCGAGGAAAGCTGGACCCTTCGACCATCAAAGCCCCCAATCGGAAACAGCGCCTGCAGCTCGGTGTGACCGCCCCATTGCACGGTTGCATCAGACAGGCGCCAATACCGATGGCTCACCGCAACGCCGACGCGGCTGCCCCAGAAGGTGCGGTCCTCGCGGCCTGTGAGCAGCGCCGCCTGAATCATAGGGCGTGCGGTGAATCGCCCTCGAATGGGCACTTGAGGAAGCTGGAGGGGCAAGGGAAAGCCCCCGCTCGCTTCGTCGCGTGCATCTTCGTCAAGCCCCTCGAGCGCGCTCCCCCCGACGTCCTCGGGGATGTCGAGTTCGATGGTGCGGGGGGACTCACTCGCGGACTCAGGTTCACTCGCGGGTTGTGGTTCGGGCTCGGCCCAAGCGGACAGCGAACATAGGGCAAGGGGGACCATGTGGCCTCCGAGGTCGGCTAGGACGATTTAGACACCGCCCCTGGCCTTCCCCGGGTCCTATGTCAACAGATTGCTCACTGGATTGCGGTAGTGGTCTGCACTGCCCATGAACGTGTCGATTCCGTAGGCTTGTAGGCACGTGTTGTAGATTTCGACGCCTCGGACTTCGTCATCGTCGAATTCGCCCAAGGCGAACCGCCCATTCCCACCGCCGACTGCGTGGAAGACACCGTCCATGTCGTGGTTGGTCCCGGTCTCGGTGCCCAGAACGACGAGCGCGTTGTCAAGGACGGTGCCCCCATTGGCATCGGGGAATGCAGGGTCATCGAGGCGGTCTAGCGCCATCGCGATGTTGTGCTGGAACCAATGGGCATGCCATCGCACGTCTTCCCAACGGGATTCGTGCCAGTTGTTGTGGTCGGACGCTTCGGACCGGAAGGTGTAGGTCCCTTCGTCGTGGACGTACTCGCCGTCGAACGCCGTATGTCCCCCTGACGATTCGAACATGAGGTTGCCAAAGCGCATGAGGTCGCACTGCAAGGCCAGTGCGAACAACGACGCGTTCAACTGGTAGGCGTCGGAAAAGGCTTGGGCATCGACGAGCACCGCGTTGTATTCGGTCGCCCCCGCGAGGCCGTAGGGGAGGTCGGGGTCGGTGCGCAAGGGGGGCCGCTCGCATTCAGGGCCCTCCACGCCAAACACCCGTCGTTCGAGTTCGCGCAACCGATCGAGGTGATCCTGAAGCCGGGCTCGAGAGGTGCCCGACAGTCCGGCGCGGTCTTGGGTGTAGTGGCGGTAGTCGTCGAGTACCGAGTCGAGCACGCTCCGCCGTAGGCGAAGGGTACGCTGGGCCGCTGGATCGTCCGAAGCGGTCTCCTTTCCGAACAGTCGCTCGAAGAGGTCTGACGGAGCTTCGATGGGCTCCACCACTCGACTGCCATCGTCGTTCCAGCAGCGAATCCGCTGATACGTGCCGTGGGAGCGACGGAAGAACTGGCCAACGGCCAAGGTGCCATGAGCGACCGGCACGCCGTCTGGGTACACGGCCTTCTTGACGATCTGCTCGATGCTTGCGCCGGCCGACCGTTCCCCGTTGGGGCCTCCTTCGCCGACAAACACGCAGGTGCCGCCCTTGGGGTGTCCGCCTCCGCCCGCTTCGGGCACCTGGACATTGCGGAACATGCGCAGCTTCGACCGATGGCGACGCAGCGGGCCAAGCGGGCCGTCCCAACCTTCGGCCTGCATGTCCTTGGGGATTCCTAGGCCAAAGAACAGGGTGATGCAGCGCACTGGCGGCTCACCCGTAGCGGCACGGGCGCGGCCTGACGTGAGGCCTTCGATGAAGGGCAGGCCGATGGCCACGCTCCCCAAGCCGCGCAACACGGTTCGACGGTCGACGCTCACAGCTCCTCCGCGACAGTGACAAACATCGGGTGCGCCACGATGGCGCGTACGAGGTCGGGCCAGGCTCCGCCGGCCGCCTCTGCCGCACGATGGACAGCGTCGACGGTGACCTGATCTTCGGCCTCGAGAGGGCGGCCCAACGCCATCTGAAGGTGCTTTCGAGTGAGGCATTCCCGGGCCCGTGACGAGGTGGCCAGGATCGCGCCCAAGCCCTCGGCATCTTCGTAGTCGAGGGGGCCTTGGGCGTCGGGCACCCAACCGTCGCCTCGGACCGTGGCGTCGAAGCGACCCACCCCATCGAACGGCACCAGTCCATAGGCGAGGGGGTCGAATTGTGCGTGACAGCCTGCACAGTCCGCCCGTGCGAGCCGGTCCTCGCTGTAGTCGCGCTCCGTGGCATCCGCAGCGAGGTGCGTGCGAAACTCCGAGAGGTTCAGCTCTTCAGGGGGATGCAGGGCGGTGTCGCAGAACAGGTGCTCCCGGATGAACAGCCCTCGCGCGACAATGCCGCCAACGTCGGAGTCCGCGGTGGAGGTCAGCACGCCCGGCCACGTGAGGACGCCGCTTCGGGGCAATGACAAGGAGCCTGCATCGATCACGCTCCAGTCATCGGGTGGCGGGACGTCGTACCAGGGCGCCAACCGTGCATCGAGCACCACTTCGGTGGCATCGAGCACCTCGTAGACCGACGCGTCTCGCGTCCACAAGTGGTGATGCCAGCTCCGCACCGCGGCTTCATGCATGGCACGAGTGACGTCGGCATCGGCGTCGTTGCGTTGCAAGCCGAGCAGGCCATCGAGGGCCAGCCAGTCTCTGGCGAAGCGATCGGTTGCGCGGCGAGCCTTGGTTTCATCCGCAAGCATGCGATCAACGGCCGAGAGGCGACCCTCGACCGAATCGAGTTCGCCGGCCAACGCCGCACGACGAAGCGCTTCGTCGGGAGCCGACTGCCACACGAAGTAGGCCAGCCGATTCGCAAGTGCGGTGCCGGTGACCTCCCGTACCCCGTTGCTGAACTCTTCTTCCTCGATGTGGTAGATAAATCCTGTACTTTGAAGGGTTGCTTCGAGGATGAGCTGCAGCCCTCCTGCCACCCCGAGGTCCTCGTCTGCGGCCACCGTCCACAGCGGTCCCAGTCGCTCCACATCCTCGGTCGTCGCCGTTCGACGTAGCAAGGGGGTCAACAGGGCTTCGGTCAGCGCATTGACACAGGCGGCGGAGGGGTCATCACAGGCGGGCTGGTTCGCGCGCCATCCTTCGACATCCCATTGCTCGGCGACCCACGGTGCGAGCTGTGACCAGCCTTCGATGTGGTCGGCCGTGGCCACAAGGGCGATGTCGGTATTGGTGAACCCCTCGGCGCGAACCTCCTGCGGAAGCCAGCTCAATCGGGGGGTAATGTCGACCCCGAGAGTGTCGAGCAGGGTGAACTGCAGTTGCTCGCGCGTGAGCCGCCGAGTGGCCCATGGGGCGGCCTGTTCGGTGGTTGGGGCAGGGTCTTCGCCGCCGCCGCACCCAAAGAGGAGGAGAGGGATCGACACCATGTAGCCGTGCTCCTGAAACCGGTGGCATACCGAGGCTTCTTCCGTAAAAGACGAGAGAAAACCTGATCTGTCGTGTGAAGGTCTCGCACACGAGTCGGTGTTCAGCTTGCAAGGACCGGTCCGAGCGGATCGGCCCTCGACAACACGCTAGAGAGCCTACTCGTGGAACGGGACCGGCATCAGGTGCGGCAAATTGGTCTCGGACCGGGTGGGGCGCGGGTGTCCCCTGGACCACGGGTCGTAGAAACGGTAGCCCTCCGCAGAGGTGTGACGTGGCAGATCTGGTCGAGGTGTTCCGGAGTTCCTACACCGCAGAAGCGCAAATTAAGGCGTCTGTGCTGAAGGATCGGGGAATCCAGGTGGTGGTCACGTCGCCCGACTTGGCCGCTTCGGTGGGAGCGGGGGCGCACATCTTACCCGTTCGGGTGCTTGTTCCTGATCATCAGGCCGAGTTGGCCCGTCAGACCCTCGCCGCTTTGGAAGAGGTCGCGGCCGCGCAGGCACCCAGTACGGGGCCCAAGACGTGCCCAAACTGTGGAGCCACTTGGGAACCCGGGTTTGCGGTGTGTTGGCAGTGCCAGTACGAGATCGAGCCCGGAGGCTGACTTCACTGAAACTGGATGTTGATGTTTCGCTCGGCCGAGACGGTCGTACCGCAGACGTCGATGCCCGAGACCTCGAGCCGGAAGGGCACGGCCTGGTAGTAGACTTCTTCGGGGGCGTAGCTCAACGGCAGACGGAACAACGACAGTTCGGCCAAGCTCGCGTCTCCTTGCATCGCGAGCTGGGTCGACACGCTCTCGAGCAGGGCGTCTCCGTCGTAGAGAGCAGCCGTGAAGATGGGCGGATTGCGGTCGGCTTGCAGCGGTCCGCCTCGCGTGCCCGGTGCGAACCCGGTGGTTTGCACGGCCGGCCAGATGTGGATGCCCCCTTGGGGGCCCCGTTCGGCGAGCATCGTGTCGCCTTCCATTAGCTCACGTTCGAACTCGTCCTCCCCCTCACCAAGGACGAGACTTGGGCTGATTCCAGCCGTCTCCTCACATGGGTCTCCGCCGGTGCAGGCCACAAGGCCAGCGAGCCCAATTGCCATCGATCGAACGGTCACGCCTACTCCTCCGCGACGACGGCGTACCACTGATTCACCCCGTCCCGCCAGATGTCTTGTTCAAGCGTTAGGAGGCGGTCTTGCAACCCGAATCACTCGACCCCGCGGCCCTGCACTTCCTACCCCTTGGGGGAACCGGGGAAATCGGGATGAACCTGAACCTGTACCACACCTCGGGCCGATGGCTCATGGTGGATTGCGGGGTCATGTTCGGCCGTGATGGCCCGCACGACATGCACGCGGTCTACCCAGATCCCTCCTTCATCGTTGCGCGGCGCCATCAGCTCGAAGGGCTCATCCTCACCCACGCGCACCAAGACCACATCGGAGCCGTGGTCGACCTGTGGCCGGTGTTGCGCTGTCGGGTGTTTGCCACCCGCTTCTGTGCTGCGATGCTGCAATCTGCATTGGCCGAGGCCAACCTTACCGATGAAGTGCCCATTCGACTGCTCGACGAGCGAGCGAAGATCAAGTTGGGGCCCTTTGAGTTGCAGCGGGTCCCCCTCACCCACTCCACGGTCGAGATGGGCGCCTTGATCATTCGCACGAGCCGAGGGGCGGTGCTGCACACCGGAGATTGGAAGCTCGATCCAGACCCGGTCGAAGGCCGCACGAGCGATCAGCGGGCGCTCCAGCGCCTCGCCGATGAGCAGGTCGTGGCCTGTGTGAGCGACTCGACCAATGCCGACCAGGAGGGTTGGACGCCTAGCGAAGGAAGCCTGAAGGCTCCGATCCAGCGGCTCCTTGCAGGGTGCGAACATCGGGTCGCGTTTACGCTGTTTGCATCGAACGTCGCGCGAATTCGGACCATCGTGAAGGCCGCGCTTGAGGCAGATCGGCATCCCATGTTGTTGGGACGTTCGCTTCAGCGCACCGTCCAAGCTGCCCAACGGGCGGGTTACCTCACCGATCTACCCCCGTTCGTTTCGCTACGAGAGTTCGGCTTCATTCCACGCGATCGGGTGTTGTTGCTCTGTACCGGATCCCAGGGTGAACCACGCGCAGGACTGTCGAGGTTGGCCGCCGATCAGCATCGTGATGCCTATTTTGAGCCTGACGACACCGTGGTGTTCAGCGCGCGGGCGATTCCGGGCAATGAACTCTTCATTGCGCGCATTGAAAAGCTGCTCAATGAGCGTGGGGTCAACATTGTTCGGAGTGACACCGCGGCCGTCCATGTGAGCGGACATCCACGGCGCGACGAACTGCGCGCACTGTACGAGTGGGTACAGCCGAAGTTCATTGTCCCGGTGCATGGGACCCCTTCGAAGTTGGAAGCCCACGCGGCGCTGGCCGAGGATCAAGGTTTCGGCGCGGTGCGCATGCGAAACGGAGACGTGCTGCGCCTCGCACCAGGCCCGGTCGAAGTGATTCAACGAGTTCGTACCGGCCGCATCAAGCGGGTCGAGGAAGACCGGACTGCGCGCCGCGGGCGCGACCCTCGGAGAGGAGACCGTCGGAAGCGACGCCCGACGAATCGCCGCCGCTGAAGCGGATCTCAGGGAGTGCTCACTCCGCGGTTGTTAAAATCTCGTCAAACTTGCGGTATCTGGTCCGTACCGGACGTCATGACGTTCCGAACTGGTTCGAGGGCCTGTAGCTCAGTTGGTCAGAGCAGCCGGCTCATACCCGGCAGTGCCCAGGTTCGAGTCCTGGCGGGCCCATCGACCGTTCGGAACGCACTGTGGCTGTCGGCTCGGTGAGGTGTCAACAATTTTTCAACGGAGTGTCGCACCGAGCCAATCGACCCCATCGTGGAAACGCACCAGTGGCGGTCGTTGCATTTCGCCAGGGCGACAGACCCGTGCCGAGTCGGGAACGCTGAGGTGAGGGTCGTCGGTACCTACCGTCGATAGCTGCTTTTCGTGGTCTCGAAACACCGTTTCGACGTGTTCGCGGTGGCTCATCGCGTGGACGACCACGCTGCGCGGGAGGGCTCCCGGAGCGAACCGGTCGCGCGGCAGGGCGTGAACGGACCACCCCCGGTCCTTGCTGACCTGACCCAGTACGCGGGCCAATGCCTCACGCTGGCGGATTTGCGCGCCCGCAATGGGGTCGATGGGGCCGCTCGGCCACTGGGCGTCGATCGCACGCCAGGATTGCGCCAAGGCAGCGGTGGCCTCGTCTTCTGGCCAGTCGGTAAAGACCATCGCGGGTGACATGCAGCCAAGGCCGTCGTGAAGAGCAAGGTCAGGGCCGATTGCGGCAAAGCCCTCTGCGGTCGTGAGGTACGCGGCCCCGAAACGATGGCCAAATCCGAGGACACGGGCGTCTGGAGCCGCGGCTGCACGCACCTGATCGACCGTTTCATCGGTTCCCATGACCACGACGAGAGGCAACTGGCCAACGATGTCGCGGTCGGAGGTCGCAAAGAGAGGGAGGCCTTGCGCCTGGGCCATTTGCACGAGTTCCTCTGCAAATCCAGCATCGGCGGACGAGGGCTTGAGGGTCAGTTCGGTCCCCCGAGCGAGGAGCACGGCCGCCCATTCGAGGGGAGCGGTAAAGACGGTACGCGCCACGACCATCACCGCACGGTCGTAGGGCTCCCCTGGACGCGTCACGGCCCGAGTGAGGGCTTCGGGGGTCAGCGAGGCCAGCGCGGCTTCCCACGCCGCACGGGCGCCCTGCGCCGACAAATGCGGACAGCGCGGGGCCGGGTCGAAGTGGTGCAGGGCCTCAAGCCACGCCACTACGCGTTCGAGGCGCGGCCCCATGCTTCCTCCACCGTGAGCGAACACCCTCGAGAGGGGGCGCCGGCCAAGCGACCGCGTAGCTCGACGGTGCCGTCGGGCCGCACGACCCCGGCGTCCATGGTCTCGATACCGATAGTGCTGTCGAGGTTCGCAAGGTCCACAAACCGGAGCTGCCCTTCGGTACCGGCCGGCAGGACCTCTCCGGTCACGGGGTTCACCGCGAGCACCTTGAGCCATGGGGGCGGGGCGTAAGCCGTTTGGGGAGTCCCCCAGAGTTGGCTCGAAAGCTCGGTCATGCCGTATTCTGTGACCAGTCGCGCGGGGGCCAGACGTTCCCGGATGGCGCGGTAGAGGGATGCGCCTTCGAGCCGATGCACCCGTCCCTTGAAGCCGCCGGTCACCATCACCACCGAGCCGGGGGGCAATGGGGGTGGCCCACTGTCGAGGTACTCGGCCATGGCGAAGGCTGTCGTGGTGACGAATACCGCCTCGCCCAGCGTCGCTTGCTGCGTTGCGGCCACGTCGAGCACGCCGTTGTCTACGGTCCAGGTGGCCTCGCCGAACTGCGCAACCATGTGCGAAAGCGAGGCGTCGGGCACCTGCCGGGCGTCGTCGAGGAGGGCCACGATACGGGCCGGCGCACCTGGTACACAACGTCGAGCCCACGCCAATGCACCTTGGTCATACAAGGCGGTGCTCCGAATCCGATGGACCCCACGACCTCCGCCGGTCGTGCCTGACGTGCGGAAGACCGTGGCTGGTTCGTCCGCCTGGAGGGTTCCCACCGGAAGGTCCTTGAACAAGCCAACCGGCACCGCAGGGATCTGGGTCCAGTGGTCCACGCGGTCGGGACGCAGCGCCGCGACGACCGGCGCCCGCTCGGTTTGGAACGCGTGGATATCGAGCGCCAACGCTTCGAAGGGTTCGGGCACCTCTCCTTTCAGTGACGCCTCCATGAAGGCAAGGATGCGCTCGGCGAGCGCAAGAGCAGGGCCAGTCCAGTTCACAACAGTGCTCCCAACCCTTCAAGACGACCCGCGAAGTGGTCGATTTGGGCATCCGACAACGTCACGGCGGGCGTGATCTGCAGCGACTCGGCGTCGGCCGGCAGGATGAGATGCCCCTCCTGCAGGAGCTGTCGGCTCACTGCGAGGGCATCACTGCCTGGTCGGAGGGCCAAGGCGCGCATGAGGCCCCGTCCCCGAAGTCCCTCGAACCGGTCGTCGAGGGCGCGGGATCGAGCTTGAATCGCGTCGAGTAAGCCCTGGTCGAACAGCTCAAAGACGCCGAGCGCGGCGGCGCATCCTACCGGATGACCGAGGAAGGTCTGCGTATGGATGGCCTCGCCCTGACTCGCTCCCCACGCGGCCATGGCCTCGGGGGTTCCGATGCATGCCGACAGAGGCCATCCTCCAGCGAGTGCTTTGCCTACGCAAAGGAGGTCGGGGATGACCCCTTCATCGGTACAGGCGAACGGCACGCCGGTGCGTCCCATCCCGGTCAGCACTTCGTCGAAGGCAAACAAGGCACCGTGTCGACGAGCGATGGCCGCGGTTTCGGCCCAAAATCCCTGCGGAGCCTCCCGAAACCCGCCGCGACCCTGCATCGGTTCACCCAGCACGAGCCCGATCTCCCCGTGCTGCAAGAGCGCCTCGACGTCGTGCGGCGACGCACCGAGGGGCAATCGATGAACGTGGGGATGCACGATGTCGGCAAACGGCTCGGTGAACTGGGGCCGTGCGCTTTGAAGGCCCACCACACCCAAAGCCAAGCCATGGTAGCCGCCTTCGAAGGTGAGAACCCCGGCGCGACCGGTGGCCAATCGGGCGGTTTTCACCGCGGCATCGATGGCATCGGACCCCGAAAGCCCCAGCACGATGACCGACAAGGGGTCGGGGGCGAAGGCGGCGAGCCGTTCCAGCAATCGGATGCGGGACTGGTCGGGCCAGGCGTCGCCCATCGCGTGGGGCAACTTGTCCGCTTGCGCTTGGGCGGCTGCGACCACCGTAGGATGCCGATGGCCGACGAGGGTGACCCCGAAGCCGGACAACCAGTCCACGAATCGATTTCCGTCGACGTCGCGGATGTTCGACCCTACGGCCTCGTCCCAGACCACCGGATCGTCATTTGCTGTCCCAAGGTGCTCGGCCCGTCGGGCCCGGCGCGCGGTGATGGCAGGGCATTCGTGGCGTGCGAGCACGTCGATGCGGGCCACGGATTCTGGGCCGGGGACCGGAGTCACGATTTCGGGGAGCTGGGTTCCGTTCACGCCCGGTCTTTAACGGTGCAATGCGATAAGTGTCTGCTGTGGTGGTCTCCATCCTTCCGCTGGAGTTGTGTCGCGCCTTGCTTCTCGACAAGGCGTTCAGGCCCTTACGAGCGATTGGCTGGCGACGTGCGGTGTGTCTCGACCTCGGTGACCGTGTCGAAGTGCTCGAGTACTATGAGCGCACGATTCGCACCGCTCACGCAGAATTCCCCATTCCCGCCGTCATCCGGGTGCCTGGCTGGATGCACCGACTGCCCCAGGTCGTCCCGCCCACGCGGCGCAACGTCCTTCTACGTGATGGATATGCGTGTGGCTATTGCGGTCAGGAAGGCACGTCGGCGCAGCTCACCATCGACCACATCCAGCCCCGCTCGCGTGGGGGCCGAACCGAATGGTCCAATGTGGTGACCGCCTGTCCGGCGTGCAATCGCCGCAAAGGCAATCAGACGCCCGACGAGGCCGGCATGCCGTTGCGTGAAACGCCACGGGAACCGTCTGCGTTGCAGCTCGGTCGGCGCGGCATGGTCGTCGGAGACGCGCCCCCAGAATGGGAGCCCTACCTGTAAGTCCCGTTTCCCTTCCCCGTTTGCGGTGCGTGCGATCGCGACACCGGAATCGGATAGACGCCGGCGCGACAAACGGCGTGGCGGGAGGGCGTGAATGTGGGGACTTTGCATGGTCATGGCGCTTGCCGAAGCCGCAGAAGTGCGGCTCGAGAAGCGTCGTTGGCCATTGCTCTTTCCAGACGACTCAACGACGGTCTCACCGCCGCCGCCTCCGATGGTCTTGCCGGGCACGGCCTCGCTCGACACCCAACGGTGGTTGCTCGATGTGACGAATCCGGTCGTCGCGCCACGGGATGGCTACCTCATTGTCCCCGTGGCTCCTCGTCAGGTCACGCTGGATCGGGTGACGGTTGATGGCAAGGACGTTCCGGTGACCCTTCAAGGCGACGCGTGGGTGGCGGCGTTTCCTGTCGATGGGGCGGCGGAATTGCGAGTTCGGAGCTTCGTTCCACCCCGGACGTCGGTCTTGCAGACCCCCGCCGGC
This sequence comes from Myxococcota bacterium, assembly GCA_039208735.1. Lineage (GTDB taxonomy): Bacteria > Myxococcota_A > UBA796 > UBA796 > DRPG01. The sequence continues at coordinate 38,949 of JBCCQY010000010.1, read as the reverse complement.
GCAGCGCTCACCGTGGTGGGCACGGCCTACGTGACCAATGCGCCGAAGGTGAAGGCCAACACTTGGTGGGTCGGGCCGCGGACGACGTTGCAAGCCACCCCTCCACCCCGTCAGGCACAAGGGACCGTGGTCCTCGGGGAGTCCGCCGTGGGATTGACCGTGCGGGATGCGTCCTTGGCCGCGAAGGCGCGACTTCGGTTTCGAGTGGCCCGTGGGGCGGTGAAGCAGGTGGTGTTCACCATGGCCCAGGTGCCTGCGGACCTCGAACTCGAAGGGGACCAGATGGCGGGTCTGCAGGTGCAGGGCAATCGTGTCGTGGTCACGCTTGCCCGTCCCGAGCGCAGCTTGGTGGATTTGCAAGCGACGTGGACGAGCGATTTGCCACCGGGGGCGGACGCGCAGGTGAGCGTGTCACTACCCGCGTTGCAGGGAATCTTTCGCGAGACGACGGCCCTTCAAATTGCCCGAGACACCGACCGTGAAGTTCTCCCCGCTCCAATAGGAATGACCCCGGTGGTGGCGTCGGCCCTGCCGCCGTGGGCGCGTGGACTCGTCGATGGTGCACCCACCGCCGCCTACCTCGGGAGCCAGGCGGCTCGCGCGAGGCTGCAGCTCCTGCGAACCACGCTGGTGGACCAGCCCCCTACCGTCATCGACGTGATCGAGTCCGAGGTGGCGACCAGTGCATCGGGGGGCCTGCTTCTGCGGTCGCGACTGGCCGTTCGTAACGATCGCGGCGCCTTTCTGACCGTGCGTCCGCCCCCTGGGATGCGGCTCGTCAGCGCGCGGGTCAAGGGCAAGACCGCCTTGGTGACGGAACTCGACGACGGACAGGTGCTCGTGCCCCTTGCCCGGTCCGTACAGAGTGTGCAGGGGTCCCTGTCGTTTCCGGTCGAGCTGGCCTATCTCGGCACCACGGAGCCCTGGCCCAAGCGCGGCGAAATGGTGGTGGCCCTACCGGCCTATGACGCGCCGGTCGCGGTGCATCGGGCGCGTCTGGGGTTGCCCCCGGGGGTTCATCCACGCGTGGAGATCGGCAAGCAAGGTGTGGTCGACGAGTTCACCGAAGGCAACGGGATTAACTACGGCTTTCGGGACGGAGATGGCCGAGCCAGCCAAGCGGATGCCCTGCTGCAGGGAGCTGTAGACGCGTGGCTCGACAACCGGTTCGACCTAAGTCAGCAGTATGTCGACCAGCTCGATGCGATCGGGGCTGACAACGCCGATGTGAGCCGTTTGCGCTCCAACCTCGCAGTGGTGCAGGGGCCCAGCGAAGAGGAGGCGTCGGAGGTCACGCAAGCCGAGAAGGCCGCCACCCGACGCCTCAAGTCGCTGGCCCGAGCCCGTGCAGAACGAGATCTCATTGAACAACGACAGGCCGTCGACGAGGCCGACGAGTATCTGGCAAAGGGCGACTACAAAAATGCCCGCCGATCCTATGAATCGGCTCTGGCGATTGGCGATCGGCTCGAACGCATCGCCGCCGAAGAAGACGTCGTTCAGCAAACGCAGAACACCGACATTCGGCAGAAGCTGAGCGACCTGTCGACCACCACGGGGGCTCCCGCGACCCGCACGGAACGGATGCCCAAGGCGGAGCCGGCCGAGGCCCCTCTCCCGCCCCTCATTGTGCAGGCCACGACAGCGTCGGTCCTCGTGCCATTGTCGGGGACTGAAGTCCGATTCCAACGCGTTTTGCTGCCGGCAAACGAAACCCCAACCCTGACCTTGTGTGTCAGGAAACCCAGGAGGAACCCATGATTCTCGCACTGATTGGCGCATGGCTGGGCGTGGCGACTGCACAGCCCGCGCCTGAACAAGTCACCATGGGGCTCGAAGAGTTCCTCAAGTTGTACGAGGCCACGAAGGATCGAACCCCTGATCCGAAGCCTCCGCAGGATTTCGCCCTCGCTCAGGCGCGCTACAACGGTCGCGTGGTGTTGGACGACGGCGAGCCTACCTCGGCGGTGTTTCGGGGACGGTTCCGCGTCCAGAACCTGCGGACGGACGGCGGGTGGATTCGCGTCCCGTTGCTCCCCGGCACCGTCGCGGTTCGGGAAGCAACGATCGGGGGTCAGACCGCTCCGGTGGTGCTCGATGGGGGGCAGTACCGCCTGGTGACGGACCGCCGGGGGGCGTTCGACGTGGACATCGACTTCGCGGCGGCCGTTACCACATCGGGTGGAAACACCGGGTTTTCGTTTCCCCTTATGAGTGCGGGGGCCGCGGAATTGGTCCTCTCGGTTCCTTCGAGCGAAGATCTCGACTTTACGGTGGCGAATGCCAAACTGAAATCGGACCGCAAGCTTGGCGGAAACCGCATCGTGGAGGCCTCGCTCCCTTCGGTGGGCACCTTGCAGGTCATGTGGAAGCGAGAGGTCGAGGAGACCGCAAAGCTCGATCCGCGAGTCTACGCCGAGGTGCACACCTTGGTGGGGGTCGGTGATGGGCTGTTGACGACTCGCACGACCATCGAACACACGATCTTGTTTACGGGCGTGGATCGGTTTCGCACCGCCATTCCTGATGGCATGACGGTGCTCGACGTACGAGGAGCCGGGCTTCAGGACTGGTCGGTCGATGAGTCTGGCACGCTCACCGCATCGCTGAACTTCGCGGCGGAAGGGCAGTACGCGCTCACGATCGAACTCGAACGGTTGCTCGAAGACGGTTCTGTCACCGCCCCCCTCATCGCTCCCCTCGGGGTTGAACGGTCGAAGGGATTTGTGGGGGTCCAGCCGTTGTCGAACGTTGAGATCCGACCGGGAGCGATTGACGGTGCAGTTCCCGTCGATGTGCGAACGCTTCCGGGGAACATCGTAGGTGTGACCACACAGCCCGTGCTGCTCGGCTTCAAGTACTTCGGCACCGAAGCGGTGCTGCCCCTTGAAGTTCGCGAACACCGCGAGGTGGACGTGTTGGTCACCCTGGTGGACCAGGTCAACGCCCAGACGATGTTCACGAGCGATGGGCGCCGGCTGTCTTCGGTGAAGTACCAGGTGCGCAACAATCGTCGTCAATTCTTGCGGGCGCGGCTGCCCGAAGGGGCGGAGCTGTGGTCGGCGTCCGTCGCGGGCCGGGCCGTCCAGCCTGCGTTGTCGGGCGAAGGCGAGTTGCTCGTGCCGCTCGTTCGGTCGGCGGCCGCCCAAGGGTCACTGGCTGCGTTTGGCATTGAACTGGTGTACGTAGAGAATGGTCAAGCGCCGAATCGCAAGGGTAAGGGCAGGTTTGAGGCTGATCTTCCCCTGGTGGATGCCCCGACGACCTACGTTGCCTGGACCGTCTACCTGCCCGAGGGCGCAAAGCAGAAGGGCAAGCCGGATGGCAGCTTGCGGCACGTCAAGACGTTGAGCCGTCCGGTGCCCAACGCCAAGCTCCAAGCAGGCGCGCAGCGGGAGCAGAATGCGGCGACGCGAGCGCAGTCGGGGGCGTTGAGCCAGGGCGCGGCTCCAGTGCGGGTCACCTTGCCCATCGATGGCCAGCCGGTTCGCTTCGAGAAGCTTCTTGTGATCGACGAACGGCTTTCCGTGGCCTTTGGCTACAAGGGGCTCGATTGAGGATTGGGGGGCCGAAGATCGTCGAACGATAGACGCATCGACAGCATCGAGCCCACCGCAATCGCGACGGCAAACGCGAACATGACCAGGTGAAAGACCAAGGCAAAGGCTTTCGCCGTGGTCGGGTCCGTACCGAACAAGGCCAACGCGGCCACGCTGGCCGCTTCGAACGTCCCGAAGAACCCGGGCGTATGCACGGCTGACATCGCAGTGATGATCGAGGTCCAAAGAACCAAACTGACGGTCAAGGCGGTCGGGATGGCGGGAAACGCATGCTGAGCGGCCCACACGAGCGCAATGGTCGAGGTCCAGGACAGCATCGACCACGCCAGGGCGATGAAGCCCGAGGCGGGCCGATGGCCCAGGCGCTGAAAGCTGTCGACCAGCCCCGACACGAGACGTCCCGCCGTTGGTCCCATCCAGGGCAAGGTCGACACCCACGCTTGGATGGGACGCCCGGCTACGGCCAACGCGCCCATTCCCAGCCCCGCGATGGTCACCGCCACGGCGCTGGCTCGCTGACCCGCGGCCACAACATCGATGCCGTTGACCTCGATAGCGTTAGCCGGCAGCGGCACGACGAACGCCACGATGCCCATCAGACCGAGCAGCATGAGGATGTCGAGCACTCGGTCGACGGCAATCGCGCCCAGTCCTTCGCCAAACGGCACGCCATGGCGCACGAGAAGTTGAGGGCGAACGAACTCTCCAAGCCGAAAAGGAATCAGCTGGATGGCGAGGAAGGCCACGGCCGAAATGCGCAAGAGGTCCCAATTGCCGATCGGCGCTTCGATCAAGGCACCGATGCGCAAGGAGCGCGCCACATGGTTGACCCCCAACAGGAGCACGACGCCGAGCAGGTAGAGGGGATTGGCGCTCGCCACGGTCGCGCTGACCACCGCCCAGTCGAGGTCTTGCACCAGCCACCAGGCGCTGGCCACGACGATGGCGATGAGTACGACAACCTGGGCAATCCGCAACACGTCACTCCTCGGCCTCTTGCGACCTCGTACCCAACCGTGACGCTTCGTGAGGACGCGGTGCAGCATCTCGTGTGTCTTCACAACATCGATCTTACGGATACGGAGCCACCATTGGTTGCGGCGACTTGCGAATGAGCACGATTCCCGTGACGAAGCGGCGCGTCAGATGCGCCGATGAAGATACGTCGGCACGCTGTGGGCGGAGGGCGGGTTGAGTTTGGCGTGGGGCACAATCTGGCTCCAAGTCGCCCTTGCGCAGGACGCAGGGGGCGATGCGCACGGGTTTGCGTTGGCGCCTCAGGATGGTGATCCTCGAGGAACCATGGTGGTCCAGCGACCCAGCGCGTTTCTGGCGGGGGATGCCTTTGCCACCGCATTGGTGGAGTACGCGCGGGTGGATGCGCGTCTCGCGTCGCAACCCGATCGCATCGTCCTGCGTGATTTGACGACCCTCAACCTGTCCGCAGGAATCGCGTTGTTCGACCGCTGGCGGGTCGACGTGCGGGCACCGGTCTTTGCGTGGGCCTCCGGCGAGGACCAGCCGACCACCCCCGCACTGGGGGACGTCCGACTCACCTCCATGTGGTTGCTCGCTCGCCCTCGCGACCGCCGAGATGGGTTGGGCATCGGTTTGGTGGGGCACGTCGACGCCCCCACAGGGGCTCCCGCGCGTTGGTTGGGGCAGCCAAGTTGGGCCGGTGGGGGGCGCCTGGCCTTGTCGGTGGGAGCCGGCGCCGTTGGGTTTTCGGCGGATGCGGGCGTTCACATGCGGTCCGAGAACTCGCGAGCGACCGCGGGAGCCGCGGTTTCTGTAGGGTTGGGATCGTCGGTGGGGGTCACCTTTGAAACGGTGGCCACGAGTCGGCTTGCGCAGTTGGGCACCGCCGAGTCAGACCTCAACGTCGAGGCCATCGGCGCGTTGCGGGTCGTTTCGCAGCGCGGTCGTGCGGTGACCGTAGGCGGAGCATTCGGCGTCGTGCCTGACATCGGGGTTCCGCGCGCGAGGGCGTTTGTGGGGTTTGGCTTGGCCCGTCGGAGGGCCCGAGCCCGTCAGGATCGCGATCCCATCTTGCCGCTTCGATCGCTGGACCTTTGCCCGATGGAAGTCGAGACGGTCAACGGATGGCGTGATGACGACGGCTGCCCCGACCGGCTCGGCACGTTGGCCGTCGATGTTCGGTTTCGGGATGCGTCACGACCCGCCAACGCCGAAATCGTAGGTCCTACCGAGACCCGTCGGCAGCGCATTGGTCCGCAAGGGCTCTCGCTGGACGTTCTACCCGGCACCACCTGGACGGTGCGGGCCACCGAAGGATGCTTGCGTGGAGAGGCGCGGGCGGTCGCCAAAGAGGAGGGTGCGACCCTGGTGGTGGAACTGGCCCCGGTCTACGACGCCAGCGTGACCATCGAGGTGCGAGACGGACGAGGCGTACCGGTACCGAAGGCGCAGGTGAGCTGGCGGTCGGAAACGCCGGACTGCGTGCCTCCAGCACCAATGTCGGTCGGAGAGGAGGCTCGCCTTCAGCAGGCCCTCGCGAGCGGGCTGCACACGCTTGTGGTCACCGCGCCGGGGTTTGATGTCTACGAGCAGTTGGTGTCCGTCTTGCCGGGTTCGGAGGAGACGTTGCAGGTGGCCCTCGAGCCTTCGCGCGTGGTCATCCAGGACCATGTGATCCAGGTGCTAGAGAAGCTCCGTTTCGCCGAGAGTCGCGCTGAACTGCTGGTGTCGTCCCAAGGGCTTCTCGATGAATTGGCCGCACTCCTCAAGGCCACAAAGGGGCTCGGACGCGTCGAGATCGCAGGCCACACCGACTCCCGAGGCAGCGAAGACTTCAACCAGCAACTCTCCCAGTCCCGAGCTGAATCGGTGCGCGACTACCTCGTGGGACAGGGTGTGCCGGCCGATCAACTCGTGGCAAAGGGCTACGGCGAGTCCGATCCTGTCGCCTCCAACAAGACGGAAGCCGGTCGCGAGGCCAATCGCCGCGTGACGTTCCGGTTGCTCGATGCCGACCCGGTTTCGGAGGCCCCGTGATTGGGTGGATCGTGGCGTCGCTCGCGTTGGCGGGCCCCCAAGGCGACGAGGTCAGTCGCTCGAGAGGATCCTCGCGAGGCGTGGTGGTGTTGTGGCCTCGCGTCGTGCCCGAGACCGACGATCCGTCGATTCGCGATCTCGCGGATCGCATGCAGGATCGACTGTACGCGGCGGCCGCCAAAGTGGTGCCCTACCGTCGGGTCGATGTTCGGCCGGCTCCCGAACGGGTGTGCCCCCGAGAGGACGGCTGCCGGGCACCCGCCGTCTCGGTCATGATCGGCCACCGCGAAGGAGGCTGCGTGATGTTGGGCTTGCTCCATCCTCCAGGCACCCAGGCGCCGATCGCGTTTACGATCGCCGGGAAAGTTGAGCAGATCGAGGCTCTTGGGTTTCGCGATCCCCCAGAGCGGTCGGTGGTGGTGCGGGAATTCACCAGCTGCGCCTACGTCGAAGCGACCTATCAAGAGTCGGCGTTCGTCGAAGGGTTGCGGGCGCTCATCGAGGGACGATCGGTGACCGAGATCGAAGGGATCGAGCCGATCAGCCCCAGAGCTGTGCGATAAGCGAGGTCGCATTGTCGCCGCCTCCGCCTCGGTTGGCGAGCGCAACGAGTTGGCGACAGGCTTCTTCCGGATCGAGATCCATCACGATCTTGGCGAGGATGGAGGACACCTCGGGATGGGTCTCGCTCACGTAGTCGGTGACGCCATCCGAGCAGATGAGCAGCCGTTCTCCCGGCAGCATGGTGAACGCCACATGGTGGGCCGACAACGCTTCGGGTCGCACCAGTTCATCGAAGTGGCCGAGGTAGCCGACCAGGGCAAAGCCTGCCGGATCCCACTCTTCAAGGAACGAAAGGTGCCAGGCCCGCAAGCGTTCGCCAGCCTGGTTTTCATCGGCCGTTACGAGCGACGCCCCGTAAGGCCCGACGAGGTAGGCCCGGGAGTCGCCGAGCCACGCCAGGCTGACCCAGTTGCCGTGGACGACCGCCACCGTGCACGTCGTGCCCATGGGCACCCGGCCGTCGAGGTTCCCCCCTGCGAACCGCAACGCCGCCTCGCAAACCGCCGTATTGGCCATCTGCAATGCCTGGTCGAGGAACTCCTTGAGCTCGGCTGGCCCGGCGCTCTCAAGTCGAGACAGCCGCTGTTCCCAAAGGTTGGCAATGACGTGGCATGCGATAGACGATGCAACGTCGCCAGAACCAGCATTCGCCGTGCTGATTCCGTCGCACACCACCAGCAGCGACACCGGCCCCCGGCTCCCGATGAACAGACAGTCCTGGTTGGTCTGCGTCATCAGGATCTTCATGCGCCCGACGTGGGTGTCGTAGCCGATCGACAGCCGCGCCGTGGCGTTGCGAGCTGCGTAGCCCCGGCTCTCTTCCGTGACCGCCGAGGTCTGCCAGCGAGCGAGCCAGTCCAATCCGTCTTGCGGGCGTTGGGTGGGGTCGGGATGGAGCCCTGCATCGAGGGCCGCGAGGCTCGACAAGGGCAACATGGGCACCGCTGAGCGCAGGTAGGGGACAGCGCGCGAAGGATGCACCGTGGCGGGCCATCGGCGTCCGAGCAACGCTTCGAGGAGCAACACGCTGGCCGCGAAGACGTCGCTCGCGAGGGACGGCGGTTCGGTGGCGGGCCGAGGGCAGCCCGGTGCCTCGGCGGGGCCTGGCTCGATCGTCATGCTCTCGTCGGGCAACACCATGACCGAGTTGGCGGTCGGGTTGACGACCCGGCTGTCCTTGTGGTGCGCCGCAAGCGCGCGACCCATCGCAAGTCCGAGTCCCAGCAGGCTGGCGCCCGACCGTGGCGGAAGTTTGGCGAGGGGGATCGGCTGTTTCAACACATCCGAAAGTTCGATCTCGGCCGTCGAGGGCGCTTCGTCCGTGGGATCCTCGTATTCGGGAGGACCTTCCTTCACCGTTTGCACGCCAACGTACTCCTCCCTGAACCATTGGGCGATTTGGGGGCGTTCCTCATCGAGTCGGGAGGCCATGTCGTTTTCGTCGACAAGTCCAAAGGCCAAGATCTCACCACCCATCCACTGGGAGGCTTGTGGATCGGGTCCCTGCAGCGATGTCTCGAGGAGGTCGAGGGCTAGCGCCTGAGCGCGGCGCGGGGGAAGGGCGGCGAACGTGGCTCGAAGAAGGCGTCGGCCATCGGTGTGAGAAGCCTGGCTCGACAACACCTTGACCACGTGCTCACTGGGGTCCGGCCGATCGTCGAGCGACGCCTCACCCGAAGGGAGGTCACCGCTGGGCACGTCGGCCGCGGCTTCGTCGTCGGCGTCCTCGATTTCGGACGTGTCGTCTACGTCCTCGCGAAGGGCTGACTCCAACTCCGCCAAATCGATGCGTTCGTGAATTCCCGTCGGTTCTGAAAGCGGATCGTCGAAGGCGGGTTCGTCATCTGCGGACCGCGGCCGCCAGCGAGCAAGCGTGGCGGCGAGGCGCCCTTCTTCGTCGAGGGTGCCGCCACGCTCCAGCCCATCGAGCACGAGGGCGAGCATGCCCGAATGCAGCTCGGAGCGGAGTCCCCGAGGGTCCCATCCTCCGTGTCGCAGGCCGTGGATCAAGGCTTCGATGGCCGGCGTTCCTGCCTCGAGAAGTCCTTCGACGATGTCGTCGGGATCCCGCTCCCGCAGGGCGGCCAGGGCGAGGTCACGGACTTGGGTGCCTCCCGTGCGCCACGCGAGCAGGACCTGTTGGAAGAAGAAGTCGTCGTCGAGTTCCTCGCGACTAGCGAGCGCCAGATCGAGCCGACGCCCTGGCGTGAGGAGAGGGTTCTCGAGACGAATGCGCGGACCGTCCACCGCATCGGCCGGGCGAAGGGCCACGCCATCGGCGCCCGAGAAGAACCGTGTGTCTTCGACGAGACTCGGTCGGACGGACTCCCACCAGTGCTGAAACGCGCCTGGGTTCATGAGGCCCCGGCCGACGATCCACTCTTTGAGGTCTTGCTCCCGCTGCGGACCGTGGAGGTCGGCCAGCATCAGCGCCAGACCTTCACCTGGATTCTCCTGCAACAGTCGTTGCAAGGCGTCCGGTTCGTGCAGGGCCCGATGGAAAAATCCGTCTTCGGGGCACAGGGCGTAGACCCGCAGCACAACCTCGTGGCCCACTCGGCTCGGCAAGGAGTCCGCCTGGCCCTCCCAATCGAGGTGCACCCATTGACTGTCGAGGCCCTCGACCTTCGCGAATCCGAACGCGGAATGGTAGAGGACCGCGCCGCTCTTGACGTCGGTAATGTCCCGGATGGGGTTCATGACTGGGGGGCAGCCTAACACCGTGGCGCTCCCGCATTGGTGATTCGAACGTTGCCTCGGTACCAGGACCAACAGAGGGAGGTACGGTGGAGGTTCGCGACCCGATTCACGGCGCCATCGAGCTGTCGCCAAGTGAGATGGCGATTCTCGACGATCCGTGGGTCCAGCGGCTGCGCTCCATCCGCCAGATGGGGTTCAGTCAAATGGCCTTTCCGGGGGCCATGCACACCCGCTATGTGCACAGTCTTGGTGTGATGCACCTTGCGGGGCAGGCGTTCGATACGGCTCTGCGCCACACGGCGTTCTCGACGCCAACGATGCGCGATCGACTGCGGACGGTGGTCCGCATTGCCGCGCTTTGCCATGATCTTGGACACCCGCCGTTTTCGCACTGCATGGAGTTTTCCATGCCCCATGTGCGGGAACTGAATCTGGGGTGGCTCGAACCTGGTGATCGCCGTGCCACCCATGAGGACTACACGATCGCGATCCTGGAGCACTCGAGCCTGAGAGCGGCAATCGGGGCGCACTTCGACTTCACTGCGCGACACGTGGCTTCCCTTGTCTGTCCAGAGCTATCGCCCGGCGACGATTTCTTTTTAGATGGCGGACTAGACTATCGCCGCGTGCTCTCCCAGATCGTCAGCTCCGAGCTGGATGTCGACCGGCTCGACTACCTGCCCCGTGACGCGGTGTACTCGGGGGCTCGCTATGGCCAGGTGGATGTAGGCTGGCTGTTGGGCAACCTTACGACGTGGACCGATGACGATCGCGTCAACCTCGCCCTCGAAGGTCGAGCCGTTTACGCCTTCGACCACTTCTTGCTCGCCCGCCACCACATGTTCCTGATGGTCTACTTCCACCACAAGTCCGTGGTGTACGAGGAGATGTTGCGGCGCCACGTCGGAGCCACCGACGAGGCGCCCTACGCCCTGCCGGGTGACCTCGATCGCTACTTACACGCCGATGATGTGGGGCTTCAGGCGGACCTGCGCCGAAGTTCGGAGCCTTGGGCCCGGCGCATTGTCGAGCATCGACCCTTTCGCCGGGTCTTCGAGCGCCATGGAAGCCCCGACAACGTCGACCTCAAGACGATGACCGACCGGCTTGAAGAGGCCGGCATCGCGACGATTGCGGCCGCGAGCACCGGTCGATTGTCGCGCTACGCCGAATACGGCGCCAAGCGCCGGAATGCAGATCCCATCTACGTCCTCGAACGCACGAAGGGCATGCCTGTCGAGCGCGTGCGGCCGCTCGCTCAAGTCTCCGAGGTCTTCGAACGTTACGCCGACGAACGCGTCATTGGTCGGATCTACGTCGATTCGAACGACCTCGAGAAGGCGCGGACGGTGATCGATGCAAGTTGAGTCGAACTCAGACGAGCCCGAATGGTTGAAGGGTGTTTCGCGGCCCGCTTATCCAGTGTCCCTCGTCAACCGACTGGTGCGCTTGGCGGACGAGGGCACGGTACTCGAAGTCGCTGCAGGACAGGGGGAGATCGCGCGTCGGCTGGCCGCGCGAGGCCTCGAAGTAACGGCCCTCGAAGCGCAGGCGAGCCAGATTGAAAAGGCCCAGGCTTTGCCGTACGGTCGTCGGGTGCGGTGGCAGGAAGGCCCTCCGGAACGGGCCAATCTGGGCGGACCCTACGACGTTGTGGTGGCGAGCGACCCGGTGCACCGGCTGGATTGGAGTCGGGCGCTCCCCAAGCTCGGGCGAGCCAGCAATGGCTGGTTCGTCGCCGTGGGCCGGGGCGACAAGCTCGATGGGGGAGCAAAAGAGCTCGATGAGCTGCTCACCCACTGGGTGCCGGGCCGCGGGGCGAGACGGACCAGCGACGAGGCCATGTTCGTGACCAAGCTTTCAAGGTTTCGGCGCGTAGGGCTATGGCGCGCTCGCCCGCAGACGGTGCTGCAACCCGTACCCGTGTTCGTCCGGTCGCTCCATCGTCATCCCGGGCTGTCGCGCGAGGAACTTGGTCCCGAACGCACCGAAACCTTCCGGCGAGCCGTGGAGGCGGTGGTCGGCCAATACCACGGAGGCCTCGTGCGCCTCGTGGTCTCGCCCTGGTTGGTGTGGGGCCGAATTACGCGAGGGGTCATGGTCTGACCCTCGGCCGCCGACGGAGTGGTAGGGGGGGACATGACCATTGTGGTGCACAAGTTCGGGGGCACGAGCGTTGGCTCGGCGGAGCGCATCGCGGCCGTCGCGGACCTCATTGCGGGGTGTCCGGGCGACCGTGTGGTGGTGGCCTCGGCGATGGCCGGCGTCACGAACCGGCTCGTGGGATTGACGGAGCGGGTGACGACCGGCCGCGCAGACGAAGTCGAGCCTGCCATCGTCGAGTTGCATGACCTGCACATGGCCGCGCTGTACGAGTTGACGGGCGGGTCTGACGCGCAGGGCTTCGAGTCGGCGGTGAACGCGACGCTCGCCGAAGCCCGAGCCCTGTTGCAAGCGGCGGTGGCGATTGGCGAATTGCCCGCCCGAGCAAGGGATCGGCTGCTTTCGATCGGTGAGAAGCTCTCGGTACGCTTGCTGGCGGTGGCCTTCGAGCGACGCCGCATCTGTCCGGTCGTCCTGGACGCGGACGAGTTCCTCGAGACCGACGACCGATTCGGTGCGGCGCAGCCCGATCCCGCGACGGGGACTCGACCGGCCCGGCATCGCATCCTGCCGCTCCTCGCGCAGGGCATGGTGCCCATCGTGACCGGGTTCTGTGGTCGAGCTCCCGATGGCGCGACCACCACCTTGGGTCGAGGGGGGACGGACCTTTCGGCCACGTACCTCGGGGCCGTCCTCGAAGCCGACGAGGTGGTGATTTGGACCGATGTGGATGGGGTCTTCACCGCCAATCCCACCGACGTCACGGAAGCGCGGCTCGTTCCCCAGCTCAACTACCGGGAGGCCGCAGAACTCTCGTTCTACGGGGCCAAGGTGCTGCATCCCAGGACCATGATTCCTGTGGTGAATCCTGGCATTCCCGTCTACATCCGCAACAGTTTTCATCCCGATGCGCCAGGAACGGTGGTGGATGGCCGCTTCACGCCGGGGTCTCATCCCGTGAAGGCGGTGACCGCGGTTCGAGACCAAGCGTTGGTGAGCATTGAAGGCAAAGGCATGGCAGGCCGGCCTGGGGTTGCCGCGGGGGTCTTCAGTGCCCTAGCCGAGGCGGGCATCTCGATCACAATGATCAGTCAGTCGTCTTCGGAGTCCTCGATTTGCTTCGCGATTCCGAGCGCTGCGTCCGATGTTGGCGAACAGGTCCTGAAACGTGCGTTGGCAGACGCCATCGCGGGGGCTGAGGTGGAGGAAATCGTGGTGCGCCGCGATGTTGCGCTCGTCGCGGCGGTTGGCCTTGGCATGGCCCAGACCCCTGGGGTCGCGGCCCGTCTGTTTACCGCGCTGGCGGACCAAGGCATCAACGTGTTGGCGATCGCCCAAGGTTCGAGCGAACTCAACGTCTCGTTGGCCATCGAGCAGGCCGGTACGGTGTTTGCGCTGCGGGCCATTCACCGCGAGTTCGGGCTCGACCGCCTCGATACGGGCGACTCGGCCGAACGGCGGCTCGACCTTTTGCTCATGGGATGCGGACAGATCGGCCGGGCCCTTGTGCGGCGAATCGCGGAGCATCCTGAACCCTTCGAGCGTCTGTCGTTGCAGCCGCGCATCGTGGGGGTGGTCGACCGCACGGGGTACGTACTGGCGCCCTTGGGCCTCGAGCCTGAGGCGCAAACCGCGTTGTTGGCCCACAAGGAGGCCGAGGGGGCCTTGGTCGACCTGCCGGAAGGCCAGCCGGGGCATCCGAGCGATCTGGTCGAAGCGGCGGCTCAATATCGCTTGTCGCGACCCATCTTGGTGGATGTCTCCGACGCCGATGCGGCCCCCGAGGCGTTTGTGAGCGCGCTCAAAGCCGGTGCGGACGTGGTCACGGCGAACAAGAAGCCGCTTGCCGCCGATGCCGCCACCTTTGCGGGAATTCGCGCGATTCGCAAGGAACGAGGCCGGGTGTTGCGGGCCGAGGCCACGGTGGGTGCAGGATTGCCCATCGTGGACACCCTCGAGATGCTTATGGCCACCGGAGATGAAGTGCGGGCCATCGAAGGGAGCCTCTCGGGCACGCTAGGCTTCCTCATGGGCGCGGTCGAGGCGGGGATGTCCCTGTCCGACGCCGTGCAAGACGCAATGCAACGGGGGTTTACCGAACCCGATCCGCTCGACGATCTGTCCGGCTGGGACGTCGCGCGCAAGGCCCTCATCTTGGCTCGGTGGTCGGGGGTGGCTGCGCCGGACGTCGTCGTGGAGCGACAGGGCTTGGTTCCGGACGATTGGGGTGGGTTACCGGTCGATGAGCTGCTGGCACGATTGCGCCGAGAGGTCGATGAACCACTGGCGGCGAAGGTCGCGGCCGCCAAGGAGCGCGGCGAGGTGTTGCGCTACGTGGCGTCTGTGCGCCCAGATGGCGTCCGGGTAGGGCCAACCGCGGTACCGGCCACCTCGGCGTTGGGCCAATTGCGAGGCACCGACAACCTCGTCCAGTTCGAAACCGACCGGTATGCCGATCGGCCATTGGTTGTGGTGGGGCCCGGGGCGGGGGTGCAGGTCACCGCCATGGGCGTGCTGAGCGACATCCTGCGCATTGCCGCGGTGAGGAGCTAGGCCATGGCGCTGCCGATCGGAACCACGGTGCGGGCCTTTGCACCGGCGTCGGTCTCGAATCTCGGGTCGGGCTTCGATGTGCTGGGGTTGGCGGTGGACGGCGCGGGGGACACGGTATTGGCCCGCCGAATCGCGGAGCCCGGCGTCCGCCTCGATGCGGTTCGGGGAGATGGGGGTGTGCTTCCCACCACGGCGGAAGCGAACACCGCGGGCATTGCGGCCAAGGCGACCCTCGAATTGGCTGGGGTCGACATTGGGGTGGCCCTCGAACTCGACAAAGGGCTGCCCATCGGGTCGGGGCTCGGGAGTTCGGCCGCTTCTGCGGTGGCCGCATCTTGGGCGGTCAACCTTCTGTTGGGCAAACCCCTGCGCAAGCGCGACCTCATCGAGGCGTGCTTGGAGGCCGAAGCGGCCATTGCGGGCCGGCACGCTGACAACGTGGCTCCGTCGTTGTTGGGCGGGCTGGTCCTCGTTCGTCGTGTGGATCCGCTCGATGTGGTGCGCCTTCCCGTACCGCAGGGGCTCGTGCTCGCCGTGATCACGCCCGACCTCGTGGTCCACACCAAGATGGCCCGTGAAGTGCTGCCCGACGCGATTCCTCTGCCGTCGTTGGTGTCCAACACTGCCGACATCGCCGCCTTCGTCACCGCGTGCTTCACGGGCGACCTGACGCTCTTCGCACGGTCGATCGGAGATGCGGTGGTCGCGCCCAAGCGAACCGAGCTGATTCGTGGCGGGGCCCATGCCATCGAGGCCGCACTTGCTGCAGGAGCCCTCGGAAGTTCGGTGAGCGGCGCGGGACCAAGCTTGTTTGCCTTCTGCCGTTCCCAAAGGCAGGCGGAACACGTCGCCCGGGCGGCCCAAGATGCACTGCGGGCGAATGGCGTTGAAAGCCGCGTGTTGCTTTCGCCCGCGGATTGTCCAGGTGTGCGGCAGGTCTGAGGACGCGATGACCATCGATTTGTGCTGTGTGCGATGCCAGGCGCGGTATCCCGCCTTTGAACCTCGCTACGTCTGTGATTGCGGAGGCACGCTCGACGTCGTTCACCACGAACGCCCCGATGTCGATCTCGCGGCGCTCGATGCACGTCGGGCATCGCGCGATCCCCTTGATCGAAGCGGCGTGTGGCGGTACCGCGAGTTCATTCTGCCCGTCGATCCCGCCCATGTGGTGGCGCGACATGAAGGCAACACGCCGTTGTACGAGGCGCCTACGCTTGCGCGCTACACCGGTCTGGACGCGTTGTGGCTCAAGCACGAGGGGGAGAACCCAACCGGATCCTTCAAGGACCGTGGGATGACGGTGGCCGTCACGATGGCTCGCGTGCTTGGCAAAACCCGGGTGGCTTGCGCATCGACGGGAAACACCAGTGCTTCCATGGCCTCCTATGCCGCGATTGCCGGAATGCAGGGCTACGTCTTCGTGCCGGCCGGCAAGGTCGCCTTCGGCAAGTTGTCGCAGGCGATTGCGTACGGCGCGCGCACCATCCAAATCGAAGGGGACTTCGACCGGGCCCTTCAACTCGTGCGCGAGGTGTGCGACACCCAGGACGTCTACCTCGTCAACTCGGTGAACCCGTTCCGCATCGAGGGTCAAAAGGCGATTGGGTTCGAGATCCTGCAGGACTTGGGTTGGCAGGTGCCGGATTGGATCGTGATGCCCGGGGGCAACCTGGGCAACAACTCGGCGATTGCGAAAGGGCTTCAAGAACTGCACGCCCACGGGTTGATCGATCGCTTGCCTCGGATTGCGGTGGTCCAAGCTGCGGGCGCGAGTCCCCTGGTGACGGCGTTTGACGAGGGGGCGGACGTGGTTCCGGTTCAGGCGGAGACCATCGCATCGGCGATTCGCATCGGAGACCCGGTGTCATGGCGCAAGAGCCTTCGGGGTTTAAGCGCTACGGATGGGGTTGCCGTGCGCGTCGATGACCAGGCCATTGTCGATGCGAAGGCCCAGGTGGATGCGTCGGGCATCGGGGCCGAACCAGCATCTTGTGCCACGGTCGCCGGCCTTAAGCGCCTGGTGGCGAGCGGTGTGGTGGCGCGGGATGCCCAAGTGGTGGGCATTCTCACGGGCCACCTGCTCAAGGACCCCGAACTGGTCGTGAACTACCACGCTGGTCAGCTCGAAGGACTGGCGTCGCCCTATGCAAACCCCCCGGTGACGGCAGAGGCGACCCTCGACGGCGTGCTTAAGGCGATGGACCTGTAGGCCTTATTGCACCAAGCGTACGTCTCGGAACGGAGCCGGGGCCAACGAGCCCGTCTGAACGAGGGCCAACGTGCGGAGGTCCCACACCGCAAAGTGGGCCGCGTCCACAAGGGCGAGCCGGGTGCCGTCGCTCGAGAAGGCGGCGGCCTCCCAATCACGAATGAAGAGGGCCCGTGGAATCACGCGGTCTTCCATCACGTCGATCCACAACCCGCTGGGAAGGAGGAGCCGGAAGCCATGGTTGGAACTGCAGAGGGCGGAGCGGCGTTCGGGGCGAGGCATCCCTAGTTTCGCGTGCTCGTCGGTCCAGGCCCACTCTCGGGCGGGCTGAACGGTGCCGTCTGTGAGGGCCACCGGCACGTGACGGAGGGGATGGGCGGTCCATCCTCGTTTCCACGCCTCGGGATTTTCGGTGTTCGTCCAGGGCTGAACCAACCAGTCCGGTTCGGTGAGGTGCTGGTGGACGAAGCCGGTTTCGATCGCGAAAATGCCTGTCGGTTGATGGGCCGCACCGAGCAGGGCGAAGCGCAGGTCGTTCGAAAGCGCGAGTAGCGTGGGGCGATCACCTGCTTCAACGAGGTCTTCGATGCGTTGAACGACCCCTCCGCGCACGTTGCGAAAGGGGGCTTCTTCAGGGTCTGCATCTTGCACGATGACCGCGGGCATCTCCGAGGGCACCACGTCGAGCCAGCGATCGCCTCGTTGGTCCCACACCCGCAACCCACCCCGAGCAAACAACAGGTGTTGGCGGTCATCGGCGCCGACAAGCCGGAAACCCGTATCCGGGATGGAGGTGGGGGTGACCTCACCAGTGGCAACGTGCAGGCGCTCGACCCGCGAAGCGCGTTGCACCAAAAGGTGCTCGGGATCGATGAAGATCGCCGAGGCGGGCTCGTCTACCGGAGGCGGCTCTTCGGGATGCGGCTCGATGGGCACGGGTTCGTAGCTCGGCCGCAAGGGCACGACCCAGCCGGTGCGGGGTTCCAGGCCTTCGCGCGCGGTCTTGCGTGCGACCGCAAAGTAGGTCTCTAGAGGGCGGGTCTGCTCCCGGAGTTCCGCGTCGAGGATGGGCGGTGGAGCGTGGAGTTCGACGAGCTTGCGGTACCGGTCCACATGGGACCGCAATTCGTCGAAGGCGTGGGCGAGCGGATGCTGGACCGGAGACGGTCGTCGCATCGTGCGCGAACCATCGTGCAAATAGCGGGGAGCCCGAAACGCAGGGGGCGGTCCGACAAGTTGATGGAACACCAGCGATTCGATGTTTTGCAGTCCGAAATGGTCGAGGGCGCGGCGCCACGTCGCGTCGACCTCCACCTCGGCGAGCATGGCGCGCACCACGCGGGCGCCCACGACCCGATCGGGGGTTCCCGGCAGCGCGGGGCCGAGCGTGCCATCCGGACGCAGCACCTGGCGACCGTTCAGAACATCGTAAAGCTGGTCGCGGCTCCAACCGAGCAACCCGGCAATCGCCCCCCGCAAGGCAGGGTGCACAAACCCGGTGTAGACATCGACGACGCCTCGCTCACCCAACGCTTCCGCGAGCGCATGCCACTCAATCCAAAATCCGCAGATTCGCTTGGGATTCCACCCCGCGGCATCGGCAGGACCGAGTTGCAAATGGAGGTACCACTCGTCGAGGGACTGACGCTGCCAACGATCCATGTGGTGCAATACCGCGATGCGGTTTGCCGCGCGCGAAACCAAGCCGGGCTCGGCCCACTTCAAATCCTCGTCATTGCAGCGCGCAGGCGGCGTCCGGCGGAAGGAAGGTGTCTCGGCATTCGAGCGTGTAGCCCCGATCGCCGCAGGTCCCTGAAAACGAATGAGTCCAGGTTACTCCAAGGTAAGCGGTGCGATCGAGGACGGACACGCCCACCACTCTCCATTGTCGACCCCGGCACCCTACCCCACGAGCAAGGGGCGCTTGCGCAGGCGGAGGAGTTCTGAAGGCACATCGGCACGGTCGCCTTGTTGGTGGGCCCGTTGGTGCCAGTGCAACAGGTGGTCGCTTAGGCGCTCCCAATCCCGGTGCTCCCAAGGGCGAGGGCTCGCGTAGAAGCGGTGCGTCCCCGTGCGAGTAGCGACCTCAACGAAGAACAGATGGCGACTGACTCGGAGGTCGAGAATCTGCACGAATGGAAGACGCAGACGCCCGATGGCGAGCCGCTGTGTGGTGCAAACCAGGCGGTGCTCTCCAATCAAGCACCGCAGCTGGCCGACATCAAACTCCAGATCCAGCGGCATGCCTTATTCTAGATCACGCTGACGGGACCAGCATCCTTGATGTGACGGATTCGTGACTCGGGGGAAGGCCGACCCATCGAATGCGTTCGATCAAGGGAGCGATTTCTTGAACTTCCGATCCTCCATGAGGAGGCTCACCCGGGCCTTGGTGGCATCCGTCCCGGCGCATCCACCGAACGAGCGAGGATTCGCGCACCAGCCAATGGTGGCCTCTTTCACCTTCTTCGCGAGACGCGCTTCGGCCATCTCGATCACCGGGGTCGCCAAGGCGGTCCGCGCGTTTGCGGTCTGCTGTTCGATCCGCCGGACCTCGGTTCGCAACGCGTCGATGTCCAGCTCTCCCTCCTCCTCAAGCGCCGCATCGATGACCTGGCGCCGTTCGTCGTCGCGACGGGTGATGTCGCTGAGGGACGGCTTGGCGGCTGTCGTCATGAGGTCACGAACCAAGATCCACTCGGTCGCTCCCTCACCCAAGACGGGCTGTGGTTCGTCAGGCATGGCGATGGCGGGCCAAGGGCGTTCCAGGACCTCGTCGACGACCTTGGCCAGGGTGGTGTCCTCATCCATGGCTTTGGCGATGGCTTCATTGAGGTTCTGGCCCTTGCATTCGGGGTTGGGCTCGTCCTTGACGGGCATCCCAGGCAGCTGAGGTCCCTTCTGGAGTCGTGCTTTGCACCGTTGCGCGTCGCCAAACGGCTCGATGGCTCGTTGCATGGCCGCCACCATCGCCGTGTCGAAGTCTTCGATGACGCCGTCGGCCACGAACTGCACTTCGGATTCTTGTTTGCTGTACGCACGCCGAAGTTCGAGCAGCCGGGTCCGCTCGACTTCTGAGGCACGGTCGCCAAGCAGGTCGAGGGCTTCCTGATACTCGTTCAGCGCGATCGCGAACCGGCGAAGGTCACGGGACCGCTGGTCAAACACGCCGGACAAGCGTTCCGAAGCCTCAGCGAACATCTCCGACTGCATCTGGATGTCCTCGGGGTGGTAGTGCCCAGTGACCTGTGCGGCAGCAGTCGCGATGAAGAACAGCATGGGGCTCCCTGGCCGGCGGGGCGGCGTAGTGCTGGTTACGCGAGCAACTTACCAGCCGGAGGAGGTCCGCGATGATCGGGTTCGAGCCAACCGAAGAGCAGCAACAGCTGCGTGACCTGGCCCACCAATTCGCTGCCGAGGTCATCCGACCGGTCTCGAAGCAGTTTGACGAGACCATGGAGTACCCCTTCGAGGTCATCGAAAAGGCGCACGAGTTGGGGCTCGCCAACACGCACATCCCCGAGAAGTGGGGTGGCGTGGGCCTTGGCGCACTGGATTCCGCCTTCATCGCCGAGGAACTCGCATGGGGATGCACGGGGATTTCCACCGCGCTCGAAGCCAACGGACTCGCGCTGCAACCGGTCATCGAAGGGGCCTCCGATGCCCTGCTCGAAAAGTACGTCCAGCCCATGACGGAGAAGCCCATTCTCGCGGCCTATGCGGTGACGGAGCCCGGGGCGGGTAGCGACGTTGCGGCCCTTCGTTCGACGGCGGAGCGTCGCGGGGACCACTACATCCTCAATGGCACGAAGATGTGGATTACCAACGGCGGCGTGGCCGACTGGTACTTCGTGCTGGCCTACACGGACCGCGCCGCGAAGCACAAAGGCATGACCGCCTTCATCGTCGAGCGCGGGTGGAATGGCGTTGAACCCGGTAAAAAGGAGATCAACCTCGGGCAGCGCTGTTCAGACACGCGCGGCATCACGTTTAGCAATGTTGAGGTCCCGGTCGAGAACGTCGTAGGCCAAGAAGGCGATGGTTGGCTGCTTGCGATGGGCGCGTTTGACCACACCCGTCCGCTTGTGGCGGCCGGCGCCGTGGGGTTGGCGCGCGCGGCTATGGAGCACGCGATCGACTACGCGCTGCAGCGCGAAACGATGGGACGCCCGATCGCGAAGCATCAGGCCGTCTCCTTCAAGCTGGCCGAGATGGCACGAGACGTGGAGGC
This sequence comes from Myxococcota bacterium, assembly GCA_039208735.1. GTDB lineage: Bacteria > Myxococcota_A > UBA796 > UBA796 > DRPG01. The sequence goes on along the minus strand of JBCCQY010000010.1, from coordinate 18,011 downwards.
CGCCCGGTTGTTGGTGCACAAGGCCGCCTGGCTCAAGGACCATGGCAAGCCAAACACCATGGTGGCGTCCATGGCCAAGGCGTTCGCGGCCGATTCGGCCCACCGCATTGCCACCGACGCCGTCCAGATCTTCGGCGGCTACGGATTCAACACGGAGTACCCCGTGGAGAAACTTCTCCGTGACTCCAAGATCTTCCAGATTTACGAGGGAACGTCGCAAATTCAGCGGCTGATCATCGCCCGTGAGCTGCTTCGCGCCCATTCTTGAGGACTTTGTCGGGATTGTGTGCCGACGGTGGCGCGGAGTATAGCGCGGGACTAGACGATCGCTGTGAAACCGTACATCCTCACTTCGCTGGTCCTGGTTGGGCTCATCGGGTGTCAAAAGAAGGCGCCCGAGCCTGCTTCGGTTCCCCCTCCCGTCAACTCGGTGGATGTCTCACTGCAGATCGCCGCAGTGTCCCCATCGACCGTTCGGGCCAATAAAATCCTGAGCGGAACCGTGATGGGATCGGGGTTCACGCCCCAGTCCCGCGTGACCCTCGGTCCCTCGCCGGCCACCGTCACGTTCCGCAGCGCCAACGAGTTGCTGATCTCGTCGCCGGCGCTTCCGGTCGGCAACCACGATGTGGTCGTCACCAACCCTGACGGAAGCGAGGCCCGCTTGCGTTCGGGCCTGACGGTGGAAGCGGCCGTCGATCTGTCGAAGTGTGGCTACGTCGTCATCTACTTCGAAACCGACCAGTCGAGCCTCACCCAGGCCGCCAAGACGTTGCTCTCGGGCCTTGGGGACTGCTTGTCATCGACGGGTTCGCCGATCGACATCGCGGGTCATGCCGATGAGCGTGGCACGACCGACTACAACCTGGCCCTGGGCCAGCGTCGGGCGCGTGCGGTCGAGCAACACATCGGTCAGCTTGGTGTGCCCATGTCTCGGGTCTCGACCACCTCGTGGGGCGAGGAACGACCCGCCAAAACGGGATGGGGCGAGGCGGTATGGGCCCAGAACCGTCGGGTGGAACTTACGATCGCGCAATAAAGCGCATTGCGCTTACCGCAGCCCGTGTCATGCGATCGATGGCTGGCTCGTCCTGCTCACGGACCGCAGCCCCGAGTTCGCCCCAGTAGTCCTGGGGAGGCAGTGGAATGCCGGCGAGTTCGATGGCTTTCACCCGTGGAGCGCCAAACCGGGCGGCATACCAGGCGCCCACCACGGGGCTCGCCAACCAACCGAGGACGGCCCACAGATCGATGTCGGGACGAGAATGGACCACGTAGCAGCTGTCCAAAGGGAATCGCCGGCGCTCGTCCATGGCCGCGACGATGCGGCGGCCCGTGGTCCCTGCGACGACGATTTTCTCCGCGACGTCGAAGATCTCCCTTGACTTTGGGGCGACGTAGGGTTTTCGCGCCAACATGTCGGTGGGGTCGTAGTGGAGCCACTCTCCGCGGTCCGCAATGCGAAATCGGCTGACATCACGACCGCGGCACGTTGGCTCGTCGAGCGGCCCCGGCGGGCCTTGGTGAACGTAGCGGGCGTAGTCGCCACACACGACGCCCATGTGAAACCGCGCGACGTCACCTAAGGGCGTCCCAGGGAGTTCGGGCGGTGGACCATCCAGTGACCACGCTTCGCGGCTGATGCCCAAGGTCCCTGTGACCTCAAGTGCCGCAGAGCGTTGGCCTTTCGATGGTCGATAGGCTCCCGCCAGGCGTTCGTCCTCGGGACCGAGTTCGAGCACGAAGGTGCGTACCGCAGCTTCGAACGTGCGATCCGGGACGGCAAAAGCTCCGTTAAGGCCGAACCCAAGGACACGGGAACGCAAGGCCGCGAAGCTGCGAAGCGAGAGCATGGAACGGCCCAGAACGAAGGCCATCCGATCTGCCCGTTCACAGGCAAGTTCGACGAAACACGCGGAAAGGTCGCACTTATCGGTCACCGCAGGGAACCGGCGCCAAAGTGCGAGGGCTACGTCCCGATTGAGATGCTGGGGCCTTACGTACGGGGGGTTCCCAACCACGGCGTCGCACTCGGGAACGACGTCGTCGAGCAACGCATCGGCTTGATGCAAGGTTGCGGTGACGCCGGCCCGCCGAAGCGTGGCGTTCGCAGCATCGAGGGCGGTGGGATCGAGATCGATGCCCCATAGCTCTGCGTCAGGGCATTCGGCGGCGGCCGCCACGAGCCATCGTCCATCGCCGCAGGCGGGATCCACGATGCGCGGCCGCTTCGGGAGGCGTTGCGCGACCCGCTCGATCACCGCGCAACAGAGATCGAAGGGGGTGGGCCATTGCCCGAGTTGTTTTCGTTGTTGCGGCGACCGTCCGGCAAGCCACGCCTTCGCCGCGCTCAAGTCGGGTAACGACATGTGGCGTCCCTTAGCGGAGGGGGCGTCGTTCGGCTTCGTGAACCCCTGCGCGAGGCCGGACTGGTTACGATGCAACCCGTGCTCGAACGTCGAGGAGTCCTTTGCCGGACGGCCGATCGGCTCGGCCCGAGCTGCTGGAACGCATCGGGCGATATCGCATTGTGCGTCCCCTTTCTCGGGGGGGGATGGCGCTCGTCTACGAGGCTCGACGCGAGGGCGTCGAGGGGGTGGCGCCGCGCGTTGCGATCAAGATCATTCTGCCCGAGCACCAGAAGTCCGAGACCTTCCGTGAGTTGTTCATCAACGAAGCGCGGCTCGGCGCCTCCATGCAGCACCAGAACCTGGTTCAAATCCAGGATTTCTCTCATGACGAAGACGAGGACCAGTACTTCCTTGTCATGGAGTACGTCGAGGGAGTGACCGTTCGGAAGGTGCTCGCGCATACCGAGCGGACCGGCATGCCCGTGCCGCTTCGGTTTGTGGCCGAGGTGGGGCGCCAGGCATGTGATGGGTTGCACTTTGCGCACATGGCGACCGACGATCGAGGTCAGCCGCTCCAGCTCGTGCATCGCGACATCAAGCCGAGCAACCTGATCCTTTCGGATCAGGGATTGGTGAAAGTCCTGGACTTCGGGATCTCCAAAGGGGTGTTGCGGAGCGAGCGTCGCGGCAGCATTCGTGGGACCTGGGGCTACATGTCGCCCGAGCAGGCCACCGGTGGGGCGGTGGGGCCCCTTGCAGATGTGTTTGGCCTGGCCGTGGTGCTCTATGAGCTAGCGGCCCGACAGCCGTTGTTTCCGGAAGCGGACAAGGCGACGATCCGCGACCAACTCGAGGCAGACTGGGCCGCGCGTCATGCCGCGACCCTCGATCCGGCGACCTTTGGTCCGCTCGTCGATGTGCTGATCAAAGCGCTGCAGCGGGATCCAGCGGATCGGTTTGCGTCGGCGGCCCACTTCGGACGAGCGTTGTCGCGGATGCTGCCCGACCCGGTGACCGCGCGTGATGAAGTCACGCGGATGGTGCGGCAGATCCGCCAGACCGAAGGTGGCTTGCCGCCCGGGACGCGGCCCATCGTTCAGCCACCGCCGCCCCGCCGCCCTCTGCCTCCACGAAAAACCGAGCCGTTACCCTCCTCGTTGCGCCACGGCCTCGTGCCCCTGCTCGCCAGCATGGTGGTTTCGTTCGTGGTGCTGGCTGCGTTGTCGTTGTTCGTGATCCGGTTCCGGCCCGTGCCAGAGCCCATGGCCGAAGGAACCCCGCCGCAACCTGGCGAGCTGCGCGGTGCTCAGGCGGACCCTCCCCTGGTGCTCCCGATGGGGCCTCCTCCGGTCGAACCGGTCGAGGAGCCGAAGCCCGTCGTGCCCCCGCCGGAACTGCAGGAAGATGCGGTGGCGGTCCTCGACGACGAAGCGGGCCAGGGCGACACCGGTGAGGGTCCTGCCGTCGCGCCACCCCCGCCTCCCACGGGCAAAGGGTTAGTTCTGCTGGACGCCCGGCAACCGGCTGAAGTCTACGTCGATGGTGTCTACGTCTCGTCGGTGCCGTTTCGAGAGATGATGGCGGCGGGCCCTCACACCATCATGCTGGTGGCGGCGGATGGCCGAAGGCGAACCTTCAAGATCGACGTGTTGCCCGACAAGCGGCTGAAGCGAGTTTGGGACTTCGAGCGGATGGAGTGGCGCCGATGAGGGAGCGGGCTCGATGAGTGAGGGAACCCACGAAGGGCTGTTGTTTGTCGACGACGAACGGGACAACGTCGCGCTTGCCGCGGAGATTCTTGGAGAGTCTCTCGAGACGGAAGTCGTGGTCGTAGAGACGGTCGAGCGTGCGGTGGAGCTGCTCCAGAGCCGGCCCTGGCGAGCCGTCATCATGGACCTGTTCATTCCTCTTGGCGACCACGCTCATCGCATTTTGGGTCCGCGGGCCCGCAAGTACCAAGAGAACGTGGAGCACCTGGGCGGACTCGTCCTGCTCGAGGAAATCGATCGACTGCCGACCCCTCCGCTCGTGATTTCACACACCGCCTGCACGGACCCTGTGCTCCACGAGCTGTTCGAGGACCGCGTGGCCCGCATGATTCCCAAACCGGCGCCGCTCGACACCCTGCTCGGCATCCTCATGGAGGAGCTGCGCCTCTAGGCGCATTAGGGTTGAGCCATCGGGTTGGGGGTGACATGGACCTCGGAGTGGATTGGTCGAGCGTGGCTTCGGTAGCGCCGTCACTTGCGGTGCAAATTACACTCGGACTGTGCTTGGCGGCGACGACGGGATTGCGTACTTTTCTGCCGTTGCTCGCGGTGAATCTCGTGGCGATGTCCGGCATGCTCGAGCTCAACGAGAGCTACGCGTTCGTGGGTCATTGGGGAGCCACCGTGGTCTTCGGCACAGCGACGCTGGTCGAAGTGTTGGGCGACAAGATCATTGGCGTGGATCACACGCTCGATGCCATTGGGGTGCTTGCCAAGCCCGCTGCGGCCACGGTTCTCGCCGCGGCTGTGTTGACCGACCTCGATCCCCTCTTGGCCGCCGTGCTCGGGCTGGTAGGGGGCGGCGCGTCGGCCAGTGCATTGGGCCTTGTCAAAGCGAAGGTTCGGGCCGTGGCGAGCGTAACCACAGCCGGGGTGGGCAACGCCGCGCTTTCACTCATCGAAGACGTTGTCGCCATCTCCACCGTCATCCTGTCGCTGCTGCTTCCCGGCCTCACCTTGTTGCTTGTGTTGATCGGCATCTTTGTGGCGGTGCGGTTCATTCGCCGGGCTCGGGCGACGGTCGAGACGGCCTGAGCACGTCGAAGAGGAAGCGTTCCACCGCCAAGCGAAGCTCGTCGCGGGTACGGCGATAGGGTCCGATGAACCAGCTGCCCGTCGGATCCACGATTTCGGGCTTGCCAACGAAGGAGCCCAGGGCTCGGCTTCGGTCCCGGGCCACCGGGTCGAGCGCTTCGATGGCTTCGAGATGATGGGGCTCCATCGCCGCGATGAAGTCGGCCCAGCGCACGAGTTCCTCGGTGAGCGGTTGACTGCGGTGCCGGGACAGGTCGATTCCGACCTCGCGCGCCGCGGCCTCCATCTGAACGTTCGCAGGAGCGCCGTCGATACGCAACGTGCCCGCCGATTGGACCTCGACGTCGATCGCCAGCGTCAGAGCTTGTTCAACCGCCAGGGCTGCCGCAATGGGCGAACGGGTGATGTTGCCGCTGCAGACAAAGAGAAGCTTGGTCGCCATCAGCGCGAAGCTAACGTAGTGGGAACGCGGAGACCGGGGGGATCATGGACCGCATGACAGCGGGCGTCCTTTGGATGGGCGGAGCGATGGTCGTGGGTGCGGTCGGACTGGCGGCGGTCTATCCCTGGTCAGCCCCCGCTCCCGACCCGACTCCACTCCCTGAAATCGTGGAAGGGGCTGTGCTTTCGGTCAACCCTGCCGTGGTGAGGGCCATCGATCACGAGTTGGTCCACGAACAGTTGATTCCGGATTGGGTTCGAGCCACTGGCGGATTGAAGGCCCTGCATTGGGAACGTCTGCAACGCGAGGTGGCCAGCGACCCCAACCTCTCGGCCCTTCTGGACCGCATGGGCCATCTCATCGATCAAGGCCCGGCCCAACACCTCGATGAACTCGAGGTCGTGGTGCGCACCTGGAACGACGTGATGGCGTCGGCGGAGGTCCCGTATCGGCTCGCCGATGAGTTTACGGCCCGCGGGTGGTTCCTCAAGGCGTACCGCAACGTGCTGATGGATGCGTCGGTCACGGTGGATGGGGGTACCTATGGGGTCACCGTGCGTCGGCGAGTCGACGAAGCGGGGCCGGTCGACGCCTGGCTTGGCCAAATCCACGCTCACCAAGAGCGCGTGGTCATCCTGCTCGATCGGGTCACGTCCTTCACGCTAGACCGGATTTGGCCGCTGCTCGACCCGGTGCTCGATACGGAGACGGACCCTCTGGCGTCCCGGTTTGCACAAGCCGTCCGCTCCGAGGTGGCCGCAGCGCTTCCCCCCGAATCCGTCAATGCCTTGGTCGACACCGCCGCGGATCGGTTTTGGTTGCTTCGAGCTACTGAATCGGTACATCGTCGAGCCAGCTGCGGCAGCGAGTACCGCATCGTCGGGCTTCCGTGGAACGGCGTTTCGACCCGAGAACAAGCGAACCTTAGAAATCGGGCCATTGAGACGGGTGAGAATCCATGCCCGGATGTGACCGAGCAAGAAGCTCTCGTCTTTGCAGTTCGCAGCATGCATGTGCGTCAGATTCCCGGGGTTCGGGATGCGCTGGAGCAATTGGTGGCGTTCGTGGCTACCGCAGTCGTGACGCATGAAGCGCGGCATGCGGCAGATTTCGCCCAGCGTGCCCAGGGAACGCCTTTGGTCTGTCGAGGATGCCCCGAGGAGCTTCCTGCCCTTGGGGTGTGGGAGGGCTCGGCCTACCTCTCGACGTTCGCCGTCCCCGACTTTGCGTCCATCGCGTTGTTTCAGGCCTGCGCCATCGATCCGGTCCGCCAACCCGACCGAGCCGCGGCGGTCCGCTTTCTCGCTGAGGAGCTGGTGGACGGAGGATGCCGTCGCCCACCACCTTCCGATCTGGCTCATCGCGCGCAGACGCTGGAAGCCATCTTGTTCGATCGGGCAGGTTCGGTGTCCCTCGAAGCGTTCCCGAAGGGGCTCCCCGTGAGTTCGACCTATGGGAGCCGCTAGCTTAGCCGAACTGTTTAGCCAGTTTCAATCCCTGCATCTGGTAGTTCGAGCCTCGGCCATACACCGTGTCGGGGCGCGCTTCGTTTCGAACGAATTCGATGCGGAACAGCGGCTGTCCATGTTCGAGGAGGAATGGCACGTCATGCGTGCGGATTTCCAGGACGAGCTTGGCCCCTGCCCGTGGATCAGATTCGTCCCAGCCAAAGCCCGAGTCGATGAATCCTGCATAGTGAGTGCGAAGCTCACCTTTGGTGGCATCGAAGGGCACGAGTTCTGCGCAGAGGTCTGGGGGGATGCGCAGGCGTTCTCGCGTGGCGAAGATGTAGAACTGTTCTGGCTCGAGCACCTGGCCATCGCTTGCTGGGCCCAAGGGAACCCAGTAGCGGTCGATGGGCAGCCCGCGTTGCTGCAGGTCGATGGGCGGCATGTGGCGGCGGGCGATGTAGCCGATGGGCCCGTCGTCGGCGCGCTCGAGTTCGACCGAAAGGATGATGCTTGGGGGGCGTGCGTCGATCGGCGCAGCCGTGCCGTCGGACCAAATGCACAACGGGCTTTCGGCTTGGTGGTGGGCAAGGGCTTCGACCGAAAGACCAGGGAGACCCCGACCCAGGCGAAGTTGCCCTAAGCAATCTCCGCGACGTACCGCGACATGGAACGATTGGGGAGTGATCTCGAGGAAGAGACGCCCTTGGTAGCCCGCGGGCACTGTGTCGAACGCGTGGCCGCGCTCGCACAGGAGCCGTACGAACACGTCGAGACGACCGGTGCTGCTTTTGGGATTTCCTCGTCCCCAGACATCGGCAGGGAGTTCCACCACCTCTTCCAGTTCGGCGAGGTACACCCCACCCCGATGCAACACGATGGGGTGGTCTCGGTCGAGGCGGTGGGACGCGGTGGCCAGCTGGCCCAGCCTGCGCTGGATTCCGGTTTCACCGGGCAGGAAGCTGCACTGGAGTTGCCAGAGGTTCGCGCCGAGTCGCAGGTCCAGGCTCGAGGGCTGGATCTGATCGTCCCGAACGGGAATCAGAGCTTGGATTGAGCCCCCGGCGATCAAGTCGCGGAGGGTCTGACTGACGAGGATGCCGTCGGACATCCGCGACCGGTAACGCAACCAGTTGGCGTCGTCCCGGTGGAAGAGTGATAGGCGTCTCGGCGCGCGGACGGAGGGCATGAATGACCGAGACCGATCGCGGTGCCTTTGGCCACGGCCCAGGTAGCGAACGTCCGGCTATTGCCGAACGGGTCGAGGGTCAGCACAGCGGTCACTATCGACTGGGGTCGGTCGTGGGCCGCGGTCATCGAGGTCCGATCGTTCAAGCCCATCGCGAGCCCGGGTCGCGGCTCACCGCAGTCTGGATGCGCCCGTTCGAACACGAGGACCTCGGCGGGGCGTCGGTCCGAGACGAATTGGCGTTCTTGCGCGCGGCCGCCCGTCGGACGCACATTCGCCACGCGAATCTGCAGCGCGTGATCGATTACGGCACGGATGCGGCCGAAGGATTCCTCGTCACAGAGCCGCCTCCTGACCAAACGGTGGCGAACCTCGTGGCCGATGGTCGACCTCTGGAGCCTCGGCGGGCGGTTGAGGTCGGGATCGGCGTATCTGGAGCATTGGTGGCGTTGCACTCGGCGGGTCTCGCGCACGGTGCCATCGCTCCGATTCGGGTGGGATTGGTCACCGAAGAAGGCCGCGTGGTGCCTCGCCTCCTCGACGATGGGTTGATTCGCGCAGATCACGCCACGATTGCCGAAGACCTCCGAGCGCTTGGCCAGTTGCTCCGACGCATGCTCGAAGGGGAGCGCCGTCGACCAACCGCCGTTCCGCTCGCCCTCGATGAATTGGTCATGCGGCTACTCGCGCCGAACGGAAAGCGGCCTCCCCCCACCGCGCGAGCCGTGCTGGAGGCGCTTCAAAGCTGGCTTGCGAGCACACCCGATACCCTTTCGCGAACGCTTTGGAGCCGAAACCAGCCTCCAGTGCTCGAGCCGGCCCACGACGCGCCGTCAGGATGGTGGTGGGTGTTTGGGAGTGTTGGCGTCACGCTCGTTTCCCTGTTGCTGGTAGGGCTTGGCGGCGTGGGGGTTACCCAGTCGATCTGGAACGAGGCCCACCGGACGTTGGCACGGGAGGGTGAGCTGCCCGGAGTGACGACGTTCGCGCCAGGGGTCGGCGACGACGCCAAGGTCAGGGTTGATGGTGTGGTGCTCACGGTTGAAGAGGCTTCTCGTGCGCTTCGCTTCGTAAACCAGGCCCCTAAGGATGCGCTCGATGCGGCGGGCATCCATGCGCCGGGTGTGGCGCAGATCGTGAAGCAACGGCCCTTTCAGACGATCGAAGCCTTCGCCGGCACGCACGGAATCGGCTCGCGGACCATTTTGGCCGTCGTGAGGGCGACCGCCCCATGATGGATGAGCCGTGGGTCCTTCGGCTCACCTCGGGGCTGGGTTTGGGGGTGATGGTCGGGCTTGCGGCGTTGGCGTCTGAAGACCGGGGTTCCATCCGCTGGCGGACGATTGCTTGGGGGGTCGGGCTGCAACTTGCGCTGGGACTGGTGCTCCTGTCCCCAGCGCTGCCCACCCCGATGGGGGAGGTCCGACTGGCCGATGTCTTCTACACGTTCGTCGGGGGCGCGGTTGAAGGGCTGCTGGGATTTTCGGATGAAGGAGCTGCCTTTCTGTTCGGCACCATCTTGCCGCACGAAATCGTGGTGGACGGAACGTCGCAGACCTTCGACGGCAATTTGTCGCCTCCGTTGCGCACCTTCGCGTTCACCGTGCTGCCCACCATCATCTTCTTTTCGTCGCTGATGTCGATGCTGTACCACTTGGGGGTCATGCAGCGCCTCGTGCGAGGCATTGCTTGGTTGATGGTGCGCACCTTGGGCACCAGCGGTTCTGAGAGCCTGGCTGCGGCGGGGAACATCTTCGTCGGGCAGACCGAGGCGCCGTTACTGGTTCGACCCTTCGTGGCCAGCATGACGCGATCGGAACTCATGGCTGTGATGACGGCGGGGTTCGCCACGGTCGCCGGCGGGGTCATGGGCGCCTATGTGAAATTTCTCGAGGACATTCCTAATATCGCTGGTCATCTCGTGATGGCGTCGATCATGAGTGCGCCAGCGGCGTTGGTTTGTGCCAAGTTGGTCGTCCCGGAGACCGAGGAAAGCCAGACCCAAGGTGAGGTTGAGATCGAGTTTCCCAGCCCCGCCACCAATGTGGTCGAGGCCGCAGCCCGCGGCGCTTCCGACGGGATGTCGTTGGCGATCAACGTTGGCGCCATGCTCATCGCCATCGTTGGGTTGGTCGCAATGGTCGATGTGGCCGTGGGGCTTGTGCCGTGGTCCCAGTGCGGGGAGCAGGGGTGGTCGCCGGGCTACTGCGGCCCCGGCGTCGAGCGCACCCCGCTTTCCCTCTCCGTCCTGCTCGGTACGCTGTTCGCGCCGCTCGCGTTTCTCATGGGCATCCCCTTCGCGGAATGCGACGAGGTGGGGCGGTTGTTGGGCGAGAAGATCGTGCTCACCGAGTTCGTCGCCTACGCGCACCTCGGAGAGTGGGCCTCGCAAGACGTTCCGGTCCTCTCCGAACGCAGCACCATCATCGCGAGTTACGCGCTGTGCGGGTTTGCGAATTTCGCTTCGATCGGCATCCAACTTGGGGGAATCGGTGGAATCGCCCCGGAACGGATGGGCGATCTCGCTTCGCTGGGCTTCAAAGCGATGGCCGCAGGCATGCTTGCCGCGTGCATGACGGGTGCCGTCGTCGGGATGCTCGTCTGACCGGTCTGCTGGCGCTACCGACCGTTGTTGCGTTCGCGTCGACGGTCCAACCAACGAATGACGACAGGGCCCGCGAGCTTGGCCAACATCGTGAAAGGAACCCGAGCCCACGCCGTCTTTGGGTGGAAGGTCAGAGTCGCAGCAAGAACAGCTGGGCGCACGATGCCTCCGCAACGCTGGGTTGCGTAGGTAGGTACTGCAGAGGCCATGCCAGCGTACAGGCGAGGGTTGTTGGCGTTGGTTCGTACGCCCTCGCGCGAAGTGCGAGGTCGAGTTCGCACCTGGATGACCACTCGCGTTGTTGGTTGCGCACGCTGGGATAGAGAACGAGGTTTTCCCAATCGTTTGGGCTTGGGCAGTCGAGTTCACCTCACTGCGAAGTTCGCTACGCAGTCGCGAAGGCGGTCATCCGTTGACCCTCACGATCCGCGAAGGTTGGATAACGGGGGCCCATGCGGATCGCGCGCCTCGACTTGTTTGGCTTCAAGTCCTTCGTGGACCGCACTTCGATTTACTTCGGCCAGGGCATTTCCTGCGTGGTTGGGCCCAATGGCAGCGGCAAGTCGAACGTTGTCGATGCGTTGAAGTGGTGCCTCGGGGAGCAATCGGCTCGGAGCCTCCGCGGGTCCGAGATGTCCGACGTGATTTTCGCAGGTTCCGAGGATCGACGACCGGTCGGATTCGCGGAGGTGCAGCTCACCTTACGCACCGAGCGAGATGAAGAGCCTTTCCCGGGGGACTACGCGGCGATGGCCGAGGTTCAGGTGGGCCGTCGCCTTCATCGAACCGGCGCGTCCGAGTATCTCATCAACCAGAACCGCGTGCGCCGAAAAGACGTTGTCGAGCTGCTGATGGACTCGGGCATCGGCAACAATCTCTACTCGTTCATCGAACAGGGAGAGATCGACAAGGTCATCACGGCAAGTCCTCTTGAACGCCGCCGGGTCATCGACGAGGCCGCGGGCATCGGGCGCTACAAAGCCCGCCGAGCCGAGGCCTTGGTGCGATTGGAGGCGACGTCGACCCAGCTGGACCGAGCTTCCGACGTGGTCGAAGAGATGCATCGCCGGTTGGTCGGTCTTGAGGAGCAGGTCCTTCGTGCTGCGGAGTATCGCAGGCTCGCCACGAGGATCCGGCATGCTGAGCTGCTGCTCACCTTGGCCAAGACCTTCGGGTTGAAGGCCGAACGGCGGGCCCTCCGTGAAGAAGATCATGACCTTCGCGCCGCGCTTGAGGAGGCGGAAGCGAAGCTCGTGGCGCAGTCGCGTGACATGGATGAGCGTCGCACCCAGGCTGAGCTGGTCGAGACAAATGCGGGCCAGCTGCGGGATCAGCTCGCCGAACTCGACGCTCGAATTCGAGAGCAAGAAGCCACGCGACGGCTCCACGAAGAGCGTCGTGAAGAGTTGGTGGCGCAGGTCGCTCAGGCCCACGATGACGTCGCATTGGCGAAGAATGATGCGACGGTTGCGGCCGACGAAGTCACCGCACTCGAGGCAGAGGCCCAGGCCGTCGATGGACGCTTGGCGACGGTGGGGACGGAGGTCGAAGCTCGCCAAGCCACCGTCGAGCGCGCGCATTCGCAGGCTGAAGCGGCGCGGGCCGCGGCGACGCAAGCCGAGGCCGAACTGACTGCGCTCACCGAATCTCGGCAACAGCTCGAGACCACGCGGGCCTCCTTAGTGGCTCGGCGTGAAGCGTTGGTGGACCGAATGGCGCGCCTCGATGAGGCTCGGACGACCCTTCGAGAGGAGCACACCACCGCCCTGCGGCTTCGTGATGAAGCCAAGGAACGCCTCTCTCCGCACCAAGGGGATCGAGACGACGCGGCCGCCACCGTGCGTGCCGCGCAGGATCAGTACGACGCGGCCCTTGAGGATCAAGCCAGCGCCGAGCGTGCTCTGGCCGACGCGCAACAGGCGCAACAGGCGCGTTTCGATGCGCATCAAGCCGAGGTTCGGGATGTTCAGGAACGCGGTCGTCGGTGGGTGGCGGCCGCCGAGGTCCATGAGCGCCAACGGATCCAGCAACTGGAGGAGGGTTGGCGGGTTCGCCTGGTCGAGGCCGAACGCGCTTCCGCCGACGCACGAGCCGCGCACGTAGCGAGTGTGCGCAAACGCTTTGAAGACGAAGCACATCACGTGGTCGAACAGGCCGAAGCGCGTACCGCGGCTGCGAAGTCGGCCCGAGATTTGGCGGTGGAAGCGATGGACGACGCTCGATCCGAGATCGATGCGATCGACGGCCAGATTCGCACCGCCCGCGCAGAACTCGCCGAGGAAGAGGCGCGCCTTGTCGCCATTCAGGCTCGGCTCGCTGCAGACTCGGGACTCGACGAGCCGCCGCTCATCGAGCGCATTCCAGAGGGGTCCAAGTCGGCGGTGTTGAACCGGCTGGGCGATCGTGCGTTGGCGCCCTTCGTGACCGAACCACAACGGGTGCTCGAAGCGGCGGCGGGACGTCAGGGCGACGATCGCCTGGTCCTGTGGTTTCGTCCTCAAGGGGACTTGCCGCCTTCCGCGACGGGGCGTTGGGAGACGGACCTTTCGCAGGCGTTGCGTTCCGACGGTCCCATCGCGGGACCAGGGTTCCGCATAGACGTCGAGGGCTTCGTTCGGTTGGGGCCTCCCGAGGATCTCGGGGCTCTTGCCGATGAGGCCGGTCGGCTGACCAAGGCGTGCCGAGGACTCCGAGATGTGCTCGAGCAGCTCGAGGTGGATCGGGATGTGGCGGAGGCCACCTGGACGGATGCTTCGGTCACGCGAAACACCGCGGAACGGTCCTGGAAGCACGCACAAGATGAGGAAGGAAGAGCGCGGTCTACGGTCCGGGCGCAAGTGGCCGAGGCCGAACGAGAGGCCAGCGAGAAGGTGAGGGCATCCGCGGGAACCCAAGGTCGCGAACGGACGCTCGAGCGCGACCGAGCGATTGCGCTGGCGAGGGATCAGAGCGAGGCGCGGCTTGCCTCGATGCGAACACAAGCGGAACGTATCGAAGCGGCGCTGCTCGACCGTCCCGTCATCGAAGACGACGCGGGGTTTGAACCACTGCAGCAGGCGTTGGCCAGTGCTCGGGAGCGGGTGCGGGCTCGACTGATGGAGCGTGACGCAGCGCAACAGGCCGCGCTGGAACGATCGAGGGGCTGGGAACGGGCTGAAGCGGAATTCAACGCCGCCGAGCGTGACGTGGTGAGGGTGAGCGGCGAGTTGGCGAAGCGCGACACCGAGTCGCGGGAGCTGGAGGCCGAGCACACCCGTTTGCGCGAGGAGGAGGCACAAGCGGACAAGGCGTGGGAGCAACGTTCGGCCGAAGTGGCGGATCGGCTGCGACAGGTGGAGGAGCGACGTGTTGCGGTGGCTCATGCCGTTGAAGCAGAGTCTACGGCGAGGGCTGCCGTGGGCGAGTCCGAAGATGTGCGAACGGAGATTAGAACCGCTCAAGCCGCGCTCCTGGCCCGCTTGGAGGCGGCTCGAGGACAGCTTGAACGGGCCGCGCAGACGATCGAACGGGCCGAAGAGCGTTCCCGAACCGCTGCGATGGCGATTGAAGCGGCCAAGACCGCCCGGGATGAGGCGTCAAAGCAGGTGGATGAGGCCAGTGAGCAGCGGGGAGCCGCGTTCGATGCGTATGAGACGGCGCGTGCACGCCTGCGAACGGAACGGGCGGCGTTGTCGGAAATCGAGGAACACCAGCGTTCGTCGATGGCCCAAGTCAAACGGCTCGGACAGCGTGCCGAGGCCATTGCCGAGCGGGTGCGGGCGGCAAGCACCGAACTCGAAGTGATCCATCAACGGATGGCCGATCGCTACCAAATTGATGTGAACGAATTGCTGCAGCAGCTCTTCGTGGACCGGGAGCTTGAACTGGGCGTGCCCGACGACGTTCGCGATGGCGTGACGATCGGCGAGCGCCGCATTGAACCCGTCGAACCGATCTTCATCGAGCCCGAAGATCTCGAAGACGAACCGCGGATCGTGGCCCGCGTGCGGGATCTCGAGCGTCTTCGTAGCCGGCTCGCAGGCTTTGGCGCAGTGAACGTCGCGGCGCTCCAGGAGTACCGGGAACTGAAGCACCGCTACGACGAGATGGAAGCGCAGCGTCTGGACCTCGAAGAGTCGGTACGCAGCATTCAAGCTGCGATCACAAAGCTCAACCAAGAATGTCGCGAGCGCTTCCGGGATGCATTCACTGCGGTCAATGAGCACTTTCAGGTGGCTTATCCTCGCCTTGTGGGAGGTGGCCAAGCCCGGCTGGCCTTGACCGATGAGGCGGACCTGCTCGAGTGTGGCGTCGACATCTTCGTCCAACCCCCGGGCAAGCGTTTGCAGAACCTGCAGCTGCTCTCGGGGGGCGAAAAGGCCATGACCGCGATTGCCCTGCTGATCGCGTTGTTTCGCGTCAAGCCTTCGCCGTTTTGCGTTCTTGATGAGGTGGATGCGCCGCTCGATGAGGCCAATGGCGCACGGTTCAATGAGATGCTCCGCGAAATGGCCTCGCAGTCTCAGTTTCTCGTCGTGACGCACAACCGCAAGACCATGGAGTGTGCCGACACACTGTTTGGGGTCACGATGGCCAAGCCCGGGGTGAGCCGTCTGGTCAGCGTTCAGCTATGATGACGGCATGTTGATGGTGATGGCGGCGGGGCATCCCGCCGTGGCCTACGGCCTAGCGATTGTGGCGGTTCTTTCCTCCTTTATCGTGGCTTATGTCCTGTTTCGAAGCCCGGTTCCCGAGACGGTCGCACGTCTTCCGGGTCCCACCGCAGCGCCTGAGAGCCCCGTTGAGGCACCGGAGACCGAAGCTCCGGTCACAGAGCCACCGGTCGTTGAAGCGCCACCCGAACCGTCCCTTTTTGAGCGGTTTCGCGCTGCGCTCGATCGCAGCCGATCCACGCTGTCGGATGGCCTGCGTCGCTGGCTCGGTCAGCCGCGTGACGAATCGGCCCTCGAGGAACTCGAAGAGGCCTTGATCATCGCCGACGTTGGGGTGACCACGGCCGGAGAGCTCGTGCAGGCGGTACGTGAAGGTGCGACCGACGACGCCGAAGATCCCGATGCGCTACGTCGCGTCCTGGCCGATGCCATGCAAGCGAAGCTCTCGGCGGTCCATGCGCCACTGCAGTGGGAGGCTGACGGGCCGCGGGTGTGGTTGGTTGTGGGCGTGAATGGCAGTGGGAAAACCACGACGATCGGCAAGCTGGCACACCGGCTCACCCATCAAGGCAAGCGGGTCCTGCTTGCCGCAGGCGACACGTTTC
Organism: Myxococcota bacterium; assembly: GCA_039208735.1. Taxonomy (GTDB): domain Bacteria; phylum Myxococcota_A; class UBA796; order UBA796; genus DRPG01. The sequence continues at coordinate 1,915 of JBCCQY010000010.1, read as the reverse complement.
GGGCCGCAGCCGCCGAGCAGTTGCAGGTTTGGGCCGAACGCACTGGAGCTTCGTTCGTTCGGCTCGATGAGGGGGCCGATCCTGGCGCGGTCGCCTACCAAGCGCTCGAAAAGGCAGAGTCCGAAGGGCATGATGTGGTGATCATCGACACCGCGGGCCGCTTGCAGACGCGTAAGCCGCTGATGGAAGAGTTGTCGAAGGTCCGCCGGGTGATCCAGAAGCGAGTCCCCGACGCCCCCCATGAAACCTTGCTCGTGATCGACGGCACCATGGGTCAAAACGGCATGTCACAGGCGCGGTTGTTCCACGAGGCCACCCCGGTGTCTGGGGTCGTCGTCACCAAACTCGATGGGACGGCCAAGGGGGGGATCGTGCTCGCGATCGCCAGTGAACTTGAAGTGCCCGTGAAACTGGTTGGCCTGGGTGAAGGAGCGGACGATCTTCGCGACTTCGAACCCGAAGCCTTTGTCCAGGCGCTGCTCTAGGAGGGATCGCGTGACGGCAAAGACCCAGCAACGGTTGATCTCCGCCGCGATCGCGCTTGGCCTCGCGGGCGTGTTCACCTTGGCCGCGATCCTCGAGCCGTCGGCCGAAGGGCATGGCACGCACACGCAGCTCGGATTGGCCTCGTGCTCGTTTCTGCAGATGACGGGTCAGCCTTGCCCCATGTGTGGAGCCACGACGTCGTGGTCGCTGATGGCTCACTTCTCACCGATCCGCGCGATCGTGAACCAACCGTTCGCTTCGTTGCTGTTTGCCATCGCGGTGGGTGTATTCGCGATCGCCACCGCAGAAAGCATCGATCCACGCGATCGATGGCAGAAGATCTACCGTTGGTTGGAGCCTCTTGAGGGCACCCTCGCGTTGGGGTTCCTGCTGTTGATGGGACTAGGCTGGGTCTACAAAATGGCCCAGATGTCTTCGGTGTGATCCACTGAATGTGGTGAGAACCTTCAGGTTCTGAACGGTCATTCGCGCTGCCGCTGACTCTCTGCCAGTGGCCTGGCTTATCAGAAAGTTGATCTCCTTTGGTTGACGCTCCGTCGGGGCACCCATACTAAGGGGGAGTCTTGACGGCGCGACGCGCTGTCGGGACGCATCGCTTCGAACTCGGTTCGAAAAAGATGTTGACGCTCCTCACTTCTTCGATAGAATGAGGGGGTTGCCGCGACGGCCGCTCTCCTGGAGAGCGTGACCAACGCGCACGAAACACCACCCAAAGAGTTGATTAAGCTCGAACGGGTCGGTCTTTGAAATGCAAGCAGAAGAATCAGTGACGGCCGACCCTTCGGGGTTGGGCGTAAGCGTCGTCGATTCCTGAACACGAATACTTTGGTAATTGTGTTCAAAGAATAGAGTGAGAATATCAAACTGGAGAGTTTGATCCTGGCTCAGAGCGAACGCTAGCGGCGGGCCTAACACATGCAAGTCGAGCGCCCTTCGGGGAGCGGCGAACGGGTGAGTAACACGTAGGTAATCTGCCCTTTGGTGGGGAATAGCCCGGGGAAACTCGGATTAATACCGCATATGGTCTTCGGATCAAAGCCTTCGGGCGCCAGAGGATGAGCCTGCGGCCCATTACCTAGTAGGTAGGGTAACGGCCTACCTAGGGAGCGATGGGTAGCTGGTCTGAGAGGATGATCAGCCACACTGGGACTGAGACACGGCCCAGACTCCTACGGGAGGCAGCAGTGGGGAATATTGCGCAATGGGCGGAAGCCTGACGCAGCCACGCCGCGTGTGTGATGAAGGCTTTCGGGTCGTAAAGCACTGTCGGGAGGGAAGAAGATCTGACGGTACCTCCCAAGAAAGCACCGGCTAACTCCGTGCCAGCAGCCGCGGTAATACGGAGGGTGCAAGCGTTGCTCGGAATCACTGGGCGTAAAGGGTACGTAGGCGGATTGGTAAGTCGGGT